>CAVUGO010000001.1:0-12691 GCA_963741045.1 uncultured Acidobacteriota bacterium
ACTGTGATTGTCGGCGGGTTGGCGGCTGCTGCGGCGTTTTTGATCGCACAATACGGAGTTCCCTTCCTGTACCGCTTTGGAGCGATTTTTCGTGGCTAATGGCACTCTCGGCGGGCGTGGCTGAGTGATTGTCTTATGCTAATCGAAGCCTATTTCGATGAGAGCGGCATACACGACGGCGCAAAGGTTTGCGTAGTAGGAGGGTTTTATGGAAGCCAGCCGGGATGGCGAAAGTTTGAAGCCCAGTGGAATAAGATAATCTCTGAATATCCCGAACTTGCCGAAGCAGGCTTTCATGCAAAGAGATTTTTCGCGCGACCACGAGGGGCAAGGGTCAGTCCATATAGAGATTGGCTCAACGAAAAAGCAGATAAATTTTTGAATCGTCTTGTGCAGTGCGTCGTGCGGAACTCAATATTCCCAATCGGCTACGGCATTGTCGTGAAGGATTTTCTCGCCCTCCCACTTCTTGATCGCAAGTGGTTTACAGGAGCTAAATTCAATATTGCTGGGGAGGCGTTGACTTCTGGCTGTCCGAACAAGAGCTATTATGTCCCATTCCAGTGGTGTGTCTTAGAGTCGTCTAAAGTCTGGGGCAAGAATAAGATAGAGAAAGTTCATTTTTTTGCAGGCTTGGACAGAAGCTTTTATGGCTATGCTACCGTTCTGCATGGCCATCTGCTTAAGGATGTAAGACTACCGGCATCTCTTCTCGGGAAGCTTGGCGGAATCAGCTACCCTTTGGCAAAAAACACTCCAGGAATTCAGGCAGCTGACCTATTCGTTAATCGCCTCTACCAACACGCTTCCGCAATGGTCGTCGATAGGGGCAAGGCACCTCCCATCCCCGCCTTACTGAAGAGCCTCGCAAAAAATCGAAGAGAGGGTCAGCAGTTTTCTCTTTTCGATGCTAAAGGATTGTCCCGAATACAAGACTACGGTCGGCAATCCTTTTCCCTTCTCGTTCAAAAGGGTGAGATAGATACGTATCTATCCAGATTAAGGAGTACGTAGTTCCATTTCACATGTGCCACGGTTTGGCTTTAATGCGACCAGGATAGTTCTCGGCATACCGTGTCCTATTGAGTTTTCTTAGGAATAGGTACCGTGGTTTTTGGCATCCAGTACGCCGGATCCTCGGTTGTGAAATCTCTCGGCATGTGGCTTAGGAGCGGGTTGACGACGTAGATGTTCGTCTCGATGGAATCGTAAGCCGAGCGCGCGATTTCCTGCAGGCGCTGCTGTACGGCTGGCCCGGCGGCTTCCATCGCGGGGGCGCGGCGTGCTGCTGCATCATCTTCGTCCTGCAATGAACTGAGCGTCGTGAGCATCAAGTAACACGGCATCGGGGCGCCCGAGTGCACCGCATAGAGGACCCACGCGGGGCTGCCTGCGACTTTCTCATAAGCCGATGCGATGCTCTTCGCGGCTTCTGCGAACTCACCTTCGTGGCCCGGGCGAATGTGGAAGACCGTCACCTGAAGCATGCGCATTTTCGCAAAGTTGATCGTGGCGGCGCGGGAACCCAGAGCATCCACTCGCTCGGCGATGAAGTTCGTGACACTCGAGGTATTTTCCGCCAGCAAACGGTCTTGCAGACCGGCAAGCTCAGGATGAGCTGCAACACCCGCAGCCACGCCGGCGCCCATTTTTTCAAGATCGCCGAATGAGTCGCCAAAATTCAAAGAGAAGCTTTCATCGGGGCCCGTGATCGACTTCATCTCAATCCAATAGGCGGGAATGTTGAATCGCTCGTAATCGTCGCGAATGTTCGACAGCATGCCGTCATAAGCGGCGTCTCGGCCAGGCTTGAGCCGCTCGTGAACCACGTTGATGTATTGTGGCGGCGAACCAGCCGAACGAGCGGAGGGCGGAGTTTCCTGCGCGCGAGTTTGCGCGCGAGGTGAAAAACAAAAAGCCAGCACAACGATGATTGCTGTGCCGGCTGGAAGAAATCTGCTCGTTTTCATGGGCGGCTCGTCTGAAAGCAAAACGAGATTTCAGGACCGCAATGCTGCTCAGTAATCGTTGGCGGAGCCTTCGAGGAAGGCTCGGAGTTTGCGCGAGCGCGACGGGTGGCGCAGCTTGCGCAGCGCTTTGGCTTCGATTTGGCGGATGCGTTCGCGGGTGACGGCGAATGACTGGCCGACTTCCTCGAGGGTGTGTTCGCTGCCATCGTCCAAACCGAAACGCATCTTGATGACTTTTTCTTCGCGCGGCGTGAGCGTTTTCAGCACGGAAGAAGTCTGTTCTTTCAGGCTGAGATTGATCACCGCGTCGGACGGCGAGACTACGGCCTTGTCCTCGATGAAATCTCCCAGATGCGAATCTTCTTCTTCGCCGATGGGCGTTTCGAGCGAAATCGGCTCCTGCGCGATTTTCAGAATCTTCCGGACTTTCGCGACCGGAATATCCATGCGCTTGGCGATTTCTTCGGAAGTGGGCTCACGGCCGAGTTCCTGGACAAGCTGGCGCTGGGTGCGGACGAGTTTGTTGATCGTTTCGATCATGTGCACCGGGATGCGGATAGTGCGAGCCTGATCGGCGATCGCGCGGGTGATGGCCTGGCGAATCCACCACGTGGCGTAGGTGGAGAATTTGTAGCCGCGGCGCCATTCGAATTTGTCGACGGCCTTCATCAAGCCGATGTTGCCTTCCTGAATCAGGTCAAGGAACTGCAAGCCGCGGTTCGTGTATTTTTTCGCGATGGAAACGACGAGGCGGAGGTTCGCTTCGATTAATTCTTTCTTGGCTTGCTCGGCTTCGGCTTCGCCACGAAGAATCACCTGAAGGGCGCGCTTCAGTTCGGTGGGACTCACCTCGCTCGCGATTTCGATTTCGCCAAGTTCCTGGCGGCGGGCGCGAAGATCCTTGCGCGCTTCGGCCTGGACGTCGGCTTTTGAGGCTTCGACGCGGCGTTCTAGCTTGACGATTTCGCGTTCGAGGAAATGGACGCGCTCGACGGTCTGGCGGATTTTGTCGATGAGGCGCTTCTTTTCGAGCGGATTGAAATCGAGCTCACGGAAGCGGCGGGACATCTCGACGCGAGTGCGGCCCAGCGCATAGCGCGCGCGCAGATAGGGGCGCTTCTTCGAGCGCGGAACTTTTTCGAGTTTCTGCGCTTGCTTCATCGCCACAAGGTAGAGCTTGGCGACTTTGTCGATCTGCTTGAGGGTTTCCTTTGTTTTCGCTTCGATCTTTTCTTCGGTGAGCTCTTCGTCGTCAAACTGAACGATTTCCTTGATGGAGCGCGAGCCAGTGCGCAGATCTTCGCCCACTTGGAGCAGCTCTTTCAGAATCAGCGGAGCGCGCGTGATGGTTTTCAGGACGAGGAGCTGGCCGCGCTCGATGCGCTTGGCGATGGCAACTTCGCCTTCGCGGGTGAGAAGCGGAACGGTGCCCATTTCGCGCAGGTACATGCGAACGGGATCATTGGTTTTTTCGAGCGTGCCGGGAGTGAGGTCGAGTTCGCCGTCTTCGGAAGCGACGGCTTCTTTTTCTACCACGACTCCGACTTCTGGCCCATCGGCACCATCGGCGGCGGCCAGAGCGGCCTTTGCGCTCGTCAGGTCTTCATAGACGTCGATGCCGTAACGCTCGAAGGTGGAAAGCAAATCGTCAATTTCTTCCGAGGAATGCACCTCGGCCGGCAGGATATCGTTCACTTCATCGTAGAGCAGGTAACCGCGTTCCTTGCCCATCGCGATGAGCTGTCGTACCTGATCGTATTTTTCTTCAAGAGCCAGACTCACACTTCCTCCATTGCGAGGTGAAACGGCGACGCGCAGGCTGCGGCCAAAGAAATATGCGCGCGGAGTTAGACACCCCGACGCGACTTGTCAAATAACGACGTTTAAACGGATAATTAAGACGGTACTGCGAACCCGTTGCCAGCCCTATGCCCGCGCCAACCACGCTCGCGCTCACTGCACCAGTTATTTGATGCAGGAGACGCGCCGCCCGTTTCCTCCAAAACCTTACGAGAATACAATAGTTATGGTACCTGCGTCAATTCGGCGCGCTCTTGGTCACCTAACTTCTTCACGTCGAATATTATAGCGGCAGCTTAAGATTGACGAAGCAACCGCTTCGACCTCAATTCTGAGTCTTGGGCTTTGCTTGAATAGATGAGTGGGCGGGTGTGCGGATTCAAAGTGCTGCTGCTAAGCAATGGCTCGCGCTAGTTGGTAGCGAGTTGCTTCTGGAGTTCGAGGCGGCGTGTGAGGAGGCTGCGCAATTCGTCGGTAGCGGGCTTGGCTTCGATCTTCTTTTGCAGCGCGGCGAGTTCTTCTTCCACGCGGCGGTTGCGGAGAACGTTTAGGCAATTCTCGGCGTCGTCCCAGGTGGGCTCGGGGACGGGCTCGAAGAGGACTTCGAAGAGCAGGCGGCGCTCCCTTTCTTCGAGAGCCGCGGCCAGCGTGGCGGGATCGGGATGGTCGCCTACTTTCGAGATCAGGAGATCGAGGAGGCGCTCGCATTCGAGGCCGCGGTGGAGCGAGTCATGCGCTAATTCGCTGGCGAGCTTTTCGCGGAAGCCGTCGGCTTCAACGAGCATGCGGATGATCTGGCGTTCGGCGGGCTTCACGGCAGGGCCGAGCAGGCTGGCGTTTGGTTTCACTTCGCTGCGACGTTCGGCGGCAGCGCGGCGTAGCGCTTCGCGAAGGACGGGCTCGTCAACGCGCAATTCGGAGGCGATGCGGGTGGCCCATTCCGAGCGCAGAAGGCGATTCGGGAGGCGCTGCACGTAGGGCATCAGGAAATTCAGCGCGGCAACTTTTCCGGCGGCTGTGGTTCGGTCCATTTGGCGCGCGCGGCCGATAAGGTAATCGAGATAGGGCGGCGATTGCGCGAGGAGGTTGCGATAGGCGTCGACACCTTGTGCCTTCAGGAATTTGTCGGGATCGGCTTTTCCGGGGAGTGCGAGGACGCGAACGTCGAATTCGCTTTCGAGAAGAAGCGCGATGGAGCGTTCGGTGGCGGCTTGGCCGGCGGTGTCGGGGTCATAATTGACGATGACGCGGCGAGTGAAGCGGCCGAGCAATTTGATTTGGGGCTCGGCGAGGCTGGTGCCGCAGCTAGCGACGACATTGGCGATTCCGGCGCGGGCGACGGCGATGGCGTCCATGTAGCCTTCGACGAGGACGGCGAAATCGCTCTGGCGCAGGGATTCTTTGGCGCGATCGAGATGGTAGAGAACGGTGCTTTTCGTGTAGATCGGGGTTTCGGGTGAATTCATGTACTTGGGCGTATCGTCACCCATGGCGCGGCCGCCGAAAGCAATCACTTTGCCGGCTTCATTGGCGATGGGAAACATGATGCGGCGGCGGAAGCGATCGTAGGCGCGGCCGCTTTGATCTCGCGAGATCAGGCCGGAGACGTCGAGGAGTTTTTCGGGATATTTTTGTTTCACGAAGCGGAGGAGCGCGTCGCCGAACGACGGCGCAAAACCGAGGCCGAAACGCTTCATTGCTTCGCGATCGAGGCCGCGATCTTCGAGGTAGGCGACGGCGACTTTGCCTTCGGAGCTATCGTGTAAGGCGCGGGAGAAGAAGGCGGCGGTCTCGCGATGCATTTCGACGAGGGCGGAGCGCTGTTGGTTCTCGCGGCGCTCTTCCGGCGAACGTTCGCGGGGCTTGGGGATAGCAATGCCGCATTTTTCAGCGACGGTGCGGATTGCTTCGGGGAATGGCGATTTCTCCATTTCCATCACGAATTTGAAGACGTCGCCGCCTGCTCCGCAGCCAAAGCAGTGGTAAATCTGTTTCACCGGGTGAACGGCGAATGACGGGGTTTTTTCCTGGTGAAAGGGGCAGAGGCCGGTGAAATTTGCGCCGCTCTTTTTAAGGCGCACGTATTCGCCGATCACGCGGACGATGTCCGCCTGTTGCTTCACGCGCTCCGCAAAACTTCCTGCCTCAGCCATCGTGGTCAGTTAAGACTTAGCACTCCGTTGCTAGCTTTTCAACTCCGCGATTGTGATTGCTTCGCCGCCCCGGTCCGGTTTCTCGTGTTCGATTTTTTCGACAAGCGGGTGCGCGGTGAGAAATTCTGCCAGGCCGCGACGGAGGGCGCCTGTGCCGTGGCCGTGGATGATGCGCACGGCGGGCTTGCCGGCCAGGGCGGCTTGGTCGATGAACTTATCAACGCGGCGAGTTGCTTCTTCGACTGTGGTGCCGATGACGTTGATTTCTTCGGTGGCAGGCTCGTCGCTGGGCTGCGCGTGCACGGTGATGCCGCGGGGGCGCGTGGCGTCGCCTGGGACGCTTTTCGTGGCCGCGGCGGCGCTCTCGATTCCGACAACGTCAGACAATGGAACCTTCATACGCATGGGGCCGGCTTCGACTTCCGCGAAGCGGCCGTCGTGGCGGCGGAACAGGAGGGGCTGCTTGAAACCCTTTACGATGACGCGCTGGCCTGCGGAAAGAAGGCTGGGTTCGACCGGCTGCGCAGCGCGCTGCGCCTGAACGCCGAGGTCCGACTGCGATGCGGCGAGCGTGTCTACAACGGCGGCGTCGGCTTCTGCGCGAGCTTCACCGGCAATCTTGCCGACGCGGCGGCCGGATTGTTTTTCGATTTGAGCGCGCAACGTGCGGTCTTTTATATCGGCGGCGAGGTGGGCAATTTCGGCTTCGAGGCGCTTCTGGGTGGCGTAGAAGTTCCTTTCGAGTTCGGCGATGCGTTTTTTCTGGCGCTCGACCCACTCAGTCTGGAGCAAGCGGCGTTCCGCTTCCAATTGCGCGAGCTCTTCGCGAGCCTGGCGCTTGATCTCGTCCATTTCATCGCGGCTGCGATGAAGATATGCAATCAGATCGCGAGCCTCGCGCGATTCGGGAGAGAGACTGGCGCGCGCGTGGTCTACAACTCGAGGTGACAAACCCAGGCGGCGCGCGATTTCGAGTCCGCTCGAGGTTCCCGGTACGCCCACGAGGAGGCGGTACGTGGGCCGCAGATTTTCTTCGTCGAATTCCATCGCGGCGTTCACGATTCCGGGCGTCGTGGAAGCGTAGGTCTTGAGGCGATCGTGGTGCGTCGTGGCGATCGTCAGTGCGCGCAGGGCGCGAAATTCTTCGAGCAAGGCGACAGCGAGAGCCGCGCCTTCTTCCGGCGCTGTGCCGGTGCCCATTTCATCGACGAGAATCAGCGAGCGATCCGTCGCGATCTCGAGCATCGATTTCAGATTAAGCATGTGCGCGGAAAACGTGGAGAGATCGGCTGCAATGGACTGCTCATCGCCGATGTCAGCCAGAACGTGATCGAACAGCGGTAACTCGGCGCGCTCCGCTGCAACGGGAATCGCCGATTGCGCGGCGAGGGCAGCGAGGCCGACATTTTTAAGCGCAACCGTTTTGCCGCCAGTGTTGGGTCCGCTGATGACCATCACCGTTTCCGATCCGCCGAGGGCGAGCGTCAAAGGGACGGCTTTGCGGTCTTGCGGGCGGAGCGTGTGTTCAAGAACCGGATTCCGCGCGGCTTCGAGCCGAAGCGAATTGCCGGTGGAAAATTCCGGCATGGTGCAATCGAAGTCACGAGCAAATCGTGCGCGGGCAAACACAGAATCGAGATGAGCAATTCCAGCCGCGGCGGATTGGAGCGGTCCGCGGTAGGAACGGACCTGTTCGGTGAGTTCGGCGAGAATGCGGGCGATCTCAGCGATTTCTTCTTCGGAAAGTTGAACGAGGCGATTATTCAGATCGATGGCTTCGAGCGGCTCGACGAAAACCGTTTGCCCCGTGGCACTGGCAGCGTGGACGACGCCGGGAACGGCGCGGCGATCGCCGGCGCGAACCGGAATAACGAAGCGATCGTTGCGGAGAGTAATGTAATCCTCGCCGGTGGGTTCGCCACGGGCGCGAAGGATGCTTTCGAGTGACTTCTGGATTTTGTCGCGCGCCTGTCCGATTCCAGTGCGAATGCGACGCAATTGTGGAGAAGCATCATCGCTGATTTCACCATTGGGGAGAATCGCGCGGCGAATGGCGGTGAGGAGGTGGCGAAAATCGGCGAAGGCTGCCGCTTTTTCCGCGAGGCGCGGATATTTCGCAGTCTCTCCTTTGAATGTCTGCCTGACGCCATTGGCCGTGTCCATCAAGGAAGCGACATCCAGAAGATCGGCGCTGGAAAGCACCGATGCCGGCATGGCTAGTTGCGCGAGCCAGGGCTCGGGATCTGCGAGCGAGCCGAAACCCATTTCCGCGCCAGGGCGCAGATAAGCAGCTGCCTCGCGGATCAGAGTGAAGTCAGAATTTAGTGCGGAGACATCCTGCTGCGGATTGAGCGAGAGAATTGCGCGGCGTCCTGGCGCGCAGGTGGTGAAACCGCTGACGATTTCCTTGAGCTTGTCGAATTCCAGGACTTGTTCGGCGTGACGGGACACGGATGCCTCAAAACTAGAATTGTAGCTTGGTTGGGTGTGGAAAAGAGAATCGAGCAAAGAGCGGATCGTGATCGCGCGGCGCGAGGATGGCGCGCATTTTACACGCAGCGGGTTCGGGCACGGCATGCCGTGCCCTACTAATGCCCGGAGGCCTGCAGAAATCGGCGCGGCGCGACAGTCTCTATTTGCGATTTGCTGGAGCGCCGATTGTTTCGACCATTGCTAAGGAGATTGCATCGATGGCGGCAATTGCTTCGCGTCCCTTTTCGGGGTCGTTATTTACGAAGATTGAAAAGACGAGATATTCGCCGTCTACCGTTGTCGCGTAACCGGAAAGAACGTGGACGTGTTCGAGGCCGCCTGTTTTTGCTTGAATCAAACCGGAGGCAGGAGTGTTTTTCATGCGGTCTTCGAGCGTGCCATCCACTCCGGCAACCGGCAAGGTGGCCATGAAATCAGGGCCCCAGGGCTGATGAATTGCATATTGCAGCAAGGCGATCACTGCGCGCGGCGTTACGAGATTGTTGGTCGAGAGGCCGGAGCCGTCCGTGAGGACAGCATCGCCGTCTGCGACGCCCAGGGATTTCAAGAAATCCTCTTCGAGTTTCAATCCAATTTCCGTGGAGCCGATTCCCGTTTTTTCGCGTGCTATTGTGCGCAGAAGCAGTTCGGCGTGGAGATTCTGGCTCATTTTATTCAGCACGCGCACGCTTTCGATCAGCGGCGGTGAAACGTGCTCGGCGAGTACGCGCACATTCGCTGCTGAATTTTCTTCCGCACTCTTCAATTCAGGTGAAAGCAGCAAAGGCGCTTCGCTGGGTTTCAAGGCTTGTGGCGCTGGCGCCTCTTCCACGCGAACGCCGCCCTTGAAATGTACGCCGCGAGCTTCGAGCAGATGCTGCAGCGTGCGCGCAGATGTCTGCGCCGGATCGGTCATTGCCAGATCGAGCTTGACGGGAGCGTGGCCGAGCGGCACCGATCCGCGGAGGAGCAAAAAGTTCGGCCCGGGTTGGCGTACGACGGCTAGTTGAGGATCCGTTCCAAGCGGGCTTGTGGTGATCTGTTGCGTGAATCCTGCTGCTGCCTCCGCGGGATCGACAACTATCAGTGCAGGATCGCCCGCCTGAGCGCCCGGAGACATTGCAATCGTGACGGAATTATCGTTGAAGGTGATTGCGGTGACGGGAGCGCCGAACGTGAAGAACAGATCGCCGATGCTCCAACCTGCGGGATAGGGATCGAAGGGGATGTACCGATCGTCAGCAACGATGTCGCCATCCACTTCTTTCAAGCCGTGCGCGACTGCTGCATCCGCCAATTCGGCAAGAATTTTCTCGGTGGGGCCATCATGTTCGACTTTTCCGAGGAAGGGAAATTTGCGATTCGAAAGATCAGGATCGCCGCGTCCAACAAGAACCAAGTCTCCGGGGAGTCTCCCATCGCTGCCGAGCGTGGCCGTTGATTCGAGGGTGGTGTGAAAACGATAGCCCGTGCCGAGAGTTGCGAGCGCGAAGAACGAGGTGAAGAGCTTGGCGTTCGAAGCGGGCGTGAAGTAGTGGTCGGCGTTTAAATCGAAGAGCGTCTCGCCGGTGTCGCGATTCGCGATGAGAATGCCCCAATCCGCCTTTCGGGCGTGAGCTTCGCTCAACAGTGTGTCTACGCGCGAACGAAAATGCTCGAGGTCCGGCCGGGCGGTTGTACTCGCATTCGATTGTTGGCCTGGCTTCGAACGGCAGCACGGCTTTTGCGCGGCCAGCGGCCGGGCCATCACAAGCAAAGTGGCGATGGAAATTGTGATCGCACAGCTGCAAGATTTTGCGCGACGGGAAAATGGCGACATTAGAAAATTCATATGGGTTCAACCGGCTCGAAAGGCGGCCAATTATATTCCAATCCTCGACATTCCAAACTTCGCGGTTTTGCTCTCGTTTGATATAGTCTTCTTGTTAGCAGCGGCCCCGATTTAATCAAACCGCCCATCCTGAGGAGGAAGTTAGATGAGAAGAGCATGGCACCTTTGCATTGCGGCAGCGCTCGTAGGGCTGCTTTCTTTCGTAAATCCAGCTCCACTTCGCGCTGCTGACGACGACACCAAAGAAGCGGACCGTGTCCGGAATGCCGGCAAGGTTGCGAAAGAGATTATGGACATCCCGGACGATATCCCCCAGGATTTGATCAACAAAGCGGATTGCGTGATCGTCCTCCCCTCCGTTCTCAAGGCGGCGTTTATTGTAGGTGCAAGCTATGGCCGGGGCGTAATGACGTGCCGCAGCGGCGAAAACTTTCGCGGTCCCTGGAGCGCGCCGTCGATGATGGCGCTCGAAGGCGGCAGCTTCGGATTTCAGATCGGCGGACAGGCTACTGACTTCGTGCTGCTGATTATGAACGAACGCGGAGCCAGCGCGATCCTGAGCAGCAAAGTGAAACTGGGCGCTGATGCCTCTGCAGCCGCAGGGCCGGTGGGGCGAACCGCGGCGGCCGCTACGGACGTAACGATGCGAGCGGAGGTGCTGACGTATTCGCGTTCTCGCGGTTTATTCGCCGGCGTCTCGCTCGAAGGTTCCACGCTGCGCCCGGATAATGACGCGAACGAACGCCTCTATGGCAAGAAGATCAGCGCCAAGGACATTGTGCTGCACAAGGCCGTGGCGCCTCCTCCGTCGGCGAAGTTATTACTTTCGACGCTCACCAGACATTCGCCGCACCACGCTAAGTAGCGTTTCGCTAAAACACACCCGCGTCGGAGCCCTATATAGCTTCGGCGCGGGGCGTCCTTTTCATCCAACCTGTAAATTCACTCGAGAATGGCGTCACCTGGTCCTGATTGACTTTTACTCATAACTGACCTAAAGTCAGATATAGTCGCATTCGCTATGATCAAACCTCGTACGCAATCCGCTGTCCAGCATAGGCGCAACATGTCCGCAGTGCATCCGCGCTCGGATCGCCGCGAACGCCGCCGTCTTGAAACGCGAGAAAGGCTCTATCGCTCCGCGTTAGAACTTTTTGCCGAGCGCGGATTCCTGGAAACAACGGTAGAAGACATCACCGAAGCGGCCGACGTGGGGAAGGGAACGTTCTTCAACCACTTCCCGACGAAGGAGCACGTGCTTGCGGCGTACGGCGGCGAACGCATTGCCGCCGTCGAGCGCGCACTCGAAAAAGCCCGCTCGACAAGCGGCTCCGTTCTGGACGTGCTCGGCGAGCTTGCCACTGATTCGGCCGGACAGTCCCACGAAAATCCGGCGGTGATTCGGGCAATTTACGCGGCGCATGCCTCGTGTGCGCCGGTGCGCGCGGAGCTGCAGAAACGAATGCGCGTCAGTCGCAAAATACTCGCTGAGATTATTGCGATTGCGCAGAAGCGCGGCGAGTTGCGCTCTGACGTTGCACCGATTGAGTTGGCGCGGCTAATCCAAACCGTGGTGATAGGTTTCACGATGGCCTGGGCACTGAATCCGGAAACAAACTTCCAGGCGATGGCGAGGAAGATGTGGGACCTCATCTCCCCCAGTTTGCGGGCCGATACGATTCGGAGAGACACAAAGCGCAAGAGAAGCTGAGTTTTATGGGGCTTAAGCGTCATTTTCGGCGCATCGCTGAGTCTTTCGAAGTCTGCATTTCATCCATTACTGTAAGGAATTAGGAGGAGGCCACCACGTGAACAGTCGTTTCTTCAGGTCGTTCCTCGCCCTGGCCTTTTTATTGCTTGGTTCAATAAGCATAGCATTCGCGCAATTGGCACCACCTGGATTGCCAAGCCCGCAGGCTGGACCATCGGCGGCACAATCGGGTTCGTCGAGTAGTTCTTCGGGCGGCGGCGCGACGCAATCTCCGGCGGCGCCGCAAGCGCAGAGCAATTTCTCCGGCAGCGTGCCAGGAAAATTCGTGCCGGGAGTTTTGCCGATCACGCTCGAGGATGCGATTGAGCGAGGGTTGAAGCAAAATCTCGGTGCGCTACTTTCGAATCAGGACGTGCAGGCAGCGCACGGCACACGATGGCAACAATTGAGCGCGCTCCTGCCCCACGTGAGCGCGAGTCCGCTCATCGACGTGTCGCAAGTAAACCTGAAAGAATTCGGCTTCACCTTCAATATCCCGGGCCAAAACCTTCCCAGTGTTGTGGGTCCGTTTTCATATTTTGACGCGCGCGCCTTCCTGAACCAGCAACTATTCGATTGGAAAGCGATCAACAAGACGCGTTCAGCGAACGCCAGCCTGAAATCTGCGGAGTACAGCTACAAGGATGCGCGAGATCTCGTGGTGCTCGCGGTGGGATTCAACTATCTGCAGGCAATCGCAGATGAGGCACGCATC
>CAVUGO010000002.1:0-240000 GCA_963741045.1 uncultured Acidobacteriota bacterium
ATCCAGATAAGCTGCGCCGTCGTCGCATAAAAAACCAAGCCCAGAAATGCTCCGGCGATCGCCATTCGAAGCGGACGTAACCGCTCACGCCACACCCATCGCCAGCTACTGCCTTTCTCGCCCGAACTGGTAACCGTTTCACTTCGAGTGTCAACGCTCGTCGTCGCTTTGAAAAGGCCTCGCACCTTACGCGGCAAAATCCATTCAACGAATCGATCATCAAGCAGCAAGAAACCAAGCGAGAGAACGAGATAGTTCAAAAACGTGTAGTTCGCGGTGAGGATGATTCCGATCTCGAATGGCGTCACGATACAAAAGCAAATAATCCGGAAACGCCGCGGCAAAAAAAGCATCCACACCAACACAAGCTCAACCGCGAACGTGAGCACAACTGTCCCCGCGTGAAACCAGTGCGGAAAATGCTGCACGTACCATCCAATCCATGTTGGTAACGGGCCATTCTGATAGTAGTTGTCCATTGCCGTGAAATTGCGCCATGTAGGATCGCCGCTTCGAATCTTTGCCACACCCGATTCGAAGTAGATCCGGAACCACTCCCATTGCAGCAAGAACATACTTGCGCGCGACGGAGGATTGCTTCGCCCCAATCCCGGCCAGAATCCCGACGGCGCGAAAAATAGCGAGATAAACCCCGCTTCGAGCAACATCCCATCCGATTGGTAGCCGGAAAAATCCTGTGCCGCCGCTACAAACGACAAATAGCATACGAAACAAACGAAAAGCATTCCCCGTGGCCACACATTGAAAACCAGAATCACCGACGCGATCAGCCCGATCCAGCAAATCGCCATCAGCATGCGGTTGCCGGAACTGATCCAAGCAGCGTCGGGGCATACCAGAATCGCAGCACTCCTGAAACTGCGGACGTGACCGCCTGAAGATAGTCCTTGGCTGGAAGCAGGCCGTCCGTGCCGATGAGTCCTTTGACTTGAAATAGGAGTGAATAAAACGCGGAAAAATAGATCAGGCCCAGCGCGCGAAGGAAAATCCATCGTGGCCACAAGTGGCCGGGGCGCTTTTCGTTAATCGGCTCTGGCCCAAGCAGCCAGCTCACAGCATGCTGCAGGCGTTCAATTCCAGTCGGCCGTTCGAACGAGTGCTCGTATGTTTTCGACTGAAACATTCCATTTCAGTCTACGGCAGGTTCCAAATTTGCGGAATTCAAACCGATTTCGACGCGGCCGCCACAAGCCCGGCAGCTTTGAATGGCCGCTCAGCGGCGGGAACAGACTGAAGATTATCGCGGCCTTCCGCAACCGCGATCAAAAGTCTTGCGCGTTGAAAGCGAAACCGTTCCGCATGTGCAGCAGTTTCGTCGCTTCACGAGAGCGGATGTATTTGCCGTCGGACAATAGAAACCGCGTCTTCGCCGTGTCGGCTAGATACGGTTGGATCACTTCCGCGAAAATCTGGTGGGCCAGCTCCGGATCGCGCAGGTGGAACATCACCTCCACGCGCTCATAAATATTTCGATGCATCCAGTCCGCGCTGCCGAGGTATGTTTCCGTTGTACCGCCGTTGCCGAATACGAAGACGCGGCTGTGCTCGAGAAAGCGGCCGATCACGCTTCGCACGCGAATTCGGCTGCTGATGCCGCGCAAGCCCGGTCGCAACGCGCAGGCCCCGCGCACCACCAACTCGATCTGGACGCCCGCCTGCGAGGCGCGATAAAGCGCCTCGATAATTCTTTCATCGAGCAGCGCGTTTACTTTCGCGAAGATAAAGGCCGGCCTTCCCGCGCGCGCATGCTTGGCTTCGCGCTCGATGAGCGTCAAGCAACTTTTTCCCAGATTGAGCGGCGCCACAAATAGCGGTGAGTAGCTGGAGCGCTCGGAATAGGCCGTCAGGTAATTAAACACATGGTGCACGGACGCGGTGATGTGCGCGTCGGTCGTAAGCAGGCTCAAATCGGTGTAGAAACGCGCAGTGGAAGGATTGTAATTCCCGGTGCCCAGATGCGCGTAGCGGCGAATCTGGCCGTTCGATTCCCGCCGCGCTACGAGCGCCAGCTTGCAATGCGTCTTCAGCCCAACTACTCCGTGAAACACCTGCACGCCTGCTTCCTGCAAATTTCGCGCCCAGCGAATATTCGACGCTTCATCGAACCGCGCTTTCAGCTCCACCACCACAGCCACTTCTTTCTTCGCTGCGGCGTCGATCAGCGCGCGCACGATGGGCGAATTTTCGCTCGTGCGGTAGAGCGTTTGCTTAATCGACAGCACGTCCTGATCCTGCGCCGCGCTCTCGATGAAGCGCACCACCGCCGAATACGAATCGTAGGGGTGATGCAGCAGCACGCTGCGTTTTCGAATCATCTCGAAAATCGAAGACGCGCCCTTCTTGAGCGCGAGCTCGCGCGACACAAACGGTTTGAACTTCAAATCCGGCCGTGGCGTCTGGTCGTACATGTGAAACAGCCGCGACAGGTTCGGAGGGCCATTCACGTGAAACATCTGCCAGGGTTCCAGCCGGAAATTCGCTTGTAAGCGATCGACGATCTCGCGATTCGCCCCCGCTTCAATTTCCATCCGCACGGCCGCGCCTTTGCGGCGCCGGTGAAGCTGCGTATCGACAGTATCAAGAAGACTGCGCGATTCCTCTTCCTCGAGGTAAAGGTTGCTGTTGCGCGTCACTCGAAATGGAGCTGCAGAGAGCACTTCGTATCCGTGATACAGCCGTTCAGCAAAGGCGTGGACCACGTCGTGAAGAAACACGTATTCCACTTTGCCTTCCTCTGAAGGCAGCAAAACCAGGCGCGGCAGCGCACGCGGCACCGTAACGACGCCGAGAAATGTCTGCGCGCTGCGCCGCTTTTTCTTCAGGAGAAACGCCACGCACAGCGCCTTGTTCAATACGTGAGGGAAAGGATGCGCCGGATCGACGGTCACCGGCGTAAGCAGGGGCTCAACACTTTTTGTGTAGAAATTCTCGATAAATTCGAGAGCCGCCGGGCTCAGCTCCGCCCGACTCAGCACTCGGATGGATTCCTTTGCAAGGGCAGGCACCACTATGTCACGCCAGCATTCGTATTGCCGCCCGACAAACTGGTGAATTTTCGCCGCCAGCTCTTTCAGCACCTCTTCCGGAATCTTCCCATCCGGTCCAGGCTCGCGAATTCCGTGCTCCACCTGCTGCAGCAACCCGGCCACGCGCACTTCCACAAACTCGTCGAGATTGCTCGCCGTGATGGCAAGAAATTTCACGCGCTCGAGAACCGGATTCGCCTCGTCACACGCCTCCTCCAGGACTCGATCATTGAACTGCATCCAGGAAAGATGCCGATTGAAGATGTTTTGCGGGTCGGGTACTGCTTTGGTGTTCATAACAATCCCTGAGGCGCGCGAGCGTACAGCCGAAGTGTTACAGCCATGTTACGAGCTGGCCCTATATCTTACTCCGCCCGGAGCGACGGCAAAAACGCTCTCAGCGTTGGATTTACCTGCCGGCCATAGGAGCAACCAACAGCGCCATTACAAATTGCGAATAGCTTTTTGATTGCTAATCTCTTGCCACCTTTCAACCTGCAGAATAATCTGATTCTGGGGGATAATGAAGTTTGCATGACCCGTTTAACTTGGCCCGAGCTCGGCCCGCATCGATTCGACACTTTTCAAATGTGAAGGAGACTCATCATGGCATTGACGAAACGTTTTCTCGGCTCGAGTGGGTTGGAGATCACGACGGTCGGATTCGGTTCCTGGGCAATTGGCGGAGGCGGCTGGTCCTACGGCTGGGGGCCCCAGGATGACGAAGAGTCTATCGCTACGATGCACCACGCGATCGATTTGGGCATCAACTGGATTGATACTGCCGCGATTTACGGGCTGGGCCATTCGGAAGAAGTAGTGGGCCGGCTTCTTCGCGAAGTTTCGCAATCGAAGCATCCTTTTGTTTTTACCAAGTGCGGCATGGCATTCGAAAAAGATCGCATGGCGGAGCCACAGCGAACGTTAAAGCCCGACTCCATACGGCGCGAATGCGAAGCCTCTCTGCGCCGCTTGGGTGTGGAAAGAATCGATCTCTACCAATTTCATTGGCCGGACGAGACCGGCACGCCCGTGGAAGATTCCTGGGCCACAATGGTTCAATTGATCGAGGAAGGGAAAGTGCGGGCCGGCGGCGTATCGAATTTCGACGTGAATCTACTCGAGCGTTGCGAAAAAATCCGCCACGTCGATTCTTTGCAGCCGCCCTTTTCGCTGATCAATCGTCCGGTCGCCGCTAGCGAAATTCCCTGGTGCGCAAGCCACCACACCGGCGTGATTTGCTACAGCCCGATGCAATCCGGCCTGCTGACGGATAGCTTCTCGCGCGAACGAATCGCAAATCTCGCTCAGGATGATTGGCGCCGGCGTTCCCCTTATTTTCAAGAGCCGAATCTCAGCCGCAATCTCGCGCTGCGAGACTCCCTGCGGCCGATTGCACAGCGCCACAACACTTCGGTCTCGTCGGTAGCGATTGCCTGGACGCTCGCGTGGCCCGGCGTGACAGGAGCAATCGTGGGTGCGCGAACGCCAAAGCAAGTCGATGGCTGGATCGGCGCAGCCTCGCTGGAGCTTACTGATCAAGACCTCACAGAAATTGCAGCGGCAATTGAGCGCACCGGAGCCGGCACTGGCCCCATCCGCCCGTCGGCTGCAAAGAAGGTTGCGGCTCCTCGCAGCGCGTGAAAAGTCAAGAGTGAATGCAGCGATCGAAGCGCAAGTAGCAGTACACTTGCGGCCATATGGGACAGGTCTACGCGGGCACATCGGGATGGGCATATGCCAGTTGGAAGCCGGATTTCTATCCAGCGAAGCTCCCCGCCGCCAAATTCCTAGGCCACTACTCGAGCCGACTCAACTCAGTCGAGGTGAATTACACGTTTCGCCGCTTTCCTTCGCAGAAGCTGCTTCAGGGTTGGGTCGATTCAACTCCGCCGGGTTTCAAATTTGCTTTCAAAGCGAACCAGCGAATCACGCACTTCATGCGGCTCCGCGACGCGGCCGGGCAAACCTTGGATTTCGTCGGCGCCCTGGAGCCAATGCAAAGAGCAAAGAAACTAGGACCGATTCTTTTCCAGTTGCCGCCGCAGCTGAAACTCGACCTGAAACTGCTCGAAGATTTCCTGGCCGGTATGCCAAAAGAGATCCGCGCTGCATTCGAGTTTCGCCATGATTCCTGGTTTAACGACGAAGTGTTCGGCGCCCTTCGCAAAGCGAATGCCGCGTTATGCCAGGCGGAAAGCGAAAATCTCATCACGCCACAAGTCTCTACTGCAGATTTTTCCTATCTCCGCCTCCGCAACGAAAGCTATTCGCCCAAGGCCCGCAATGAAATCGCAGAAAGAGTCAATAAACTGCTGCCCTCAGGCGATGTGTTCACGTACTTCAAACACGAAGAAACAGCAGAGGGCGCGCTTTACGCCGAGGGATTATTAAGCTCCTGCCGCAGCTAAGCTTCGCGCTGTCCAGGGAAAAATCCATTCACCAGAAACATCGCCACGCACGCCGCGATAGGAACCACCAAACCAGCCCGTAGCGCTCCCGAATGAGTCGATATGGCGCCTACGAGCCACGGAAGCGTCGCCCCACCCAGGCTACCGGTAGCAAATATAACGCTTCCGAATCGACGCGCCTGCGCGCCATAGATTCGAACCAGCCAACCTACCAATATCGGATACACGCACGCGAGACCCAGGCCCGCAAGGGTTGCGCACAATGAAGCCGTTCGATACGTCGCTGCAAAAAGCAATGCGCCGCTCGCCAGCGCCGCGAGACTCACGCCGAAGCCCAGCAGAATTTTTTCTCTCTCTCTGCGCGTGGCAAGCGAGCGCAGCGCCACGGGTGCCAGTGCTCGCCCCGCCGCCAGCCCGCACCAGAAAAACGCCGGCGTCAGTGCCGCCATCACCGCAGAAATAGATTCCACTCGATTCGCATACGCCGCCACCCATCCGCCAACCGCGCTTTCCGTTCCCACATACAAGAAAAACAACGCGCCCAATGCAAACGCGGCCGCGCCAATCAGACGGGTTCGTGGCGCAGCGCCATCGGCGTCGAGTTTATCAGCCCCTCGTTCGAGCGGCTCGATTTGCCAAACGCCAATCAGCAGGGCGCAAATCGCGTGAAACAGCGCCACTCCCACCAGAAATTTCGCCAGCATGCGCAGATCCTCAGCCAGCATCACAAGCGGTCCACAAGCGATCGCACCGATTGTCCACGTGACGTTGAGGATGCTCACCGCCGTTGCGCGGCGCTGCGGAAAAATCTCGGCCACCCACAAATTTCCGCCCGTCAGCGCCAGCCCGAGACCGTAGCCGTACAGCGCCGTTCCCGCGAGCCCGGCGTGAGCATCGCCCAATCCCAGCGCCGCCACGCCAAACGCGATGAGTGCAAACCCGATCGCAAACGTAAGCCTGTAACCGCGCCCGCGCAGCGGAATCAGCACTCCCGTCGAAAGACATCCCGCCAGCTGTCCGCAAAATTGTGTCGTAAAGAAAAGCCCGGCCTGTTCGTCGCTCAGCGACCAGCGGCTGATCAGAATCGGCAGAATCGGCCCGAGCAACACCGTAACGACTCCAGCAGCAGCAAACGCAGCATGGATTACAAGATTTGCGCGAGCATGGTGTGACGCGGGATTCTGAGTCGATGTTCCGATTTCAGCCTACCCCCGATTCTGAAGACTCTAGCAAAGCACGTGGCCGAGAGCTATGCTGTGCGCCTCGAATACAATGAACGAATACTGCGACAGATCCACCGCCTTCCAGTTAGCCCGCCTCAAGAGCGAACGGCTCCGTATTCTCATCTTGCTCGCGGTGATCGGAGTCGTGTTCCTGGTGCGCTCCTTCCGCACCGCTCTTTACCACAACAGCGAAAACGTTTACCTCTGGATGATCACAGGCGCGTGTCTGGCCATAGTCGTCTTGTATGAATGGCTGACGTTGCGCGCCGTCGACCGCGCCCTTCAGGCTCGCCGAACATTGCCCCGCGCCGTCTGGATCACAAGTATTATTTTGGAGACGTCTCTGCCCGCGTTCTTCATCGCGTTTTTTTCCGGCAGTACGATCGAGCCCGCTTATAGACCGTTAGCCAATCCGGCGACCCTTGTGTTTTTTGTTTTCATCATTCTCTCGACGCTCCATTTGAATCCGGCCGCCAGCCGCCTTTCAGGGTTCGTTGCGGCGGCGACCTATCTAGCGGCCGCTCTATATGTCGGGTGGAGGCCTTCTTTCTCCGCAGCTGAGTCGGTTATGGCGCCTGACAAGATTGTAACGGTCTATGCGATCACGCTACTGGTAGCGGGATTTGTTGCAGGCGCAGTTGCAGGAGAAATAAAAAAACAAGCGGAAGCCGCACTCGGCGAGGCCGAAATAAAACATCAGGTGGAGCGCTTGGAGCATGACCTTGAAGTAGCGCGCTCGATTCAACAATCCTTGCTCCCCACCTCGATGCCTATCGTCGAAGGGTTCGAGATCGCCGCCTGGAATCAGCCTGCCGATCAGACCGGCGGCGATTATTTCGATTGGCAGCCTCTCTCCGATGGAAAAGTTTTAGTCGCTCTAGCCGACGTTACCGGCCATGGAATCGGTCCCGCTCTGCTTGCAGCCGTGTGCCGAGCTTACGCAAGAGCCAACTTCAGCGTGGACAACGGGCTATTCCCGGCGATGAGTAAAGTGAATGCTGCGCTCGCTGCCGATTTAAAGGAAGGCCGCTTCGTCACCTTCGTAGCAGCCGTGTGCACCCCCAAAAGCCCGCGGGTGGAACTGCTCTCGGCCGGACACGGGCCCTTGTTTCTCTATTTGCTGAAGCACGATTGTTTCGAAAAAATGGACGCGCAGGGCCTGCCGCTGGGAATATCGGAGAGTTTCGATTCCGATCCGCCGCTGTGCCTTGACCTCGAGCACGGCGATATGCTCGTCCTCGCCACCGACGGGTTCTTCGAGTGGGCCAATCCACAAGGAGAGCAGTTTGGCTCCGCGCGGATGCAGGAAAAGATTCGCGAATCAAGAGAAAAGCCGCCCAGCGAAATTATTTCCAATTTGTATCGCGCCGTCTTGGAGTTTTCGGGCGGCACCGAGCAGAAAGACGACCTCACCGCTATCATCATCAAGCGAACGCCCTAAGCGACTAACACCCAGGAGACAAATGGATGGACGGAAAAAGCACGCGCAGAATCTTCTGCCTTGCGCTTTTGGTTCTTGGTTTCGAAATCGCAGCCGCGTCCGCCCAGACCGGGCCAGCCCCGAACGGTATGAAGGAGAAGGATCATCTTCGCAACGTCCGCTACTGCGAGGTCCTCGTCGTCAGGAAGCATTTCTTCTCTACGACCGCGGACGTTTACAACACCTTGGGTTTGAACGATTGCCCGGCAGAAAAATGGGCGTCGCTCGACACTGCCAAATTAAAAAAGGAATGGAACGTAACCGCAATTGTTCTCAACGGCCCGCGCTATTTCACAATGGATCGCAACGCGATTGAAAAGCCCGGCAAAGTCGAATCCTTCGATGGGCTCGACGCGCGCCTACTCGCCGAGTTGGAAATAAAAATCCATTCGAGCAGACGCCAGCCATATACCGAAAACGGAGTGCAGCGTCAAAACCGCTACGTCTACGATCGCGGCAAGAATGTCTACGAACTTCTTGCCCCCGATGGCCGCATTTACGTAATGCAAAGCTACTCGCAGGAAGTGGACAAGGAACTAAACGAGGCCGGCCTTCTTACGTTGGCCGACCGCCTCAAATTGCCTCAAGGCTGGAAATACAGCACGCGCATACTCGATGAAGATCTCGTCATCCAGAACGTCGGCGGCAAGGCCTACGTGATCCAGGACGACCTCAAGAACACCTACCAGCGCAAGCCACAGCGTGCCACCGGTTGAGGCGCGCGACTGAGCGCGATTACTCAACTGGCGTTTGGCTCAGAAATCAAAGACGATCAAAATGTTTTTCCGGGAAGCTTCGCGCCCAGCACATCGACGCGCTCGATGGCGGGCGGCTTTGAAAAAAGCTCAGCGGCTTTAGCCATCAGCGCTTTCGCAATCGGCCCGTTCAAATGAGCCTGCCGCCCGCTTTCATCGTCAAAAGCATCGAAGATCCCAAAAACCGAGGGGCTCAATTGCAGCGCGAACCACACGGGAGTTGTAGTCTCCTGATTCGCCATGCCGAGACCAGCTTCCAGAAATTTTGCCACGTCATTTTCTTTGCCCGGTTTCGCTTCCAGCCGTACGAATAATGCGACTTTCACCATCTGCTGCCTCCTGAAACGATAGATTCCCGACGTAATTCCAAATTGCTGCCCCGCTCTCTTGACGATGCCTCGAAGCCGCACAATTGGATGTCTCAAGCGTGTCAAAGGAATCCATTTATTCCGCCAAGCACTTGTCGGCAAGGCAGAAAGCCTCTCCAAATTAGTCCGACGGCTGAACCCGACTTGCACGGTTCATGCGTCTAACGTGACATGACCGGGCGCAAATCACGCACTGCTTCTCGTCGTGCCGTTATTCTAAGCGCCGCCGTATTGGCGTTTTGCTCGAGCCGCGCGCAAGCCGCAGACGCGCCGATCCCTCACGGAACATTGGAACTTATCGCCGAAAAAGATTCGATCGTAGCGGGGCATCCGTTCAATCTCGCGTTGCACTTCGAACTCGAAAAGGGCTGGCACGTCTACTGGGTAAACCCGGGCGACTCGGGCGATCCTCCTCGCGTGACATGGGATTTGCCTGCCGGCATCAAGGCTGGCGCCACCGAATGGCCCGCGCCGCGGCGTCTGGGAACGGCCACGATCGTCGACTACGGCTACGAGGATGCGGTCACATTAGTTGTTCCAATGCGCGCGGACGCGACCTTCTCGTCGCAAAACCCCGCTCAGATCTCTGCGAATGTCAAAGTTCTCGTCTGCCGCGAAATGTGCATTCCAGGCAAAGCGCAAGTTTCGATCGCCCTGCCGGTAAAACCGCAGCCGGCTCGTGCGAATTCACCAAGCGCTCATCTCTTTGCAGAAGCGCGCAAAGCATGGCCACGACCGGCTCCGGCGAGCTGGAAATTTTCCATCGTTCAAACGGGCGACTCGTTTGTGCTGACCGGGAACCTTGGCCATAAAATCACCGACGCAGTTTTCTTTCCGCTGGCCGAGTCGCAGGTATCAAATGCCGCTCCGCAAACCCTCGTGCCCACAGCCACCGGTTTCACCCTCACGCTGCGGAAGTCCGACCAGCTTTTGAAACCAATCGCGCGCTTGAAGGGAGTGCTCGTGCTTTCAAGTAAACAGCCCTACTCGATCGACGTGCCCGTCGGCAAGCCTGTCGCCGCAACCCCAATAGGATCAAAGTAAATGCGAGACCGATGGCTGCGGAATCCGATTTCACGCAGTACAATTTCTGAAGGAGGACCCACGGAAATGAAGTGCTCAACTTTTTATCTGATCCTAGCTGCCATAATTCCCTTAGCAATGATTCTATGCGCCGCTCCACTGCTTCTCGCAGCGGCGAAAGTAGGCGACCCTGCACCCACATTCACCGCCACCGCCAGCGACGGCAAAACCTACAAGCTCGCCGACTATCGCGGGAAATATGTCGTCCTCGAGTGGCACAACAACGGTTGCCCCTACGTCGGCAAGCAATACAACAGCGGCAACATGCAGAAGCTCCAAAAGCAGTGGACGAGCAAGGGCGTCGTCTGGTTCACGATTCTATCTTCCGCGCCCGGCAAACAAGGATTCGTCACCGCGAGCGACGAAAACGCGTACATAGCAAAAATGCAGGCCGCGCCCACCGCCGCGCTACTCGATCCGAGCGGCGAGATCGGCCATCTCTACGACGCGAAAACGTCGCCGCAAATGGTGGTCATCGATCCGAAGGGCGTCGTAATCTACGACGGCGCAATCGACAACAAACCCACCACCGATCTCGCGGACGTCCCCGGCGCAACAAACTACGTCTCGCTCGCCCTCGAGCAATCCATGGCCGGTAAACCAGTAGCCATGCCCGCAACGCGTCCCTACGGCTGCTCAGTGAAATATTCAGATTTGTCGCATTAGAACCATTCGGCCCGCTACGGACGTTAATGCGGCACAGGTCGTCGCCTCGTCCCTTGTAGCGCCGACATCTTGCTGGCTCTTTTGAATTTCGCTTTTTTTCTGAGCGCAGCGCGGGTTATGCGTCCCGGATTCTCACAGGGCGAAGAATCTCAACCTAATTTTTCGCACTCACTCCGCCACGTTCTCCCGTCCGCGCTATAATTTCCTCCCCGGTCAATTCCCCTGGAGGCGCGCCATGGCATCACGACAGGATCGGGTAGAACTAAGAGGCAGCACGCGCGCCGCATTTCCGAGCGGACAAGACGTCGGCCCGGCAGATCCAAATCAGCAAATCGAAGTCAGCGTCCTGCTGCGCCGCGGTTCGAAGCCCGGCGATTTCTCCGCCGCCGATCAACTGGGCTCCCGCCTCCCTCGCGACCGCAAATATCTCACCCGCGACGAATTCGCCAAGCAGTACGGCGCGTCACCAGCAGACATAGAAAAAGTTCGCGCATTCGCCACGCAATATAATTTAAAAGTCGCCAGCGAAGATCGTGCCAGCCGCACCGTAAAACTCACCGGCACCGTTCAAGCTTTCAACGACGCATTCGGAGCGACCCTCCGCCGCTACGAACACCTTTCCGGCACATATCGCTGCCGCACCGGCGCTCTCACGATCCCCGCCGACCTTGACGGCATCATCGAAGGCGTTCTCGGTCTCGACAATCGCCCCCAGGCGAAGCCGCATTTCCGCCTGCGCAAGAAAAATCCCATCGCCCAGGCTCGCGCCACAGACGTTTCTTACTCGCCGCTGCAAGTCGCCAAAGCCTACGCTTTCCCGTCCACCGCAACCGGCTCCGGCCAATGCATCGCCCTGATCGAACTCGGCGGCGGATACAATGCGTCCGATCTCACTCAGTTTTTCAGCAATCTCGGAATCTCCACGCCAAAAGTCACCGCGGTTTCCGTCGACGGCGCGAAAAATTCGCCCACAGGCGACGCCAGCGGCCCCGACGGCGAAGTGGAACTCGATATCGAAGTCGCAGGCTCCATAGCGCCCGCCGCACAAATCGCCGTCTATTTCGCGCCCAACACTGATCAGGGTTTCATCGACGCCGTCACTACGGCCGTGCACGACGCCAAGCTGAAGCCTTCGATCATCTCCATCAGCTGGGGCGGCCCGGAAGATTCCTGGACAGCTCAATCGCGCAACGCGCTCAATTCCGCCTGCCAGGACGCATCAACGATGGGCGTCACGGTCCTCGCAGCATCGGGCGATAACGGTTCGACCGATGGCAGCACCAGCGGAAATCCCACGGTGGATTTCCCCGCATCGAGTCCCTTCCTGGTCGGTTGCGGCGGAACAAAATTAGCCCTCTCAGGCACTTCAATCAGCAGCGAGCAAACATGGAATGAGCTTTCCGCCAACGAAGGCGCAACGGGCGGCGGCGTAAGCGAGGCCTTCGCGCTCCCAAGTTTCCAGCAAAGCACAAACGTTCCGAAAGCTCCAAACGGATTCGCAGGCCGAGGAGTTCCCGACGTCTCTGGCGACGCCGATCCCGCAACGGGTTACAACGTCGTGGTAGATGGACAACAATCTGTGATCGGCGGCACGAGCGCGGTGGCACCGCTCTGGGCAGGCCTCTTCGCCCTCATCAATGAATCACTGGGAGCAAACGTAGGCTACGTGAACCCGCTTCTATATTCCGCAAAAGCCGAAGCCACATTTCACGACATCACCGCCGGAAACAACGGCACCTACTCCGCAGGCCGTGGCTGGGACGCCTGCACCGGCCTCGGCACCCCAAACGGCGCCGCACTCCTAACCGCCCTGCGCGGTTCCTGATACAACTCGATAAAGCTCTTGGCGCAATAGATGATTCTTCCAGTACTGCACGTGAGCCTTCAAAAAAGTTCGCGCCTCCGGATCAGGCTTGTTCTGCACGCATGGCGGAACATTCGGCGTTCTTTCCGGATCATCGTAATAATTCAATTCTCCACTGATAATGTCCATTCTTGACCAAATGTTGATCCATTCGAAAGTCGGCGGTCGGTAATCTTCATAGCTGACGATCAAAGGCTGTATGGACGCCGCCAGCTGTTCGCGGACCCACTCCGTGGCTGTCCTCGCCTGCATTCGGAAGATGAACGCCGTTTTGTCCAAGGGCGACCCGAACGTGATTAGGGCGCGAGTCCGTGCTACCACATCCCGCCTGTCGGTCTTTTCAGACACATTGTCGAGATTGATCAGAGCGTTGAATGTGTCATACGCGAGAACCGATCCGAGAGAATGCCCAACGACAACGACAGTTCGGTAATGCGGAACTGTTGCCTTGGGAGCTCCAAAACCATAAATCGTTTTCCCCACATTCAGCCCTACGTTTTGAATCTCGCGCCGTATTTCGTCAAACTTGCTGTCTTTGTACGGGGAAATGTAAGCGGCCACGTCGCCCACATACTGAATGATGAAATAGCGCGCGAAGAATGCCTCTGCAATGGCCGCAATCCACAACAGCAGACATACTGCGTCTTTCAACCAGGCGCCGAGGCTTTCCGGACGAAACAGCTGTTCGAACCCTGGAAACAACGGGGCCAACCAACTCAACAAAACCAGCACAAAGTTCTTCGAGTTGACAGCCGGTAGCGGCGTCGCCAACAAAGTTCGATA
Organism: uncultured Acidobacteriota bacterium; assembly: GCA_963741045.1. Taxonomy (GTDB): domain Bacteria; phylum Acidobacteriota; class Terriglobia; order Acidiferrales; family UBA7541; genus Palsa-295. Next base: position 13,681 of record CAVUGO010000002.1, read on the forward strand.
CTGCTGCGCCAAGGTGAGCAGCACAAAGGCAATGACCGCTGCCTGCAGGGCGAGAAACACCAGTACGGCAATAATCCCGGCAAACGTCGCGCGGCCGATCGGCATCCGTTTTCGACTGTCGAACATCCACCGCTCAAACGAACTCGGACGGAAAAGCTTGCTCCACTGCAATCCGTTCCAGGCTGCGGAAAGAAGAAATAGAATCGTATCCCGGTACGTTACCTCTCCTTCCGTCAAAGGTGCCCAGTACGCCTCGTATACGTGAACCGCGTGGTTGACTTTTGCCTTATCCCTCCATTGCAACTCAGCGCGAGCCAGGAAAGCCCCTTTATCGTACGAGAGGTGCACTTGTACGGGTGCCGACGTTCCTCCTAATTCAGTGGCTTCGGTTTGGATTGCTTCGGCGATCGAACTGATGGTTTCGTATCGCACCTGCTGGCCCATCCCATGGCAGACAAGAATCGCAACCACTCCACTCGCCGTGTCTAAGGCGTCTTCCTGTGTTGCGTCTGACGTGAGGCCGTAGTGTACGAGCGGAGTGCCGCGTGGAAGCGTCGAAGCAGATACTGGAGTGAGGTTCGTCCCTAGCCTGGCCACGTCCATCGCAAATCCTTGTGTCCGTGCGCCGATATTACCACACCTTGATAGTAACGATGTGACTATATGTTAATAACCGGTGGTTCCATGATTGACAGGACTACCGAGCCGCTAAAACAAGAGAAAGTCACCTCTGGTTATTTCGGGTTCCTCGCTTCGGTAATCATCTGGCTCGCGCGTTCGCGTAACTCCGCCGGCAGCGGCAACGATTTTCGAGCTTCGGTATCGAAATACACCGCGACGAGATGCATGATAGCCGCCACTTCGCCCGTGTCATCGTTCGACATCACGTGCGTCAGCCGTACCACTTTCTCTTTCACCTCATCCACCGCAGATCGCACCGTGATCACATCGCCCGCGCGCAGTTCGCGTTTGTATTCGATGCGCTGCTCCACGCCTGCCACCCCGCGTTTTTCCTTGTGCATCCGCGAACGCGTCAGCCCCATCGCCGCAAACAATTGCCAGCTCGCCTCGTCAAATTTCCCCACGTACCACATCACGTTCATATGCCCCATATGATCGCAATGCTCGGCCTTCACCACTCCCCGATACGTGATCGCACGCTCACTTTCAGCCATGCAAGCTCCTTCGAAACCGGGTATGGTCCCTAACCAAAAATGTTTGAGAGTTGGTGCCCAAGAGAGGACTCGAACCTCCACTCCCTTGCGAGAACTAGCTCCTGAAGCTAGCGCGTCTGCCAATTCCGCCACTTGGGCATTTCCTGCGGCAGGAACAACAACTCATATTGCCGCGCACTCCCGGGTTTGTCAACGAAGGCGCGTTGAACAGTCCAGTGCGAAAAAGTTTCCGACGCGCGAGTGGAGCAATCTGAAGGTTGCGGTGCGGACATATTCCTGGAAGAAAAAAAGAAAAGGGGCGATTGCTCGCCCCTTCCCCTCAGTCGCGAAATGAACAGCTACCAAGCGTTCTCCCGTTTTACCGGGTGAAGCCGGCCACAGCAAGTCGCGCTAGGTCAGGTCCGTGGTTTGCGTCGCGCCTTCCATCAAGCGTTAACCTGACGGCAGCACGTCCTGCCCACCGCTGATCCAGACCTAGAGCCTCGCCGTGACGCTGTACTGCTCCGAACTTTGCCGAAGCCGTTCTATTCTTCCGAGCCCCGTGTAGCTCGTCAAGCTTTCGCTTGCCGTGCTTTCCGAGACTCGGTCGATCGGAACGCTCTCGCACCACCCTTGTAACTCTGCCCGCACAAGTGGTCAAGACGACCGAAAAGAATTTTCGCTGTGGAAATTTAGGAAATGTGGAAATCGCTCGGTCGTGGCGTTGCCTTTCAGTGGCGTAGGCTTCAGCCTGCGCCAGCGTAACGCCACAGCACGGTTCGCGATGCTTGCCACACAGCGCCACATCGTTCTCTTCGCCGTTGCCGTTTCTTCAGTAGGGGCACGGCATGCCGTGCCCGAACGCGCTACACGCTCACCCGAACCAGCCACGCACTGTGCGCTGTGGAGCCTCGAATCCCGATCGCCCTCGTCTGAATCTAAGGCTAGGGCTCCGAATACCGCCAGCATTGGCCCCCAAGCTCGCATACGCGGAGACTAACGATGCATCTTTCCACTTCACCCTGTTGGATCCGACTCTTACAATTTTCACGCGCGGCTTTGCTCGTCGTTGTGCTCTTCTCATCATTTCAATCCCCAGCCCAAGCCCGAGAGACGGCTAACGGAAAGGCCCTAAAGGAACATTCCATGGAACACTCCATTTCGTATCGCACGATAAAGATCGACGACCTCTCCATCTTCTACAGAGAAGCCGGCCCGAAAGATGCGCCCACGCTTCTCCTCCTTCATGGACTCCCCTCCTCATCGCGAATGTTCGAGCCTCTCTTCGCCCGCCTTTCCGATCGCTACCATCTCATCGCGCCCGATTATCCCGGCTTCGGCCACAGCGACTGGCCGGACCCTAAAAAATTCGCGTACACCTTCGATCACATCGCCGACGTGATGAATCATTTCACCGAAGCGCTCGGCCTTTCGCATTACTCGCTGTACATGCAGGACTACGGCGGACCAGTCGGCTTTCGCATGATCCTGGCCCATCCCGACCGGGTCGAGAACCTCATCGTCCAGGACGCCGTCGCCCACAACGAAGGCCTCGGCGAGAATTGGAAAACGCGCCGCGCCTTTTGGGCCGATCGCGCCGCCTACGAAAGCGCACTGCGCACAAATCTTCTCTCACTGGCCACCACGCGCTCACGCCACGTCGGCGACGACCCCGACGTCGAACGCCACGACCCGGATCTCTGGACAGACGAATATTATTTTCTTAATCAACCCGGCCAGGGCGAGATTCAAGTGGACCTCTTCTACGACTACCGCACCAACGTCGAGAACTACCCGAAATGGCAGGCCTGGATGCGCGAAAAGCAGCCGCGCCTTCTGGTCATCTGGGGCAAGTACGAGTCCTCGTTCGACCCCTCAGAACCGGAATCCTACCGCCGCGACGTCCCGAAGGCCGAAATCCACATCGTCGATGGAGGCCATTTCGCCCTCGACACCGCAGCAGATCAAATCGCAATGCTCGTCCGCGACTTCGTGAAGTAGCGTCGGCGAAGTCAGGGCCTCCGTCGGAATGTTCATCCTTCACGCGCGAAGAATTGGACTCACGGACCTAAATTTCGCATCGATCGCTTCACTTGGACCAAGGCGGCGCGACACCAGTCATACGCGCGTAAGCGACGAGTTGTCCCATATGCTCGTTGGCGTGAAGAAGGATGCGCAGATAAATTCCGTCTACCGTGGCATCTCGATCGGCGATGTGCACCTTCCTCTCTAAATCTTTCGGCGTTTCGGCCAGGTGCGCTCGCTTCACAGCGTCCAGCGAACGCTTCAGCCAGTCGATAACCTCCGCCTTCGAGGTCACTGTCTTCTCCATCTCTTCCTTGAAGTCGGCCGGCATCTTGGGGCCCGTAACGCTCAGAAGGTAAAAATTGGCACCCACGATGTGCATGTAGACTTCGCTGGTGCTGCGCACTCCCGGCGCGGGGCGCCAGGAGAATTTCTCCGCAGGCGTGGCTTCGGCCAACGCGATCAACTGGCTCGATACGTGGCGCCATTCCCCGTCATAGCCCTGCCATATTCCTTCGGGTGCCGTTTGTGCGAAAACTGAGCGCGCACTCAATAAGGCGAGCAGCAGAACTAGCTTCTTCATAATGTAGTTCCTCTCCAACCTTCAGCTCCAGGCGAGAATTCGAACAGCATGATTTTCCGGCTACTTCGTCGTCATTTCGCGGCACTGCACAGCTCACGACTCTCTTGCAAAGTCAGCCCGCTTCCCGTCCAACGATGAACGGAGCAAACTACCTCAGCAGCCGGGAGGCATCCTCCCACAGCTGTTGAGTGATAGTTCCTGCCGGTTCATTCCGCGCCAGCTTAGCCGACTGCCCCGCCCACAATTGCATACGGTCCGCATCTCCAGCCTTCACGGCCGCTTGCCGCATCGCTTGAGTCAACCCGCGCTGCACAGGATACGGCGCGGAACGAGGAGCATCCGAAGCAGCCGCTGCGCGAACATACGCGGTTGCGATGCTCCGTCCCGGCCGACCACTGAATGCTCGCGTGACCATCGTTTCGTTCGCTTCGGTATGCGCGAGTCGCTCGGCATAAGCAGGATGCGTCTTCGCTTCCGGCGATCGCAGAAATCCGGTTCCTATCTGCACCGCGCTCGCGCCCAGCATCAGCGCCGCGGCAATTCCGCGTGCGTCAGCGATCCCGCCCGCAGCGATCACAGGCACTGCGACAGCATCCGCAACCTGCGGCAAAAGCGCCATCAGACCGACCATTTGCCGTTCCGCACCTTCTGCATGGAACGCTCCCCGATGCCCTCCAGCCTCCATGCCCTGCACGATGATGGCATCTGTGCCCGCCGCTTCCGCCGCTTTCGCTTCAGCAACCGTGGTAGCGGTCGCGAACCACAAGATTCCGCTTGCTTTCATTTCGGATACGAACGCTGGCGCGTAGATTCCCATAATCGAAGAAATCGCCGTTGGCGCCACAGCCAGCACAGCCTGGCACTGGGCCGCAAAATCCGGCAACTTCGCGTCACCCGCTTCCGGTGGAACAGCAGGTCCCCACGCCGCGAGAAACTCGCGCTGCCGCTTTTCCGATTCGAAGTCTCGCACCGGCGCCGCCTCAGGAATCCAAAGATTGACCTGAAAACCTCCCCGGCTGCCTTCGCAAAATTCGTCGCCCCATGCTTTGATTTCATCCGGCTTCAGCAACAGCGCTCCACAAGCCCCAAGCCCACCCGCATTGGCGACCGCAATCGACAGCGACGGAGGGCAAGCTCCCGCCATGGGTGCCAGCAGAATCGGCAAACGAATGCCAAGACGGTTCGCGAAATTTTCGGCGCGCGCGCGAGTCAATGAATCCTTTTTTTCGACCATAGCAAAAGCCTCCGACTAAATTTGCCAGAGAACATTCTCGACAAGTCTTTTTTGCCCCGCGTTTCCCGGTTTGTCAACGAAGCGCAGCGCACGGCTGAAGGCTGCGTGCTTCACTTAGACCAGGGAGGGATGACGCTGGTCATCCGCGCGTAGGCGACAAGCTGTCCCATGTGCTCGTTCGCGTGAAGGAGGATGCGCAGATAAATCCCATCCACCGTGGCATCTCGATCGGCGATGTGCACCTTTCTCTGCAGATCTTTCGGCGTTTCGGCCAGGTGTGCTTTCTTCACGGCGTCTAGCGAACGCTTCAGCCAGTCGATCACCTCCGCTTTCGAGGTAACTGTCTTCTCCAAATCCTCGTTCCAATCGGCTGGCATCTTGGGTCCCGTGACGCTCAGAAGGTAAAAATTGGCGCCGACGATGTGCATGTAGACTTCACTCGTGCTGCGAACTCCTGGCGCAGGTCGCCAGGAGAATTTCTCCGCCGGTGTTGCCTCAGCCAGCGCAACCAACTGGCTTGAAACGTGGCGCCATTCTCCGTCATAGCCCTGCCATATTCCTTCGGGCGCCGTTTGCGCTAATATTGATCGCACACCCAATAAGACGAATAACAAGACCAGCTTTTTCATCGTCTGTTCCTTTCCGCTGTCCGCCGCGTAACTAGAATCAAAACAGGAAGCACATTACCGCCCCCCAGGTTTGTCAACGAAGCACAATCCGCGCCGGGATTGCTTGACCCTGCCCGCTCATCGCTCTAAAGTTATGATGGGCCGGCAAGGGGGGCCGAGCTATGGCCACAACTCGCGCGATGATTGAACGGCGGCGCGCAAGCCGCGTTCTCATCCGCATCCCAATCAAAGTATTCAGCAACGACTTCAACGGCGAGCCTCTCGATATGCCCGCCGAAGCGATTGCCGTCAGCCGCACAGGCGCGCTGCTGCGCACTTCGTTTCAACCGGCGCTCGGCTCGCGCATCGAAGTGCTCAATGGGCTGTCACAGGAAACTCAGGAATTTCGCGTCATCCGCGTCAGCGACGAGAAATACGACGGCTCCTTCGAGCTCGGCGTCGAAATACTCTACCCCACCCGCAATTTCTGGGGCATCCAGTTCCCCGACGAACGCCTCACCGCATAGATTCTGCTCGTCTTGTAACCTGCCAAGCCCGCGCCTGTATCCTGAATCGTCCGGCAATCCTAGACCTATCTCCCATGCACTGTATTGGTGCTATACTCCCGGGAATCGGGCCCGCTCGGGGGCCGCTCATCCATGCCGGTTGTGGCTTCACGTCCTGCGGGCGCGGGAGGTAAGCGATGGGTTCGATGCATGACTTCCTCATGATTCTAATGATGGCGTGGGGCGCTGTGACCGCGATTCTGATTTGCCTTCTCATTTATCGTGGCACACTCGAAGCTCACGAAGACGATCAGGTTTTTCTGGACGCGGCCGGCGACTCGATGGCCGCCGAACAGCGCATGATCGTCGCCAAGATCGATAAACTCAGCCGGCCGATCACGCTCCTGATGATCGCGTCGGGCGCATTGCTGGTGATTGCGGGCGCGATCTGGGGCTGGGAAGCGTACCAGAGATTTTAGCCGCGGCTATTGCTGCGGTTTTGCGGGCGCTGGCGCAGCCGGATTCTGAGCCGGCGGCGGCGTTTGCGCCTGTGATGGCTGCTGTGGTGGTTCCGGAGCCTGGTCACAAACCTGCGAAGTGTGATTGTGTACGATCAGCCAGTCGTCCCCCACTTTCTGCAGGATCAGCGTAGTCTGGCCGTGCGCTGAGTATGGCTTATTCTGGTAGGACGATAGAAATTCCCACTGGTAGGAAGCCCACGCAATATCCCCGTGCACGAACACGTCCGTATTTCGCCGGATAAGCTGCATCCCCTGAAAGGCGGCGAGGCTTCGCTTGTAATCCTCGACGTAGTTTGCCCAGCCCACAATCGGCGGAGCATAAGCCCCGCTCACGAACACCGCATTGTCGGAATAGTATTTGTGCATCATGTCGACCTTGCCGAGCTGAAAAGCGGCGAGCATTTCGCTGATGTCCTTATCGATCTCGTCGGACACAGGCATCGGCACCTTCGGCATCGGTGACTGGTCGGCTGCTTTATTTTTTGGCTTCTTCTGCGCCCACGCGGCGCCGGATGCGAGCATGAATATTGCGATAAGTACGGCGACTTTGCGGCTGGCGCAAGCGAATCCCCCAAGATTCTGCTTCATTCGCTCTTCCTCCTCGAACCGCACGAAGCATAGCACCGCAGAAAAGCGCGAAGCGAAGGGATGTCGGTGCGTGTGTCGCGAATGCGACGGGCGGGTCGGAGGTTCGGAAGCGATAAAACCGCCAAAAATTTGCGATTAGAAAATTGTAGTTTGGTGATTCTTATGGGGTTTACGCGGAATTCTAATTCCAGATTTGCGATTAGGTTCTGGAGCCTTGGGAGTGGAGGTCGGAGGCTGGAGGGAACGGCAGCGAAATGGTTTGTGCAAGCGGCGTCGAGATGCAAGAGGCGCGGTTTGTAACGATTAGAAATCGGGCAATAATATACTTGACTAACCAGAGTTTCTGGCCTATGCTATTCGCATCATGGACAAGCCAAAGACACTCCAACAGGCCATTCGGTACTTCAGCGACGAGCAGGTTTGCATTGATACCGTAGCTGCCATTCGCTGGCCGCGTGGCCCAGTATGCCCTGCCTGCGAGAAGAAAGACCACTATTACCTCAAGTCGCAGCGACGCTGGAAGTGCAAAGAGTGTGGTCGCCAGTTCTCGGTCAAGCTGGGCACCATCTTTGAGGATTCGCCGCTCCCACTCGACAAGTGGCTATGCGCTCTGTGGCTGCTCGTCAATTGCAAGAACGGGGTTAGCTCCTACGAGGTTCACCGCGCTCTTGGCGTAACTCAAAAGTCCGCGTGGTTCATGCTCCATCGGCTCCGTCTAGCCTTGCAGAAAAGCTCGCTCCTGAAACTCGGTGGACGCGGCACCGAAGTCGAAGTAGACGAAACCTTCATCGGCGGCAAAGCGCGTCACATGCACCGCGACGTTCACAAGCGGCGCATCGTCGTAGGTGGGCCGCACGACAAGACCGTTGTTATGGGAATCCTAGAGCGTGGCGGCGAAGTCCGGGCTAAGGTGATTGGCAATCGCCGCAAGAAACTCGTGCAGGCCGAAGTCCGCAACCACGTCGCCGCCGACTCCGCGCTTATGACCGACAAGCTGCCATCCTACGATGGCCTGATTCGGGACTATACTCACTACGTGATTGACCATGCGGAACGCTACGTTGATGGCAAGGTTCACACCAACGGACTCGAAAACTTTTGGTCTTTGCTCAAGCGCGGACTCAAGGGCACCTACATCAGCGTAGAACCGTTCCATCTGTTCCGATACTTGGATGAACAGGTTTGGCGCTTCAACAATCGTGCGACCGAAGATAATCCAAAGAACGATGGCGACAGATTTCAAATAGCGTTATCGCAGATAGCGGGAAAGCGGCTCACTTTCGCAGAGGTGACTGGCAAGGTGGGAGAAACGGCTAACTAAACCCGCGCGTTTGCCACGCGGGAAGCGGAAGCCTTCTTGATTCTCTTCCGCTTCTCTGCTTTGAGCTTTGACTTTATTTTTGAGTGCGGTACAGACAGAACAACCCTTAGAGCTTTTTCAAACGTTGCATATTCATCGCCCTGCTCATTCTTGGCGGAAGGGTTAGGGCGAGACTTTTGCATGGTGTCGCTACGCTCCGAAAGGAGTGTGGCGCATTCATGTACCCGTGTCAATTTGAACTTCCGAATGAGCAAGTATGGCTACCGGGAGATTTCCCGATGACGTTTCAAGTGGGCACGGTTGGTAGAGATGGAGTACTCCTCGCGAGCGATTGTCAGTGTACATCAATAGACGCGATTACTTTTCTTAGGCAGACCTACAAAACCACAAAACTAAATACTACGCCGGACGGAAGATTCGCCTATTGCTGCGCTGGTGGGGCATGGGCTGACCAGACCATAGCTACTTTCCTTGGCGGCCATACTCACCCAATCAGAGAAAACTTAGCGTCTTCTAGCCATCTAGTTTGGCAACGAGACAGAAAACAATCAGAGAATCCTTTCTGGAAAGGCTCCATTCTGCTCGTGGAGCGTACCGAGCAAAATGTGGGTCTTTGGCATGTGGACTCAACGTTGCCGTGCAATCCTCAGCAGATACAAAACCGAAAGACTCAAGGTGATGATGGAAACCCAGCGCAATTTTTCTTAGAAAGATATTTTAAGGAAGTTCAAAAGGTAGACCGTTCTATTGTGTTGGCGGCCTTCACGGTGCTCATGGCTCACAAGCTAAACAAGAATGGGGTTGATGGCTCGGAGATGCTTGTTTGTGCTCCTTCTGGGTTTTCGCTTGTAAGTACAGAAAAAATCATACAGCTTAGAAACGACTTTGAAAAATTCGATTCGGCAATCGCAGCTAACTTTGAGCCTAACGCCTAAAACTCCCTCGGTTTGTGAGCATCGGCCGCTAGTCTTGCAAACGCTTCAGCATCGCGCTGGTCTGCCATGTCCACAAAAATACGGGCACAGCCGCCAATGAGAATGGCTACTAATCCGCCACCGAGCGAAGCAATGTAGAAGTGAAAATCTGCGCTCGTCGCCCTGCTCGCCGGAGTCAATGCATCAACGCACCACAGCAAACCCTGTATTGCCGCAATGAAGCCAAAGATAATCGTGAGGATCGACACAATCCGCACAAGCCTTCGCATGGCTCAATCTACCATGCTACTGGCTTGATGGAAATCGTGTCGGGTCGCTGCTGAGATGCAAGATATTCAAGGGTCGTATAATCCAAACGGTAGATTCTGCCGATACTTGGTTTTAAACGGGTCATCGCTATCCGTTCTTTCTTCTCTGGTTTGTAAATCGTGTCGAGCGATAACTTCCTTGCCTCGTATGCCAGCATGTCGGCGACTTGTAGGGGTGTAGTTTCCTCATCCCTATCGTAGCTTGGCGGGAGAAGAATTTTCGCGCATTCAGGATTCTTCTCGATGAAGCTATCAAATAGCACTTTTGCGGTCGCGGAGAACTCTGCATGGGAATCAAAGATAGGCTTTATGCGAAGGTCGATTTTTGCTCTTGCTGATAATGGTTCGGTCAGAGAAAAGACGGCCCCAGTTAGGCAGAGTTGGAGACAGATGTAGTATGGAGAATCCCCAAACATTTTACCGGCCACTTCATTTTCGGCAATGATTCGGTCGTAGTCTTTTTTTATAGTGCTGACGCCGATTCCAATGACATCATTTTCGTATTTGCATATCGCGTTTACAAAATCGGTTTTTGCTCGGCACATCACTGCCCATTCTTCTCGCGTGAGCTGCGTTGTTAGGTCGTTCGGATTGTGTCGATACTGAGCAAATTCCCCGAGAAGGTTCTCGCATTCAGATGCCTTGAAATAACGCACATTCCACTTCTTCAGCAAGTCGCGCCACGCCCAGTCAAGATGAACCCACGTTTCGTAGTTGGCGACATATCCGGCCATGGCGAATATCGGCCCGTCGTCGCTCTCGTCGAAATAGCCACCGCAAATCACGAGCGGGTACCTGTCGCTGATGTCTGTTTGGAATGGGAACAAATAGACAAGCAACTCCTCCAACGTAGACGTTGTGCGCCTACGTGGTAAGATACCGGAATGGCTTTGGTTAGCCAAGTATATTATTGCCAGAAATCGCGGGGAGTGTTTGTTTTGTTGTGTTTGCGGGAAATTCTAATCGCGGTGTAACGATTAGAAATTGAGGAGCTGCAGTGATGAGCGACGCTTCGGAGGCGGCGAGCCTCTGGGCAAGTGAAGGGCGAGAGATGAGGGAAATGCGAGGACGTGGTTGAGGGGCGCGGCGGAGCGCGACGCCGCCGGCGCCTTGAGTTCGAGCCGCGATCTGAAATTCAGATTCTGTTTCGCAGAACATGAAGCACGGTACCACGAGGTCACAAAAAAATTCGACTGGTGAGAAGTACAGTGCACGGGAGCCAGTTCTAGAACTGTACTTTTTGCGCGCGCAGAAAATCCCACGACGAGAAGGGCGTCGTCGTGGCTACCCGAGTGCGTGAGGAGGGGTGCGAGATGCCCAGCGCTAAAGCGCATAATTTTGGCGGGAGCTTTTTCGGAGCGCTCCTCCCTCGCATGAATGCGGGGGCTCCCGCCGAAAGGCACAAGCGCAGAGAATGCGGTGTCAGCGCTTCATAGCGCTAGGAGTATCAGCTTCGGTGGCGTCGTGGTTAGTCCTCGTGACAGGAGCGTCCGAACTTCGAAGTGACCTACCCGAGTGCTATCATCGGCACAAAAGCGGCGTCACTTGGGGAAACCACGGACGCGCAGCAGAGAAGGGCGGGGACCCGCCAATCTTGAAACACTTCCAGCCTCAACAGAATGGACGACCTTTATGACCCCAGATGCCGTGACAGGAAAGACGCAGGCCACCCGTAGCGCATACCGATTGAATAAAACTGCGATCTGCCTCGCGACTGTGGCTGGTTATACCGACGGATACGGTCTTCGCCAATTCAACACATTCGTTTCCTTCATGAGCGGGAACACAACCTCGGCGGGTGTGTATGTGGGAGAACAGAGGTTCCATTCAGCTCTACCTGAAGCAGTGGCAATATTTTTTTTCTTAGTGGGCACGTTTCTCGGACATTGGATCGTAGTGAGTAAATACCGCTATTCCCATCGAATCGTGCTTCTCACTTCTGCTGCATTCATGGCTTTGTTCGTTATCCTGAATTTGCGCGCGGCATTCATCGCTGAAATTGGAATCGCGCTGCTCAGCGTTTCCATGGGCATTATGAATCCCGCCGTGGTCAGGGTTGGAGCAGAGTCGGTGAACCTCACCTTCGTCACAGGCGCACTCAACAAAGCCGGAAATCATCTTGCCCTGGCTGCTCGCGGGACGACCCCGCTAGACGCGCAGGGCTCATGGGACACTCACCTTCGGCGCGCTGGTCTAGAAGGTGGCCTATGGCTCGCATTCTGTGCAGGTGCAGTATTAGCGGGTCTTGTGACGAAACGCGTGGCAGGTCTTGAACTTATTCCTGCCGTAGGCATCCTCCTCTTTTTCGGTCTCTTGAGTCGTGACACTAATTAAAAGCAGGCGGGTGGGCCATCGTTTGCCGATGTGCATCCGAGGAAGTCAACCCCATCCCGCAAAAGCTAAGGCTAAACTTCGGAGTGACCTACCCAAATGGTATCATCCTCGCGAGAGCGCCGTCATTTGTGGAAACCCGACGAAACAGAGAAGGGTCGGTCGGCCACCCGCCAGAAAAGGAGCCATTAGCTTGAATAGGGTGACAAAGTTCCCCTCAGAACGATGCGTTCCCCTCTTTGTCACGTTTCTGTTAGCAGCTGTCGTTTGTATGAATGCGCCATGTGCCGAAGGTCAACAGAAGCTTCGCGATTTCGAGACTCTCGTATCGGACGTGGCGCATGCAATCCAGGAGTCGCCCGAATCCACTGGGCAAAACCCCAAAGTGCTCGTATTCGACTTTCGGGAGAGGTACACCCAACCGACCGAATTGGCTCACGAATTAGCCCTGCAATTTGCGGATGCGCTGAAGAGGAAAGCGCAAGGTTTTGTGGTGCTGACGCAGGATGAGTTTCGGAGGACGATTGCGAATCCTGACTTGCCCTCGGGAGTGTTCCACAGTGCTTCTGCGATGCGTTGCTACGCCGCCGAGCTCGGGCCTGCGATGCTCGTCGAAGGAGACTTGCGTGTCGTTCCGGATGGGGCGATGTTGGAAGTGACCGCTTGGTCCGCGAAAGTTAAGAAATCCATCTTTGATGAATCGGGGATTTTCCCGATGACTCCCGCAATGGACGAGCTTGCCCAAAAGCCTGAACCCGCCGCTGCTCCTTTCGATCTCTCGACCCGCGACAACCGGGTTTGGGTGAATCCAAGTCGTGCTCCTGTAGACGACTCGCGCGCAATCCACTCAGATCGGTGGCCAAAGGGTTACATCAAGCCGGTCTGTCGTCTCTGCCCCAACCCTCAGTTCTCCGACGAGGCAGTGAAGGCGCGTTTTTACGGAACTGTTGTATTGCGAGTTCAAATTCTGGACGACGGATCGGTTGCGAAGGCGTCGGTGGTTTGGGGATTACCTTGTGGGTTAACCGACAAAGCGTTTGACGCCATCAAGAATTGGTCGTTCGAACCCGCGAAGAGTCCCGATGGCAAGCCGGTCGCATCTGATGTTTCGGTCGAAGTTACGTTTCGCTTGTACTAGGTACGCATTTACGGCGGGCGGTTTTCCTCCTCTGGTTCGTTTTCTGGGTTCCCACAATTGGCGGCGCTCCCGCGCGAATGACAACATCTGGATAGTTAACTCCGAAGTTCATCCTTAGCTCTTGCGGGAGGCAGAAGGGTGCTGCTGCACGCTTGAGTGCTTGATGGCGGGTGCGAGATGCCCAGCGCTGAAGCGCATAACTTCAGCGGGAGCTTTTTCCGGAGCGCTAAAGCGCTCCTCCCCCGCATGAATGCGGGGGCTCCCACCGAAAGACAAAAGCGCGGAACAGCCACTCCTTACGCCTGAATTTCGCGGGCGACGCGGAAGCCGTAATCTGCGTATTGAAATTCTGGGGGGATGCTGGCGCGGGCAGCGCAGCGCGATACTTTTGTCTGATGGCGCCAGGAGCCGCCGCGCGAGGATTTGCGCGTTCCTTCGGCTGGGCCTTGCGGATTGCGATCGGGCGAGACGCGGTAGTAATCGGGGTCGAACCAGTCGGAGCACCATTCGTGGACGTTGGCGCCGATGTCGAAGAGGCCGTAAGCGTTTTTCTCGGCTTGGCCTACGCGCTCGGGGGCCGTTTTCCAGCGCGATGCGTAATTTTCGAGGGATTCGAGTGGGGCGTCGCCCCAGGGGTAGAGTTTCTGGTCGGCGCCGCCGCGCGCGGCGCGTTCCCATTCGGCTTCGGTTGGCAGACGGTAATGCTTGTGCGTGAGCGCGCTCAGCCATTCGCAGTACGCGACCGCGTCGAACCACGAGGGCGCAACCACCGGTTGCTCCGGATGCGAGAAATGTGGATCGTCCCAGTGCAGCGGCTTGGGACGGCCGGTGGCGGCTAGGAATTTTGCGTAGTCGGCGTTGGTTACCTGGCAGGCGGCGAGTTCGAAGGCGTCGATCCAGACGCGATGGACGGGGCGTTCGTTGTCTTGGGCCGGTTGGTTGGCGTCGCTGCCCATTAGGAACCAGCCTTCGGAGATGCGGAGCATTGGGGGTTCGGGAAATTCTGGGGGGCTTGTGGAGTTGTGATGGAGAGGTTCGTTCATTGTTGTTTCCATTTGCTCTTCAGGGGCTAAAGCCCCGCCCAGTGGCAACGTTAATGTCGCCCCTGAAGGGGCGACCTACAAAGAGTTGGCGCGCGGACGATTGCCGAAAGGAATGCTGGCAATCGCACCTCAGCGGCTGAAGCCGCATTCTTATGGTGCCGATTACGCAAATCAGATTCTCGCGCAGACGCTGAAGGGCGTAGCGCAAACCAAGGGCAACGTCAACCCCTGCCAGTCTGAAGACTGGCGCTACAGAAGCAAAGACAAAATCGAAGGCCAGAGCAAAACCCGGGGCGAGAGCGGCCAAGGCTCAATCGTGGGGCGCACCATGTTGAGTCTGGCTTAGCAAATTTACGAACAGGCGGTAGGCGCCTGGGACGCCTGCTGGTAGCTCGCGGAAAAATGAGAGGCCTGTGTAGATGTAGACGCCTTTGCCGTAGTGGGCGTAGACGAGCGAGCCGTTTGTTTCGGGCTCGCCTGGATCGGTGAGGCCGAGCACCGGTTGATAGTGCGAATCGAACGTCCCGAGGAAATAGAGGCCGCGCTCCTGGTCCCAGCCTTCGAAATCGGCGAGGGTGATTTTGTTGGGCGAGTTGAGCAGCGGATTATCGGGCGCGAGGAAGTGCACGGGGGAATTCGCGTCGGTGACGCGCGAGGTCTGGCCGGGCATCGTTGCAGTGTAAGGCATCGCGGAAACCCATTGCGGATCGCGCTGATATTGCACGACGAGCGAGCCGCCCTGCTGGACGTAGTCGAGCAGACGACGATTCGAGCGCATCAGATCGGGACGCAGGTCGTAAGCGCGGATGCCGACGACGATTGCGTCGTAGCGGCTGAGATCTTCGAAGGCGAGCGCAACTTCGTCGAGCAGATCGACTCGAATGCCGATTTGGCGAAGCGTGTCGGGAATGGGATCGTTGCTCGCGGCGATGTAGCCGACGCGCAGGTGCGCGGGCACGATGAGATTCAGCACGTGGACGGTGACGTCGGCAGGCTCGCTCCAGTCGCGCGTGGGCAGCGAGGGGATTGGTTCGAGCGAAGTGGTGAATTTTTCGCCGCCGAGCTGCGCGAACGGGTGCAGCGGATACGCGCCGGGGGGGATGTGGGCAGGCGGGGTGACCGTAAAGCGAATCAGTTGATCACCCGGACCGGGGAAGCTGAGGTGAATCAATCGGTCGCCAGCGATGTAGAAAAGACCCTCCGGCAATACTTGCCAACCGCTGGGGACGTCAACGCCGACACGGACTTCTTCCGGTTTTGTGCCGTGGCAACGGACGCGAGCTACGAGTGTAACTGGTTGGGACACGCGTTCAGCGGGAACCATGATCTGCTGGGGATCAGGAGTGAGCGTGACGGCGGGAATGAGCTCGAGTGGATACGTTTCGATGCTGGTGGTGGTGGCTTTCAACGATTCGACCGCTTGCGCGAAAGCAAACGAATAGCCGCCAATTTCAATTTTGGGCGCGACGCGCACCAGCGGCAGGGGGTAGGGAAGAATCACATCGCCGGGTGAGCTCGGAGGTGTCGCACCCGTGGGAATTTCGACTTTGAATTTGTAGTTTTTGTCGCCCTCAGCCTTGTCGCCACCATCTTTTTCGACCGTTAGGTTCCATCCTTTGGGCACCAGCAGGCTCGATGCGTCGACGGTGTACTTCACGGGGACGGCTGGCTTTCCTAGAAAGCTGGCGTCCACTGAGAATTCTTCGCCCGCTACAAGCTCGTGCCGGTCGGCTTCGACAATCATGGGCAGCGCGATGTCTTCATTCAGCGCGAGGTCTATTTTTTCGGTCTCACGTTCGAGTTCCCAAAGAAGCTGGGCGCTGCCGTCCTCCTTTTGCTTCGAGACTTGCTCGCGCAACCTCGCGATTTCCTTTGCTGCTTCTGCGAGATCTTTGGCCGCATCGGAACGATGCAAAGCAAGCGCTGCGCTGCGCGCCGCTTCGAGATGTGCGGATGTTTGGTTCAACGACGGCGCCAGCATCTCGCGATACGACGGAAACGTTTCCGCGAGCGATCCCAGAGGTTCCGCGAGAAGCTTCGAATCGAATGAGCCCGCGGCATCGCCTTTTTCGTTTTCGCGCACGAGAGAGACCGGGCGGCGGAAAAACGGATTGCCGAAGAATGACGGGGTGCCTTGCGAGCGGTGTTGCGCGTGGCCTTCCATGCCCATATCGACGTAACTTTTGCCCCAGAGCGACGAAACGTCGTTGATGGGAAGCGGCACGGCGCCGGCGACATTGGGGTCGCGCGCGGGTCGCACTTCGAGCGTTACTTTCCAGGCGGGGAGGCCTTCGGCAATCTGCTCGGGAAACATCTTGGGATCGGCGGCGGCGGCGATGGCTTGCGGGGTGAGAATTCCGCTTTCCTGGTGATGTCCGTGGCCACCGTGAACGCCGGCCCAGCCGTTGATGACGACCTGCGGACGGAAGGTGCGAATCACGCGGACCATGTCTTCGAGCGCGACGCCGCCCCAGATTTTTCGGGCTTGCTCGGGAGTCTTCACGTAACCGGTGTCCATGGCGCGGGTGAAAAATTGGCGGACGCCGTAATGTTTGTCGGCAGCGAGCAGCTCTTCGGTGCGGATGACGCCGAGTTCGGCGCCCTGTTCGGGGCCGATGGCGTTTTGTCCGCCCTGGCCGCGCGTGATGGTGAGGAGGGCGACGTCGGCATTGAGGCCGCGCGAGAGGTAGGTGAGCAGGCTGGTCCATTCGTCGTCGGGGTGGGCGGTAATGAAAAGGATGCGGGTGGTGACGCGGGCTTTGTCGATGGCTTCGACGGTTTCGGGGAGGGATTGGGCGGAGGTGGGAACGGTGATCGTTGTGGCTAATGTGATCAGGGTTAGGGCAGTTCTGAGGAGGCGAGTGCAGAAAATCCCAGGGCTAAAGCCCTTTCGTAGTAGGCGGCGTTTTTTCGCTGGACTGAAGTCCAGCTCCCCCTGCTGAAGCAGGGGGCTCCCACCTGAAGAGAAAGTCTGAAGGCGGGGAATGCGCGAGAAAAATACGGACATCAGGCAGCCTCCTCGAATGGCCATTGGTGGAGCAGGCGGGCGCGGGTGAAGTACACGAGAATTCCGGCAAGCATCGCTGCGAGCGAGGCGAGCATCGGGCGGCGCCCTGTAGAAATAAAAATTGCGATCCAGCCTGCGATGGAAAGGAGCACTGGCACGGGATAGAGCCACATGTGAAAGGGCCAGCGGTCCTCCTTCCATCGGCGGTGGAGCCTCATCAAGCCTACTGCCTGGGCCACAAATTGGATGAGGCAGCGCATCGCCAGGATGGAGCGTATGACGGAAAAGAGGCCGATGAAGATACAGACGAAAATCGAGGCGAGGCCCAGGGCGATGAGCGAGACGTTGGGGAAGCGCTTGGTGGGATGCACGCGGGCGAAGATTGAGAAGAAATTGCCATCGAGGGCGGCAGCGTAAGGCACACGCGAATAGCCTAGCGTGGCGGAGAAGACGGAGCCGAACGCGGTGACGAGAATCAGGGCGGTGGCGAGAGAGGCCCAGTGCGGGCCGAAGGTGCGTTCGACGAAGAGGCTGACGACGTAGGGCGATTTCTGCGCTTCCTGCCAGGGAACGACGGCGAGAATGCACGTCTGCAATGCGAAGTAGAGCGCGGCGATGCCGAAAATCGAAAGAAAAATCGCGCGCGGGATATTGTGCTCGGGGTTTTTCATTTCGCCGCCGAGATTGCAGACGTTGTAGTAGCCGAGGTAACTGTAGATGGCTTGCACGGAGGCGTGGCCGAGGCCGGCGAAAAAAATCCAGGAAAAACTCCAAGCGCCGGTGGGGTAGGTGAAGACGAGGTCTTTGTTGAAATGTGTGGCGCCGCCGTAGATGAGCCAGGCGATCGTGGCGGCGGCGATGATCCAGAGAATCGTGGAGATTTTGCCGATGGCGGTGATGCGGCGGTAGAGCAGCACGATGGCGATCGCGATGAGGAGAATCGCGACGAGGCGATTGTAGTTCGCGAGCGCGAACATTAATTGGCGGGGGTGTGCGCCGAGCCAAGCGTTTGCTGCTGCGATTTTCGCCGTGAGATAGAGCGAATAATCGGCGAACCCGAGCGCGCCGGAGGAGATGCTGAGCGGACCCTGGAAGAGCGTTTGCCAGATGAAGAGGAATGACATGAGGCGGCCGAAGCGATTTGGTCCGTAGGCTTCGCGCAGAAAAACGTAGGTGCCGCCGGCTTGCGGCATGGCGGCGCCGAGTTCGGCCCAGACGCAGCCGTCAACGAGCGCGAGGGCTGCGCCGACGACCCAGGCGAGGATGCATTGCGGGCCGTTCATGGCGCGGATGATGAAGGGGATGACGACGAATGGGCCGATGCCGATCATGAACGTCATGTTGAGGGAGGTGGCTTCGAGGAGGCCTAGGCCGCGTTCGAGTTTTTCGGGTTCGGTCATTTCGTGGCGATGCGGTGCTGCAAAAGAACGAAAAGGATAGCAAGAAAGAGGGCGAATTGCGGGTGCATAGTCGTGACGTGAGGAATACAGCTCAGGACCGAGGAATCTTCTAGGTCATGCGACGCCAAGGTGGGAAGGAATCGTCGTCACTTTCGGAGTCCGTGTCAGGGCTTTCGCCGTCCGCCGCGGGTGAAGCCAGCACATCGCGCGCGGCGATTGCCTCATTTTCGCGCACCAGAATTTTGAATCCCGCGCCGGACCAGGCAAGGTGTTCACGCATTCCTCCCGCAGTGTCAGCCTGGATGATTGCCTCGATGCCGACTTCTTCCAGAGCGCCCTTGGCCAACTCCGCCTCGACGCGGCTACCACATGACCGCACGACAACAAGCCTGGTGTCCTGCACATCAATATTATATCGCGGATAAGAGCACTCGCTCTGACCTCGGGCCGCGCTCCCCGCTTGATGGATACCCCGATGTACAATCTGTACATGCCGGAACGCGATCCACTAGCAAGCGTCCTTCCGAAGGTCAGCCATTCGGTAAACGAAGGCGAAGCCACCATCTCCCAATACGTTGAGAAAATTGAAGGCGAAGTCGCCCTTGATGCTTATGTACGGGCGCAAGTATCCGCGCCCGAGGTCACAAAGCGCATCACCGAATTGGAGAACTGCTTGCAGCGCCTCGCGAATGCCGTTTTGGCTTTAAGCGACACAGACGACCATCCGGAATTGAGAGATGTCGCCGAGGAAGCGAAACTGGTCCTCAAGAATCGGCTGGAGGTTGATAACACCAAGCATCGACTCCATACCGAGCTGGGAGCTTTCCCGGACGACTTGCGCATTTTTAAGAAAGAATAAACTGGCGACCCGCTCCGCCCAGTTAGTCGTCCGCCTAAGTATTGATTAATATCGTGATCCAACCGACCCGCCACGAATGTTCGTCATTGCGCTAGAAAGCCGCTGGACTTGCGCTACGATTGGCGTAGATGGTGAAGCTTGGAATTGGGATCACAGCGGCGATTGTGGCAGGGTTGGTGCTGGGATATTTTCGTGTGCGGCGGCGGCGGAGATTTCCTGCGCATGGGTGGCTCGGATTCGTTGCGCTGGCTGGGGCTGAGTGGCTGCTTTTTCATCGCGTAGAGCCCGTCGCCACTTATTTCACACCGATTGCCTGGAGTGCATACATCCTGATTGCCGATGCGGCGACGTTTGCCATCACCGGCCGGTCGCGCTTGAATGATGCGCCGCTTTTGCTTGCGCGGATGGCGCTGCTTTCGATTCCTCTTTGGCTGATCTTCGAGGCTTACAATTTGCGGCTTGAAAATTGGGCGTACGTGGGTGTGCCCTTGCCGTGGGCGGCGGCGATGCTCGGTTACGGGTGGTCATTCGCTACGATCACGCCAGCAATCTTCGAAACTTCCGATCTGGTGCAGGCGATGCTGCCAACTGTAGGCGGCGAGCCTTGGAAAGTTTCGCGGCGCGTGGAAACCGCTCTGATGGTTGTCGGCGCGGCGTGCTTGATTGTTCCGCTGGTGATGCCGCGGGAGATTGCTGCGCGTCTTTTTGCGCTCGTGTGGGTGGGTTTTTTGCTGTTGCTCGATCCAATTAATCGCCGGCTCGAGCTTCCGTCATTTCTTGGCGATCTTTCGGAAGGGTTCCGGCGGCGTTTTTATGGCTTTCTGGCTGCGGGATTCATTTGCGGGTGGCTTTGGGAATTCTGGAATTACTGGGCGGCGGCGAAATGGCGTTACACGTTTCCGATGTATCAGAACATAAAGATTTTCGAGATGCCTGTGCCGGGCTATCTGGGGTTTCTGCCGTTTGCGCTGGAGTGCTTCACCATGTACGTTAGTGCGGCGTGGGTTCTGGGCTGGGTGAAACGAATCAAATGAATATTGAGCGCGGCGCAGCTTCGCGGAATTTTGTTTATGGCCGCTTACTTGGCGGCTTTGCGGCCTGCGCTTTTCTTTTTGGCTTCGCCACGGAAACGGCGCAGGCGGGACGCGTGCAACTTCCACCGGAAGCGGCGCAGGCGATCGAGAAAATGTACGGGGGCGATCCGGACGGCGCGATCGCGATGCTGCATTCCTATGAGAGCGCGCATCCCGACGACCCGTTGCCCTACACGATCGAAGCGGAAGCGCGCTGGTGGAAGATGTTCTGCGACGCAGCGGAAATCAAATGGGGAATGATGGATTCGCAGAAGCGGGGGAAGAGACCCGGGGATGACTCCTATTTTGCGCTGGCGGATCGCGCGATTCAGCTGGCGCAAGCTGCCATCGCGAAAAACGACACGTCGGAAAATCATCTTTATGCGGGCATCGGTTACGCGCTGAAGACGCGGCTTTACGGATTGCGCAACGAAAACAGAACCGCAGCGCACAATGGCGTGGCGGCGCGCACGGAATTTTTGCGCGCCCTCGAACTCGATCCGAACAATGCGGACGCGACGGTGGGAATCGGGTTTTACAACTACTACGTGGACACGCTGTCGCCGGTGGTGAAATTACTGCGCTTCTTTATGGGTATCCCCGGCGGCAATAAACAGGAAGGGTTGCGGCAGATTCGAGTGGGCGTTGATCACGGCGTGCTGCTGGCCGTGGATGCGCGGTTTTATCTGGCGCGGAATTATCGGACGTACGAACAGCAATATCAGGAGGCGCTTGACGTAGCGGAGCCGCTTGTGACGCGTTATCCGCAGAATCCGATTTTTCTGCTGCTGGTGGGAAATTTGAATGTGGAGCTGGGGCGAAATGCGAAGGCGGCTGAGTATTTTAATGCCGTGCTGAAATTGCCGGGGGGCGCTGCGGGGGCTTCTTGCTGCGCGGACTGCGCGAATTGCGATCCGTGCCCGGCGCATGTGCGGAGTCTTGCGCAGGAATTTCTGAATTCGCTTCATTGAAACATCCTCAGGGGTTGAAACCCCTGACCCGCCCTACATTTCGGCACGACTGAAGTCGTGCCCTGACGAGAACCGCCGAAAGGCCAAAGCAGATCCCCTCGCTCGTCTGTTGCTCAATGGGTGGACCGTGCCGGTTTGTCATTCGGGCACGGCATGCCGTGCCCCTACTGTGAATACCATCCGACGGCTACGCGGCGGCAGGTTCGCGCTTGGTGTCCTTCGTGCCGATGCGGCTCATCATCAGGGCTGAAATGCAGCCTGAGACGAAGGCTACTCCCCAGAGGCCGTGCGGGCCCCGGTGCTGTAGGAGCTCTGCGCCGAGGATTGGGCCTAGCGAGAATGCGATGCTGAACGACATTGTGTAGAGGCCCATGTACTCGCCGCGGCGTCCTGGCGGGGCGATTTCGGCGGCGTAGGCGGAACTTCCGGGCAGGAGAATCATTTCGCCGAAGGTCCAGATGACAACGGCGGCGAAAATTTGCGCGGGGCGTGTGACGAAGGCGAAGGAGCCGAAGCCGATGGCGTAGAGGAGAGCGCCGAGCGTGAGGGTGCGGCGATGCGACCAGTGCGCCATGGCGGTGTTGAGCGGCACTTCCAGCGCGACGATCATGAGCGTGTTCAACGTGAACACGGTGCCGTAGAGGGACTCCGGAAGGCTCAGATTGTGCACGAGGAAAAGCGGAAGCGAAGAAGTGAGCTGGAAGAAAACGAGCTGCGCGGGAATCATCGCCGCGAGAAAGTAGAGCATGCGAGGATTGCGGAAGGCGCGCAAGTCCTGGGCGGGATGCGCGGCGGCGAGCGGGACCACGGAATCGGCTTCGATCTCGCGGCCTAGTTCTTCAGGATCGGCCCAATCCGGATCGTGTGAAGGTTTCAAGCGAGCCGAATCCCAGCGGGCCATCGCGATCACCACTCCGGCAAGAATCGAAGTGGCGCCATCCACGAAAAACAGGTAGCGGAAGGAAAGCAGCGCGAGCACACCGCCGATCGCCGGGCCTACGCTCATTCCCAAATTCACTGCGAGACGGCTGAGCGCGAAGGCTGCTTTGCGCTGCGGCGGTCGAACGAGATCGGAAATCATCGAGAGGCTTGGCGGGCGGACGGATTCGTTCAGGATGGCGAAGAGGAATGTGATCGCGAGGATTTTGGGGAAACTGTGCGCGAGGGGGAAAAGAAACAGCAGGACGCCGGAGAGAAATAGCGATGTTTTAATTACAGCGATTGGCCCGACGATATCGGTGAGGCGTCCGGCGACCGGCATCGTGATGAGGGCGGCGATTCCGTATACCGTGAGCGAGAGAGCGGCGTGGGCGGGCGTAATTCCGAGAGTGCGCGTGAGGTAGAGAACGAGGAACGGGAGGACCATCGTGCCGGCGCGGTTTACGAGTGTGGCGGCGGAGAGCAGCCACACTTCGCGGGGCAAATCTTTCAGGCCGCGCCAGGGATTCATGGGCAATCAGAGTAAAGCGTGCGGAGGAATTCGCAAAGTCTCGAAGGAGGGAATTGAAGCAGTTAGTAGAACATCGTGCAGCTTGCTGCAGGCTGTATGATTTTCCAAGAGTTGCCGCGCTTTTCCAACGTGTAAAAGTGAGCTCCGCCGCAAAGAAGTCCGCACGTAAATGAAACATACACCAACGCACGATCTTTACTCTCATTGAAGCCAACGGACGAAACCGAAATGATACCGGGAGAATCCGGATAGTGTTTTTCAAAACCTCCCCAGAGCACTCCTCCGTCATTTAGTTGAGCTTCGAGCAAGCTCCTCGGTACTACCTGATATCGCGCCGTCGGTTCAAAATGATTCTCAAGAATCCTGGGGACTTGGCCTTTCTTCTTCAGATTGAGAAATGTTTGCCAATCGCTGAAGCCCAAGTTATCTTGCCTCGGGAAACACTCCGAAAACAATCCCTGCGGGTTCGTTGTTTCGGCCTCGATTACGTATCTCAGCGTAGTTTCTTTCGCAAAATATTTGCTCGATAACAATGCTGAATAGACCCGGTAGGCTTCCGAGTTGTCGTAATCTTGAGGAAGATATCGGTCCGCGCGAAGAGAGAGTGTCTGCAAGAGCAGGAAAAAGAGAAGCGCTATCTGTAAAGGCCATCGAAAACGCATCTGTCGCATTCCTTCGAGCTACCCGCGGGCGGATTCTTCTTGTTCGAAGGCGTGGTAGGAGGAGCGGACTAGCGGGCCGGCTTCGACGTGCTTGAAGCCCATTGGTTCGCCTGCGCGCTTGAATTCGGCGAATTCGTCGGGGTGGATGAAGCGCTCGACTGGCAGGTGCTCAGGAGTGGGCTGCAGATATTGGCCGAGGGTGAGGATGTGCGTGCCCTGCGCGGCGATTTCTTCCATTGCGGCGAGCACTTCGTCGCGCGTTTCGCCGAGGCCTAGCATCATTCCGGTTTTTGTGGGCAGGCCCGGTGCCATTTTGCCTGCGCGACGCAGAAGCTCGAGCGAGCGCTCGTAGACGGCGCCTTTGCGGACGCGGCGGTAGAGGCGCGGGACGGTTTCCATGTTGTGATTCAGCACGTCGGGGCGAGCGGCCATGACCGTTTCCAGCGCGGACCATTCGCCGCGAAAATCGGGGATGAGGACTTCCACTCTGCAGCCGGGAACGCGTTCGCGAATCTGCGAGATCGTGCGGGCGAAAATTGCCGCGCCGCCGTCGGGTTCATCGTCGCGATTCACGGAAGTGACGACGGCATAGCGCAAGCCCATGCGCTCGACAGCTTCGGCGACGCGCTCGGGTTCGTCTTCTTCCGGCGGGCCCAGCGGCTTGCCGCTTGGCACGGCGCAAAAGCCGCAGGCGCGCGTGCAGATATTGCCAAGGATCATGAAAGTGGCGGTGCGGTGCTCCCAGCATTCGCCCATGTTGGGGCAGCGTGCACTCTCGCACACGGTGTGCAAGTCGAGAGTGCGCATGATGCGCTTGAGTTCCTGATAATTGGGGCCGCCGAAAAATTTCACGCGAAGCCATGCCGGGCGCGGATGCGCGGCCGCTGGCGGCGGAGCGGCGGCCGGCAGATTCGAGATGATGTTAAAGGGCAAAGCCATTGGCGTGGTCTTGAATCATGTATTTTACGCGCGCCGCAGGGTTGACACAACCGGTCGGCGGTATAGCGAGATGATTCCGCCACATGCTTTTCGGCGAGCAATTTGGCAGTAGAAATCGCTCAAGTTTTCCCCGTCGCTTGCCGATACCGCAGGTAAGCCAAAGTCCCGACCGGGGCGGGCGCGAGCCGAATTGAAACACTGGCTATCGCCGATTGTTGCCAGCCCGATATGGGAACAGGCATCGAGTTGTTTGAGTTGATTGTAGGCCCATTATCATGAGTGCTATCAATTTCCCGCTCAGTACGGATATTTCGAGTGCGGCGAATCAAGTTTCGTCGCAGAACGCGGAACAGTTGCCGACAGGCGGGTCCGGTCAGTCCACTGTATTGCGGCCGGACACGGTGACACTTTCCGCAGTGTTTCCGCCAGCGCCGCCGGTGGACGCTGCGAACTTCGTTCAATTTCAAAGCCCCGCACAGCCCGCGCTTGAAGCTTTTCCGCCGGCTCCGACTCAGGCCTCGAGTTCAGTGGCGCAGCTCGCGTCCGCGCCGGATGCAACGACAGCACCGACAACAGCGCCTAGCCTCAGTCAGCAGGAGCAGCTGGCGCAGCTCAACCGAGTGCTGGAACAGCTTGGCATCAATCCTCAGAGCATCAGCCTCGACAATCGGCTTGCGCTGATCAAATCGGCGAACGATCCTCCGGCGCTTTTGAATCTGGTTCGCACGCTCGGCGTGCTCAACCAGGCAGCGACGGGCACGCAGATCAGCGCGCTCAACGGGAACAATCTCTCGAACCCGGCCCCTACCGGAATTCAAACACAAGCCCCAGCTCAGAACGAATCTCAAGCCCAGCCTCCACCTGCATCGATTGCTCCGCTTCAAAGCTCAAGTGCGCCGGCGGCGTCCGGGTTCGAGTCCATTTCCTCAGCGGCAGGCGGGGCGGCGCCATCATCGCCAGTCCAAGCTAGTAGTGTGGCCAGCAACGGGGCTGCGCAGTTCCAGGAGCTGCAGGCTGTCTTCCAAGAGGCCGATAACGCGCAAAACCAGTCCGGTGCGGCCGGTTCAGGCGCCACTCCTCAGCCATCGCTAAGCATTCGAGTCTGACGAAGCTGTACCTGCACCCCGCCCCGAATCGCCACATATCTGCACCCTGTTCTGTTGTATTATTACCACAGTAAAGTACGGGGCTTTCGCGGTCTCCTTGTATAGTATTGATTATAAATGGTTAATATTTGTACAGCACGGCCACCCGGATGCTTAGGCAGGCCCCGGCGAATGCCCTCTCAACTCACGATTCAGCGTCCAGTCGAAACCCAAGGAATCGGGCTTCATACAGCGGTTCGAAGCCGGGTCCGATTTGTGCCTGCTCCGGCGGATACGGGGATCGTGTTCCGGCGCGTAGATCTCGATAATTTCGAAATCGAAGCGCACGTCCGCAACGTGGCACGCGTGAGCTATGCGACCAGCTTGATGAAGCAAGGCGTGCTGCTTTCCACTACCGAGCATGTGCTTGCGGCTCTCTATTCTTGCGGCGTCGACAATGTTTATGTGGAGATCGACGCGCTCGAGCTGCCGATTTTGGACGGCTCGGCGAAACCGTTCATTGACCTTCTGGCGCAGGCGGGAATCAGGCAGTTGCGCCGCCAGCGACGGTACATCAAGGTGCTCAAGCCGCTCGAATTTGCCGATGGCGATCGCCTGCTCGGGATTTACCCGGCGGAAGAATTTCGCGTTCATTGTTATGTGGATTTCCGGCATCCGGCGGTTCCTCCGCAGGGGATCGAGTTGAGCGTCAATCGCGACACTTTCAGCCGGGAGCTGGCGCCGGCGCGGACGTTTGGTTTCACGAAGGATTTTCCGGGGCTTCAGGCGATGGGGTTGATTCGCGGCGGGTCGCTCGACAACGCGATTGTGATTGACGACAAAAATATTACGAACGGGCCGCTGCGCTTTCCTGATGAGTTCGGGCGTCACAAGGCGCTTGATTTGATTGGGGATTTGGCGCTGGTTGGGCGGCCGTTGCTGGCGCGCATCGAGGCGCACAAGGCCGGGCACGCGACGCACACGCAACTGGTTACGCGGCTGCTGGCTGACCAGTCGTTGTGGACGGAGACCACGAACGGGCATCACGCCGAGAGTGGCTTCGCACCGGTTTCCGCTTCTCTTCGCTCCTGAGTTTCTCGCTAACAAACTGTTTTTCGTTGCGAAAGGTTTTTTTTGTTGGGCTTCGCTGCGACAAGTTGCCACATCAACCGCGGGATCTAAAGTCCGGCAATACGACGGCTAGTGCCTCGGGCTTCGCCATTGCCAAAGCTAGCAACGCACGCCACAATAACGGCCGATGCCAAACCATTCCGACACGGCTATCGTGATACTTGCTGCGGGCAAGGGGACGCGGATGCGTTCCGAGCTTGCGAAGGTGCTTCATCGCGCTGGTGGGCGCACGCTCATCGAGCACGTGATCCGCGCTTGCCTGCCGCTGAAGGCCGCGCAGGTTTTGGTTGTCGTTGGGCATCAAGCGGATGAGGTGGGCGCCGTTGCGGAGAAGCTTGGCGCGCAGGTGATTCTGCAGAAACCGCAGCACGGCACCGGGCACGCCATGCAGGTGGCACGTCGCGCGATTCGGAAGAGCGCGAAGGTAGCGCTCGTCGTGCCAGGTGACGCTCCGTTGCTGCGCAGCGGATCACTGGCTGCGCTGCTCGATGCACATCGGCGGGGCGAAGCGGCTGCTACGGTGCTGAGCGCGGAGCTTGCGGATCCGACGGATTACGGCCGGATCGTTCGAGATTCGGAAGGGCGCGTTGAGGCGATTGTGGAAGAAAAAGCTGCGACGCCGGAGCAGCGGTCGATTCGCGAAGTGAATTCGAGCATTTATTGCTTCACGCTGGAAAAATTGTGGCCGGCGCTCGCTGCACTGCGGCCGAATAACGCGCATCGCGAACTGTATCTCACGGACGCGATCGCGCTGCTCCGGCAACGGAATGAACGGGTGCTGGCGCAGGTGGCCCCAGACGCGGAGGAAATCCTTGGTTGCAACACGCGCGCGAGCCTGGCAGACGTGGACCGGATTCTACGCGCGCGCAAAGCGGCCGAGCTGATGGGAGCTGGCGCGACAATTTATCTGCCTGAGACAGTGGTGATCGATCCGGATGTGACCGTGGGAACGGACACTGTGATCGAACCGGGCGTGCAGCTTTTGGGCGAGACTCGCATCGGCGCGCGATGCACGATTCAGACGGGCAGCGTGCTGCACGATGTGCGCGTGGATGATGACGTTACGGTGGGCGCGCATTGTGTGGCGACTGCGAGCCGGTTGCATGCGAAGTCGACTATCGGACCGTTTTCGCGCTTGCGGCCGGGCGCTGATATTCGCTCCGGCGCGCACATCGGGAACTTTGTAGAGGTGAAGAAATCCGTGGTGCATGAAGGCGCGAAGGCGATGCATCTGACGTATCTGGGCGATGCTTCGGTGGGACGCGGGTCGAACATCGGAGCCGGGACGATTACTTGCAATTACGATGGGGTTGCCAAATATCAGACGAGCATTGGCGAGCGCGTTTTTATCGGGAGCGATACGGCGCTGGTGGCGCCGATCCGGGTGGGAGATGGCGCGTATGTGGCGGCTGGCTCGACGCTTACCGAGAATGTGCCGGCGGAGGCGCTGGCGCTGGCCCGCGGGCGACAGGTGAACAAGCCGGGTTGGGCGCGGAAGCGGCGGTTGGAAGTGAAACGCGAGGAGAAAAACTCGCATCGCTCGAAACGCAAGCCGCGAAGAAAAGCCTTGAAGCCGCGCACGAGCAAAAAACGCCTGCTGACCGGCCGCTCACGTCCGCGGCATTGAGAGCTTTCGCTGGGGTTCCTGCAGATCTCGAACCGCGACACAAGCCGTGACGAACCGAATCAAAAGAGCGAAAGCGAAAGCTCGCCTTCGCCGAGCAACGCAGGAAGTGCGGCAAATCATGGAAGATTTGGCTGCTGGTCGGATCGACCCTTTCATTGGATACGGTAAGGTGAGGAACTACTACAACATGCTCGGAATCCATGAGACTTTGCTGGAATTTTTCAAAGCCGTGGACAAGGATCAATTTGGAACGTTCACGGCTGACGACGTTTTCCGAAAAACTGTGCGCGAAATGGCTGCGGAGTGGTTGAAGCGCTACTGACTGAACGAGCCGACGCTGCGCGTATGCTAAGATAGCCGCGGGGAGATAGCGAACGAGCCATGAAATTCGGAGTGGTGCAATTTCCCGGGTCAAATTGCGATGATGACGCTTGCCATGCGATTGCGTCGGTAATCGAGCAGCCCGTTGAATTCATCTGGCACCAATCTGAGGATCTTGCGGGCTTCGACGCGATCATTTTGCCTGGCGGATTTGCTTATGGCGATTACCTGCGGACCGGCGCGATTGCGCGGTTTTCTCCTGTGATGAAGGCTGTGGAACGGTTTGCGCGTGGCGGCGGCTTGGTGTTGGGAATCTGCAATGGGTTTCAGATTCTGCTCGAAGCGGGGCTCTTGCCGGGGGCGATGCTGCGGAATAAGGGGCTGCGATATTTGTGCCGGCATGTGCATATTCGCGTGGAGCGGACGGATACGCCGTTTACGGGCGCGGCTCATCGCGGCGATGTGCTGAAGATTCCGATCGCACACAATGAAGGAAATTATTTCTGCGATCCTGCGGCGCTGGCTGAGCTCGAGCGCGACAACCGGATTATTTTTCGTTACGTGCACCCGGACGGAACGGATTGCGCGGAGGCGGTTCGGGGGGATGCGGCTTCCCTTGAGTTCGACCGTGAAAATAATCCGAACGGGTCGCTGCGCGCGATTGCGGGGATTTGCAGCCGCGAGCGCAACGTCCTGGGGTTGATGCCGCACCCGGAGCGGGCGGTGGAATCGCCGCTGGGATCGTCGGATGGGCTGGTGATTTTTCAGTCGATGGTTGAGTACCTCACGCGCGGGGAGCGCAAGGCTTCCGGCAATCGCGTGGCGGTGACGGCATAAATTTTCCACGAGAATCCGCGAAATTCCACAGAGTACCGGCCGGTGTTGTGCTTGCCCGCGTTTTTGTTTACTGCGACAATTTGCGAGCGTGTTGCGAAACATGGTGCCGAGGCGCGGCGTATCCATAGTGTGGGTGGCGCGCGTTATAGAAAGGCCCACGACGAAAAATGCGTCGTCGTGGCTACCGGAATCTGGCTGCGTGAATGCTGGCGGTCGAGCGGGCACGGCATGCCGTGCCCCTACTGAAATTCGTCGGGAATTGCGGAGATGAGATAGAAGATGCAGAAGGCGGTGCAGAGCGAGATTCAGGTGACGCCGGAGATTGCGGCCGAGCATGGGCTGACGGCTGAGGAATACGCGCGCATCCAGACAATTCTGGGGCGCGATCCCAATTATACGGAGCTGGGAATTTTCAGTGTGATGTGGAGCGAGCACTGCTCGTACAAATCGTCGCGGGTGCTTTTGAAGCGGCTGCCGACGACGGGCAAAGGCGTGGTGCAGGGGCCGGGGGAAAATGCGGGCGTCGTCGATATCGGCGATGGCATTTGCGCCGTTTTCAAAATCGAATCGCACAATCATCCAAGTTTTGTCGAGCCGTTTCAGGGTGCGGCGACGGGCGTGGGCGGAATTTTGCGCGATATTTTCACGATGGGTGCGCGGCCGATTGCGGTGATGGATTCGTTGCGGTTTGGGGAGATTGCGGCCAATGACGCCGAAACAAACTGCAGATCCTTCTCTACGTCCCGCGCCCGCCAAAACGCGGCGGGAAAAGAAAAGACGCGGGACTCCGCTCAGGATGACAGCTCTCTTGGTTTGACGCCGGGAGAGGTTGCGCCCGTCCCTCGCGCGGGCAGCTCGACCCTGGAGGAGATTGCGCGGAACCGGCGCATTTTGGACGGCGTGATTCGCGGGATTGGATTTTACGGGAACTGCTTTGGCGTGCCGACGGTAGGCGGCGAAGTGCAGTTCGAATCGTGCTACTCGAATAATCCGCTGGTGAACGCGCTGGCTCTGGGAATTGCGAGGCGCGAGGAACTTTTCTTTGCGCGGGCGCGCGGCGCTGGCAATCCCGTGATTTACGCGGGCGCAAAAACGGGGCGCGACGGAATTCACGGAGCGTCGCTGCTGGCATCGGCGGAATTCAGCGAGGAATCGCAGCAAAAGCGGCCGAACGTGCAGGTGGGCGACCCGTTCATGGAAAAGCTGCTGCTGGAAGCGTGCCTCGAGGCGATGCGCACGGGCGCGGTGGTGGCGATTCAGGATATGGGCGCGGCCGGGTTGACGAGTTCGAGCTCGGAGATGGCGTCGCGCGGCGGGATGGGGATTGAGATTGATCTGGCGCGCGTGCCGCAGCGCGAGACGGGAATGACGCCGTATGAAATCATGCTTTCGGAGTCGCAGGAGCGGATGTTGCTGGTGGCTGAACGCGGGAGAGAGCGTGAAGTTTTTGGCGTGTTCAGCAAATGGGGACTCGACGCCGTCGAAATCGGCAAAGTGACCGATGACGGCAAGCTGCGTGTGCTCGACCACGGGCGCGTGGTGGCGGAAATTCCGGCGCACGCGATTGCGGAAGAAGGGCCGCGGTACGAGCGGCCGATTGCCACGCCTGCTTCGCCGGCTGGCGCCGCTGGGCCTCTTTTTGAATTCGCGGCTGCTAGCGCCGATCTCACTGAAAATTTCCGGGGGCTGCTGGCGTCGCCGGCGATCGCGTCGAAGTACTGGATCACCGAGCAGTACGATTCGATGGTGCGTACGAATACGCGATTTGGGCCGGGGGCCAGCGATGCGGCGGTGTTGCGATTGAAGGAGACCGAGCGCGGGCTGGCGCTTTCGACGGATGGCAACGGGCGCTGGTGCTTTCTTTCGCCGCGCTTGGGCGCGATGCACGCGGTGGCTGAGGCTGCGCGCAATGTGGCGTGCAGCGGGGCGCGTCCTGTGGCGGCTACGAACTGCTTGAATTTTGGTAACCCGGAAAAGCCGGAGGTGATGTGGCAGTTCAGTGAGGCCGTGGACGGGATTGCGGAGGCTTGTCGGGTGCTGGAGATTCCGATTACGGGCGGGAATGTCAGTTTTTACAACGAGACACTGGGTAAGCCGATCTATCCTACGCCGATCTTGGGAGTGCTGGGCGTGCTCGAGGATGCGGATTTCGCGGTGGGCTCGGCGTTCGATAAGGAAGGCGATGCGATTGTGCTGCTCGATGGTTTTGACGCTGGGATTCTTCAAGCCGCTCCCTTCGGTCCTCAGGGCGAGCAGAATGACAGAGCAAGGCAGGAGGAGTTTTCGTCATCGGAATATGCCAAGAGGATTCAGGGAATCGTTGCAGGCGCTCCGCCTGCAATCGATCTGGCGGCTGAGAAGCGGCTGATCGAGTGCCTGGTGAGCCTGGCGAGCGCAGGCTTGATTCTTTCGGCGCACGATGTAAGCGATGGCGGGCTGGCTGTGACGATTGCGGAGTCGTGCTTTGCCAGCGATGGGTTGTCGGCGGACGTTACTCTAAGCTCCAGCGCGGCAGCAGAAGAGAGATCCCTCGACTCCGGCTCGCGCCCTCGCTCCGCGAGAGAAAACGAAAGCGCGCGAGCCTCTGCTCGGGATGACAGCACGCTGACCGGAGAGTCTGCAGAAGTGGCGCTTTTCGGCGAACGCGGCGCGCGGGCGGTGGTTTCGCTTTCTGCGGCTTCGCTTGCCCGGCTTGACGCGGTTGCGGCACAATATGGAGTGGCCGCAAATCGGATCGGAACCGTCACCCGCAGCGAATTTCGCATCCAATTTAATGACACGCCTGTTATAAGAGGGGACGTGAGTTCCTTCCGGAAGGCGTGGTCTGAATCCCTGGCGGCAGCCATCGAGAGCGCATGAATTGTAAGGAAATCCAACTCGACGAGGATCGGTTCCACGATCATTGCGGCGTGTTCGGCGTCTTCGGGAATGACGAAGCGGCGAAGCTGACTTACCTCGGAATCTACGCGCTGCAGCATCGCGGGCAGGAATCGGCTGGCATTGCCTCAACCGATGGCGCGGACGTGCGCGTGCACAAGGCGCTCGGACACGTGCAGGAAATTTTCACGCCCCAGGTGATTGCGTCGCTGCCGGGCGCGGCGGCGATCGGGCACACGCGCTATTCGACTGCCGGCGACACGACGCTGATGAACGCGCAGCCGGTGGTGATCGACTGCAACAAGGGCAAAATCGCCCTAGCGCACAATGGCAACCTGACAAACGCAATTGAAGTGCGGCGGAGGTTGGAGCATCGCGGTTCGATTTTTCAAACGACGAGCGACACGGAAGTGATCGTTCATTTGATTGCGCGCAGCGCGGCGCGAAATCTTTCGGGCGCGATTGCCGACGCACTCAACCAAGTGGAAGGCGCGTATTCGCTGGTGCTGCTGACGCGCGATGAAATTTTCGCGATTCGCGATCCGCGCGGTTTTCGGCCTCTCAACCTGGGCCGCATCGACGGCACCTGGGTGGTGGGCTCGGAAACCTGCGCGTTCGATTTGATCGACGCGGAATATGTGCGCGAAGTGGAACCTGGCGAGATGGTACGGATTTCGCGCAGCGGCATCGAGTCAATTCGATTCGCGCCGGAAAAGCCGCACCAATACTGCATTTTTGAGCATGTCTACTTTTCGCGGCCCGACAGCCTGGTGTTTGGCCGGCCTGTGAATCAAAGTCGCGAGCGGCTGGGGCGTTTGCTCGCGCGCGAACATCCCGTGGCGGCCGATATCGTGACGCCGGTGCCGGATTCGGGCGTGCCGGCAGCCATCGGATATGCGGCGGAATCGGGGATCCCGTTCCGCATGGGCCTGATCCGCAACCACTACATCGGGCGCACATTTATCGAGCCATCGCAGGCCATTCGCGATTTTGGCGTGAAGCTTAAATTGAATCCGGTGCGTCGAATGTTGGAGGGGCAGCGCGTGGTGCTGGTGGATGATTCAATCGTGCGCGGAACGACGAGCCGGAAAATTGTCCGGCTGGTGCGCGAAGCGGGCGCGACCGAGGTGCATGTGCGTATCAGCTGTCCGCCGACGATTTCGCCCTGTTATTACGGCGTGGATACGCCGCGGCGCGAAGAATTGATTGCAGCGAACCAATCGACCGAGGAGATCCGCAAGTTCTTGGGCGCCGATTCGCTCGGATATCTCTCGCTCGAATCGTTGCGCGAAGCTGTGGAAGATAGGGAACGAAAATTTTGCACGTCGTGCTACACCGGCAGCTACCCAACGGAGCTGGTGCAACTCGAAGTGGAGGCTCATCGTGGCAGCTGAGGTGGGAGAAGCGGTCATCGTAGAAAAAGTTCAGGCGAAGCGCGCGGATACGGTGAGTGACCGTGTGTGGCGCGAGGTGCTTTCGTGGTTCTGGGTGATTCTCGCCTTCCTGGTGATCGAGGGCGGATTCGTGCAGGCGCGCGTGATTCCCAGCGGCTCGATGGAACCCACCGTGCTGATTGGCGATCACTTGATCGTGAGCCGCTTTGGCTACGACATGGGCATTCCGTTTACGGATTTTCACGTGCCCTTGTGGCGGAATCCGAAGAGGCAGCAGATCATCGTATTTCGCGCGCCGCTGCCGGGGAATCCGGATTTCATCAAGCGCACGATTGGCCTTCCTGGCGACACAATCGAGATTAAACAAGGCGTGGTGTATGTGGACGGGAAGGCGCTCGACGAGCCGTATCGTAATCAGCCGCCGAATCCGATGGAGAATCGGCCTGCCATTACTGTCCCGCCCGACGACTATTTCATGATGGGCGACAATCGCGAGAATTCTTACGACAGCCGCTATTGGGGCTTCGTGCCACGAGCGAATATTATCGGCACGCCGGAGATCATATACATGTCGATTGACGCGCCGGAGGAAGTGTGGGAGCCGGGGCACGTGGCCGAGCGGTTTGAAACCTATTTCAGTGCTTTGATTCACCCGCGCGAAGTGCGCTGGAGACGTTTGTTCCATACGTTTTGATGTTGATGCGCGAAGGCCTCAGGTCAGTTCCGGCCTGGTCTGGCCGGAACGGGACCTGAGCTACGGTTTTAGATTCCATCGGTCCCTTCCAGAAACGGAACCTCTACATGCGTTACGCCGATGCCGGCGTGAATATTTCGGTTGCCGACGAAGCCAAGCGGCGAATTGCCGCGATGGCGAAGAAAACATTTCAGCGTGGTGTGCTCGCGCCTATCGGCGGCTTCGGCGCACTTTTCCAACTCGATCGCAAGCGCTGGCGCGATCCAGTGCTCGTGGCGAGTGCGGACGGCGTGGGCACGAAGCTGAAGATCGCATTTGCTACGGGAGTTCACTCCACCGTGGGCGCGGATATCCTGAACCACTGCGTGAACGATATTTTGACGCAGGGCGCCGAGCCGCTTTTTTTCCTCGATTACCTGGCGATGGGAAAACTCGACGCGGATGTGGTGGAGCAAGTAATCGAAGGAATGAGCCGTGCTGCGAAGAAGGCGCATTGCTCATTGATAGGCGGCGAGACGGCGGAGATGCCGGACTTTTATTCCGCGGGCGAATACGATCTGGCGGGTTTCATCGTAGGCGCGGTGGAGCGGACGAAACAACTCGACCGCCGTCGAGTGCGGGCGGGCGATTTGCTGATTGCGTTGCCGTCGAGCGGGCTGCACACCAACGGCTATTCGCTGGCGCGAAAGCTGGCGTTTGGCGTTGCGAAGCTTTCACCCGATACCTACGTACCCGAAATCGGAAACAAAATCGGAGCGGAATTGCTGAAGCCTCACCGTCCTTACTGGCCGCTTTTGAAGGGCGTGCTGGCACGCGGCTGGGTGACGTCCATGGCGCACATCACCGGTGGTGGAATCACGGGGAATCTCCCGCGCGCGCTGCCGAAGAACGTGCAGGCGGTGGTCGAGCTAGGTTCATGGCCGGTGTTGCCGATTTTTCAGTACCTGGCGAAGTTGGGAAAGATCGATCGAGAAGAATTGTTGCAGACGTTTAATCTGGGCGTGGGGATGATTTTAGTTGTACCCGCAAAATTTGTGGCGCGCCTGGAATCGGAATTGAAGCGGCGGCGCGAGAAATTTTATTTGATTGGGCGGATTGAGCCGGCGGCGCGAGGCAAGTCGCGCGTGACTTATTCGGGTGAGTTGGGGTTGTAGCCTTCGACCGCGCCTTCGCCCCGCAGACACAGGCGGGACGCACGATTCGCGCTTCGCGAAGGAAAGAAAAGGCGCGCGGGGCTTCGCTCAGGATGACAATCCTGGTCGGATTGTCGCTGTCACTCGCCGATGTTGTCGATGTCGGCTACGGCTTTCCACGAACCGTTAGCCTGTTTCTTCCAGACGACCACGTACTTGCCTTTCTCATCGGCTACCTTTCCCTTTTTCGCTTCGGTTTTCAGGTCGTAGGTGCCGTATTCGTAGGCGAGATCGCCGGAGCGCGCGACTTCGACGTAGGTGGTTTCGAAGGTGAGGCCGGGGCCGGGAGTTTCGAGCATCGGCTTCCAGGCCATCTTGATCGCGTCTTTGCCTTTTACCATTGCGCCGTTGTTGACGAAAAAGACGGCTTCATCGGCGTAGTACGACGTGGCTTTGTCGAGGTCTTTGGCCTGCGAAGCTTTGCTCCAATCAGCAGAGGCGGCGCGGATGGCAGCTTCATCGGCTTTCCGCGTGTCGGGCGGCGGCGCCGGTTTTTGCGCGGTTTGTTCGGCGCAAGCGATGGTGATGCTCATGGCGAAAAGCGCTGCGAGAAGTAGAAACATGGAACGAAATTGCGACATGCGAATGCCTCCTAGGCGTCGAATGTTGTGGACACCATGCCTCTTGGACATGGACGTGTCAAGGAATCATCGGGGGTTGGTTCTGACTGGCGATTTTGTGGGCTTGGCGAACTATGCTAATTTCCTGCGGTGACGAAGAAACGCATCGGAGTGCTGCTGTCGGGGCGCGGCTCGAATTTTGAGGCGCTGGCGGATAGTGTCGCCGCAGGACGCATCCCAAACGCCGAAATTGCGATCGTCATCAGCAATCGCGAGAATGCGCCGGGGATCGAAAAAGCGCGGGCGCGAGATATTCCAGCGCAAGTGATTCCATCGCGGGGGCTCGAGCGCGAGGCGTACGACAAGCTGGTGATTGCCGCGCTCGAAGAAAGGAAAGTTGATCTCGTCTGCCTCGCGGGCTACATGCGGCTGCTCAGCCCGGCGTTTGTCACAGCATATCGCGGGCGCATCCTGAATATTCATCCTTCGCTCTTGCCGGCTTTTCCGGGGCTGGAATCGCAGCGGCAGGCGATCGAGCACGGCGCGAAGTTTTCCGGATGCACGGTTCATTTTGTGGATGAAAACCTCGACGCCGGGCCGATTATTCTGCAGGCGGCTGTTCCGATCCATGATGATGACACGCCGGAGACGCTCTCCGAGCGCGTGCTCAAGGAAGAGCATCGAATTTACACGGAAGCGGTGCGCATCGTTCTCGAAGGGCGCTATCGAATGGAAGGGCGGCGCGTGCTACTCACAAATCTAGCGGCGAGTGCGGAGAAAAAATAGTGGCGGCAGCGAAGTTCAAGCCTGTGGACGAGCAACTCGCGTACCTGCGCAAGGGCGTGGCGGAAATTATTCGCGAGGACGAGCTGAAAGCGAAGTTCGAAAAATCCGCGAAAGAGGAGAAGCCGCTGCGCGTGTATCTGGGCGTAGATCCCACCGCGCCCGACATTCACCTTGGCCACACAGTGGTGCTCCGCAAGCTGAAGCAGTTTCAGGACATGGGACATACCGCAATTTTCCTGATCGGCGATTTTTCCGCGATGATTGGCGACCCGACCGGTCAATCGGAAACGCGGCCGCCGCTTTCGCGCGAGCAAGTGGACGCCAACGCGAAAACGTATTTGGAACAGGTGTACAAGATACTCGACCGGGGAAAAACGGAGGTTCGCTACAACAGCGAATGGCTGGGGAAGCTTTCGCCCTTCGAGATCGTGCAGCTCTGCGGGAAGTACCGGCTGGCGCGGATGCTGGAGCGCGAGGATTTTCGGTCGCGCCTCGATAAGAATTTACCGATTTCCGTGCACGAACTGCTCTACCCGCTTTTGACTGCCTACGACGCGGTGACGCTTAAATCCGACATCGAGCTGGGCGCCACCGAGCAAAAATTCAATTTGCTGGTGCACCGCGACATCCAGCGCGAATACGGCTTGGCGGGTGAAGTGGTGCTCACCATGCCGATTCTCGTGGGGCTCGATGGCGAGCGCAAGATGTCAAAGAGCCTGGGGAATTATGTGGGCATCACGGAAGCGCCGGGCGAGATGTTTGGCAAGCTGATGTCGATTTCGGACGAGCAGATGTGGACTTATTACGAGTTGCTGACGGATTTTAGCTCGCCCGTGATCGTGCGATTGAAGGAAGAGGTGCGGACGGGCGTGCTGCATCCGAAAGAGGCGAAGATGCAGCTCGCGCATACGATCGTTGCCGGTTTTCACGGCGAGGATGCGGCCCGGAAGGCGAGGGATGAATTTCAGCGGGTGTTCAGCGAGCGCAAGCTGCCTTCGGATATTCAGGAGTGCGTGGTCACGCTAGATGGGAAGATGAAGTTGTCGAGAATTCTACAGGCGCATGCGGATGTTGCGTCTCGTTCGGAAGCAGACCGGCTAATCAAGCAAGGGGCTGTGGAGATTGACGGAAAGCCGGTGACAAATGTGGCGTACGAGATTGATCTGAATCACTCGAAGAAGTTTCTTTTGCGTGTGGGGAAGAAGCCGCCGTTCTATGTCGTCGTGAAATAGGTGTTTCAGGCTCGCGTCGTTAATACAAAAAAGAAAAGTCAAAAGAGCCGGCGGTACGGAATGGCAGCTTCGCTATCAGCGGCTGCGATGTCTGGGGCGATGCTGCTGATCGAAAGAATGGAACCTAGCGGCGCTCGGCTAGGCGCTGGAGGCGGTCGAGCCACCTGCGATCGCGCTGCGCTACCGCGAAACGTGTGAAGGCGGCGTCGATGAGGCGACCGGATAGGCCGGGCATTTGGTAGGAGTCGCGCATATATAGTCGGGTGCCGGACGGCACGCTTTCCAGTTCCCAGCGCTGCAATCCTCGCACGCCGTAGGAATCCTGAAACTGCCACTCGAGCAGCTTTTCCCAGCGATAGGCTGTGATTACGACAGTAAGAGAAACCTCGCTCTTGCTGAGCTTGCCTGTGATTTGTACTTTTTGGCCCACAGCGAAATCGGGAGCGCCGCCCTGCACCTCGAAATGAGAATTCATTTCTGTGCCATACCAGAGCGGCATGCGTTGCGGAACGAAAAAAACGAAGACTTCGTTGGGCGCGACAGACAAATCCCGCGAGAATTCGAGGTGTGCCATGGATGAAAGAAGGTTATCTCATGAAGCGGCAGGGAGAGATCCTTTGATCACGATGTTCCCTATTTCATGAACGTGGCGATTCAAGAGTTGCGCTTCAGTGCACATCAACGAGCACGAGCGAAACATCGTCCGATGCCGGGCCTTCGCGCCACGCGGCGACGCGATCGAGAATTCCCTGCTTCATGTGCTTGAAAGGCAGCAGAGCCGCCTCGCGGACGAATTTCTGCACGCCTTCGACGCCCAGCATTTCGCCATTCGAATCGAAGACGTCGGTGATGCCGTCGGTATAAAGCACGATGCGATCGCCGGGCAGCAGGTCCACGTCGAGAGTGGCTTCACCATCCACGGCATTTGGTAATGCGCCCAGCACCATGCTGCGCGATTCAAGGAGGCGAGGCTCTTCGCCCGGCTGCACGATCATCGCGGGAGGATGACCGGCGCCCGCAAATACCATTCGTCGCGCGTTGCGTTCCACTCGCGCCGCGGCTATGGTGAAAAAGAAAACTGAGCTTCCTAGATTGCTCATCACGAAGCGATTGAGCTGTGTCAGCATGTCGCCAAGTGGAATGTCGCGGCGCAGATGCGAAATCGTCTCGGAATAGATGCGGTTGGCGACGAGCGCGGAGCCGATGCCGTGGCCGGAAACGTCGCAGACGAGAAGATTCAGATGATCGGTATCGAGCGCGCTGACGAGGCCGAAGTCGCCGCCAATCGTGCGCACCGGATGATAGAAAGCTTCTACTTCGAGGCTGCCCCACGTGAGCGATTTCGGCGCAAGGCTTTGCTGCACGCGAGCGGCGAGCGTCAGGTCTTCTTCGATTTCTCTTTGCCGCTCTTCGAGGAGTTTATTCGCGGCGCGCAGTTGCTCTTCGGCGTTCTTTTGCTCGGAAATATCCGTGAAGCTGATGATGGTGAAAGTGCGGCCATCGGGATCTTCCATGGTTCGCGCGCTGGAAACCACAGGAAGCTTCGAACCATCTTTCGTGGGAAGGAAGAACTCGTGGCGTATCCGGCCAAGCGATTGAACTTCCCGACGCCGCTCGCGAATGTAGGCTACTTCGTCTGGCCCGTAATAAACGAGGAGAGGGTCGTTGCCCAGAATTTCTTCGCGAGATACACCTGTCATTTCCTCAAAGACCGAATTGACGAAGATCACGTGCTCGCAATCGTCGACGATGAGCACACCCTCGTTCAATGTTTCGAGAATGCCGGCCATTTGCTCGAGCCATTCGGGCTGTTCGTATTCCAAGGACAAGGACAACCCCCGCACACCCGCGCGCAGCGTGGACTTTCATCTTACCCAATCTGGCGGAAACCCACAAAGCAGC
Source organism: uncultured Acidobacteriota bacterium (assembly GCA_963741045.1). Lineage (GTDB taxonomy): Bacteria > Acidobacteriota > Terriglobia > Acidiferrales > UBA7541 > Palsa-295. The sequence continues at coordinate 53,976 of CAVUGO010000002.1, forward strand.
CTGCGGGCCTGCATCTTACGGGTGAGAAACGGCTACCTGACGTAAACTGGTTGCTCACTGGGGAGTAAAGGCCAGCGTGCGTTCCAGCGTTTGGCCGCATCTAATCAGCGCAGACCATCACTATGAATGCAAACGGATCAACGCAGACGCAAGAACTGAAACGCATGAGCGCCAATGGAAATCGCCTGCCACCGGGGCCGAAGGGTCTGCCGCTGGTGGGTGTGTCGTTCAATCTGCTGCAAGACCCGCTGGAATTGATGCGCCGCGTGACGCGGGAGTACGGCGACATCGTGCGCATCCCGGTGATCCTGCAAAGCCGCATCCTGCTGAATCATCCGGATTACATCCAACAATTGCTGCTCTTCCAGCAGAGCAAATTTCACAAGAGCACGCTGACGAAAGAAACCACCGAGCGCCTGCTGGGTCAAGGACTGCTGATCAGTGAAGGAGATTTCTGGCGGCGCCAGCGGCGGCTCGCGCAGCCCGCGTTTCATCGCCACCGAATCAACGAATACGCGCCCACGATGCTCGAGTGCGCGGAAATGAAAGCGCGCGACTGGCGCGATGGCGATACGCGCAACATGGCGGAAGAAATGATGGAGCTGACGCTCGAGGCCGCCGTGCGAACTCTTTTCGGCACCACGCTTCCGGGCGAGGCACAACAGGTGGGCCGCGCGATGACTTTTCTGATGCGCTATTCGCTGCGCCGCGCGCGCGCACCTTTTCGAATTCCGGCCGGCTGGCCGACCCCGAAAAACCGGCGCGCCACGAAGGAATTCGGTTTTCTCGATTCGCTTGTGTATCGAATCATCGAGGAACGCAAAGCACAGGGGAACGGGCATCGCCACAGCGATCTGCTTTCCATGTTGATGGGCGCGATGGACGAAGACGGCACGCAAATGACGCCGCAGCAATTGCGCGACGAGACTATGACGCTTTTCCTTGCCGGCCACGAAACCACGGCGCTCACACTTTCCTGGACATGGTATCTGCTCAGCCAGAATCCCGCTGCGGAAGCGCGGCTGCACGAAGAGCTTAGAGGTGTCCTCGGCGAACGGGCTCCGGGCGTAGCCGATCTCGAGCGGCTGCCCTATTTGAACGCGGTGATCAGCGAAGTGCTGCGAATGTATCCGCCGGCGTACATCATGGCTCGGACATCGATCGCGCCATCGAGTTTCGGCGGCTACGATTTTCCGACGGGCTCCACGATGATGGTTTCGCAGTGGGTGATGCACCGCGATGCGCGTTATTTCGACGATCCGGATTCATTTCGCCCGGAACGCTGGCTCGACGGCCTGGCCGACCGGCTGCCTGCCGGCGCGTATTTTCCGTTTGGCGACGGGCCGCGGCGCTGCATCGGGCAGGGATTCGCGCTGCTCGAATCTGCGCTCGTCATAGGAGCGCTGGCCCAACGCTTTCGTTTTGAATTGGTGCCGGGCACGACGGTAACGCCGGAGCCGCTCGTCACGCTACGCCCGAAGAATGGCATTCGGATGACGATTCACGCGCGTTAGTTCTTTTTGGTCACTTCACAAACTGCGGCTGCTCGCCTTTTGACCACGGGTCGTAGGTGAGGCACAGCCTTACCCGGTCTGAAATCGGCGGGTGATCGTAGAACAGAAAAACGTCCACTGGATTCGGGTCGGGATCGGCGAGAAAAGATTCGCCTTCCACTTGAAATGAATCGGCGGCGGCTTGACCGGCGTCGGGAATCACGCCGTGCGTCACCTCCAGCCCGTACACATCGGCCTGATTCTCTATGTAGCGGCTGAAAGCATTTGAGATTGGGTCGGCCGCAAAATTGAAAATCGAGAGCAGTAAGAGTAACGCCGGCAGCGACGCCAAATCGTCCGGCCCGCGAATTCCCCAACCGCTTCCCCAACGTTTCAGCATCCATCCGAGAGACCGGAAGCCGAGATAAAAGAGCACGAACAGCAAGCCGGCCGTGAAAGCCAGGCCCTTCCAGATATGATTCAGGACGTAGTGGCCCATCTCGTGTCCGAAATCCGAAAGGATTTCCGGAATGGATTCTTTGGCGATGTTCGTGTCCCAGACTACAACTCGCTTCGAAGCGCCGAGACCGCTGACGTAGGCGTTCATCGCGTTCGTTTTTTCGCTGGCCTTCATCCAGAACATGCGCTCGGGCGGAATCGTGAGTCCTGCGCGCTGAACCACTCGTTCAATCTGCGCGACGAGCTCAGGATCTTTCTGGCTGAGCGGCGCGAAAGTAAAAAACATCGGCTCAATCACAAACGGCTCGATAAAAGTGAGGAACACGACAATCGGCAGCGAGATCAGCCAGAAATAAAACCACCAGCGCCGCGGACTGCGCCGGATCACCGCGTACAGTATCCACACCGCGAAAATGCCGCCCACAATCAAGAGAAACTGCTCCTTCGCATAATCCAGAGACCAGGCGCCCCAACGCTCCACCGAGATGCCATAAGACAGCGAGACCCAGTGCTCGTAAGCATCGGCTGGCAATTGCAGGATCGCTATCGTCAAGACAAGAAGCGGCGCAAAAACGAGAGCCTGCACGAAACGATTTGATGATGTTTTTTCGGCGGTGTCTCGAAATTTCGGGCCGAGCTTCCAATGCAAGATGATCCAGAGAATGAGGAGGCCGTAGAAAAAGCTGATGATGTTGAAACGGAACTGTGTGCGGCTGAGAGCTTTTGCCTTTTGGTAAAGATCGGGCGGAAGCGTGTAGGCGGTTATTTTTCTTTCGATCGGCCTCGTAGCAACACCGGCCGATTGCGCACCCTGGGATTCCAAGCCCGGCGTTGATTGCGCGCGGCCAAGATGCGCAGCCCTTCCGAATGCGATGGGAGAGAGGGCGAGCGTGATCAGAGTGAGTGCGAATCGAGCGAATTTCATTGAGCCTCGGTACAAATTTGAGCAATCAATCGAGACGCCCAACACCCGCGCGGGTGCCATTCCGTTTCATGCCGGTCGAGTGGCCTCTCGGACCCCCGGCTTTACTTTGGTGACCTGTCACGCCGAACAGGTTGCCTCTTTGGGTGCGCCTCTGAATGACCTTTACCGCATTCGCGGCAGCGCGATTATTATAGACGAGCGAAACTAGCTTTCGGGAGAACTGCGATGAAGAGCGCATGGCCAGGACTCGCGATTCTGCTGCTGCTACCGGTGAACTCGGTTTTTGCACGTCCGCCGCAGCCGCAGCAATATCATGAGGAAGACCCTTCCAATGTGGCCGATGCCGCTCGCCGCGCACGCGATCAAAAGAAAGAACAATCCAAGTCAGCCAAGGTATGGGACAACGACACGATTCCGAAGACGCCGGGCGCGGTAAGCGTCATCGGCCCCGCTCCGGCTGCGGCCGAGAGCGATGATGCCGCAGCAGGAGCCGACGCGAAAGACGCGGATGCCTCCGCGAAAGCGGCAACTGGCGGAGCTGAGGGCGCTGACAACGCGGGAAAACCTGCGAACGAAGGCGGAGCCGGCACACCTGCTACGGCCGGTGCAACCGAAGCGGGCGGCGGCGCTACAGGTGCAGCTGCCACCGACGAAAAGGCTAAAGGTGGCGAAGCCAGTGCGGAAGTTGCGGCGATCCAATCAGATCTTGCTGCCGCCAAAGCACAATTGCAAACCGCAAAGGCCGATCTCGATATTCTGCAGCGCAAATTCAATCTCGATTCGCAGACCTACTACGGCAAGCCCGACTACGCCGCCGACAAAGAGGGCGCCGCCACTATCGACGCCGAAAGAGGACAGGTCGAGGCCAAGCAACAGGAAGTGGCCGACGCGCAAATGAAAGTGGATCAGCTCGAGGCCAAGCTTTCGAACGCCCGTTAGCGCCGTCTGCTGGCCTCCTTCGCCAGCCAGTCGAATCGCATTCTCAGTAGATGCCACCTAGCCCAGTGCTCTTCCGTTCTCCGTATTTTCCACAGCTTTGCAACAGCACCACTACTAATTGTATAGATTTGCCTTGACTCACTAGAGCCTCCGGCGCACAATCCCGCCAGTTCTTGGCGTTTTTGCAGTCGGGGCGCTTCGGCGACATCGTTTCCCCTTCCGTCGCCGGGGCCGTGGGTTTGCGAGGCAAACGAATGCAATATCTGCCGGGTTGGACGGTGCAGTGTTTGAATCCGGATTGTCCGGCGCGCGGCCACTGGCTGCGCGTGGAAAGCGCGCCTCAGGATCGTTGCAGCAATTGCGGCGGACCCCTTCACAACGTACCGCCGCCCCTGGCGCCGCGCTTCCGAATGCGGCCGCGTGCGCTGAGCAGCCGTCGGCCAGTCGGACGCCCGCGCTAGATTTAGCTGCTGCGTCGAAGCAACGGCCGGAGACGGCGTCGTCCCCGCATCGTCTCCCCACCGTCATACGATGACAGCTTTTCTTGTCTGCGTCTTTGGGGTGCGTCACTCGCGCGGTGAGTTTGCCCAGCCTGCCCTTGTCTAGCAGACGCTCCGCGCGTGAAAAAGCCCGAGACCGCGAACAGCGGCCTCGGGCTTTTCTTTCCGAAGGGCCGGGCTTCCCCTCTAGTAATAGAATTTCAAACCGAATTGAATAAGGCGAGGGCCGCGGTCGGTAAGCACCTGTCCAAAGGTGGCGCTTCCTCCGGCGTTATCGATTTTATAAAACTGCACGTGATTGAACGCGTTGAAGAACTCCGCTCGAAATTCCACCGATTTTGATCCTTCACCGATTGCGGTTTTCTTAACGATAGACATGTCCCAGTTGTTGATCCCTGGACCCCAAACGGAGTTTCTTCCCAAGTTGCCATACGTAAAAAGAGGAATCCCCGAATCGCCGGGGCTGGTGCATGAAGGATCCGTGAAAGGGCACGCAGCACATTCCATGTTGGATGGATCGATCCAGAAGTGCCCCGTAGTGCTGCCGAAATTATTGCAGTCGCTGGAGGGCACAGAGTTGGAATTTGGCACGGAACGGGGATTCAGGTGCTGGACTTTGCCCGTTATATCCACGCGGGTGAGATCGGGGAATTGATTCTGAAAGCTCGCATTGCTATTCGAGTAAAAGGTAATCGGATTCCCTTTTTGAAAAGTTGCGATCGTATTGAGCTGCCACCCTTTGGCAACTTTCTTCAGGAACCCGTCGCTTTGAATCGGACGGTCGAAAGGCAGTTCATAAATCAAACTCAGCACGAAACGCTGTGGTGCGTCGAAATCCGCGAGGCCGCGGTCCAGTCGAGGATTGAGGGGGTCAGTGTATTCCGAGGAGCGCGCGCGGAACCCCGAAGTAAGATCAATCGTCTTGGCCCAAGTGTACGCACCGCGAAACATCAGTCCATGACCGAAGCGCTTGTCCACGGTAAGTTGGAACTGGTGGCTATCGGATAAGCCACTACTGAAGTTGGTTAGAAGCTGCTGAGGGCCGGTCGGTGTGCCTGTCGGGTCGTAAGGGTCAGTCGGATTCAATGTTCCGCCCGTGCATGCGGCATATTTCCTCGCACACTCGGGATTAATTGGAGAGGAAATCAGGCCTGCCTGATAGGCTGGCAAATACGTCGTGAGCTGATACTGCATGACGCTGGGCTGAGGGAAATTCACTTCGCCAGAGCTGATGAGCTTGCGGCCGAGGCTACCCACATAGACAGCCTCCACCATCAGGTCACTTGTGGCCTGCCATTGGAAGCCGTAGTTAAAATTCTCCGAATAAGGCGTTCGAAAATGAGGGTACGTCACGTAGGCGAAGGGAATCGGCGGAGATAGGAATGTGCCGTTCGGTGTAAAAGGATATGGATTGGTCTGGCCAAATGGCGCCCAGGGATCCTTCATGGATCCGCATGCGAGCGGTCCCGTGCAGTCGGAGACCGAACCATCCCAGCCCGAAGGGCTGTTATTAGCGATATAGCCGAATGGTGGTTGACCGCCGAACTGGAGGTTCAGCGCTCCGTCTTCGATGTCATAGAAAATCCCGAAGCCACCCCGCATCACCAGCTTCGCATCGCCCAACATGTCCCAGGCAAAACCAAAGCGCGGAGCAAAATTGTTGTAGTCGGGATACACGAGCGCCTTATTGGGCGCCCCTGGATCGCCGGGATAAAGGATGTTGGGTGGAGCAGTCGGAAATATCGTGGACTGCTGGCCAGGAAACCATCCGAGAATTTCGTTGTGGATATCGTGTTGCGGGATGTAGTACTCATAACGCAGTCCGTAGTTTAGCGTTAAACGCGGCAGTATCTTCCATGTGTCCTGCGCGAACCCAGCGAATGATCCGGTGCGAATTCCGTACACGGCATTGGAAGATTGAAAGTAGTTGTCCCAAAACCCAGCCACAAAATCCGCGTATTCGTTGCCGGTGAAAAATCCGTTTGTGAAATCAAAACCGCCACTGTTGTAGTAGTCGTAGTTGAAATTGTTGCGGACACGGGTGATATCCCCGCCCAGTTTGATTTCGTGCTTGCCGCGCGTCCAGGTGAAATTGTCCGACCATTCGAAGGTGGCACGATGGAGGGTGGTGGGACCTTGAATGGAAGGGCCGAGCGTGAAGGAGGGCCCGAAGATCTCGGGCGGAGCGGGGGCTGTTGGATCGGCTGGAGTGACGTTCGTGAAGCCGAGATCGGTCGGAGTCGTATGATCTGTTGGAATACCTTGTGTTGAAGCGAAACGGCTCGCCGCAAAGCGGAATTGATTCACCTTCCCGCCCGAAAAAGTATGAGTCCATGTGAATGAGCCGATCTGGTTACGCTGAGTTTCGAGACCGCCTGAACCAATCGGAACGTCGCCGCCGTTTCCCGGTCCCGCAGGCTGAGGCGCCACGAATGAGGATAGCGTTCCACCCTCTTCAGGGAAATTTGCACGAGAATCATCGATCAAGTAGGAAAACGAAAGTATGTCCTTCGAAGTGAGGTTGTGGTCAATGCGTACGATTCCCTGGTCGTCGTTGATCGCTGCAAGAGGCGAGGCAACGAAAGTATTGTTGGCTCGATTCGGCAAAGGCAGGTATTTGTTGATGTAGTTCTGAATCACCGGATTCACCGGGACCTGGTTAAATGCGTAAGGGTTGCCCGTGGTCGGATCGAAAAGTTGAGTTCCCGTGTAGCTCGGATTCTGGGCCGGAGTGAATTGGCATATTCCGCTCGGATTGAAGCCCGACCCGCCACTTGGATTCGTACACAGCTCGCTGAAGTCGCCGGTACGCTCGTTTTTACTCAACACGGCGATGGGCGTGGGAACCATTCCTTCCCCGCGCCGAGCTCCCTGATATGCTACAAAGAAAAACGTCTTATCTTTTTTGATCGGCGCCCCTAGTGTGCCGCCAAAAACGTTGCGCCGATACTCGGCTTTCGTATCAAGCAAATAGTCGGTGGCATTCAACACATTGTTGCGAAAGAACTCAAACGCATCACCATGTATCTGGTTCGTTCCCGATTTCGTGATTTGGTTGACGATCCCGCCCGAAGTGCGCCCATATTCAGCATCATAGTTATTCGTGAGGATTCGGAACTCTTCAACCGCGTCCGGATTGGGGCTCACCACGATATTGTTCCCAAGAAAGTCCGTGTTGTTCGCACCGTCGAGCAGGAAAGTGAGAGATTCCGAGCGCTGCCCGCTCACCGAGAACGGATTGCCGGACGTGTCGTCGGGATCGGGCGCGAAGACGCCCGCCTGAAGCAGCCCGAGTTGCAATGTGTCACGGTCAAGGAGCGGCAAATCGCGAATCGCGTGTTCGTTCTCCACTTTTCCCAGCACGGCGGTCGTTGTGTCCACCTGCGCGACGTTCCCGGTTACTTCAACCGTTTGGGTGGGACTACCTACCTTAAGTGACACATCCAGGCGACCTACCTGTGTAAGTTCGAGAACAATGCCTTCCTGAACGAATGTGGTAAAGCCGTTCTTTTCGACGGTCACTCTGTAAGTACCGACCGGCAGGACATCGAGCAAGTAACCGCCATCGTTTCGCGTGGTTGTGCTGCGTGACAGAGCAGTGCCTTTATTCAGCGCCGTCACCTTCGCTCCGACGATCACGCCGCCCGATTGGTCTGTAACAGTTCCACGGAGAGAAGCCGAGGTTTGCCCCGAGGCCGACGTCGCAAATGTGGAGAAGATCGCGAATGACAATACGGACAACAATACGGTGCGAAATCTGGACACAGCATACCCCCGATGAATACTGTGTTTTCGTGACACATGCGCGCGGCTGGCGCGTTCGGCGGAGAAATGGAAAAACTGCAGATGAACTCAATTCCCCGCGAACGTGTGCTGTCGCCCCGAATCGCCCGACTCGCGCAACCCCAATGTGCTTTCTATAGAACTACGCGCATGCGAAGTCAAGGCGCTTTGGCTTTATGGCTCGCATAACAATTTTTTCTAGCTGACTTGAGGTCAATTGGAGGCGCAAAAGAAGAAGCGGCCGGTGGGGGAGCCGGCCGCTCGGGGCATTGGGGTGTTGGAGGAGCAGAAACTCGAGGTTGCCATCCAGCGGCCAGCGCTCATGGGGGGGTGAGCGGTTGCCGGTCGCCGTACAGTCCCCGAATCCACAGTGATTGTGCGCTGGGACGCCAACCGCGTCGATAGACCCTCGGTTCAGCCTTGCCGGTACGAAGGTACCTACCTTTCGCTTTCGTGCAATTTTCGCCGAGCGGCATGCGATCGGATGTTCGCTCTTGCTGAAGACGCGTCCCACAAGCGAACGGTTACCGTTCATCTACGAGTAACGTTACCAAGCTAAATGGCGCTCCAGCATTCGCTTAGACGGTACCCGGCGGTGGGCGGGGACATGCTTTGAATCATTCCAAACTGTCCTGGAGGTGCGCGGATGAGTTCGTTCTGGCAGGACGTTCGCTACAGCCTGCGCATGATCGCGAAGGCGCCCGGGTACGCCGCAATCGCCATTCTCACGCTCGCGCTGGGCATCGGCGCGAACACCACGATTTTCAGCTGGATCAACTCAACATTGCTGAATCCGATCCCGGGCCTCGCCAGCCCGAACGAGGTGGTGTCACTCTCGCTTGGCCGCGGCACGGACAACCCGTTCCCATTCACCTATCCTGATTTCGAGATGGTGCGCAGTGGGCAGCAGAGTTTCACGGGCCTTACCGGATGCAATCCCACTCCCCTCAGTTTGACCGGCAAGGGCAAGCCGGAACGCATTTGGGGCTCCGTGACCTCCGCGAACTATTTTGACGTGCTCGGTGTGCGGCCGATTCTTGGGCGTGGATTTCTCCCGGCGGAGGACGAGAAGCCGGGAGGCGCACCCGTCGTAGTGATCAGCTACCGCCTGTGGCAAACCCACTTCGGCGCAAACCCGGACGTGGTGGGTCAGACGATTGAAATCAACCAGCGCGCGTACACGATTATCGGCGTAGCGCCTGCGGTCTTTCAAGGGAGCCAGACGGGGCTGCGGTCGGAACTCTGGCTTCCGGTGATGATGGTGGACCAATTGGAACCGCGGACCGACTTGCTTCACGATCACCGCTATTTCTGGTTTGTCGTGCTGGGACGTTTAAAGCCAGGCGTGAAACGGGAGCAGGCCCAAGAAGAAATGACGGTTCTGCTGAAGCGCGAGGTGAAAAATTATCCGGAGGAACACCGTGGGCACGATAGCGTGACGGTGTCTCCGCTGTGGCGCAGCCCGCTTGGTGCGAACCAGTTCCTTTCGGTACTGCTTCCTATGTTGATGACCATCGCGGGGCTGGTGCTGCTGCTCGCGTGTGCGAACGTGGCGAATCTAATGCTGGTGCGGTCAGTGGCGCGGCGGCGCGAGATTGCGATTCGTCTGTCACTGGGCGCGAACCGGTGGCGGCTGGTGCGGCAACTGCTGATCGAGAGTTTGATCCTGGCACTGGCGGGAGGCGTGATCGCGTTGCTGATCACGTTCTGGTCTGCCGGAACATTCATGAAATTTGTGCCGAAGACTGATTTTCCAATCTCTCTGGGAATGCGAGTGGACCACACCGTTCTGTTGGCGACGATGGTGATCTCGGTGCTCACTGGAGTGATTTTTGGAATTTTGCCGGCGCTGCGCGCTTCGAACGAAGCACCGATTGCGGTGTTGAAGGAAGATACGGGGAGCGCATCGGGAGGTATGCGCAAGGCGCGGCTCGCCAGCGCATTGGTGGTGGCGCAGATTTCGTTGTCGTTGTTGCTCCTGATTTGCGCGGGATTGTTCATTCGCAGCTTCATGAGCGCGCAGCAGATCAATCCGGGATTTGATTCACACAACGTGCTGATCGCTTCCTACGATCTGTTTACTGCAGGATATTCTGACGCAAGTGGTGCGGAATTCGATCGCCAGCTCCAGGCAAAACTCGAGGCGCTCCCCGGGATTCAATCGGTGACGATCTCGAACCGCGTGCCGCTGGGGTTCGGAGGCGGCTCGACGGCGGTTAACCCTGTGGGCTACGTCCCGCAAGCCAATGAATCGATGGAAACGCAAGTAGCTATGATTACGCCGAATTATTTCCACACTATGCAGATTCCGCTTGTCGAAGGGCGCGACTTCACGCCGCAGGATGCGAAGAGTTCGCAGCGCGTGGTGATCGTCAGCCAGACCTTTGTGAATCGCTATTGGCCGAATCAGGAAGCATTGGGCAAGCAGCTCAACTCCGACTTGACGCACGAATGGTTCACCGTGGTTGGCGTGGCGCGAGACAGCAAGGTGAACGGTCTGAACGAAAAGCCGACGCCATTCGTGTATCTGCCGCAGTACCAGGTTCCCCGGAGCGAACATCCAGGCGGGTCAACGATGATTGTCATCGCGCGGACCACGGGCGATCCGCTAGCGATGGGCAAGACAGTGGAACAAGCGTTCCATGATCTCAATGCTGACTTGGGGATCTTCGATATCACCACGCTCGATTTGCGCGAGCAGATCGCTAGTTTCGGGCAACGCGTTGCCGGAACTTTTGTAGGCGCTTTCGGCCTGCTGGCGCTGGTTCTCGCGGCGGTGGGAATCTACGGCGTTACGTCCTACACCACGCGGCAGCGCACGCATGAAATCGGCATCCGCATGACGCTGGGCGCAAGCAAGCGAGACGTGCTGCGCCTGGTGCTCGGCCACGGATTGCGATTGACGCTCATCGGCGTCGCCCTAGGTCTCGCTGCGTCGTTTGCACTGACGCGCTTTTTAACCAGCTTGCTGCTAGGCGTAACAAGCACCGACGCGCTCACATTCTCAAGTGTCGCGCTTTTGCTCTGCGCGGTCGCGCTCTTCGCTTGCTTTATACCCGCGCGACGCGCGATGCGCGTGGACCCGATGGTAGCGCTGCGCTACGAGTGATGGGTTTGTGTCTCAGCGTTAGATAGTTATGTAGTGATGGAATTATCTTATTTCGTTAGACTGAACGCTATGGATTACGCTGCGAACGAGCAGTACAAAACTATCGTCAAAAAGTTGGCATCCTCCTTCGCTGCACTCGCTTTCACGGTTTTGATAGTTACAGCCGCTCTCCAACCCTTTACGGGCACCGCCGCTTCTCATCCCAGAATTTCTCCCTCCCTCATGATCCTGCTTCCCAGTAGCGTGCCCTCGCAAACGGTGCAGGTTGCCTACTATCTGATTGGTCCTTTCGGGGGTTACCGCACTTCCATGGAACCGAAGGCTGATCTCAATTCCTTTGAGATTGACGCATCGGTCGAAGGCAGAGCGGCGACCGAAATCAGGATGCTCATTTACGCACCGGGCTGCGAGTTCCAAACCGTCGTGCTGCCGCTAGAAGCTGATTCGAAGATGACGCATGAGTTCTACTGCAAGGTCGCCCGAAGCGTCCGACTTTCCGGACGAATTGTGCCGCACGATCTGGGTCCGTTCGAAAATACCAAAGTGGTCATCAGCTACAGAGCCTTCTGGGCTCACGATTTCTTTGGCATTGCAGACGGCATGGTAACCGGATTCCGTGTAGCGGCAGTCCATCCCGATGCGAATGGAGCCTTTCAAGTCGACCTTCCCTATTTCAAGGAAGACACCAGTTTAACTTCAGAAGATGCAGGCTCACCTTCAATGCCAAGAGCGAACCTGAGCCTCGTATTGGACGATTCTGAAACCGGCAACAGCGTTGCCGATCTCATGCCTGTAATTCAGGAGTTCAGGTCTACGCCTGAGGGTCTGCAAGTTCGGGCGAACTATCCCAGCGAACTTGAATTCGCGCCGGCGCGATAATAGTCGCTCTTAGAATTCCGCATGCAGCGCAGCGGCACGGGGCCCACCTGCCATATCTTCAGATTGCGAGGAGCCGCGAGAAAAACGAGCGGTATCTGCGCAATGCCACGCGCAGATCTTCGGTGGAAACATTCTCGTTGCGGCCCCACTGATGCTCGAGGTTCTGGCGTTCATTGGCGAATACTTCGCTTAGCCGCTTGATCGTGGACGAAACCAGCGCGTCGGCCTCCTGCACAGCTTTGCGCGGCTCGTCGACGAAGCCCACCTGAATGCTGTCCCAGCGGGCGCGCAGTTCATTTGCTTCATTGCCTGCAAACAGGGCTGCTCGCTCCTCTTCTGGTGCGCGTGCCGCCGCGGCGCCGGCAGCAGAGCCGCTCGCGACGTTCGAGGCCCGGACGTCGCTGGGAGGCGGAGTCACCAGAGGCCGTGAGTCGGGATCGTTCACGACCGCATTTTCGACAACGGGCAGATTCGGATCGGTGGTTCTGGATTGCTCAGGATTGAGGCTTGGATCTCTGCGGAGATACTCTGTCATTGGTGACTCCCCTTTTTATCGATTTTCTTAAAATCCATCTTTTTGGAAGCTGATCGCCGTGGCTGTCTCTTCTTCCGTCGCTAACTATGGCCCGCAGCGCGTGCTCGTATAGGCACCGGCTCTTCTCGCATCAATTCGTCAAATAGCGCGCGGTAGTGAACCATACCCTTTCGCAAATCTTCGGTGCTAGCCTGTTTTTGCGAGTGCCGAATTGCGATGTCATGCCCCGCTCGGTACTCCTCGACGACCGTGCCGTGATCCACGGAAATCTCCGTGGCGCGGTTCGCGAAATCGGTCGGTGGATAACCGCGAGCCAGCATCACAGCGCCGAGAAGCTGATCCGCCTCCACAAATGCGCCCGCCGGGTCGTCCACAAACTTGGCCTGGATAGCCCGCCACAATTGCTGGAACCGATCACGATCGGCCGCGGTGAGCGGGCGCAGGGGATATTGACTGACGCGCTTTTCAACCTTCTCCAGCTGCGCTTCGGCTTTGAATTTGTTTCCGGTCTCGGCGACGGCCCGGTCATATTCCGGTCCAAATCGCGCGCGGAGCTTCTTGGTGCGATTCTGCAAGATGAGCAGAGCAGCCACTGCAACTACAGCAATTACGACAATCACGAGCAATGCAATTTGGGTTGAAGTCATTCTGTTACCCTCAAGCGTCCAGCATTATCAATTCTCGGCGCGGCGGGAATCGGGCATGGGCTGTAAACAGGGAGTGATAAAGCTTGTAGGAATAAAATGAGAGGATTGAATATGGAACGACAGGCGGCTAAGAATTCTTTTCAGCTAAACCGCGTTGAAGAACCAAATCGCGCCTCACGCGGCGATTCTATATCAGGCACAATTCGAGATAGGGCGCAATTCCAGTCAGACGATCGTGTCCGTCCCCGTTCGCGACGGTCCTGGCGAATCGCTTTTCAGTAGAGGTATGGCAGCCGATGCGCTTGGCGAAGGCTGGGTGTATGGCGGCCAAATGATTTGTGTTCCAACTCCTGAGGGAGTCTTTGGCTGGCGTTCGTGCTTGGCTTCGCTCTTCGAGAAAAACTTTGCCGTGGCCAGCATCCCAGTAAACGTCGCGGCCAAGAGCCCGAACTGCCGCCAGCCGTTCAACATGGACGCATTACCCATGAGCGTGAGTCCGGCAAAGCAAAATAGCAGGTGCACGCAAAACACCTGCAGCGAAGATTGCCCCATCAGCACCAGCGGCCGCACTGCCAGGGGTTTTAACCAGCGTTGCCCAACGATCAGCACCGCGGCCACCGCCGCGAAATCGAGAAGCCGCATCGGCCCCAGGTGCCATTTATCGAAGAGACGCTCGGCCGCGCCCAGCTGAAACCCGTGCGCAATCATCCGCCGCAATACCAAGAATGCCACAGCGATCACCGCCGCCGGGATCACCACCTTCCGCGCGCTCGCCTCGATCGGCAGATTTTCCTGGGCCCAACGCACGCCCAGCCAGATTCCCACGATCCACAGAAATTGCCAGGCCCACAAATCGAATGCTCCCATTTCCTGAATCGGAATTCGCGTGGGGATGTAGTGCATCATGAAATTATGTTCGGCGGCGCGAAAACCGAATTGCGCCAGCACCCAGAACGCGAATGATCCGAAAAGAATCGGTTTCCACCCGAACCGGCGGGCCAGCAAAATCAATATGGACGACATCGCCAGAAAGATGATGTACAGCGGCAAAATGTCGAGCAGCGGCGGACGGTAAATCAGCAACGCCGCTTCTGTGATGGCCTGCTTGGGGCCGGCCGTGAAATAGAAGTTGAGCAGATTATGAAGTCCCGGGCGATTGCCACGCGATGCAATCGGCACGGCCACCAGAAACGCAAAAGCCAGCAAGAGCGCGTGATAGACGTACAAGCGGAGCGTTCGGCCCCACATTCTTCGCGTCATCGCACGATAGCCGTCGTGCTCTGCGAGGCGGAAATAGATGCGGCCGGTAAATAGCGCCGAAAGGAAAATAAATCCTTCGGCCGCGGAGATAAAGCCGAAGGGCTGATTCACGTATTTGCTCGCAGACGTAGGCAGGTGCGTGAGCGTGATCCAGACGAGCATCAGCCCGCGCATTGCGTCCAGTTCCAGCCGGCGCCCGGTGGCCATCGTTAAATAGACGCCATCACATTGCCAAGGGTTTCCAGCCTTCCGGCTGCTCGCGCGTGATTTTCAAAGAAAAGCCCCCAAACTACAGCCTTATACCTACGCCGCGAGACTCAACAGGGCCGTGATGATCGAACAGTCATGCTAGAGTAGCGATGGAGGAACTTAGTGGACGTTTCGCCGCGAAGACTGCTTCCGCTCCTGATTCTGATGTTATCCCTACTGGTTGCCGCTCCCTCCTACGCAAGAAAACACGAAACAGGATTTCTCGATCGCACCATTACGGTGCAAGGGACCATTTACAAGTATCAGGTCTTTGTGCCGGATAACTGGGACTCTCACGAAAAGTGGCCGGTGATACTTTTCCTTCACGGTGCCGGCGAGCGCGGCGACGACGGCTTGCTCGAAACGGACGTTGGCATCGGCCCTGCCATTCGCAATGGACGCAGCCGGATCCCGGCCATCGTGGTGATGCCGCAATGCCCGAAGAATCTTTGGTGGCTTCACAAGCCGATGCTGGATCTCGCGATAGCCACGCTCGATGCCGCCATCAAGGAATTCGACGGCGACGCGCAACGCACTTATCTGACGGGTCTTTCCATGGGAGGCTACGGCTGCTGGCGCCTGGCTGAAAATAATCCCGGACGATTTGCCGCGCTGGTTGTGATTTGCGGCGGTATCCGTCCGCCAACCGCCGCGCTAAAAGCCTATCCCGATCTTGTAAAATTGACGCCGCCCGACGATCCGAAGAGCTATTCGGAAGCAGCCACAAAAATCGGCGATGTTCCGGTGTGGATCTTCCACGGCGCCGTGGATGATATTGTCCCGGTCACAGAATCGCAGCGTATGTTCGCAGCGATGAAGAAGGTGAGCAGCGACGCCCACTACACCGAGTATCCCGGCGTCGGGCATCAATCCTGGGTAAAAGCCTACGACGACCCGAAATTATTCCCGTGGCTCTTCTCGAAATCCTTGGCCACGAACCCGAGATAACCCAGGCCCGAAATTGCCGCTCGCGCTGCCTACGAAGCCTCGCGATTTTTGGTGAGCCATATCTCCAGCCCTATCAGGTCATCCCGAATTTCGATGCCGTGAAATTTTGTGTCTGCTATTAACTCTTCAAATTCACGCCGTGTGTAAGCGCGTTTGAGCAGCATGAAACGGAACGTCAATTTGGTTATGACCCGGTTTGCGACGCCGAGGTTCATATCATTTACGGCCTGCGCGATCGATTCCTTCGACGCATCTCTTCTCAGGTCAATGATTAGGGCCTGCCCACCTGGTTTAAGCACGCGATACATTTCTTGCAACGCACACTTCGGCTCAGTGAAATTCTTGAACGCAGCACGGCAGAAGACAAAATCGAACGCTTCGTCCCCAAAGGGCATGGCGGAGACGTTGCCTTGGCGAAAGTCCACTCGCATCCCTGCTTTCGCAGCATTCGCACTGGCAATCTCAACAAAGGTCTTGCTGATATCCAGGCCGACGATCTCGTAATTGCCGAGCTTGGCTAACTCAATCGCGCAATATCCCGGCCCTGGAGCAACTTCGAGGACACTACTGCCGGGCGGAATCTGTGCGGCAATGCGCCTGGCCAGCGTTTTGAAATCCTCAAGCGATTTTCTTGTAAGGGACGCATACCACTTTGCTACAGCGCCCTCCATTCCCAACCCCTTATAGGGTTTTGCATTTGCAGACGATGCAGAAACGGACATGGATCCTCCTTATCTACAGCAATTTTTAAATTGAACCAGGTAGGACCCCAAGATCGATTCGACAAATGCAAGGACAAGACCGGCGAATGCACCATTCCGACCGGCCAACCGCGGTCCCTGGCATTCGCAACCTTCCACGCTAGAGGAATCTTTGGAAAATCATTCGTCTGAACGAAACACAATGACTGGTCAGTACCGGAACTTGAACCACCTGTAGCCGGGTGGTAGGCTCGCTTCATCGGGGGTATTTGAGATTCGCACGCCGGGCGACACTTCGCCCTGACCATTCCTGTGGGCGCTGCCAAAATACAATTCGATCGCAAGGCCGTCGTCGAAGCGGAGGCGCTTGGAACCGTCCGGCAGCTGCTCGTCGAGCTCGGCGGTTTGCGCGGGCTGGAAGAGCTTGGCGCGCGCGGCTCCCGTGCGCATCTCGAACGCGAACTGGGCCTCGGCAGCCTCGAGCGCGTGGAGCTCATGCTGCGGCTCGGCAACACTTGCGGTGTGCGGTTGCCGGATCAAGTGGTGGCGGAAGCCGACACGGTGCAGGATCTGATCGATGCGATCCTGCGCGAGAATCCCTCCTCGAACGGTGCGAATGCTGGTTCGAGCACGGGCGCTGCAGGCACAGCCGCATCCGTCGCCGCGCAGCCTGTCACTCGTGATGTAACTCCGCCCGACCTCGAAGAACAGATCCGCAAAGCCGAAACGCTCACGGAAGTAATCCGCCTGCGCGGCCGCGCCGAGCCGAATCGCGCTCACATCTTTCTCTACGAAGAAGATGAAAAGCCGCGCACGATCACTTTCGGCGAGCTCTATGAGCGATCGTCAGCCGTCGCAGACGAACTGCGTCGCCGCGGCCTCGAACCCGCACAGACCGTCGCGATTATGCTGCCCACCTGCGCCGAATTTTTCTCCACGTTTGCGGGCATTCTGCTCGCGGGCGGCATTCCCGTCCCGATTTATCCGCCGTTCCGCGCCGACCGCATCGCCGAATACGCCGCGCGCCAATCGAACATCCTGCGCAATGCCGAAGCGCAATTTCTCGTCACCTGGCGACAAGCCGAAGGGCTCGCCCGCACTCTTCAGCCGCGCGTGCCGTCACTTCGCGAAGTCCTGAACGCGCAGCGGCTTGCCAACGGCCAGCCAGCCGACGCGACTACAACGCCGTCCGGCGAATGGCGCCCCGTGGAACATCTCTCCCATCGCGCCAGCAGCGAAGATATCGCTTTCCTGCAATACACATCCGGCTCGACCGGCGATCCCAAGGGCGTGATTCTCACGCACGCCAATCTGCTCGCAAATATTCAGGCGATCATTGGCGGCATCAATATTCAGTCGGACGATGTAGCCGTCAGCTGGCTGCCGCTCTATCACGACATGGGATTAATTGGCGCCTGGTTCGTGCCAATCGTCACCGGCATTCCGCTGGTCGTGATGTCGCCGCTCGCGTTTCTCAGCCGCCCCGATCGCTGGCTCTGGGCGATTCACAAGCACCGCGGAACCATCAGCCCCGCGCCGAATTTCGCCTACGAGCTGTGCGTGCGAAAAGTAGCGGACAAAGATATCGAAGGCCTCGATCTCAGCTCATGGCGCGCCGCAACCAACGGCGCCGAGCCGGTAGCCGCGGCCACGCTCGAGCGATTTGTCGCGCGCTTCACGCGTTACGGCTTTCATCGCGAAGCGTTGATGCCCGTCTACGGACTCGCGGAAGCGTGTCTCGGCGTTTCCGCGCCGCCGCTAGGCTCGGGATTCAAAGTGGATCGCATCGAGCGCGCCGCTCTCGAATCGAACGGCCGCGCAATTACCGCAAAGCCGGATGACAAGGCGCCGCTCGAATTTGTCGGCGCCGGAAAGCCGATGCCGGGCGTCGAAGTTCGCATCGTCGACAAGGAAAAAAACGAGCGCACGCTCGGCGAGCGCGCCGAAGGCCAGCTCCAGTTTCGCGGCGCCTCGGCCACCAGCGGTTACTACCGAAATCCAGCCGCCACCCGCGAACTGATCCACGAAGGCGGCTGGCTCGATTCCGGCGATCTCGCCTACTGGGCAGACGGCGAAATCTACATCACGGGCCGCGCCAAGGACGTGATCATCAAAGCCGGCCGCAACATCTACCCGCACGAAGTGGAGGAAATCGCGGGACGCGTCTCCGGAGTCCGCACGGGATGCGTAGTTGCGTTCGGCGCGCCCGATGAGCGCACCGGAACGGAAAAATTAATCGTCGCCGCTGAAGTGCGCGACATGTCTGCCGCGAAACGCATCTCCGGCGAAATCACGCAATCCGTGAGCGAGGCGATGGGCGTCCCGCCCGACACCGTCGAACTGCTTCGGCCGCAATCCATCCCAAAAACTTCGAGCGGCAAGCTTCGCCGCAGCGAAACGCGGCGCCTCTACCTCGAAGGCAATCTCGGCAAAAAGCAAAAGGCAGTGTGGATGCAGGTGGCGCGCCTCGCGGCTCGCAGCGCCGTTCCGCGCGCCCGGACATGGATGAAAGCCGCATCGAAGCGCGCCCTGGAGTCTCTCTACGGCGTCTATGCGCTTTCAGTTTTCGGGATCATTGTCACGGGGCTATGGATTGCCGTCTCGCTTACTTCGGATCGTGAGCGCGCGGCGCGAATCGCGCGCTCAGGCTCGCGATTGATTTTGCGCGCGGCCGCGATTCCACTGGAACTCGAGCACAGCGAATTACTCAACGACCTCGCGGCGTCCGGCCCCTGGATTTTCGCGCCCAATCATTCCAGCTACGTGGATATTTTTGTGTCGCTCGCGTCGCTTCCGCTCGGTGTGCGCTTCGTCGCCAAAGGTGAAGCGCTCGACATGCCGCTCATCGGCAAAATCATCCGCCGCTCCGGCCAGCTCGCCTTCGACCGCAGCGATGCGCAAGCTCGCGTGCGCCAGACCGAAGATGTGGAAGAAGCGCTCGGCCGCCGCGAATCGGTCGCCATCTACCCGGAAGGAACCTTCACTTCGATGACCGGCATTCGTCCGTTTCAGCTCGGCGCCTTCAAAGCGGCTGTTGATATGCAGCGGCCGATCTGCCCCGTCGCGGTTCGCGGCGCCCGCCAGATTCTGCGCGATAAAACGCGCCTGCCTCGTCCCGGCCGCGTCACAGTTTCCTTCGGCCCGCTCGTCGTCCCCGACCCATCCGCGGGTAACGATTGGCACGAAATCGTTCGCCTCCGCGACGCCACCCGGGAAATCATTGCCAACGGCACCGGGGAACCTCTACTATAGATGGCGTGGAAGAAGTCTTTTATCCGTCACTGTTTAGGGCCAGCTAGCATCCAATCAAACTCCAGCCGAAGGATAGGTGCTCGACCCTCTCTCCCGGAGAGGCGAAGGGCGAACGAATCTTAGCTGGATACGAAATGGGCCTCGCCGGGCTGGGCGCACGGCGGGTCTCAATCCCAATACTCCTGAGGAGGAAGTTTTATGGTTCGAAAGCTTTCGTTATTACTGGGCCTGCTATTCTTCGTGTCATTCGCGTCGCACGCGCAAGGCCTCCTTTCAGACAAAGTGGAAGTGTTCGGCGGTTATTCGTTCATGCACAACGATAACCGGCCTGACTCCAACCTGAACGGATTCGAATTTGCGGGCCAATACAAGTTTACAAGTTGGCTCGGAGGCGTAGCGGACATTGACGGGCACTACGGCGGCGGCACCAGTGTGAACAACTATCTGTTCGGCCCGCAGATCTCCTTTCCGGCGCGCGTATCGCCATTCGCCCAGCTTCTCGTGGGCGTAGCCCATATGAACAGGAATGGCGGCCTTGGCAGTGACACGTCTTTCGCCGCGGCGCTGGGCGTAGGAATCGATACAAAAATCGCCGGACCGTTTCACTGGCGCATCATTCAGGGCGACTGGATTCACACCAGTCTTTTCGGAGGTAGCCAGAACAATGGCCGGCTTTCGACGGGCATTGTGATCAAGTTCTAGGCGCTGATTCGGCTACGGCTGCGGCTTTCAGGGCGCTGCGAGATTTCGCGGCGCCCTTCTTCTTTTTCCACGCATTCAGTTCAAAATGAAGTTCACCGTCACGTAGGTTTCCACTTCCACCGGCTCACCGTTCAGCCGAGTTGGCCTGTAGCGCCAAGCTTGCACGGCAAGCAGTGCCGCTCGCGCAAGCAGCGGATTTCCGTCCACCACCTCGAGTTCACGCACGGTGCCTTCCTTCGTGATGATGGCGCGCAGATGCACCACGCCGGAAATGTGCGCCGCTATGGCCATGCGCGGATATTGCGGCTCGACTCGGTTCACGAGCATCGCCGCCATTACCCCTCCGCTCACCTGTATTGTTCGAACGCGAGGCGGCTCAGCGTGCGGCGGTTCGGGAACAACAACGCGATCGCCTGTTCCTCCGGGGAAACTTGGGCCTGAGCCCGGCAGGCCCGCTCCTTCGCTTCCGCCGCCTTGGTCCAGGCCAATGTCCGGTGCCTCCGAACTATTTTCTGGCGCCGACGGACGAACCACCGGCGCGCACACAGCGAGACAAATCGCCGGCATACGCGATTCGATGTATGAGTGAAAGGTTCTGAGCGAATGTTTCTTTGCACCGCCAGCTGCTGAGTAAGGAGGGGTCGGAGTGATTATGTATTGCGCCGTCAGCACACCTGGAGAGACGAGCGGCCAAAGGAGCATTGCGGCGAGGATGGCAGCTTCAAGCGCAAGGGAAAGCACGAGAGCTTTGCTGCGAAGCCGGCGCGCACGCACTCGCACCGCGGGATCGTTATCCACCAGGCATTCAGACAAGCTTCCGAGATCGCTCATGGGCACACCTCCACGCATGACGGCTCGCAGCCGTTTTGCAAATCAGCTTTCTCTAGTTCTTTTTACGATTTTGTAGCGCCGGTCTTCAGACCGGCAGATTTCTAGTCAAGCAACCGAGACAATGAAACTAACAACACGCGATTTTTATTCGCATCGAAGCCGAAGCGATCGACTAAGAAACGAGCGCCGTAGGCGCGGCCCATACCTAGCCCAGGGCGGAAGCCCTGGGTACACATTGCCCTGAATTATCCGAGCGCCGTAGGTGCGACACACGCTTCTAACGAGCAACGGTCGCTTACCCTCGTTCGATCGAGCTGGCAGCTAGTTCGCGGAGAAGGCTGTCCTTCGGCTTTACCGCTTGAACCGCTGCGAAGTTCGCGCGACCTCTTGAAGCAATAGACACCGAAGCGCCGAGGCAGTTCCGGGAATTCGGGGACAATGCCGGCAAAATTGCGAAATTATTGTTAGCATCGTTCTAAGTTATTCAATTCCATCCGATTACGATTTTGGCGCCGCGCGTGCACCATTTTTGGGTTTCTTGCGTCTAATTGTAGTGTTCCTAGCCCCCTCTTGGGGATTGAGAGGTCATCATAATGAAGAATTCTCTGGAAACGATTGGAGTTCGATACACCGGATGGGCTGCGCTCAACCGCGATCCGCTCGAAGATCACGTTGAGTTCACCTGTCCGCACTGCGGCCTTCCGGGCGTGAAGAACGCTCGGCGCCCGCGCTCGGCGTATCACTTCACCGACGGATTCGTGCAGGATCTGCAAGGTGAAGCGACCACCTGCCGCGAGTGCAAGCAGTCGGTGCGTGTGTCGCCGGTGGTGCTGGTTCACGACAAGGACGAGAAGCGGCGATTCGAAGCGATGTTTGGCGCCGCGTTCGAGCCAGATCTGGAAGTTTCGAAGAACTAACGAACGGCAATAAACGCTTCCCTCTGACGGTGAAAATGAAAGAGCGGGGATGGGGCATGCGCTCCATCCCCGATTTTTTTTGGCTTAAGCCTCTTCGTCGATCGAGAGGTGGTGCTCTTCCATCTCTGCGCGGACGCGATCGAACGCGTCGTCCACATCATCGGCAAACTGCAGCAGCTTGTACTCGCGCTCGTTGATCGTTCCGTAGCGCAGCATGTGGCGCCAGTTGAACACCTTGTCCCAGTATTTCCTGCCGTAAATCAGAATCATGTGATGCGAGGAGAGCTTTCCCGTTTGCAGCAGGGTGAGCATTTCGAATAGCTCGTCCATCGTGCCGAATCCGCCGGGGAAAACGATCAACGCTTTCGCCATCTGCGCGAACCACAGCTTGCGCATAAAGAAATAATGGAAGCAGAAATTCAGGTCTTCCGTAATGTAGGGATTGGGGCGCTGCTCGTGCGGGAGCTGGATGCTGAGTCCGACGGACGAGCCGCCTGCGTCGAAGGCGCCGCGGTTCGCCGCTTCCATGATTCCGGGGCCGCCGCCCGAGCAGATGACGAAGCGCTTCGGGTGCACCCCGAGCGTCATGGACCAGCTCGTGATGCGGCGCGAGAGTTCGCGCGCTTCCTCGTAGTAGCGCGACATCTCCAGATGAGATTTGGCGTGGCGAATCCGTTCTGCCCATTGGGCATTGCGGCGGCCGCGCGAGCGCGCTCGAACTTCTTTTAGCTCTTGCTGAGCTTGTTCGCGCGAGTGGATTCGCGCCGAGCCGAACATCACGATCGTGTCCGCCACTTTTTCGCGCCGCAGCCGCGCCAGCGGATCGAGGTATTCCGCCAGAATGCGCAGCGGGCGTGCTCCCAGGCTCTCCATAAACCTGGGATCCTGATAGGCGAGCTTCGCCATCGGCAGGTGGCTGGGACGTCTCATGAATCCCCCTCAGAGTGAGCTGGTGCGCGCGGCCATGAAAGCGACAGCAAACACGCAAATGAACACGCAAACAGCTATTTTAGTACTGTTGGCCGGAAGGCGCTTGGCGCGTATTGAGCGCGATTTCCATCGCGTGAACTTGGCTCCGTTCGATGCATGCAACGCCCTGAGGCGAATCCGGAATCAGATAAAATGCCTCTATGGGCTTTGGCTTACATAGAATAACGGGACTGGTTGCGTTGATCGCGGCGGTTGTGGCGCTTCTCGCGCTGGCATCCACTGCGCGCGCCCAGGCGCCGCCTGGGCCGCTTCATACAAAACCCGGCATTCAACCGGAAAGGCAGCCGACTCCCGAAGAGGCGAAACGCACGATTCATGTGCGGGTAAACGAAGTGACCGCGCCGGTGACGGTCCGCAACGCGAGCGGCGAGATGCTGCTCGACATCCCCAAGGAAAGCTTCCACATTTTCGACAATGGAGTTGAACAGAAGATCGAGCATTTCGATCTCGGCGCGAGCTCGCTTTCGATTGTGTTGGTGGTGGAGACCAGCTCGCACATTGATCCGATGTTTCCGTCGGTGAAGCGCATGGGCATCGTGTTCACGGAAACCGTGATGGCGCAGACCTCGGAAGTGGCCGTGGTGGGCTATGACGACGATGTGAGCCTGCTGAAAAAATTCACCACCGATCCGGAGCGCATCGGTGACGTGATCAACCATCTCACCACGGGAAATTCCGGGTCGCATCTCTACGACGCGATGTCGCGCGGGATTTCGCTGCTCGAAAAACGGCCACTGCCGCAGCGGCGGATTCTGGTCGTTCTCGGCGAAGCGCAGGACACGGGAAGCGAGAGTACGCTCGGCGAAGTGCTGCGGAGCGCGCAGCTCGCGAACGTGACGATCTATTCGATCGGGCTCAGCACGGCGATGGCGGATTTGCGCGCGAAGAAAGAGCCGGTGGACCACTCGCTTGGCCCTCCGGGAACGTATCCGATTCCGACGCCGCCAGGAAAGCCGCAGACACCCGATCTCGAGCGGCAGGCCGCCAACGCGCCGATCGATTACATGGCGCTCGTGATTTTCCTGGTGAAAACCGGCAAGAATGCGATTGGGCCGAATTCACTGGCGATCGCGAGTAAGGCAACCGGCGGAATGTTCTTGAATGCGAAGAAGGACAGCACGATCCAGAAAGCCGTGGATGAAATCGGCGGCGAAATTCACGCGCAGTATTCACTGGGGTACCGCCCGCCGCCGAACGTGGAATCCGGCTACCACGAGATCAAAGTGACGGTGGACCGCGAGGGCGTCAGCGTGCGGACTCGGCCAGGATATTACTTGCCGCCACCGCCCGCGGACTGATGCCTCGATTCGGGAGGCTGAGATCCTTCGCTTCGCTCAGGATGACAACCGTTGGAGTGTGGCGGTTTTTAGTAGCGTAGCCTTCAGCCTGCGCTACTGAACGGCTACTTCTTTTCTGGTTCTGGCGGCGCCACTACTGCGGCTTCTTCCTCTTCGAGGATTGCGGCGGCTGCGGCGATGCGGTCGCCTTCTTCGAGGCGCAGCAATCTCACGCCTTGCGTTGAGCGGCCGGCTTCGCGGATTTCGCCGGAGTGGACGCGGATTACTTTGCCCTGGCCGGTGATGATCATCACGTCGGAATCTTCGCGGACTTGCAGGGCTGCTACAACCGGGCCATTGCGATCGGTGGACTTCAAGTTGATGACGCCTTTGCCGCCTCGCGAAGTGACGCGATATTCAGCGAGCGGCGTGCGCTTGCCGTAGCCCTTCTCAGCGACGGTGAGCATCAGCGAAGTGAGCGACTCGCGGATTTGGTCGCTTTCGAGTTCGTCGAGATTCTGCGTTTCCTTCTTGTATTCCTTGCGGATGATTTCGAAGTCGGGCTGAACGGCGTCCATGCTGACGACGTAATCATCCTTTGCGAGATCCATCCCGTTGACGCCGCCCGCGCCGCGGCCCATCGAGCGAACTTCGGTTTCGCGGAAGAGGATGGCCTGGCCGTCGCGGCTGGCGAGGAAAATCATCTGCTTGCCGTCGGTGAGTTTCGCGCCGATGAGTTCGTCTTTATCGTCGAGGCTGATGGCGATGATGCCGGAGGGACGCGGATTCGAGAATTCGGCGAGCTCGGTTTTCTTCACCGTGCCGTTTTTCGTAGCGAGGAAAACGTAGCGGCCGGTTTCTTCCAGGTTGCGCGTGGGCACGACGGCCGTGAGCGTCTCGCCTTCCTGCAGGCGGACGAGATTCGTGATCGCTTTGCCGCGCGTGGCTGCCGCGGCTTCGGGAATTTCGTAGACCTTCAGCCAGTAAATTCGGCCCTTCGAGGTGAAGAGCAAAATGTAGCTGTGCGCCGACGCGGTGAAGAAATGCTCGACGAAATCATCTTCACGCGTCTTGGCGCCGATGCGGCCCTTGCCGCCGCGTGACTGGTGGCGGTAAACGTCAACCGAAGTGCGCTTGATGTAGCCGGCGTGGCTGACGGTGATGGCCATTTCCTCGTCTTTGATCAAGTCTTCGAGCTTGATCTCTTCGACGCGATCGACGATTTGCGTGCGGCGGTCGTCACCATAGGATTTCATCACTTCGCGTAGCTCGGCGACGATGACGGCCTTCAGTTTTTTCTCGCTGCCGAGAATTTCTTCGAGCTCCTCGATGCGCTTGCGAATTTCGCCGAGTTCTTTGAGGATTTCATCGACGGAGAGCTGCGTGAGGCGGTGCAACTGCAGTTCGAGAATGGCGTCGATCTGGGCATAGGTGAGGCCTTCGCCTTCGGCCGGACCAATCGCGGTGCCGGTGAGCGCCACGATGCCGTACTTCTTGCGGTCGACCTTGATGCCTTCGAGGGTGCGTTCCTTGCCGGCCACCATCACGCGCACGCTCTTGTTCGAGAAGAAGTCGTGCAAATTTTCGCGGGCGTTGGCGCGACTGGATGATCCACGGATAACCTTGATCACATCGTCGACATTGTCGAGCGCGATGCGGTAGCCGATCAGGATGTGCTCGCGTTCGCGGGCCTTGCGCAGGTCGTACTGGGTGCGGCGGCGGACAACGTCAACGCGGTGCGCGATGAAAAGATTCAGGAGTTGAATGATACCGAGCTCGCGCGGCTGGCCGCCGACGATGGCGAGCAGGATCATGCCGAAGGATTCCTGCATTTGCGTCATCTTGAAAAGCTTGTTGAGGATGATTTCCGGTTCTTCGTCGCGCTTTACTTCGATGACGATGCGCATGCCTTCGCGGTCGCTCTCGTCACGGATATCGGAGATGCCTTCGATTTTCTTGTTGTTGATGAGTTCGGCGATGTGCTGGATGAGATTTTTCTTGTTCACCTGGTACGGCAATTCGGTGACGACGATGTCCTGGCGATCTTTGCCGCGCTGTTCGATGGCCGCTTTCGCGCGCACCTGGAAGCTGCCGCGGCCGGTTTTATAGGCTTGCTCGATACCTTCGCGGCCGTAGATGTAGCCGGCCGTGGGAAAGTCCGGCCCGGGAACGATTTTCATCACCTGCTTGAGAGTGGCTTCGGGATTTTCGACCAGCAGGATTGCGGCTTCGATGGTTTCCTTCAAATTGTGCGGCGGAATATTGGTGGCCATGCCGACGGCGATGCCGGAGGAGCCGTTGACGAGAAGGCTGGGGATGCGCGTGGGCAGAACGACCGGCTCTTTTTCGCTCTCATCGAAATTGGGAATGAATTCGACCGTGTCCTTTTCGATGTCCGCGAGCATTTCTTCCGCGATCTTCGAGAGGCGCGCTTCGGTGTACCGCATCGCGGCCGGCGGATCGCCGTCGACGGAGCCGAAGTTTCCCTGGCCGTCGATGAGCGGGTAGCGCATGTTGAAATCCTGGGCCATGCGGACGAGCGCGTCGTACACGGGCGAATCGCCGTGCGGATGGAATTTGCCGAGGACTTCGCCGACGATTTTTGCGCACTTGCGATACGGCTTCGTGGAGGTGAGGCCGAGTTCGTACATGCCATAGAGGATGCGGCGGTGGACGGGCTTGAGGCCGTCGCGCACGTCGGGCAGGGCGCGCCCGATGATTACGCTCATGGCGTAATCGAGATACGATTTCTTCATCTCCGATTCGATATCTACCGGAGTGAGGATTGATTGATTTGTTTCGTCAGCCACAGTTCGCTCCGCTTAAGAAATTGGAAAGTTGAAAAGGGAAAATGGTTCGACGATTCTCAATTTTCCCTTTCCGTTTTTGGTGCCTGCCCTCATACCGAAATGCCGTTTTTGTCCCTATTAGAAAATTGCTTTCTCCTTTGTTTGCAAGGAGATGAGTTGTTTTCTGAAATGCTGATTGTTCCTATTAGAAATTCGCTGGTTTGAAGGCCGCCGCCACGTTTTGCGCGGTGCGTCATAGCTTCCTCGCCATTTTTTCGAGGACGTAGGTCTTCACGGTTTCGAAGGCCGAGGCGTTGTTCGTGAAGCGCTGCGGGGCGAAGTGCGATTCGAGTTCTTGCAGCAGCGCGTTGCAGTCGCGCTCGCTCGCGCAATCGATGGCGACTCCTTGCTCGGTGTTGGGCGCGGCGGTGGGCGTGGCGAGGAAATCGGAGCAGGAGAGGCCGCGCAGGCCCGGTAGAATTTTGAATGTGAGCTGGTAGATCATGCTTTGTGGGTCGGATTCGCTTTGGCTGAATCTTTGTAGGTCGCGGTTTTAACCGCGACGTAAGAGTGCCGCTCTGAAATTAGGGCTTCAGCCCCTGAAGTAGTCTTCTCGTACTGGCTCGGATCCAAGGGATAACGTCCAGACGCTGAACAAAAGACATACTCTTCGGGGACCGCGGCCAGTTTGGCGGTTACTGGATTCGATCGTATATAAGCAGCTCTCTCTTGAAATTCCGATTCGTCGCGAATCCAACGGTCGTGAAAACCTTCTTGCCAGACGGGTGAGGCATAATTGAGATGCTGTTTGATTCGGTGCGAGGAACCGCCCTTTATCATTTGGACGGCTTTTTCCAGGGTTGTCGTCTCAGAGGGAGTGAGGAGCACGTGAAAATGATCGGGCATAATGACAAATGGGTGCAATTTGTAGAATCCTCGTTGGCGGCAATCTAGTAGCTGGTCGAGCAAGATTTGTGCGACTTCCGGTTTCGCAAATAACGGGCGACTGTTCCAAGTTCTGCTTGTTATGAAATAAACGCCAGCTTGTCGAATACGATGGGAGATGTGGGTCATCGGTCGAATCTGTACTTCAGGGGCTAAAGCCCCTCTCCTTAAGCTAATCAATTGTCGCGGTTGAAACCGCGACCTACAACGATGGCGTTGTTCAGACTGTTCGGTCGAATCCTCTTGCTTCTTTACGGCACGGCTGAAGCCGTGGCCTGACGTAAAACCTTAAATGTCCAGATTCACGACGTCGAGGGCGTTGTCCTCGATGAATTTGCGGCGTTGCTCTACGTTTTCGCCCATTAGCGTTGAGAAGATGTCTTCGGCGGCTACGGCGTCTTCTAGGCGGACTTGCAGCAAGGTGCGCGATTCGGCGTTCATTGTGGTGGCCCAGAGCTGCTCGGGATTCATTTCGCCTAGGCCTTTGAAGCGGGTGATTGTGAATTCTTTTTTGGCGTCTTCGAGGACGTAGCCGAGGAGCGCCGAGGAATTATCTCGCGTGACCTTGTCGCCGTTGTGCTGGATGGTGAATGGCGGGCGGTCGTTTTCCTGAATGGCCTGGCGCAGCGTGCGGAGGCGC
Source organism: uncultured Acidobacteriota bacterium (assembly GCA_963741045.1). Lineage (GTDB taxonomy): Bacteria > Acidobacteriota > Terriglobia > Acidiferrales > UBA7541 > Palsa-295. The sequence continues at coordinate 82,746 of CAVUGO010000002.1, forward strand.
TTGTACTCGGCTGTGGCTGCGAGGGCCCAATTGATTTTGCGCTCGCCGCCATTTTTGAGGAGCAGCTCGTGCAGGCTGTGCTCTTCGTCGTAGACGAGCTTTGATTCGAGCTCGAGCTTGGCTTTTTCGATAGCTTTCGCCAGCTCCTGCAATTTCTTTTTGTCGGCGAAGTCGGTTTTCTTTTCGAGATCGCTTTCGGCGAGGATGTCGACGAGTTTCGGGTCGCCCAAGCGGCGGCCGAGTTTCGCGGCGACTTGATCGTATTCCTGAATATTCAGCAGGAACTGCGTTAGTTCGCCGCCTTCGAGCGATTTGCCGGTCTTGCCCTTCACCACATGCTCTTCGGTGGCGCGCTTCATCAGTTCGCGCGCGAAATCGCGCTCGTCGCGAATGTAGCGGTCCATCTTGCCGCGCTTTACGCGATAGAGAGGCGGCTGGGCGATGAAGATGTTGCCCTTTTCGATGAGCTCGCGCATGTGGCGGAAGAAAAATGTGAGAAGCAGGGTGCGAATGTGGCTGCCGTCGACGTCCGCGTCGGTCATGAGAATCACTTTGTGATAGCGGAGCTTCGTGGCGTCGAAATCATCTTTGCCGATGCCGGTGCCGAGGGCGGTGATGATGGCGCGAATTTCTTCGTGGCCAAGCATCTTGTCGTAACGCGCTTTTTCGACGTTGAGGATTTTGCCCTTGAGCGGGAGGATCGCCTGATAGCGGCGATCGCGGCCGCCTTTGGCGGAGCCGCCGGCGGATTCGCCCTCGACGAGGAAGAGTTCGCAGCGCGCGGGATCGCGTTCCTGGCAATCGGCGAGCTTTCCGGGGAGGCCGCTCGAATCGAGCGCTGATTTGCGGCGCGTGAGTTCACGGGCTTTGCGCGCGGCTTCGCGGGCGCGGGCGGCGTCAATACATTTGCCGATGATTTTGCGAGCGATCGAGGAGTGCTTGTCGAAATATTCGCCGAGCTTTTCATTGACGAGCTGTTCGACGAGACCTTTGATATCACTATTCAGCTTGCCCTTGGTCTGGCCTTCGAACTGCGGCTGCGGAAGCTTGACGGAAACGACGGCGACGAGGCCTTCGCGTACGTCGTCGCCATTGATCGAGACTTCGTCTTTCTGCTCTTTGAGCATGCCGGTGGAACTGGCGTAGTAATTGAGCGTGCGCGTGAGAGCGGAGCGGAAGCCGGCGAGGTGCGAGCCGCCGTCAACGGTATTGATCGTATTGGCGAAGGAAAAAATATTTTCGGCGTAGCTGTCGTTGTATTGCAGCGCGATTTCGATATCCACCTGGGCGCGCTTGCCTTCCATGTAGATGGGCGAATCGTGGAGCGTTTGCTTGCCGCGATTCAGGTGCTTGACGAATTCGGCGATGCCGCCGGTGAAGCGGAATTCGGTTTTTTTGTTGCTGCGTTCGTCGTCGAGCGTGATTTTCAGGCCTTTGTTGAGGAAGGCCAGCTCGCGGAGGCGCTGCGAAAGCGTGTCGAAGCTGTAGGTGGTTTTCTCGAAAATCGAAGGATCGGCGTGAAAAGTGATTTTGGTGCCGGTTTTGCGCGTTTTTCCCGAGGCTTTCAGCTTCGAGGTGGGGACCCCTTTTTCGTAGGACTGCTCCCAGACTCCGCCGTCGCGCCAGATTTCAAGATCGAGCCAGTCGGAGAGCGCGTTGACGACAGAGACGCCGACGCCATGCAGGCCGCCCGAAACTTTGTAGGTGTCGCTATCGAATTTTCCGCCGGCGTGCAGGACGGTCATCACGACTTCGGCTGCGGGCTTTTTCTCGGTGGCGTGCATGTCGACGGGAATGCCGCGTCCGTTGTCGACCACGGTGACGCTGTTATCGTCGTGCACCGTGACGTTGATTTCGTCGCAGAAGCCAGCCATCGCTTCGTCCACGGAATTGTCGACCACTTCCCAGACGAGATGGTGCAGGCCGAGTTCGCCCGTGGAGCCGATGTACATCGCGGGGCGTTTGCGGACGGCTTCGATGCCGCCGAGAACTTTGATAGAGGTAGCGTCGTACTTGTGGCCCTTCGGGGGTTCCTTTTCAGCCATTACGTTTGCGTCTCCTCAGATACTGACAAATCAAAATCCAGGCAGCGCAAAAAGCGCGCCTAGTCAAAGTCAAAAGCCTCAGGTCTGAAGACCTGAGCTACATAAAATAAAAATAAACTGCGCGAAAATCGCGAACTGCTCGGGAAGGCGGTCGGCGGAAGGCCGCGACACTTGCCTTGCCCATTGGCCCCAGGCTTCGCACGAATGCGAGCTGGGACTCGAAGGGTTGCTGCTCCATCCCGTCCCGCTCCGAATTTTCGGTGGGACGCGGCGAAGCGTTGATTCTCCCCCGCGGAAGGGGAACAACCGGATTTCGGAGGCCTCAATTTGCCCTGGCGCGAGCAAAACGTCTGAGGCGAACCGGTTCCGGCTGGAACCACTACTAGCAGACTACACATTTTACCGGATGCGGGCGGAATTCTCAAGACAAATCGATGGGTTGACACACTGATTACTCCTTTTATTTCAGGCGGTTACGGTAGGTTCGAAGCAGAATAAAATAGCCCAAGGTGCAGACACCGCGAGAATGAAAAATCGTGGCGAAATCGAGGAGAGAAAGGGGCCCAAGATCACGCAAAAAGATTGGCGTTGAGCGAAATTGTGGGGACCCGCGATCAGATGCGCATGGGCATTACGACGTAACGGTAACGCGTGGATTCGTCGGAAACGGGACGCAGCTGGCCGGCGGATTGTTCGTCTTTTAGCTCGAAGTTGATGGGGCCGTCGGTGGCGGCGGCTAGGAAATCGAGGAGGTATTGGGCGTTGAAGCCGATGGCGATTGGGTCGCCTTTGAATTCTTTCTCGATTATTTCTTTGGCTTCGCCGTATTCGGGGCTCGACGCGGAAATCTCCAGGCCTTCCTTGGCGAGCATGAATTTCACGGCGTGCGAGCGGGAGTCCGCCAGTTGCGAGACGCGGCGCAGAGCGTCCTGAAGTTCGGCGCGCTCGAGAACGACGACTTTGGTGACTTCGCGCGGGAGCACGGCTTCGTAGTTGGGGAACTGGCCGGTAAGTTTGCGCGAGGTGAGCAGGCGGCGGCCAAACTGGAAGAAGAGGTGGCTTTCGTCCTGCGCGAATTCCACCTGGCCGTCGTCGCCTGATTCGGCGGCGAGGCGCTGCACTTCGGTCATCGCCTTCTTGGGGACGAGGACGCGAGTTTCGGCGGAGAAGCCTTCGAATTTGTGATCGCGCTCGACCATGGCGAGGCGATGGCCGTCGGTGGCAACCATCGTGATCGAGCCGGGTTTCAGGACCATGAGCGCGCCGTTGAGCGTGTAGCGCGATTCTTCGAGCGAGATGGCGAAGGTGGTCTTGGCAATCAGGTCAGCGATAAGCTTGGCTGGAATTTTTACGAGCGCGTGCGGAAACTGCGGCAGCGCGGGGAAATTTTCCTTCGACATGCCAACGAGCTTGTAATTGCGGCGATCGGAGGTGACCTGGATCCAGTGGTTCTCGAGAAGCTTGAAGCGAATTTCTTCCTCGGGCAGCAGGCGCACTAACTCGAGAAGTTTTTTGGCTGGAATCGTCCCGGCGCCTTCCTTCTTCACCTTCGCTTCGCAGGACGTGCGGATACTCAGCTCGAGATCGGTGGCAGTGATGGTGAGGCGATTGCCCTTGGCCTCGAACAGCAGATTCGAGAGGATCGGAATGGTCGTCTTGCGTTCGACGACGCCCTGCGTGAGCTGGAGCTCCTCGAGCAGGTCAAACTTTTTTACGCTGAATTCCATCGGGCCAGTTCCTTTTTCTTCGTGAGTGGCACGGGCAGACGCCGTCGCTTCCGTCATACGTTAATCCCCTTTGTGGCTGCGGCTACTGTACTGCTTTTCTTTATTTGAATAAAGTAAGTATAAGAAAACCCGTCGCCGTCGCCGCATCTGTGGAGATTGCGGAAAACGGTATAAGTGCTATTCCCACCGGCGGTTAGTAGTTCGACTGGCTTGTGGAAACCCGCGCGGCCGGTGGGTAACTCGCGCCCTTGGAGCTTCTACCGACGCGCTGACGGTAACTTCCACAGGGCGTCCACAGGGTGAACGCGCGCGGGCGGCGCGCCGAACCGCTAAGTCTAACCGAAAGAATCGAGTAGCCTGTTGATCGTTTTGTTCAATTCTTTGTCGGTCTGGCGCTGGTTGGCAATCTTGTGAATCGAGTGGAGCACGGTGGTGTGGTGCTTCCCGCCGAATTGCCGGCCGATTTCTGGCAGCGAAGCGGACGTGAGCTGTTTCACAAGGAACATGGCGACCTGGCGCGGGAAGGCGATCACCCTCGAATTGCTGCGCACTTTCAGATCCTGGGCGCGGATGCCGTACACTTCGCCGACGCGTTTCTGAATCTGCTCGATGGTGACTTTCTTGTCCTGCGTATCGATCAGGTTCTTCAGCACTTGCTGCGCGGTGGGCAGATCAATGTGCGCGCCGGTGAGCGAAGCGTATGCCATCAGGCGAATCAGGGCGCCTTCGAGCTCGCGGATATTGGACTTGATGGCGCGGGCGATGTATTCGGCGACGTCATCCGGAATCTGGACGTGCTCATTCTCGCCCTTTTTCTGCAGAATCGCGATTTTGGTTTCGAGATCGGGCGGCTGGATGTCCGCGATGAGTCCCCATTCGAAGCGCGAGCGCAGGCGCTCTTCAATCGAGGAGATTTCCTTGGGCGGGCAGTCGGAAGAGATCACGATCTGCTTCTGCTGGTCATAGAGCGCGTTGAAGGTATGGAAAAATTCTTCCTGCGTGCGTTCGCGGGTGGCGATGAACTGGATGTCGTCAATCATAAGGACATCCATGGTTCGGAAGCGCTCGCGAAACGCGGCCATGCGCTCGAAACGAATCGAGGAAATCACTTCGTTGGTAAATTTTTCCGCGCTGACGTAGGTGAGACGAAGCGACGGATCGCGACGCTTGAGTGAATGGCCGATCGCTTGCATGAGGTGAGTCTTGCCAAGTCCGACTCCGCCGTACAAAAACAAGGGGTTATAAGATTTTGAGGGCTGCTCGGCCACGGCGACGGCGGCTGCGTGCGCAAACTGATTCGATGCGCCGACGATGAAGGTGTCAAACGTGTAGCGCGGGTTGAGCTGGGGAACCGTAGAATCAAAATCGAGCTTAGCCTGAGCTTGCGGAGCGGAAGCGTTGGCCGGTGCCGGTTCCACTTCGGCACAGATATATTCGAGTACTACTTGCGGCTTGCCGATTTCGGTGAGTACAGCTTGCAACAGCTCGCCATAGGTTTCAGCTAAGCGCTTACAGAAGAGCCGCGTAGGAACGCGAACGACCAGGCGATCGTTCTCAGCGGATTCCTGGCGAGTAGGACGAAACCATGTGGCGAAACTGTGGGGATTGACGCGCCGCTCGGTGTGCTGAAGTATCTTATCCCACAAATTCATAGCAAAAGTTAGCCCCCGCGCAATTTCCACTGGTGTGGAAATGCTGTGGAAAATCGATTCCTGGCTGGGTGAGGCTTTTAGTCTGGCCTTTCAGAGTTTGTCGCACCCCGCGCCCGCGTGTGCAACGTACATGAGTGCGCGCGTTTACCCGTATTTGAGAGAATCGCGAGACGGGATTCTGCCTAAACGCGAGGAAGACAGCAAGAGAAAATTGAGCGAACGATACGAGCAGACTCCACACATTACTCACAGGTTTTCCACAGGACGCGAGGCGAAGCCAAAATTATTTTTGCGTGAATTTTCTTATTGCTTTCTTACAAAATATTTTTGCGGGCGGAAATTTTCGAGCGACGGGCTGCGCCGATCAATGCGGCGCGGAATTTGCGGGAGCCTTTGCGGGCTTGGCGAAATCGAAGATGCCCCAGGCCTCGGTGCCGAGAAGCAATCGGTCGGGTTCGACAAGGATTGCCTTCGCGCTCAACGGTGCACCCGCAGGAGACAAAGTGCGATAGGAGCCAATGGGCACGCCGTTTTTGTCGAAGCGGCGCAATTCATTTCCGATCGCGATCCAAATTTCCTGCGTGGCAGAATCAACAGCGAGCGCACTGATCTGCATCCTGACGGGCCGCGGATTATCGTTAGAGTCGGAGAAGGGGTCGTGATGGGGCGCGGCGGCCGCGAATTCGTCGAAAGCGATCTCAGTACCCGCGAAGCCGAAGCGATCGAACCTTCGCACCATGGGCTCGGGCAGGAACAGAAAAACGTAATAAAGATTTCCTGCCGGGTCCGACGAAACGCGGCCGAGATCGGAAGAGTGCTGCGCGTCAGCCCCATGCGCGAAATCTGCTGGATCGCCGATGGCGCGGACGAGAGTGCCTGCGTATCCGTAAATTCCCATCAGCCAGTGGTATCGCAACGACGTGACGGCAAACTCGCTGCCGGTAAGGGCGGCGACCGACGTCGGCGCAGGAATCGGAATCACACCGGCGATTGATCCATCGGCGGCGAAAATCTTGACGTTGTTTGCGCCGCGGTCGGCGACGAGGACGCGGCCGCTCGAATCGACGTCGAAGTCAGCAGCGAAGACGATTCTTGGGTTTTTCTTCGGATCCGGGGGAGTGGTTTCTTGGGCTACGGCACTAGGAATCTCGCCGAGGCGCTTGCCGTCGGCGCTTAAAACCAAAACTTTGGTCGCAGGCGAAGCGACTACGTAATAGTGGCCGGCAGCGTCGCGTTTAATGCCGATCAAGCCGGCAGCGACATCGGGAAACACTCGTGCGCGCGCGCGAATTTCCGGTTCTGAGCTCTGGCCAGCGATTGGCGCGAGATGTGCCATCGCGAGAAGAAAAACAATGCAAACGGCGACGGCGCCGAGCTGGATGCGGCGTAACATTTTACGGGAAACCCTGCTTAGAGACGCTCGCTGACCGCTGCGCGTTGCATGAAGATTGGGGCGGATGTGCCGAGAAATGAACTTCGCGAAGCAATGCATTCAACCGCGCCTGATTCTCACAAGATTCACGACAGCACTTTTCTGCGTCGCCGCAGACGGCGCCAGGAAACTGAATCCGTCCGGTACGGTCTTAAAAGGGTTTCGAGATCGACGGCGATCCAGGCATCCGCTTTTCCTTCGCGGTAGATGGCCCAGTTCAATAACGAGCCACCCAGGAGCGATTGAACGGCGCGAGCGAGTCGCGCTACGGGACACCTACGGAGCTCGCCGGCCTGGACGGCATCCTTGATGAGCACGCGAAGCTCGGCACCCAATTGGCGTGCATGAGCCAGCGCAAGCCGATGAAAGTCCGGATCAGCGAGGTCCATTTCAAGGAATGCAAGATTGTTCGCCAGCGCTTCAGGGGTTCGTGCCATTTGCGCCATGCAGCGAGCAGCAGCATCCATCGCGCGTAAAGGTGAGCGAGACGCGGAGCGAATGCGTCGAAATTCTTCATGGACACCAGAGGCGCCCTGGCTCGCGATGGCTAGCAAGAGCCCCCGTTTCGATCCGAAGCGTTGCAGGAGGGTGGCGGGCGCGATGCCGGCTTCCCTGCCAACATCGGCGAGGGTGAAGCGCGAGGGGCCGAGCTGTTCGATCACGCGTATGGCGGAAACCAGGATGTCAGAGTCAGACTTGAGCCGAGTGCGCGGCGACATGGGCGCGGCGACTATAAACGAACGGTGGTTCACAAACAAGCCTTGACAATAAATGAACAGCCATTTATAAACAGCCAATCACGAGGGTGGAGCCCCAATGAAACCTTCCAGAAAGAATCCCCCGAAGCGAGTTCCCGAAGCCAGGTCCGGGAACCAGCCTCTCAAGGGGCGAGTGGCGCTTGTTGCGGGCGCGACGCGCGGTGTGGGCCGCGGCATTGCGGTGGCGCTGGGCGAAGCTGGCGCGACGGTGTACTGCACCGGAAGGAGCAGCCGAGCGGCCGAGAGTGCCAATGCGGCGCGCAGCCGTCGCCGCGGAGAAGGCAGTGTAAAGGAGCGCCAAAAACTATGGCCAGCGGAATATTACGCGAACCGCCCTGAAACGATCGAAGAGACAGCTGAACTTGTGACGGCGCGCGGCGGCAGAGGAATCGCGGTTGTTGTCGATCATTTAGAGATTAATGAAATGGAGAAATTAATTTCGCGGATCCGCTCGGAACAGGGAAAGCTGAATATTCTGGTCAATGACATATCGGAGAGCGCCGAGTACGAATTCGGGCAGACCTTCTGGAATCTCGATCTCGAGCGAGGCTTCGCGATGTTTCGCAACGCAATTCACACGCACATCATCACCAGCAGGTTTGCCGCGCCGCTCATGATCGAAACGGCGAAGGCCAGCAGCACAAGCGGCTTGATTGTGGAGATCGGAGACGGGGATTCCTACGTGTATCGCGGGCAGCTGATTTTCGACATGGTGAAGACGACAGTGATCCGACTGGCGTTTGCGATGGCGCGCGAACTGCGACGCAAAAATGTGGCGGCAATTGCATTGACGCCTGGATTTCTGCGGTCGGAGGTGATGCTGGAGCATTTTGGCGTGACGGAGGCGAACTGGCGCGACGCGGTGAAGAAAAATCCAGACTATGCCGCCTCGGAGACGCCCCTTTATGCCGGGCGAGCTGTGGCGGCTCTCGCTGCGGATCCCGATATCATGAAAAAATCGGGTCGAGTGTTCAGCACGTGGGGATTATCCGACGAGTACCCGTTTGTCGACGCGGACGGGAGCCGTCCACATTGGGGCAAGCATTTCGAAGCGAAGTACGGGAAGACCTTCCAATCTTGTGACGAGGGGTTTTACGCCTACTGGACGGGCGGCCCGGTAGATACGATGTTCGCGGACTGGCCGTGAAGCAGGTTCGGTGCGAATGCATCCTCGCTTGTTGGTTGGGCGCAAGCGGTTGGGGGCTGAGATCTTCTTCGATCAGTCCAGGCGGAAATTGAGGCGCTGGATGGAGCGGGCGCGGCCGGTGGATTCGTCGATGTCGAGCAGCACAGTGTTCATCTGCACGTCGCCCTCGGCGACGACGAAGCGCGCGGGCATTGCGTCAAGGAAACGCTGCAGCACACCCTGCTTTTCCATTCCGATCACGGAGTCGTGCGGGCCGGTCATGCCGGCATCGGTGATGTAGGCGGTGCCGCCGGGAAGAACATGCTCGTCGGCTGTGGGCACGTGGGTGTGCGTGCCCAGCACGGCGGAAACTTTGCCGTCGAGATACCAGCCCATGGCCTGCTTTTCGGAGGTGGCTTCGGCGTGCATATCGACGACGATTACTTTCACGTCCGCCGGAATTTTCGCGCGCTCGCGATCGGCGGTGCGGAAGGGATCATCGAGCGAGGCCATGAAGGTGCGCCCCTGCAGATTTATTACGGCGTAGCCGATGCCGGTTTTTGTCTTGCCGACGTACAGCCCTGCGCCAGGAAGCCCGTTCGGAAAATTTGCGGGGCGCAGCAGGCGCGGCTCATGCGGGAAAAAATCCAGGATCTCCTTGCGATCCCAGATGTGATTGCCGCCGGTGAGCACTTCGATCCCGCAGGAGAAAAGCTCTTCAGCCAGACGCGGTGTGATACCGAATCCCGAGGCGGAATTTTCCCCATTGGCGATGCAGAGATCAATGCGGCGCTGCGTAAGAATGTCTGCCAGGCGGTCATGAACGATTTTGCGGCCGGGCGACCCAACAATGTCTCCCACGAATAAAATTTGCACGTTTCGCTTTCTGAAATCAGATTGGCGCGCTGCGGCGGGCAGCCGGAAATTTAGGAGCGGTCCACTCCGCCGTGCGTTACTAGGCCCTGAACCCCACGAATAAGTGGGTGCCCTGCGCCTGCTTTAAGGCTGTCGCGAGCCGGCAAGCCGGCCCAGGATTGCACAAGGGCAGGACGACGCGAGCTCCCGGGGATCCAGTGTTGGTTCAAATAGGCTTTCGCAACGTCACCTGCGTTGCAGGCCAACTCCACGCGATATTGTAACAGGAATCGCCGGTGCGGCTCGATGGGGCAGCCGTTTCGTACGCGCGAGGTCGCCGAAAACAAAATCAACGAAGCGATTTGAGGTACGTTACGATTTGCCAGCGGCGCTGCTCAGGCAGACCGGACCATGATGGCATCCCGTGAAATAAATTCCCGTTGCTCAGGAACCAAACGAGCTCGCCAGGCGTAGCGTTCTGCACCTGCGGACTTCGAAGATTGACTGCATTGCGCATGCCGCGGGCATATTTTCCATGGCACTCGGCGCAATGCTGCAGGTAAAGTTTTTTGCCCGCGAGAAGTGCATCCGGATCGCCTTCGTAGGGATTTTTCCAGTCGCGCGCCTTTGCCGGCGCTTGGGCGATCACGAGCAGAACGCCGCGGTCGTCAGTCGCTCGTTCCCTCTCTCGCGCCGCACCCGCGAAAGCAAAGGCCAGCGATGTTGCTATGATCCATGCGAGCGGCAACAGGCGCGACCTCGTCATCGGAATAAGCTCCTGACCCTGCGGCCGAATCCGCTGATTTCATAGGTCACACCCCAGCGCAGAAGCAGACGATGCGAGTTGTCGTTCAGCCCGAAGCCCGGTGAAACCGTGAACGAAACTCCATTTGGCAGCTCCCACGCAACCAGCGGAGCGAAATAGTGTGACGTGCCGGAAAGCGTGAGCTGAGCTGCCGTTCCCAATCCTCCGTACATCTCAGCGCCCACAACGATATTTTCGCGGCAAAAGTTGCAATTCTCCGCCGTAGCAGCCAATCGCAGCGGCCGGCTCACTCCCCAGGCGTAACCGAATTCCCAGGGTTCGTGCCCCAAGTTCTTTTCGGCGATGAAGTTTTCCGAGATGTTCCAACCTTTGTAATCGCTCGAAAGAATCAGCTTGGTTTCGATTTCGTGCGAGTAGGATTTATTCAGCTCAGAATTGGGCGCAGCGAAATCGAATTGATTGTCGAAGCCGACCACTTCCTTCAAGGTCTTGTCCGCATCGGTGGTGTTTTCATATTCGACGTAGAGAACCGGATTGATCCAGTGCTCGCGCATCAGTGGGCGGAAGCGGTTCTCCCAGCGGAAACCTGTGAAGACGGTGCTGTCGTTAAAGGTGGATTGACTATCGAGATAAAACTCGGTGGTCCACCAGGCAGTGGCGCCGTATTCGAACTCCACCCACGGAGCGATGAAATCGTTGCCGGCCTTCTGCGTGCCGTAGTTCGAGTAGAACTCGACCTCCAGGCTGCCGGGTTCTTCGAGGTGGGACGAGTAGGCGACGAAGTAGCGAGTGTCCTGCGCATGAGTGGCAAATGGGAACGTAACCGCGGCAAGCGCAGTGAGCGCGAAGCAGAGAAAAAAGCGGAGCCGGATCAACTGATCGCCTTTCTGTCGAAGCGGGAATAGCCCAATTGCAGTTGATACTGATTTACAACTGCGGACGATACTCCAGTTGAAAACTAGTTGCAACTGCAATTTAGCGAGGCTCGTTCCTCTTCCGGCAGACGGCCGGGAATCACGCCCCCAATGCGATTTTCAGGGGTCGGAGGGTAGGCTAATTTGGAGAGTTTTGTTCTGTGTAGGAAGAAAAGCGGCGGGCCCCGCTATTCCAAAGCCCGCCGCTTGCCTTGTGCCGCCACGTCTCGAAATTCGGCTTAGAAGTGGAAGCCGATCGTCCCGCTAATGGCACGAGGCGTCACGTAGTGCGTCCCGCTGAAGGTGGAGAGGAAGTTGTACAGCGCGTAGTTGTTGGCTAGGTTGATCACTTCTAAGCGAGCACTCCACTTGTAACGGTCACCACGGAAGAGGTTGTCGTCGCCCACAGCCAAATCAAACAGATTGCGTTGTTGGATTCGCGGTGGATTTTTATCGTCATCCTCTTTGTTCGGCGCCGGCACTTTTATGAGCGTTGACCCGTACTGCGACGCCGGACAATTGAAGGGAAGCGGGACTGTGGGCGTAGCATGCACACCGTTGCAAGTGAATCCGGCTTCGAATTCCTGATCCGCAGACAAGGGAATCGATCCGACATTGCTGGCCACCATGCTCACGTTGTCCACACCACCGATGATGATCGAGCCGGGACAGGTGTTAGTCGTTTCCAATCCGAAGCAGGGCGTGGCACCCGCTACGAGACCGCTGTCATAGCGCCAGGTGAAGCCGACCCAAGGCCAATTTTTCCGAGGCTGATACTGCATGTGGGTGGTCTGGTTGAAATGCTCGTCGTGGTCAATGCGAAAAACGCCAATCGGTGCCGCGGGGTTTGCTCCGGCTCCAGCCACCTGTGGAGCGAAGAATCGGGCAGCGACGCTGGACATGACGATGAAAGCCGTCAAGCCGTGGTAATTGGGGACGGACCCGCGGATTGCGAATCCAGGGATCTTGGACCGGGTCCACTGGATCGGGAAAGTAATCGGCGTGTTGCCCAAAACACTGAAATCGTAAGCGTTGTGTGTGTACTTCCAGATGTATTCGCCGTCAAGGACAAAATACTTGCCGAACGCCTGCTGCAGACCAGCATGAAATTCATTGCGAAAGCCGGGCGCGATTGGATTCGTGGTGGATCCGGAGCAAGCCAGGAGAGGGTTTAGGACGTCATTGGTACATCCGATGCTGGAGAGCACCAGGTTTTCGTTAAAGGGAGTTTCGAGAGTTCGCGCGTAGGAGACGCGAAGAACGGTGTTACTGGGCTTGATGTTGTAAGCGACACCCAGCCGAGGCTCCGCCTGGGTTGCTTTTGAAAGCCCGTTGTAGATATCACCGCGGATGCCCAGATTGAAGGACCAGTCTTTCCAGGTGATGGTGTCCTGGACGTAAAGCGCGAGCTGCTTCACGTCTGTGTGCAGCGGAAATAATGAGGCGGTACGGAATAGAGTGCCGCCGCGGGTCAGATCGAAAGGCAGCAGCACCGGATTGAACAGAGGATACTGATTGCCGAAGGTCGGATTGAAGTTCGGATTTGAAGGATTGCCGGGCGCGTTCAGATTCGTCGTGTCGTTGGGGGCAAATCCAAGTGTCGTGCACTGGGACGGCGTCGTGACGTTCGCAGGGCCGAAAACGGGAGTTTCAATGGCGCCGGTCGTCAAGCAAGGCGCGTTTAAGCTGGGATCCACGATTCCCAGGCTGTCTTTCTCGGTCAGAAATGTCTGCTCGTACACGATGCCCGCCTTGATGTTGTTCATGCCTTTGACGTAAGAAACGCTTGCGCGAACGCCCGCGTTAGTGAGCGTCCGATCTTGCGAAACCGTCTCTCGCTGAAGGCTCGGCGGGCCGAGATCTGAGAACGGATTCGCGCTGGGATAGTAATTGTAAGCATCGCGCCGAGCGTAAAAGCCCAGCGTGAAAACGGTGGTGGGGCTGATCAAGTGGGTCCAGGACGGAGCAATATTGAAGGTCCCGATTTTCGAGCGTTGGTCTGCCGGGCCAACCGGTTCGCCACAAAATGCCGAAGTCGTGCAGCCTTGCGCAGCACTCGGAGCTAACCCTCCATTGTCTAACCCGACACCGCCCGCGCCCGGTACACCCTGAGCGAACCACACCGTAGCGTTCTGGGAGTCGTAGGAATTGGGCGTCTGAAACCAGGATCGCGTGTACTGGAAATTTAAGTGGAGGGAGTCCGCGGTGGTGAGCTGGTAGTCCACGCGATCGAATATGTTTTCCTGATTGCCCTTATCGTGAAACACGGAGAATTCGGGCGGATCAAGAAAGCGGCCGGAATTGAGTCCGCTAACCGCGATGAAATTGCCCCATTTCTGGCCTCCATACTCGAGGTCGGCGCCGCCCTGCGCAGTGCCGAACGCGCCGTAGGAGGCGTTCACGCTGCCGTGGGGCGTGGTGACGCCCATACCCGAGCGAGTGGTGACGTTGATTACAACGCTCGTCTTATCCCCGTATTCGGCCGGAGGTGCACCGGAAATCACTTCGAGAGACTCGATCGAGTCGATGGGCAGCTGGTTGGAGAACACCTTGCTTTGCTGGTCGGTGATCGGCTGCCCATCCACGGAAAACGAGTTCTCGGCGTGATCGCCGAGTCCGTGGAAAAGCCCGTTTGAATCGGCGGCAATTCCCGGCGTCGAGAGCGTCACAAGCGAGCTGACTGATGACGACTGGCTTTCGAGCGGCAGCCTGTCGAAGAGCGCGCGATCGACGTCTGTGTGAAAGGTCGATTCGTTTTCGATCAAGTCGGCTCCGCCCTCAACTGTAACGGTTGTGGAAGAGCCTGCCACCGTTACAGCAACGTTCACCGTGATAGGAACCGACGAGCGGACGTCAACATCTTGCGCGTACGGTCCGAACCCTTTCGCCTCGACGGACAGATGATACGGATTCGGCGGGATGTTCGAAAAAGTGAAACTTCCTGCGCTATCGGTGGTAGCTGTACGATCGTAGCCGCTCACAGGATTGTTAATGGAAACAGTAGCACCGGTTACGACGGCCCCAGAAGGATCCTTCACCACTCCATTGATGGTGCCGGAATTGCCTGACTGCGCGAAAAGAACGCCTGCATGCAGAAAAACACCCAAGCTCAAAAATGCGAATAACCGAAATGCGAAATTCGTGTGCATCTCTCCTCCGTCCCGTTAGGGCCCAGCGATGTGGGCGGTTGGCTACGTGGATAGGGGCCGCATTAAGAAGCGGCAGTGCCAACCTCATTTCGAGATCAGCAGAACGAGCCAATCAGCTCAGAGCGATCAGGATTACACCGAGGGAGGGCCGCGCGAGGAAAGTTGGTGGACGACGGTGTCTGGTGTCGGATCGACGCCTGGAATTACGGAAAGCCGGGCGATTATACCCGGCAACGGGAGTGCTGTTACGTGCGAGGGGTTGACCGTAACCGAATGCGCAAAATGGCACACCCGGCAGTGCTGATCTTCAGACGACTGGCTGTGCCAGTGTGCCGCGGCCTGCAGGCCGAAAGACAAAACAGCAACGGCGACGAGAACGCTCAGCAGCCTCAGTGCAGTCCGGCGGGTAGTGTGCACCCCTGAAATGTCCCCCTGGTCATCGTACTTAGACGCGGGTGGACATGCAATCGGTGCTTTGAATTCGCAGGAATCAAATCGCCAATAGAGACTCAGCTTGCCGCTAACTATACTCCGGTATAGTATATGGGATGGCTCATACCACGAAGGATCGTGACAAACTTCTCCTCCGCGTTCGCAAAATTCGCGGCCAGATTGACGCGCTCGAACGCGCTCTCAGCGAGGAGTCCGAGTGCGCGGACGTGCTGCAGCAACTGGCGGCCTGCCGGGGAGCGCTCAACGGTTTGATGGCCGAAGTGATCGAAGGTCACGTGCGATTTCACGTTCTCTCGCCTGAGTCGAAAACAAATTCGCCGGAAGTGGCAGCCGCAGAAGAGTTGATTGAGGTTGTGAAGGCGTATCTGAAATAGGCAATCGGTCGAATCGCGTCGAACGGGAGACTCACGATGCCGCAATCCGGAGTCGACGAATACCAAGGCAAGCCCGTAGTTCAGACAGCGGAAGCGGAGCCGCGCGAAAATCCCGCACTCGAAAAATCGGAACCCGCGCACTCGATTCATCAAAGCGAAATTTACCGAGTGGCATTCGTAGCTATAGCAGCCGCGGTCCTCTGGTTTCTCGGCAAGGCTCCGAGTTCTTACATCACAGCAATTGGTGTGATCTGCACATTGGTAGGAGGCTTCCCGATTTTCGCGGAGGCTTACGAAAACATCACCCAGCGCCGCATGACGATGGAACTCTCGATGGCCATCGCGATTGTGGCTGCGCTTGCGATTCGAGAAATTTTCACCGCGCTTGTGATCACCTTGTTTGTCCTCGTTGCTGAAATTCTCGAGGGTCTTACGGTCGGCCGCGGCCGCCAGGCAATCCAAAGGCTCGTTGACCTGCTCCCCAATAGCGCCACTGTGCGCCGTCAAGGAGAGTGGAAAGACGTCACCATCCGGGAAATTGCCATCGGCGACGAAGTTCTAGTTCGTCCGGGGGCGCGTGTGCCCGTGGACGGAACAGTAATTCAAGGCCATTCATTCGTCGACCAAGCGCCGATCACAGGTGAATCCATGCCGTTGGAGAAAGACGCCGGCGCTCTGGTCTACGCAGGCACTATCAACCAGACAGGTGCTCTCGAAGTTCGAGTCGAGCGGTTAGGACGCGACACGACGTTCGGCAAGATCATTGTTGCGGTCGAACGAGCCGAAAAATCGCGCGCACCTATTCAAGGGATTGCCGACCGGCTTTCCGGCTATCTCGTGTACTTCGCCTTGGGAGCAGCAGCGATAACATTTTTCGTTACGCGCGATATACGCTCTACCATCTCGGTGATCATCGTCGCCGGCGCATGCGGCATTGCCGCCGGAACCCCGCTCGCCATACTTGGCTCGATTGGCAGAGCGGCACAGAACGGCGCGATCATCAAAGGCGGCCTTTACCTTGAAAAACTAGCCGAGGTTGACACGATTCTCCTCGACAAGACAGGCACGCTGACCTACGGGACGCCCGAGGTAATGGAGATTCGTCCTGCAAACGGCGTGAGCCCAGCCTCCCTGCTCGAAGCTGCCGCAATAGCCGAATCGCAATCCGAGCACCCCGTGGCCACAGCAATTTTAACCAAAGCGTCGCAAATGGGCATTCGTGCTCGTCGGCCAGACCGATTTGAATATACGCCGGGCAGAGGCATTGTGGCCGAGATCGATGGCGAAGAAATCGCAGTAGGAAACTGGATGCATCTGCGCGACGAACGAATCCAGGTCGTAAGTGCTCTACGGCCAACTTCTGACGGCGCCGTCCTGGTGACGCGCGGAGGACATCTGCTGGGTTCTATTCGCGTTGCTGACTTGCTGCGACCGGAAGCCAAAGCTGCCATTCAGAGCCTCAAATCAATGGGTCTCAGGACGATTCTATTGACTGGCGATTCAAGAACCGTGGCTCACGCCGTGGGTGAGGGTCTGGGAGTGGATGAAATCTTCGCCGAACTGCTGCCCGAGCAAAAACTCGAACGCGTGGAACAACTGATGACTGATGGGAAGCGTGTTGTGATGGTGGGCGACGGTGTGAACGATGCCCCGGCTCTTGCGCAGGCGACAGTCGGAGTTGCTATGGGTTCTGGAACGGACGTGGCCCGGGAAACATCGGACATCGTTTTGATCGGATCAGACCTCACAAAGTTTGTCGAAACGGTCCGCATCGCGCGGCGCTGCCGTCGCACGATTATGCAAAACTTTGCCGGGACACTCATCGTAGACAGTATCGGCGTCGGCTTGGCAGCCTTTGGGTTTCTTAATCCTCTTTTGGCTGCTTTCATCCACGTCTCTTCGGAAATGGCTTTCATTCTAAATTCCGCCCGGCTGCTGCCCGGAACGCGCGCCGTAGGCCCGAACGCGCCTTGAACGAGGTCACTAATGCGAATTCGCATCGGACGGCCGACGGCGACGACCGATAAGTGGACCATTATCGTTTGGGTTTTAATCCTTCTTGCTGCACTTCTTTTTTTCTACTTCGCGGCGACTTTGAGATACTTCGATTGAAAAGCTAAGGAAGGCTGGTTTTCACCGCACCAAGATTCATGGAAGGTTCCGCGTTCCCACCGCTTCGCGCAATTGCTCAACCGCCGTGAGATATGACGCGAGAGCCTGCCGGTAAGCCAGCTCCGTCGCGCGATAACTGCGCTCTGCGTCGAGAAAATCGAGCAAGCTCGCGGCGCCACGTTTGTACGCGTACTCGCTGATGTCGCGCGAATCTTGCGCCTCCTTCAAATAACCGGAGCGGTAGAGCGTCACAATCTGATCGTTCGTGCGCACACCTTCGTACGCGTTCATCACATCCGTCATCACCTGGTCGCTTGCCGCGCGCGCCAGTTCGTCTGCCTGCGTGATCGCATATTTCGCCCTCAAAATTTCGCCCTGGTTGCGGTTGAAAATCGGAATTTGAACGTTGGCAAAAATCGACGCGCTGCTCGCATTGCTCACGTGTGAGTAGAGGGCAGTCCCGGTCGGATCCACTTTGCCAATGGCTTTTTGCAGTTCGTATTGGCTGTTCGCTGCCGTGATACCTTGCCGCGCCGCTCGCAGGTCCGGACGATCCGCCAGCGCCTTCGCTTGCAGGTCTTCGAGCTTCATCGTCACCGGCACATAATCGAACGCACTCGCCACGTCGTAGTCCGCAGGAACGGACTCGTATCCCAGCGATTGCCGCAGCGACGCGAGCGCCTGCACCTTCGCGAGTTGCGCCTGCGACATGTCCGTCTGAAACTGCAGCAGCTGAATCTTGATTTTCAGGAAATCCACTTCGCTGATGTCGCCCGCTTTGTAGCGGCTTTCGCTGATGTCCACCGTGTTTTGAAAACTCTTCAAGTCTTCTGTGGCGAGATCGATCGTAGATTCGGCCACCTGCACGTCGATGTATTGCGAGGCCACAAGAAAAATCAGGCTGCGTTCGTTATCGATCACGGTGAACCGCGATTGTTCTGTCACGTCGCGCGCCGCCTGCAAACGATGCTGCCGCTTGCGTCCGCGCTCGAACAAATAGCTCAACCCTACGTCAAACTGCGCCGTCGTGTTGATGTAATCCGCGCTGAACTTGTCCGGCTGAAAGATGGGCAGAAATTGCGCGTCGCCCGAAAGCACTGGATTCGGCCGCAGGTTCGCCGTAATTTCTTCGGCCTGGTTCTGCTGCACCACGGTGCGCTGCGCCAGCAAATTGTGGTTGTGCTGCAGCGCCATCTGGATCGCGTCATCGAGCGTGATCTTCACAGGACCGCTCGTGGGCGGCGTCGTTTGTGCAAAAGCCACGCCAGGAATGCACAACACGGCAACGAGGGACAAGAGCCTACAGTATGGTGCACGCATATGCGCTAAACCTTCTCAGGAGAGTGAGTCGAGCGTGAATCGAAGCGCTTGCAAGGGCTCGCAGACAGAATTTCCCGGTCAACGTCGCCGCTTCTTCCAGCATTCCTACAAAATTAGAGGGAACCCGCTCGCAAGCATACAGTAGACGCCATCCGGCAGGAATAGGTTGCAGAACGAGGATGCCGCGAAAATCACCCGGCAATCAGTTCGACATCTCCAGCGCCTTCTCGACCATCGCCACGCATTTCTCCACGCGCTTGCGCAGCGGGCCCTCAATCTCCTGCTGCTTCTGGCGCGTCGTGAACATTTCGTCTGCGATATTCAGTGCCGCGAGCACGGCCACTTTCAGCGAATCCACGATGTGCGTCGATTCAGCGATCGTCCGCATCTTGCCGTCGACGTAAGCTGCCAGCTCCTTCAAATACTCCTCATCCTGATCGCCATTCACGTTGTACAGCTGATCGTAAATCTCAATTTTCATGTGACGCTCCCGCCCGCCAATCCCGCCCGCATTGTCATCCATTCAAGCCACCCGCGCAACGCCGCAGTGAGTATCAGCCACGGGGACGGGCGACCTCATCGAGACTGGTTACTTCTTAGCCAGCCCGGAGACTCGCATTGAGCGATACAAACAATGCTGCAGCGATGCGTCCGGAAAAATCCCTGAGTTGCGTCTCGGTCAGCGTCGCATCTTCGCTCTGGAACGTCACTCGGATCATTAATGAAAATTTGCCCGGAGGAATCTGCCCGCCCCGAAAAAGATCAGCAGCCTCGATGCTTTGAATTTCCTTTATTTTGGCTAGGTTAATGGCGTCCTTGACTTGCTGGAACGTTACGCCGTCATCGAGCACGAGCGAAAAATCCCGCTCAACCGCCGGATACCGCGGAAGCGGCTTGAACCGCCGCGAAGCGCCCATCCTGTCCACAGCCTCAAGCAAAGGCTCAAGCCGCAATTCAGCTACAAATGCCTCTTGCCGCAATTTAAATTCATCGGCAACCCGCCGCGCAAGTTGACCAGCGTGGCCGATCAATTCCGCCGATCCGTTTCCGTGTGCAAGCGAAAACTTCGCTGCCCGCACCGCTGCTAGCCAGGCTGGACTTCGTGCCTGCCACGCCAATCCACCCGCAAGCTCGCCGATGCGATCCAAATCCCCCTTCAAATCCGCGAACGAATACTCCCGCGCCTCTTCGTAAATTGTTTTCCCTCGCGCCAGCCCGGTTGCGCCAATCGTCAGCACCGGCGTTTCCTCCGGCTCGCCATTGCGCAGCTCGTATGTCCGTCCAATTTCAAAAAGCCGCAAATTGCGCTGCCCGTGATTCAAATTCCATTCGAGCGCGCTCGCCATGCTGACGATTCCATTCGACCGCATCGTCGAAGCATCTTCCGCCAGCGGATTGCCGATCACGGCCGGCGTCACTCCTTCAGGACGAAACAGCGCATCGAGCTTCGAATCAACGATCGGAATCGCGACAATCTCGTGATAGCCGAGCCCAACAAGCCGCTCGATAATCCGCTCCATGGCTTCAGCATGAGGCAACGCCTGTGCGGGCTGTTTTGCCGGCGGCAGGCGCGGGGGAAACTTTTCGTAGCCGTAGTGACGCGCCACTTCTTCCACGAGATCGATGCCGCGCGTCACATCGCGACGCCACGAAGGTTGCTGGCATTCCCACTCCGCGACGAGCGCGCCCGCGGCGCCGCGATTGCCGTCAACGCGCACAGGACGAAATCCGAGCGCACTCAAAATGTCTTCGATATCGCGGTCGGGAATGTCCGCGCCCATCACGCGCAGCAATTCCTTGCGCGTGAATTTGATTTTCCGCAGGGGCTCCGAACGCGGATACACATCAATCACGCCCGAGAGGATCTCGCCTCCAGCTACCTGCTGAATCAGTTCCGCGGTGCGCCGCGATGCAAGCTCCGCCATTTCCGGGTCGGCTCCGCGCTCGAATCGATAGGAAGCCTCCGTGCGCAATCCGAGCGCTTTCGAAGTCCGCCGCACCGCGATTGGATCGAACCACGCGCACTCAATCAGAATATTTCGCGTGCTGAAGCTGATTTCCGTTTCTGCCCCGCCCATCACGCCGCCGATGCCAATCGCGCGATTTCCGCTTCCGTCGGCAATCACGCACATGTCTTTCGCGAGCGTCCGCTCGGCGCCATCGAGCGTGCGGATCTTTTCGCCCGCTTTCGATTTGCGCACCACGATGCGGCGCTCATTCAGCTTATCGAGATCGTAGGCGTGCAGCGGATGGCCCAGCTCGAACATCACGTAGTTCGTGATATCCACCACGTTGTTGATCGAATTCTGCCCGATTGCTTCGAGGCGCTGCCGAAGCCAGTCCGGCGAAGGCTGCACTTTCACGCCGCGCATCACCCGCGCCGTAAATCGCCCGCACAATTCGGGTACCTCGATATCCACGCGCGCCGCAGCTGCAGCTTTCTCGGCAATTTCTTTCAGCTTCGGCTGAACAGGCTTGAGCGGCAGGCGATAAATCGTGGCCACTTCGCGCGCGATCCCGTAATGCCCCAGGCAATCCGGCCGATTCGAAGTAATCTCCGCATCGAGCACAGGCCCGGCCGCGGTTTCCTCGATCGAATCGATCGCAACGCCGCACAGCGAGAGCCGCGTCCCCAATTCGGGTGCACTCGCCTTCGCGTCAACAAATTCTTTCAGCCAGTTGTAAACAACTCTCATCCCGCCGCGCCGTCCGTTCTAAGGAAACTGCCGCAAAAACCGCACGTCATTCTGGAAAAGCACCGGCAATTCACTCAACCCATACTTCATCATCGCCAGACGATCGATGCCCATCCCGAATGCAAAGCCCGATAGCCGCTCCGGATCGTAATTCACGAATCCATACACCGCAGGATTCACCATCCCGGCGCCGAAAAGCTCGATCCATCCCGACTGCTTGCAAATCCGGCAGCCGCTTCCGCCGCACACGTGGCAACTAGCGTCCACTTCCGCCGAAGGCTCCGTGAACGGAAAATAACTCGGCCGCAGCCGTGTTTTCACTTGCGGGCCCAGAAACGCGCGCACGAAATATTCCACGGTGCCCTTGAAATCGCAGAAAGTGATGTCCGTGTCCACTGCGAGCCCTTCGATCTGGTGAAACATGTAGCCATGCGTCGCGTCGGGATTGTCGCGCCGGTAGACTTTTCCCGGCACCACGATGCGCACAGGCGGCGCCTGCTTTTCCATCGTGCGAATCTGCATCGGCGAAGTGTGCGTGCGCAGCACATCGCGGTTCTTCGCGCCCTCGATGAAAAACGTATCCATGTTGTCGCGTGCCGGATGATGCTCGGGAATGTTCAGCGCTTCAAAGTTGTAATAGGGCGTTTCGATTTCAG
This sequence comes from uncultured Acidobacteriota bacterium, assembly GCA_963741045.1. Lineage (GTDB taxonomy): Bacteria > Acidobacteriota > Terriglobia > Acidiferrales > UBA7541 > Palsa-295. Next base: position 104,781 of record CAVUGO010000002.1, read on the forward strand.
GCCCTTGCACCACGCTGAAACCGATGGAGAGGAAAATGCGCTGCAGCTCTTCCGAAGTCTGTCTGATTAAATGCCGCGTCCCAATCGCTCGCTCGATACCGGGAAGTGAAAGGTCGATACGCTCGCGCGCTTGCGCCGCCGTCTCGGCCGACGCTTCAATCGCAACCTGCCGCTCGGCCAGCGCCGATTCCACGTGCGTCTTGATCCGGTTCAATTCCTGCCCGACGGCGCGCTTCAAATCCGGCGCAGCAGGTTTCAGCCAGTTGTCAGTAACTTGTGAGAGCACGCCGGACTTGCGCCCAAGCCACGCATCGCGCACGGACTTCCAATTTGCCTCCTCCGTCGCAGACGACAGCTCGCGATCGAACTCCGCCCGCAATTCCGCGAACATCGCAGGAATCTTCTCCGGCGAATTCACGCCCAGTTGCGCGAGAGTCTGTTTCGTCGCCTCGTTCGTCATGATTTGATAGCGCCTATTGGCTTACCGTCCTCAAATTCGCTAGCATCTTGCCATGAATTACTGCTTTTCTGTCCCCATCACCAAACAGGATCACTGGTACGTCGCCCGATGCCCCGAGCTGGGGGTGACGTCGCAAGGTGAGGATGTTGAATCGGCGCAGTCCAAGTTGCGCGAGGCAATCGAACTTTACATAGAAACGTGGGGAGTTTCCGATTTGCCAAAGTTATCGTCGCAGACGTTTTGGACCGTCATCGAAGTGGCGCACTAACACCCCTCGATACAGAAAGACGGACTGCCGACGATCCGCTGTGGCCGCCTAGCCTTCGTCGTGATGTCGTGCGTGCTCCGGCTTCGGAGCCTTTGCGCCTGCCGGGGCCTTCGCAATGTGCTGCTTCGCTGAAGCCACCAGCGAAGTGAATCCCGCCGCGTCGCGCACCGCCATATCCGCGAGGATTTTCCGGTCGAGCTCGATGCCGCTCGCCTTCAGGCCGTGAATCAACTGGCTGTAGGTGATGCCGTTGTTGCGCGCCGCCGCGCCGATGCGCTGGATCCACAGCGTGCGATAGTCGCGTTTGCGCGTGCGACGGTCGCGGTAACTGTAGCGCAGCGAGCGGTTCACCGCTTCTTTCGCCGAGCGGAAGAGCTTTCCCTTGGTGAGGAAAAATCCCTTCGCGTGCTTCAGCAGTTTTTTGCGGCGCGCGCGGCGTTTCGTTCCACGTTTAACTCGAGGCATAGCTTTGTCTCCTGATATGCGCCAGATCGGCGCTTGAAATATCCAAAAATTTAACGGGGAGACAAATGGAGGCCGCCGCTCGCCAAAAACACACCTACGCAAGCAGCAGACGGGTTTGTCTCATGGAATTGCAGCTACTTCTCCCGATCGCGATGATGCTTCGCCGGGAACTTCGGCCGGCAGGCACCCGTTACGCTCTGCCCGGCACGAGAAAACTTCGAATCGAAAACTACACGCCGTACGGCAGCGCGAGCCGCACGTTCGGCACGTCGGCCTTGTTCACGACGGCAGCCTTACCGAGCTTGCGCATGCGGCGAGGCTTCTTCGTGCCCAGCAAGTGGCGCATGCCGGAATGCCGGCGGATAAATTTTCCCGTCGCGGTCTTCTTGAAACGCTTGGCTGCCCCGCGGTGCGTCTTCAACTTCATTTTCTTGTTCTTCTTCACAATTTCCTCATTCTATCTGGTTCTTACGCCTTTAAGTGGCACAGGCACTCTTGCTTGTCCTGAGGTACGAAGGGCCTGTGCGCTTTTACTCTTGGCTCGATCCAAAATACTTGGCACTCCAGCGAGCTAGCTCGAAAGCCTACGCCTGCCCGCCCGCAGAAACCGGACGGCCCGGCGCAGGCGCCGCACCCGCGCCTTTCTTCGGCGCGAGCAACGCCAGCAAAATATTCGCTTCCATGCGCGGCCCGAATTCCACCTGCGCGTGGTCGGTGATGTCCATCAGCAGACGATTCATCTTGGCGCGCCCCACATCCTGGTGGGCCATTTCGCGGCCGCGATGAAAAATCATCGCCTTCACTTTGTAACCGTCACCCAAGAACCGGATGATCTGATTTTTTCGCACCTGATAATCGTGCTCGGCGGTAGAAGGGCGGAACTTCACTTCCTTGATGTGCGAACTCTTCTGATGCTTCTTCGCCTCGTGCGCCTTTTTGCTCTGCTCGTACAGGAACTTTCCGTAATCCACCAGCTTGCAAACCGGCGGCACGGCATTGGGCGAGATCTCGACCACGTCGAGGCCGGATTCTCGCGCTGTTTTCATTGCATCGAGCAGGGTCATCACACCCAACTGATTCCCTGCATCGTCAATCACGCGAACTTCGCGAGCGCGGATGCGCTCATTCACTCGAAGACCACCACCCCGTTCTGCTGGTATAAATCCACCTCCGGGGCCAGAAAAACAAGATTCGACGCCCCAATTTGCTGCCTCTCACGTACAGAAATTCTCAGCGGAAGAGACAGGGCAAGAAGTATAGCACGCACTCCAAGCCCGCCCGCAATAGCCCTTTTATCCGGTAAAAACGCTAAGTCTGCTTTGCGAAAAGGCGCCGTCTCCACAATCGAGCCAAAACAGTTGTCAGTTAGCGACTCACGGATCCGTGGGCTGGTTGCGCTAATTTTCGCTGCTTTACAATAATTCCCGTTATCGCAAATGCCAGCGCCATCAAGCCGAGGAAACCGCAAATGCCAGCAGCAAATTCGAGAATTCCGGCAGCCATACCGACGTCGTCGCGCTCGCCCATGCTGGGGATCACGATCAAGTCCGCCTGGGTTGCTGCTGGGGAAACCGCTGGGTCGTGAGTGTCCACACGGAGTTTGTAGTGACCATCATGGTCTGGGCGGAATGAGCCGATAATCGCGTCATCTCCATCACTGCCAAGTTCCCGAGCCACCTCTTTGTGAGCAACAATGTGTTCATGCTCCAGTAATGCCCATGAGAGATTGTCTTGCTGAAGATTCAGACCCGTTGCACTACGCACAATTTCGACGTCGTATGACCTGCCCCCTTTTGCAATGAATTCCCGAGTTTCCACTCCGCTGGCATTTCCCGGCAACGAAATTCTAATTGGCATCCCGGCGAATGTCTCGCGAACACCGGCTGAATACCGATAGAAATAGCCGGCAACAACGAAAAGACCAATCGCAACCAAGAATCCAATTGTGCTCCAGGGAGATATCTTCATGAAGTCCTCGGATCAGCTGGTGATCGCGCGGGTATCGACTTCCTTTTTGAGGTCGGCGAGGAATTGATCGAGGGGGCGGGGGCCCTGGTCGCCCTTGGTGCGGTGGCGGACGGCTACCGTGCCGGCTTCGGCTTCTTTGCCGCCGATTACCAGCATGTAGGGGACTTTCTGGAGTTGGGAGTCGCGGATTTTGGCTTGCACTTTTTCGTTGCGCTCGTCGAGCTCGACGCGAATGCCGGCGGCAAGCAATTTCTGCATCACTTCCGCGGCGTAAGTGTTTTGGCGTTCGGTGATGGGCAGGATTGCTACTTGCACTGGAGCGAGCCACGCCGGAAAAGCTCCGCCGTACAGCTCAATCAGATAGGAGACCATGCGCTCCATCGTGCTTATCACGCCGCGGTGAATGATCACCGGACGATGCTCGCGGCCGTCTGCGCCTATGTAGCTGAGATCGAATTGGTTCGGCAGATGGAAATCGATCTGAATGGTGGAATAGGTTTCCTGGTGGCCCATCACGTCGGCGAGCTGGATATCCAGCTTGGGGCCGTAGAAAGCCGCTTCACCGGGTGCTTCTGTGTAAGGAAGACCGAGCGAATTCATCGCTTCGCGAAGAACGTTTTCGGCCAGGTCCCACATTTCGTCGTTGGCCACATATTTCTCGGCATTCTCTTTGCCTCGCAGCGAAAGCCGGTAGCTGTATTGAGTGATGCCGAGATCGCGGTACGCGCGCTCGACCAATCGCATCACGCCGGCAAATTCGTCTTTGATTTGATCCGGAGTGCAAAAAATGTGCGCATCATTCAGCGTCATCGCGCGAACGCGGCTGAGACCGCTCAAAACGCCGGAGCGCTCGTAGCGGTACATCGTTCCGAGTTCGGCGATTCGCACGGGCAGATCGCGATAGCTGCGTTTCTTCGACTCGTAAACCAGGATGTGATGCGGGCAATTCATCGGCCGCAACACGAGATCTTCGGTTTCGAGCTCCATGGGCGGAAACATATCTTCGTGATAATGCTCCCAGTGGCCGGAACGCTTGTAGAGATCGACTTTTGCGAGGTCGGGCGTGTAAACGTGCTGATAGCCGGCCTCTCGTTCGCGCTCGAGAATGTATTCTTCGAGGAGCCGTCGAATCGTGGCGCCTTTGGGAAGCCACAAGGGCAGTCCGGCGCCGACGAGGTCGCTCACCGTAAACAGTTCAAGGTCTTTTCCAACCCGTCGGTGATCGCGTTTTTTTGCTTCTTCGAGTCTGTGCAGGTATTCGTCGAGTTCTTTTTGATCGACGAAACACGCGCCATAAATCCGCTGCATCTGCGGATTGCTTTCTTTGCCTTTCCAGTAGGCGCCGGCGACGCTCATCAATTTGAAAGCCTTGATCCGCCCGGTGGAAGGAATGTGCGGGCCGCGGCAGAAGTCGATGAATTTCCCCGTGGTGTAGAAGGAAACCATCGGCTCGTCGGCCTTTTCTTCAACCAGCTCGCATTTGAATTCCTGATTCTGCCGGCGGTAGAGCTCGATGGCTTCGGGCTTGGGGATCAGTTTGCGTTCGTTGGGAATATCTTTCGAGGCGAGTTCGTGCATCTTCGCTTCGATTTTCGCGAGATCGTCGGGAGTGAACGGCTCATGGCGCACGAACTCGTAGAAAAAGCCGGTTTCGATCGGCGGTCCGATACCGAGCTTCACGTTGGGATAGAGCTCCATCACGGCGGCGGCGAGAAGGTGCGCGGCCGAGTGGCGGAACACCTGCACCGCGTCGGGATCTTTCGCGGTGAGTATGGCGAGCTTGGTGTCGTGGTCGAGCGGGCGCGCGAGATCGATCAGGTCGCCATTGGTGCGAGCGACGAGTGCCTCTTTTGCGAGGCGCGGCGAAATCTGCTTTGCGATGTCAGCGGCGGTGGTGCCTTTAGGGACGTCGCGGGTGGCGCCGTCGGGCAAAGTAATTTGAATGGTATCCATGGTTTATCAGCTGTGCTCGCCGGCGAGTGCGCGGACGAAACAGGAAGCAGCTAGGTTACTTTGCAGTGCGCGCAGGGTCAAGGTTGCGTCCGAAGTCGCGGTTTGAGATGGCCACAGAGGCACTGAGTCACGGAGGAGGTTATGGGCACTTCGAGAGCCAGCAGAATTTTGTCTAACACGCCCGCCTCTGCCCCGAGAATATCAAACTAAGGGATGATGACGGCGGGGAGGCCGCGGAGTTTTGTGTTGGTGGTGACGAACTGGGCTTGGTGGGCGCGGGCGGTGGCGTAGAGGAGGGCGTCGGTCATGGCGAGGCGGTGATTGAGACTGGCGTCGGCGGCGGCGAGAGCGGTCATTTCATCGAGGGGGACGACTCGGCAGTGGAGCGCCTGCGAGAGAAAGCGATCGGCGAGAGGCTTGCCACGATGGCGGGCGAGTTGGCGATAGACCTCGTAGATGACGAGCGAGGGAACGATGACGGCAGCCTCGTTCTCCAGGTAGTGGGCGAACAGCGGGGCTTTCGAATCTTCGGTGAGATATTCGAGCCAGCCTGAGGAGTCGACGAGGTAAAGCTCAGAAGTGGTCCGAGTGGTCACGATAATCCTCTTTCCATCTCATTCCTTTGGCGGCACCGCGGAGCTCTTTGACGGAGCGGCGAGGAAGAATCCGGATGGTGCCTTCGAGCGAATACATGACGAGATCCTGGCCGGGCTCGATGTGCAACTCTTCGCGAATGGACTTGGGGATGACGATCTGGAATTTGGGAGAAACGCGGACACGGGCTCTCTCCATGGCTGGAAACCTCCAATTGCCAATCGATAATCGCATCGTATTACACTACTGCCATCGATAGCAAATCGTATCCCATGCAGAGGCATACGAACTGAACCTCTTGCGTTGCAATACGTTGGAGGGATGCGATTGTAGTTTGTGGTCGGCTCGAAGAATTGAATGCGTGACAGTACGCGGCTGACGAGGAAATCCTACGCGTGTGATGGAAGAAATTTTACCAGTCGACCCGCCGACAATTACGAGGACGTTTCCAAATTCTTGCAGATGGATGCTCGAGCGAAAAATATTCTACGCATCGGGGAACCAAAAAAAACCGAAGAGAGATCCTTCGACTCCGACTCGCGCTCTCGCTTCGCGAGAGAAGAAGAAGCCCGCGAGTCTCCGCTCAGGATGACAGGTTGGGTGTGGGTACACGATATCGACCGATTACGAACACGACGAGCGAGGTCGTGATTCAGGACTAAGTGCCACGTTCGCGATCAGTTCGCAGCCACTTAATCCCTTTCGCCGCCCCGCGAAGTTCGGTGATATCGCGCGCAGTCTTGGTTGGCCGGGGCTTCAGAACCAAAGAACCATCAGAAACGGAAACGAAAAGTTCCTGACCGGGCTCGACGCTCAATTGCTGGCAAAGGGCTTTTGGGATCTGAATTTCAAAGCGAGCGCTAACTCTAACCGTTTGCACTGGCTGCACCTCTTCTCTCCATCGTCCAGCAAGCGTCTCACCATTAAGACAAGGTGCAGCTTAGCGGTGCCGTCCTTTTGTTAACCACCCTGCCTAATATCAAAATCAACGTTTGCGGGCGGATTCGAGCATGTCCCAGGCAGCGTCTGGTAGGTCGACGAAGTCGTTGAATTCGCCGGCGCCGCGGAGCCAGAGGGCGCCGTCGATTACCACGCATTCGCCGTTCACGTAATCGGATTGATCGCTTATCAGGTAGACGGCCAGGTCGGCGAGTTCTTCGTGGCGGCCGAAGCGTTTCATGGGGTGGTTATTCTTCGCGCGCTCTTCGATTTCCTTGGAGGGCATCAGGCGCGAGAAAGCGCCTTCGGTGGGGAATGGGCCGGGGGCGATGGCGTTGAGTCGAATATGATGCTTGGCCCATTCGACGGCGAGAGAGCGAGTCATGGCGAGGACGCCTGCCTTGGCGCAGGCCGAGGGCATTACGTAGCCAGAGCCGGCATTTGTGGCGGCGTAGGTGGTGACGATGTTGAGGACGTTGCCGGGTTTTTGGGAGGCGATCCATTTGCGGCCTAGCACCAGGGTGCAATGAAATGTGCCGGTGAGGACGATACCGATGACAGCGTTGAAGGCGTTGGGCGAAAGCTTTTCGCTGCGAGCGATGAAATTCCCGGCGGCGTTATTAACGAGCGTATCGACGGAGCCAAATTTTTCTTCGGCGGCGGCGACGACGCTTTCGACGGCCGTGAAGTCGCGAACGTCGGCGATGCCGTAGGCGGCTTGCGCTCCCTTGGCGCGAATGTCGTTTGCGGTTTGCTTCAGGGGTTCTTCGCGGCGGCCGGTGAGAAAAATATTGGCGCCGAGTTCGGCGAAGCGGAGAGCCATGGAGCGGCCGAGGCCGGTGCCGCCTCCGGTGATGAAGATTGTGCGGCCTTTTAGCAGGTCGGGCTGGTACATGGAATGCCTCCGTTGTGATTGTGGCGGTTTATTCTTCCTGCGCGGCGGGTTGAGCGCAAGATAAATTCAAAACGGCGAAGCGAGACACAAATGCAAAAGAGCCGGCGGGACGCCCTTCGCGACTCAGGACAAGCCGGCGTTACGGAATGGCATACGCGCCATCAAATGCGCGGAGACCTGGTGTTGGTCTTGCCTTTCAGCTGAGCTGAAGACGAAATCTATTTGATTGGCGTCAGAAATTCTTTTGGCAGCGGATTATCCGGCGTTTCTTCCTGCCACATGATGGTGACGATCCACCAGCGCGAGCCGTCGTTGTAGAGCTGAAAGCTATTGATGCCGCGCGTGAAGGGCTTTTCGTCTTTTGCGTCGTGGCGCGATTCGTAGGTGCTGAAGACTTGCATGATGTTGCCATAGCGCTCGGTTTTGCGGGAGGCTTCGCGTTCGACGAAACCATTTTTGTCAAAGTAGGCGCCGGCGCGGTCTGAATAATCCTTGGGCGTCATGACGAGGATATTGATGCCGGGCTTGTCTTTTCGAGGCCCGATGGGAATCAGGCGCGCGCCGGGAGCGAAGAGGGAATTGAAGCGGTCCCAATCGCGCGGGCCGGCGGGGCCGGAGATTACGTCGTAGACGGCGGCGAGGATGGCGTCGGGCGAGGCGACATCGGCGGGCTTTGCTGCGGGAGGTTCGGCGGCTTGCGAAGCGGGCGCAGCGGCTGCTTGAGGCTGCGGCTTCTCTTGGGCGCAGGTGGGAAGCGCGAGCGCGCAGACGAAAACGAGCGCGAAGATCGGGACGGCTGACCAAGTTGCACGTGACATTCAATTCCTCCGGCGGCTCGCCGTGAAATGCTTGCTTGCCCCCATGCCGCAGGGGCGGAGCTTAAACTGCGAATGCCAGGGATGCCAGAAGAAAAAGAGGAACGCGACGACGGGCGTAATGAGTGCCAAGCAATTTACGCTGAGATCCTTCGCTGCGCTCAGGATGACATCGTATTCATGTGTCCACGTTTGTGCGTTCGTGTTCACGTGTTCGCGCGAGACTGCGCGGGTGCTAGAAATCTACGTGGAAGCGGGCGCCGGGCACCAGCACTGGGCCGCGATCCTTGTTGTAGCCGGGATTATTGATGTGTTGCACGTCGAGGGAGGCGAAGAAACCGCGCCAGAGATGCGCGGTGTAGAAAGCTTCGACGATTTTTTCGGGGCCGTAAGTGAGATTGCCGTCACCGAGGAGAAATCCGAGGCCGCCGAGCGCGAGATATTGTTGATGAGCTTTGACGATTTCGTTAGCGACGAACGCCACGCCAGCGCGATCATTGTGGCGGTTCCACCAATTGCCCTTCGTGAAGCCTCCGATTTCGGCGGTGCGATCGTCTTCGGTATAGGCGAACGATTCGTTGCGGCCGTCGCTCCATCCAAGGCGCCCGAATATGCCTACTTGCGGCAAGATTTCCTGCTCGAAGTTCAGTCCGAATCCGAATCGGTGGCGGCCCTGACGGCGGGTGGCGATGATGTTCGGCGGTGAGGTCTTGTTGCTTGCAAGGTACTCTTCGATGGCTTGTTCGTAATTCCCCATGGTTGCCTGGTTCAAATAGCTCAGGAGGCGCACGGCTCCGGCGCGGTGCAGGAAACGATTGCCGCGCGCCTCGAACTCGAGATTTGCCGCGCGGGAACGGGCTAGATCCGCGTCAAGATTGATCCCGTTTGCGACTTTCGGCATCAGCGTTTCCGCAAAGCGCGCAGTGAACCAATGGTCGTCGTATTCAAGCATGACGCCGTCGGTGTAGCCGCGCGTATTCGCGGAGTAGTCGTAAGCCCCGTTATTGTCCACGGTCCAATTCATGAATTGCAGGTGGCTGTCGGAGCCGTAAGCATTTACGTCGAAGAAATCGACAACGTCAAATTTTCCGATGCGGAATTCGATCCGGCGCGCTGGAAGCGAAGTGGCTAGATGCAACGGATCTCGTTCTGCTTCAACGCGTACCTCGGTGAGCGGGATGATCTCCCGAAGCATGAGTCGCGCGAGGTAAGGCGCGGTTGAGAGGGCAGCACCCGATACCGTCCGCACCGAATCCAGATTGGTGTAGCCGGCAAGGCCGAAGGCATGTCCGATGCCGCCGCCGGTGGCGTACTCCACATCGGCAAACACTTCGGTCGTGTGGGTGAGTTCGTATCCCGTGTAAAGCGTCAGAATATGAGTGGTGGCGCTTTGCGGGGCGGGGGTCAAACTGTTTGGGCCGGTGTATTTCGCGCGAAACCGCGGATGCCATTGCAAGATGATGTTGGCCTGGCCGGAGATCCAATAGCGGGCCGTCTCTGAATGGGGGAAAACGGTGAGCGTATCTTCAGCCGTTGAATCGTCGGGAGGTGCCGTGGGGGCCTGAGGGAGGGCGCTTTGATCATGGGAGGACGAAGACTTTTCTGCTGAGTTACCGGCGGTGGGTGCCTGCGCTCGCGTGAGGTTCGCTGCGGCGATGGCCAGCGAGAACAGGCACAGGAATCGCAGGGCGAGTTGGGCGGCGGGATCGGGCATCCTCAGAGGAAAGAGCCGGAACGAGAGATGACTCCCACGGAAAAGAGAGTAAACAGGCGAGGGACGGAAATCCACGTGAAAAACCAGGTCACAGGATAGAGGTCTTGGGGCGGTCATATACGCACCTTGAAGCCGGGTTCCCTTTTCCGGGGAAGTAGAGCCCAAGCATCCCGATTGCCCGCAACAGACATCTTTAGTAGTCTCTACGATTGCGCTTACGACAAAACAGAGGGCTGAGTGACTTGGGGATGAATCGTTTGCAGCGAAAACTGGGTTTCAATTTCTGGGCTCTTGTACTTGCCATCGCTCTACTGCCCGCCTGCGAGCAGCAGATCAATTTTCCGAAGCCGTCGTTGAAGTCGATGTCTCCCACGACGAAGCAGGCCGGCGATACGGCGTTTACCCTGACGGTGATGGGCAAGAGCTTTTCGCCGGGTGGGGCAGTGGAGTGGAACGGAAGTCCGCTGGTGACAAATTTTCTGAGCACCAGCGAGGCGACGACGCAGGTTCCGGCAGCCCTGATCGCAACTCCGGGCACCGCGACTGTGACTGTTTTTACTCCTTCGCCGGGCGGAGGTACATCAGCCACCTCTCTCACTTTCACCATTACGCCGGCGCCCAGCAACGTCCCAACGATCACCTCGATTTCGCCGACAACAGTTCTCGCCGGAACACCAGGGGCGACCCTGCTTATTAGCGGCACTCAATTCGCTCCGCAGTCGGTTGTGTCCGTGAACAATACGAATCGTTCCACGAATTTTATCAACAGCACGAGCCTGCAGGTCGGCCTAATGACGGCCGACCTGGCCACAGCCGGTACTTTATCGATCGCGGTCACCAATCCTGCAGCGCCGCCGCCCGCGCCGCCGAACGGCGGAACGTCAAATGTCTTTTCCTATGCAATTGACAACCCGTTTCCTGTGATCACGCTCCTTGCGCCCACCAGTGTGGCAGCGGGCGCGACAACAGCGCCCGTTTTGACTCTGACCGGCACCGGTTTCAATGCGACTTCTGTGGTCGAGATCAATGGGGGACCGCGCGCGACTACCTTTGCCAGTTCTACGTCTCTTATGGCTGCACTGACTGTCGGTGACATAGCCGCGGGCGGAGTCGACCAGGTGCAGGTTTTCAATTCGGCACCGGGCGGAGGAACGTCGAATATAGTCGTGTTCTCCGTGAATCCTACCTTGACGACGGGACTGCCAATTATCTTGGACTTGGCTCCGGATGGCTCGCAGGCAATAAACGGAATCTGCGGCACAGCTTCGATGTGTGCGAATGGTACGCCGGACGTGATGACGTCCGGCCCTTCTACCAATATGAATGGAGAGATGATTGCCTTCGCCTCGATCTCAAACAACTTGGTGGCAAATGACATAAATGCGTCGAGCGACGTATTCGTCCGGAATTCGTGTGTGACCGTGGCCTCCTGCACACCTTCGAGCACATTGATTAGCGTGGATCCAAATGGCAACACGGCAAATGGCCCAAGTTGGGAGCCTACGATTGCTTCGTCGGGCGGCAACGTTGCATTCACTTCGACCGCGTCGAACCTGGTCACGTCCGCGCCGCTTGACGGCAAGACTCGTCAAGTGTTCTGGCGACCGGTGGGCGCAGCGGCAGGCTCCTTACCGGGAACTGTGCTTGTGTCGATGGGGGCTGACGGTGTGAGCGCCGGCAACGGCGACAGCTTCAATCCAGTAATTAGCTCGGATGGCCTATTCGTGGCCTTTGTGTCGCTGGCAACGAATCTCGTGTCCAATGCGACCTTCGATGGAGTCACTCCCCAGGTATTCGTGCGGAACACGTGCGGCGGTGTCGCGAGCACCACCTGTACGCCTACCACGTTTCTTGTTTCCACGCCGGATGGAACCACGCCTGGAAATGGGCCGAGCTCGGCGCCCTCCATCTCCAGCGCTGCATCTGTGATCGCATTTGTATCGAAGGCGCGAAATCTGGGCGCCACGGCTCCAAACCCAAGCGGGCTGGCGGAAGTGTTCTCGCGCACATGCGCGACACTGCTCACGACGTGCATTGGAGAAACCGACCTAATATCTACGCCCGATGGAGTAACGCCGGCGAACGGCGCGAGCACGCAAACCGCGACCTCCGGCTCGAGCGGGCGCTTTATTGCGTTCACGTCGACGGGAACTAATCTCGGCTTCAATTCGGGCGGAGTGCAGGAGATCTATATACGCGACACCTGTTCAAACGTCGTGACGATAGCTTGCACGCCTTCGACGATCCTCGCCTCCACGCGCGACGGCACCACGCCCGCGAATTCACTCGCGGAAACGCCGTCGTTCGACACGACCGGGCAATTTATTGCTTTCGCCTCGGCAGCGTCGAATTTAGGGGCCAATACGGCGAACGGCGTTGAGAACGTGTTTGCGCGAAACACATGCCTCAATGTCACCACCAACTGCACTATGGATACCGTTGTCGCCAGCCAGCCTTCCGGTACTCTGTCGCCATCGTTGAATGGAAGCAGCCTGGCCCCTTCCATCAGCGGCGACGGGCATACGGTGAGTTTCCTTTCGTTCGCGGGCAATCTGGTGGCGCGCGATACGAACGGATTGGCGGATGCGTTCCTGGCCTCGACGACGTTTTAATTTTGCGTTCTGCTGCTGCGGGACTTTTAGTGCGCGGCGGTTGAACTGATGCGCTGCAGAATGGCCGATCGCGTGCGATCGAGCGTGAACGTGAGCGATTCGCGCGGCACGCTATTCACGTAGGGCCCGATCATCCATCCGAGACCCATCGGAATATCGCGCGTCAGCGAGATCGACTGGCTCTCGATGTAAGTTCCGCCGTCCTTCTCTTCAAATCGCCAGTAGGTGTTCATTCGCCACAGAAATCCGTTGTCGTGCCCTTCGCGCTTGAGCTTTTCATGGGGCTCGCCTGCATCTTCCACTTCCTGCACGCGCGTGGTGTGGGAGCGGCTCCATTCGTGCGTGGCATCCACGGGCTGGTAGTGCACCTCATGCGTCGTGTCGAGCACCGTTGTGATGATTTTCTTTTTGTAGAAGCGGATATCCACCACGAAGTCGCTGCCATTGTGCTGCAAGATCTTCGAACGCATCACGTCCGGCTGGAAATATTGCAGCTGATTGTCGTAGTCCTGCTCAAATGCGACCACTTGGGAGAGTGTGGCGCCGGGCACGAAGATCGTTCCAATCCACTGGTGTATCAGCCCGCCGGGTACATCTATTTTATTCCCGCTATCGAGCGTTTCCAGGCGCTCGATCACCACTTTCCCGTTGCGCAAATCCCGATAGACCGCTTCGCGGCGACTTTCGGGAAGGCTTTCAATCCACAGAAACGGCTCGCGGCGCGCGAGCTCGGAGTCAATCTGCGCTTCGGTAAGCTGCACGTAGCGATCAAATGCGGCGATCGTTTCCGGCTTTAATTCTTCGGCATTTGCGGCGCCGGGCGCAATCAGACACAAAATAAGCGCTGCGATGAAATACTGCTTGATAGAACGCCGGATGCTTTTTTTTCTGTCCTGTTTCTCTTGCAACTGTCCGCCCAAAGCGCCTGCTCCCCCGTCGTTGTTGTGCTCTCACGCCAAGATTCCAAAGGCTTTAGCGCGCGAAATCTAAACGGCGCCTTAATTAGGACGCAGGATAAGTTCCAAACGATTCAATCGGCGGGCGAGTCGGCGACTCGGCGATCGGGAAGCCCGGCCTGCTGACAGGGTCAGGGTGTGCCAGCAGGCGAGGCTTGGGCGGGCTGGGTGACTTGCCCCGGCTCCATTCGGAACCGTCGTCCCCGCAGCGCAGTCCCCAACCCGCAAGATGATTGTTGCGGCCTAAAGCGGCGGCCAGCAATGGCTCAGCCGGGATAAAATTCGGGTACCCGGGTTTTAGTACCGGGTTATTTTCGCGTTTGAGCAGTGAGAAATTGACGGCCACCTCGACTGCTCACCTTTTGTAGCCATTCTCGTCTGACGGGGAGTCTCCCCTTGTTATTCTACAGGAGGTGTGGCAGACTTCCTGTAGTTTGACCTCTAGTTTGTCTAGGAGAGAGCCCGAATGACCGCATCCACCGAAGTGCTGCAAGGCACGCTCGACCTTCTGATTTTGAAAACGCTTGCGCTCGAGGCCATGCACGGCTGGGGAATCGCGCAACGGATTCAGCAGGTGTCGCGCGAGATGCTGCAAATTCAGCAAGGCTCGCTCTATCCGGCCCTCTACCGGCTGGAACGCAAGGGGTTGATTCGCGCGGAATGGGGCGCGTCCGACAACAATCGCCGCGCGAAATTCTACTCGCTGACGAAAAAGGGTCGCGCCCAACTCGAGAAAGAACTGGCGGACTGGGAGCGGCTGTCGTCGGCGGTAGCCCTGATTCTGCAGCGCGTGTAACGGAGCGCAGATTATGAGTTTTTTGCAGCGATGGTTCCGGCGCGGTGGCTCGGAGCAAGAGATGAGCGACGAACTGCGCGACCACATCGAGCGCCAGACCGACGCGAATATCGCCGCCGGAATGCCCCACGACGAAGCTCGGCGGCAAGCGGTGCTGCAATTCGGCGGCGCCGAAGCCGTGAAAGAAGACTGCCGCGAGCAGAGCAGCGGTTTCTGGCTCGAGATGCTCTTCAGCGACGTGCGCTACGGCATTCGCATGATGGCGCGCTCGCCCGGATTCACCATCGTCGCGATTCTCACGCTGGCGCTGGGCATCGGCGCGAACACCGCGATATTTTCCGTCGTGAACGGCGTGCTGCTCAACCCGCTGCCGTTCCCGCAGCCCGAGCAACTCGTCTCGCTGAGCGAGAGCAAACCAAATTTCGCCACCGGCTCGATTTCTTATCTCAATTTTCGTGATTGGCAGCGCAACAATCACACATTTTCGGCGATGGCGATCTCGCGCTCGATTTCGTTCAGCCTTACTGGATCGGGCGAAGCCGAGCAATTGAAAGCCGAATTACTTTCCTCCGATTATTTTTCTTTGTTGAGCGTGAAACCAGTAATCGGGCGAATGTTTGCGCCCGGCGAAGACGAAGTAGGCGCGGCGCCCATCGTGTTGATCAGCGTCGGCCTCTGGAAACGCAAATTCGGCTCATCGCCCGATGTGCTCGGACGCACGATCAGGCTCGATGGCACCGGCTTCACGATCGTCGGCGTGATTCCCGCGGATTTCGATCTTTCCACTCGCAGCTTCCGTAATAGCGAAATCTACGTTCCCATCGGCCAGTGGAAGAATAATTTTCTGCTCAACCGCGCCGCCGGCCTCGGCATTCATGGCATCGGCCGCCTCAAACCCGGAGTTTCCATCGAGCAGGCTCGCGCGGATATGGACGAAGTGACGCGCAATCTGATCGCCGCGTATCCCGATACCGACAAAGGAATCGGCGCCACCGTGTTTCCCCTTAAGCAGGACATGCTCGGAGAAGTGCGGCCGCTTCTATTGCTGCTGCTCGGCGCGGTTTGCTTCGTGCTGTTGATCGCGTGTGTGAATGTGGCGAATCTTCTGCTGGCGCGTTCCACTTCGCGCGCTCGGGAGTTTGCGATACGCGCGGCACTGGGCGCGGCCAAGGGCCGCCTGATTCGGCAGCTCCTTACGGAAAGCATTCTGCTTGGTATCGCCGGCGGCGGCCTGGGACTTCTGCTCGCCGTCTGGGCCACACGCATCGCGCTTCAACATCTACCCGTCACTCTGCCGCGCGCCGCGGGCGTTGGCCTTGACGCGCGTGTGCTGCTCTTTACGGTCGCGATCTCGGTGGGAGTCGGAATTGTTTTCGGTCTCGTTCCGGCGCTGAAATCGCTGAAGCCAGTGTTGCAGGTAACCCTGAATGAAGGCGGTCGAGGCGGAAGCGGCGCGCGCCATCGGGCGCAAAGTATTTTCGTTGTGGTGGAAATGGCCTTGGCTCTTGTGCTGCTGGCGGGCGCTGGATTAATGGTCCGCACGCTCGCACAGCTCTGGAGCCAGGACCCCGTCTTCAATCCGCGCAACGTGCTGACGTTTAATCTCTCGCCTCCGCCGTCGCTGATGAACTCGAACGCCGAAACCGTGCGCGCCTTTACGCGCGAACTCAATCGCCGAATCGCCGCCACGCCGGGCGTTCAGGCCGTGTCGATGACGTGGGCTGCGATCCCCATGTCCGGCGACGATGAAGACGTCTTCTGGCTCGACGGCCATCCAAAACCCGCCAGCCAGAACGAGATGAACTGGGCGGTGAAATATGTCGTCGATCCCGATTACCTGAAGGTGATGCAAATTCGCCTTCGCCGCGGCCGCTTTTTCACTCCGCAGGACAACGAACGCGCCCCGTCGGTGGCAGTGATCGATGACACGCTCGCCAGAAAATATTTCGGCAGCGACGATCCGATCGGCAAACGCCTTCGCATAACAGAAAACGAGGGGATGGGCGATGGAACCACCGAAATCGTCGGCGTCGTAGACCACGTGAATCAGTGGGGACTGGCTTCCGACGCGCAAAATCTCCAGGCGCAGATTTATCTCCCCGCTATGCAGATGTCGGACGGTTTCACCGTGCTCGTTTCCTACGGCACGAGCGCGGTGGTGCGTTATTCAGGATCGGCGCCAAGCATCATCGACTCCATTCGCGACACGAGCCGCAAGATGAACAGCGAACAGGTGGTCTACGGCGAGCAAACGATGGACGAAATCATTTCCGATTCTATTTCCGATCGCAAATTCTCGATGGTGCTGCTGGGGACTTTTGCCGCGCTCGCGCTCCTGCTCTCCAGTATCGGCATCTACGGCGTGATCTCATATTTGATCGGCCAGCGAACGCATGAAATCGGAATCCGCATGGCGCTCGGCGCTCAGCGCAAGGACGTTCTCACACTCGTGCTCAGCGAAGGCGTGCGGCTCACGCTCATCGGCGCCGCCATCGGAATCGCGGCGGCGCTCGGATTGACGCGCTTAATGGCCGGCATGCTTTACGGAGTCAGCGCCACCGATCCGCTCACGTTGGCTGCTGTGCCAATCGTGCTGCTCGGCGTCGCCATGCTGGCCTGCTACATCCCGGCGCGGCGCGCCATGCGCGTCGATCCCATGACGGCGCTGCGATATGAATGATGATCGCATCAAGTCGGCACCCAGATCCGTACTGAGGCGCATATAAAATGCCTTGGTTTTTGCGCAAAAAATGGGAGCAGGACGCGAACGACGAACTGCGCTTCCACATCGAGCAGCAAACCGCCGCAAACATCGCCGCAGGAATGTCGCCCGAAGAAGCGCGACGCCAAGCAACTTTGCAATTCGGCGCGGTAGAAGGCGTGAAGGAAAATTGCCGCGAGCAGCGCAGCGGCTTCTGGCTCGAAACTCTCGTCGCCGATGCGCGTTACGCCCTGCGCGTGGTGCGCAAAAATCCCGGCTTCGCCGCGATTGCGATTCTCACCCTCGCCCTCGGCATCGGCGCAAACGCCGCCATCTTCAGCGTCGTGTACGCCGTTCTCCTCAAGCCCTTGCCGTACCCCGCGCCCAATCAACTCGTCGTCGTGTTCGAAGCCAAGCCGCAGGAAGGCGTGGATTTCACCGGCGTTTCGTATATGGATTTCGAGGACGTGTGCGCGCAGAACAACGTCTTCACCGAACTGGCCGGAAATCAGGAGCACGATCTCACCGTCACCGGCCGCGGCGAACCTTTTGTTGCGGACACCGCCGTCGTTACAGCCGGACTCTTCGACGTCCTCCAAGTGGCGCCTCTCCTGGGCCGCACCTTCGTTCCCGAAGACGGCCGGCCCGGCGCCGCGCCCGTCGCGATCATCAGCGAAAAACTCTGGCGCAGCCGCTTCGGCGCCGATCCCAATCTCATCGGCAGCTCCATCAATCTCGACAAACGTTCTTTCACCGTCATCGGAATCATGCGCGCCGGTTTTCATTCGCCCATCCTCATCCGCAACCAGGACATCTGGGTTCCCACCCCCGACGATCCGGTTTTCGGAGGATGGATGACCAGGCGCTCGGGCCATTGGCTCAGCGTCATCGGGCGATTGAAGCCCGGCGTTTCCATCGCGCAAGCGCAGGCGGAAATGGACGGGATCAGCCGCCGGCTCGCCGCGGAATTTCCCAAGGATGACGCGGGCTGGTCGATTCGCGTGGCGCCTCTGCAGAGTACGATCGTGGGCGACGAGCGGCCGGCGCTTCTTCTGCTGTTCGGCGCCGTTGCGCTCGTGCTCCTGATCGCGTGCGCCAATATTGCCAACCTGCTTCTCGCCCGCGCCACCTCCCGCGCCAAAGAAATGTCCGTGCGCATCGCCCTCGGCGCCGGTCGTGGCCGCATCGTTCGCCAGCTGCTCACCGAAAGCGCGGCGCTCGGTTTGCTTGGCGGCATCGGCGGAACATTGCTCGCTTATTGGGGCGTGCGGGTTCTGGGTTCGCTGCTGCCCTCGGATTTGGCGAAGATGCAGGATATTCGCGTGGATGGATGGGTGCTGGCTTTCGCGCTCACGCTTTCGGTGGCCGCGAGTTTTGTGTTCGGGCTGGCGCCGGCGCTTTTTGCCGCTGGTTCCGACGTGCAGAAAACTCTCCGAGAAGGCTCCGGCCGCGCCGGTGCGAGCGGTAGCCGGCAAAACGCGCGAACGATTCTGGCGACGGCAGAAATCGCGCTCGCGATGGTTTTGCTCGTGGGCGCCGGCCTCCTGGTGCGCAGCTTTATTGCGATCGCGGCGGTGAGCCCGGGATTCAGCTCTCAGCATCTGGTGAAGGCGGAGGTCTCGCTGCCGCAGTTCGACTATTCCACGGCCCAGCAGTGGGCCGCATTTGGCGATGATCTGCTCGCGCGAGTTCAAGCTGAGCCGGGCATGCGCGACTCGGCCATCGGGCTTCCACTGCCGCTCGTGCACCCGTTCGTCAATCTCGGATTTGATATCGAAGGATCGCCCGCGCAGCCCTCGTCGCAAGCCCGAACGGCAAATTACGTGGCCGCGTCGCCCGAGTATTTTCGAGTGATGGGGATTCCCTTGTTGCAGGGCCGTGAATTCACCCGTGAGGACGTTGCGTCCACTCCGCGCGTCACCATCATCAGCGAAGCGATGGCCCGCACGTATTTCCCGAACCAGAATCCCATCGGCAAGCGGCTCATTTTCGGATTTCCTCCCCATGGCGAAACTCCGCGCGAAATCATCGGCGTTGTGGGCAACGTGCGCGACGTTGAGCTTCGGCAGGCTCCGGCGGCGATGATGTACGTGCCATTTGCGCAGGCGCCTCTCTGGGGCACCGTCATTGTCGTCCGCACCAATTTGAGCGTCGCGGCGGTGGCCGAGGCGATCCGGCGTAACGCCCACGCCATCGACAAGGATTTGCCGGTTACAGACATTGGGGCGATGCCGGAACTTGTGGACGCCACTCTCACGCAGCCGCGTTTTCAAACTCTGCTGCTCGCTCTCTTCAGTGGGCTCGCGCTCACTCTCGCCGCCGTCGGCATCTTCGGCGTGATTTCCTACTCCGTGATCCAGCGCACGCACGAAATCGGGATTCGCATGTCGCTCGGCGCTCAGCCGAGTCAGGTGCTGCGGCTGGTGATGGGGCAAGGAGCAAAGCTGGCATTGGCGGGAATCGTGATTGGCGCTGCAGTGGCGTTCGCGCTCACGCGATTGATGCGAAGCTTGCTATTCGAAGTAAGCCCCGCGGATCCGTTGACGTTTGTCGCCATCGCCGCGCTGCTCGTTGCCGTTGCTCTGGCTGCGTGTTACGTGCCGGCGCGTCGCGCGATGCGCGTCGATCCGATGACCGCACTTCGTTACGAATGATGCGCTACGAATAGCAGTGCTGGTCCTCACCATCCGGCATTAGTGAGCGATTGCCGGAGCCTCCGCCTCAGTCACGGAACAACTTGTCGAAACTGCGCGTATCTTCTTTCGCACGCCGGCTCCTTTCACCGCCTCGGGCGTGCGACACTCGCGCAGCAAGGAGGAAAGCAATGGCAGAATCAGCGGCGATGGGGCAAGAATCCGCTAGTGGTAGCAACTGGCTGGAATCCTTCTGGATGGATCTGCGGTATGGGCTGAGAACGCTGCAAAAAAATCCCGGATTTGCGACGGTCGCAATTCTGACGCTCGCGCTCGGTATCGGCGCCAATACCGCGATATTCAGCGCCGTGAACGCGGTTCTGCTGCGTCCCCTCCCTTACTCTCAGCCCGGGCAGCTTGTGCAGCTATGGGAAACCGAGACGGAAGTTCCGCAAGCTCCGTTCGCCGCTCCCGATTTTGTCGACTGGCGCGCGCAGAATCAGACGTTCGACGACATGACGCTCTACACCTGGCCCAACAGCCTGAATATGAGCGGCACTGGCGAACCCGAGCACGTGTACGGAATTCTCGCGCAGGCCAATTTCTTTTCCGTGCTTGGCTCAGCACCGCTGATGGGCCGCACTTTCGTCAATGGTGAAGACCAGGCGGGACACAATCACGTCGCCGTGCTCAGCTACGGATTATGGCAGCGGCGTTTTGGCGGAACCCGTGATGTGCTCGGCAAGAATATCGAGCTGGGCGGCGAAAAATACTTGATCGTCGGCGTCATGCCGGAGGATTTCCGCATCGGCTTGCGCGCGGACCTGTGGATTCCGATCGACATGGACCTTAAGCAGCTGCCGGGCCGCGGCGAGCACTCATATCCTGCCATTGGACGCCTGAAGCCCGGCGTCACTGTGCAGCAAGCAAAAGCCAACCTGAATGCCATTGCCAAAAGGCTTGAAGAACAATATCCGGATTCGAACCGTAAGATTGGCGCGGATGTAGTCGAAATGCGCGAGCAGCTCACGGGCAACGTGCGGCCCGCTCTGCTCGTGTTGCTCGGTGCTGTTGCTCTCGTGCTGCTGATTGCTTGCGTGAACGTGGCCAATCTGCTGCTCGCTCGTGCGGCCAGCAGGCAGCGTGAGATCGCCTTGCGCAGTGCGCTCGGTGCGGCCCGATCCCGAATTATCCGGCAGCTGCTTACGGAAAGTGTCTTGCTCTCGTTTCTCGCGGCGATTCCCGGAATTTTGCTTGCCTACTGGGGCGTGGCGTTGCTGAAGGCGCTGCCGAGCGTTCCCGGCCGCGCGTTTGAGCAGATCAGCGTAGACGGAGTTGTGCTGTGCTTTGCGCTGGGCGTCGCCATATTCACCGGGCTCGTCTTCGGTCTCGCGCCCGCGCTGCAAGTGGGCGCGCGAGATCTGCATGACGACTTGAAATCGGGCGGAAAGGGCGCGGGTGCTGCTGCGTCGTCGACCAAGTGGTTGCGCAAAGGTCTCGTGGTCGGCGAGATTGCGCTCTCGCTCTGCCTTCTGGTCGCGGCGGGACTCCTGCTCCGCACCTTCGAGCGCTTGCGCGCCGTGGAAATCGGAGTGCGTCCGGACAAAGTGCTCACGGCGAAAGTCGCGTTGCCGGACACGCAATACGAGGACGATGCGCAGTTCCGTGTCTATCGCGAGATGGCGGAACGGCTGGAACAGGTTCCGGGCGTTGATGCGGCGGCGGTGTCCAGCGAGATTCCGCTCGACGGCGGAACGAATACATATGCCAAAAAGCCGGGCGCGCCCGCCGAAGAACTCGGCTCGCTGATGGAATGGAACGAAATCACGCCAGGCTATTTCAAAACGTTCGGAATCCCATTCCGCGCCGGTCGGAATTTCACCGACGCCGATTACGAACTCGTCGCGAAAGTCACCGAGGCTTCGAAGAAGTCGCCGTCAAAATACGACGGGCCGATGATGGCGGGCATCATCAATCAGAAAATGGCGACCGAGTTCTGGCCCAACGAAGACGCAGTCGGGAAAGTGTTTGAGCTCGATACGCTTCCCGTTCAGGTGATCGGCGTCGTAGCCGATACGAAGATCTTCAATTCGCCGAGGCAAAAGACGATTGACGAGGCTTACTTTCCGATTGGCTGGGGAACGCGCACAGAAATGGCAATCACCGTCCACGGCGCAGGCGCGGCCGCGTCGCTGCCCGAGACGGTGCGCCACACGATCGCCGGTGTAGATTCAAAAGTGCCGGTCTTCAACGTCCGCGAGATGGAGCAGGTGATCGTTGAGGCGAATTTGGACGCGCGCATCGAAGCGCAGCTTCTTGGAATCTTTGCGGGGCTCGCGCTGGTGCTCGCTGCAGTGGGAATCTACGGAGTGATGTCGTACCTCGTCGCGCAGCGTACCCAGGAACTCGGGATTCGCATGGCGCTCGGCGCGCAGCCGCTTGACGTGTTGCGATTGGTGCTCGAGCGCGGCGTGATGCTGACCGTTGCAGGGCTTGCGATCGGGCTTGTGGCGGCGTTCGCGATTACGAGATTGCTGAGCAAGCTGCTATTTGGAGTGAGCACGACCGATCCGTTGACGTTTTTTGGAGTCGTGATGCTGCTGGGACTTGTTGCGCTGGCTGCTTGTTGGATTCCGGCGCGGCGTGCGATGCGCGTTGACCCGATGACGGCGCTTCGTTACGAATAAAGAGTTACGAACGAAGCGTCAAAAATAATACATTGAAAATAATTCGCAGCACATGATGCGCGACGAATAAAATTAGCGCGTCGCGAGCGCGCGTTTATTTTTGCTCCGGAAGGCGCAGCGTGATTTTGGTCGGTTTTTTCGTGTGGATCATGATGCGCTTCTGCCAGTCGGAAAACACGCCGTTTGAATAGGCGCGCAGGTCGTATTGTCCCGTTTCCCAGCGCGCGAATTGGAAGTGACCTTCTGCGTCGGTGCGCGTTGCGTGCGGCTGCAGGCCGTCCGATGTTTGAATCGTGACGCTGGCATTGGCGACGGGTTTGTCATGCGCGTCGACTACGATTCCTTCGAGCGTCCCCACGGGGATCGCCATCTTTTGCTGCGCAGCGGTGACGAGCGCGAAACATGAGAGTGTGAGCGTAGCTGCGATTGCTATGTGAGCGAATCGTCGCGTCATTGGGACCTCCTGAAAGCTGCATTCATTTTAGCGTTTGACTCGTGCGGCGGCTCGATTCGCAAGCGCCGGCGCATCGCTTTCGTAAACTGGCCGTTCGTACAAGCGAAAATGGACGTGGCGCCAAGTATCGGCAGCTGAGATTCTTCGCTTCGCTCAGAATGACATGATGGAAGTTGCGCGCTACGGCGTGCTCTCGCGCGATTTATTGGCTTAGACATTTTTTTGGCTCGCTAGTATTTGTAGTGGCGGCTGGCTGCGGCATGGGCGGGTTGGTCCTGGCGGCCGGTGTCGGGATTGAGGCCGCGTTCGAGGGCAATGAAATAATTTAGAAGCTGCAGCGGGACGAGGTGCGTGAACGCGGCAAGCCACTCGCCGCTTTCAGGATTTGTTTCAGGGACTGCGAGCGTATGCTCGGCGGAAATGTCGTGATTTGCTGATGGTGTGACGATTGCGAGGCGCAAGGTTTTCAGTTCGCCTGCGGCGCGGAGGATTTGGCGGGCGCGGTCGTCGCTGGGTCTTCCGGTGAGGAGGCCTATTAGGGCGGCGCGCGAATCGATCTCTGAGAATGGGCCGTGCAGAACTTCTTCGGTTTCGAATCCTTCGGCGGCGATGTAGCAGCTCTCTTTGATTTTGAGGGCGCCTTCGCGCGCTGTAGGCCAGCCGACACCTGCGCCGAAGAGAACGATGCGCGAGAGCGGCGCGATTTTTTTCGCGGCTTCGCGGATTTGCGGCTCGAGAGTGAGCGCTTGCCGGAGGAAATCGGGGATGCGCTCGATGGCGCGCGCGTCGATTCCCGGCACTCGAAGCTTTTTGCGCTCGGCGATGCGCAGAATCATGAGCGCGAGGGCAGCAAGCGCTGTGGTGTAGCTTTTTGTGTAGGCGAAGGAGACTTCCTGATCGCATGTTTCGATGTGAAAATCGGTGTTGCGAATTTCTGCGCCGGTCGTTGCGCTGCCTGGTGTGCTGGCTAGCTCGCCGGTGATCGCGATGGTGAGAGCTCCGGCTGCGCGTGCGGCGCGCAAGGCTGCGACTGAAGCAGTGGTGGTTCCGGTGTGGGTGATGACCACGATGGCGTCGCGCGGGCCGAACGCGGTCGGCTGGTTTACGAGCTCGAAGGATTGCTCGAAGTGCGGCCAGATGCGTCCGGCGGTGAATTCGCGCATCCAAAGTTCTGCGATCTGCGCGGCGTGGAGTGAAGTGCCGATGCCGACGAAGGTGATGCGGTCTTTTTCGGCCATCGCATCGGCCGCGCGCTCGATGGCGTCGCGTCGCGTGAGAACTTTCTCGATAAGGGCGGGCTGCGCGTGGATCGCGTCGTAGAGATAGTAGGGATGAGCGGTGCGGGGTTCGGGCATTTGCTTTTTCTCCCGGCACAGTGTATCCGATGAGATTCGATTCGCGCTGCTTCGATTGATGGTGGCGCGATGAGAGCGAATTTGAGTGGCGCGGGTTCGATAACGCCGCTTCGAATTGCGCGCTGGTAAATTATTTGGCGAGGAGATCCGATGGCTCGTTACATCACGCAGCATACGCTGGCTTGCCTGACGCGGCAGGGCGCGGAGGAATTGGGGAAGCGGATCGCGGCGGCGACTGCGGTGACGGCGAAGCGCGTGCTGGTGAACATGCAGGAAGGCAAGATGATGGCGGAATTCGAAGCGGCGTCGCGGGAGGACCTCGAGAAATGGTTCGCGGCGGAGAAATTTCATTTCGACTGGATTTTGCGGGTGGAGTTTGAGTTTGCGGAGGGCGTGCTGCGCCCGCTCGCGTGAAATTGGCTGCAATATCTGGTTTGTTAGCCCCCCTTTAACCGCCGATTAGAAATTCGCAAGTGATTGATTCGTGACGATTTGCCAAGACATTTAATCGCGGAACGTGGATTAAAAAGTGACCACGATAGAGACCCTTCGACTCCCTTCGGTCGCTCAGGGCGACGATCCTGGTCGGATCGTCGGTGACGAGAGATCCCCGGCTCGGCACAAGGGACCGCAACAATGGCGGAAATCCTGAGTGCGCCGCGTGCCTGATTCGAATTTTCGTGTCTGCTGCCATTGCTCCAGCTTCGACCGTAGCACTGCTGTGAGGGGAAACAACTTGTACGAAAGTACAGTTTTGGAGCTAGCGACTTTGAGATTGAATTTGGGTGGATTACAGCCATTCTATAGTCATGGTAGAATGACCATGGTCATGAAGCGATTGGTGATGCGGGGTTCCGATGAAAACGATAGCGGCAGGAAAATTCAAATCGAAATGCTTATCCATTATGAAGCAGGTGCAAGCTACAGGAGAGCCGGTGTTGGTTACGAAGCGCGGCGCTCCATTGGCTAAGGTAGTTGCGGTCGAGGGGAAAGAAGACGAATTGTTCGGCTTTATGTCAGGGAAAGTACAAATAACTGGAGATATCGAGTCGCCGGTGGTTCCTATAAGCGCCTGGAAAGTGATGAAAAAGAAATGATTTTGCTCGACACTCACGTCCTCATTTGGTTGGCGACTGATCCGGCAAGGCTCTCGCAGAAAGCGAGTGAGGCGATTCGCGAAGCGAGATGGGAGGCGGGACTGGGCATCTGTGGGATTACGCTATGGGAGGTGGCTTGGCTCGCCACACATGGGCGGCTGCGAATCACCGGCACCGTCGAGTCTTTTGTCGAGGAGATTTCGTCGCGCACTGCCGTTCGAGCGATGACAGCCCGCGTAGCGGCCTTGGCCAACCAGTTTGGGGACGACTATTCCCGAGATCCTTGCGATCGGTTGATAGGCGCGATGGCACTGGCGGAAGGGATGGCACTTGTCACCAAGGACGAGAATATCCGGCGGTGCAAGCAGTTTCAGACGATCTGGTGAGCGGATTTAGAAAATCAGAAAAGCCGACGTTGCCGTCTTCCCACGCATATCAAGGTCGGCGCGGAAACCAGAGCAGGAGTAGAGCGAACGCTGCGACGTAGAAGAAAGACGCAGATTTGAGTGGCCCTCCCTGTAAGCGCCACAACATTCCTAATAGTCCAATCCATTGAGCGCAAATCGCACCGGTGAGTTGTCCGACCTGCCATCTCGGAAGAGCTCCACTTTCTGGATTCGCGCGCAGCGATTTCGCAGCGGACCACACAAACTGAATGCGAGCCCACAAACCTAAGACCGGTGCACCAATAGCGACGACGATGAGCAGCCGAAAGGAGATTACTAGAGGCGTTTCTGCGCGGCTGACCGTCTGCTCGGCACCGCGGATCATGCCCGGAAGGGTGACGAGGACAACGACGGCAGAGCGCGACACAATTTGAGTTTCGACTCGAGGTTTGCGGCTACCACGGCCTGCATGGAAGGCAAGGTTAGGGCGACGCGGCAGCTTACGTCAACCTGTTTACGGAAGGTGCAGACCCAAGCGGCTAAAGTGGCGGGGCCGATTTTCTCGGCGGCTTTGTCGGCGGAGAATTATGGCAGTGGGATGCGGTAGAGGTTGCGGCGGGTGTTTTGGCGGGAGTAGGCGTAGACGGAGGGGCTTAGGGCGGATTCCACGGTCTCCGGAATCGGAGCAGCTGCTTTTGCGGTGGCCAAATCTTCGATTCGGGCGATTCCGGCTGGGGGCAGCTTCGGGAGTCCTGTGTCGGGCAGCACCGGTAGCGCATAGGTGCCTTCGTACAGCGCTGGGAAGTACAGGTGGGCAAACTCTCCGGAGCTGTCCCAGATGAGGTGGCAATAACCGAGGCACACGGGAACCGATGTGCTTCCGTCCACCGCAAAAGCAGTGGCCTGAGCGGTGTGCTCCTCATCGGGGCCGGGTGAAACAGCAAGAAACCAACGACCGTCCGGCGAAACCGAAAAAGCATCGAAAACGCGTTCCGAGGATATTTTGCGGCGACCTGTTCCGTCGGCTTTCATGTAATAGAGAAAATTCGAGCTGCCTTCGATGGCGCGAAAGACGAGATCGCCATCGGGCAGGAAGAACGGGGAATCTTCGATCGCGGTTTGAGAGGAGATGAGTATCGGGGAAGAGCGACGATTCGTGGGGGCAACCCAAATGCCAGGATGTCCGCTTTGGTCCTTCGTTACGAAAGCGACTTCCTTTCCATCGCGAGAAACCGAGTAGCCCTTAATCAGATAATCAGCCTGAATGAAATAACCCGGGAGGAGAGTCTCCGTTTTGTCGCCGGTCAAATCCGCGACCCGGAGTTCGTAGCCGGGAGTTTGGCCACTGGACATCAGGTAGAAAAGGCTCTTCCCATCGGAGGAGAGAGAAGGCGCTACCGCATCCCCCTCCGAAGAAATCTGGCGGTCGCCCTGGTTGTCATGGAGCCAAACAGTGCTGTCCTGCGAACCGACAGCAGTGATGAACGATTTGCCGTCCGTGGCCATGGCAATACCCTCTTGCGTGGTAGGGCCGAAGGTCAGTTGCTCAGGATCGCCATCCGGAAAGCGCTGCCGCCAAATATGAGACTGGCCATTCTTATTTGCGGAGAGGTATACCCACTTACCATCGGGGGACCATGCACCTGAGAGGCACGTACTGTCCGGGGGTCCGACCACACGCACGCCGGCATTACCCTTGAAAGGGACAACGCGGCACGGCAAAAGGTCGCCACGGCCGCCCATCTCTACGACGAGGACCCATTTGCCGTTGGGGGAGAGATAGGAATGATGCGCCATGCCCCGCTCGCTGGGGGGAACGTAGACGTCGCGGCTTTGTCCGCGGCCTTCGTCGGTAGTGACGAGGACCATGTGGAGTCCCTCTTTAATCTCCGAGAAGAGGAGGCGCTTGCCGCCTTCGATCCAGGTGAGAGACGAGGCGTTGGGCAGCAGGATGTGTGGATCGCCGCCGAGAACGGGCACTTCCCAAACGCTCCAGGGTTGAAAGGTACTGTAGGCAACATTGGTGCCGTCCGGCGAGAAGGCCGGACTTAACTTCTCCAGAGAGTCGTGGGTGAGCTGGACGGGCTGGCCGTCTGGCAGAAACTTGACGTAGATCTGCCCGGTCCCGAGGAAGGAATCACTTCCGCGGATGAAGGCGAGCATGCGGCCGTCCGGGGAAAGGGCCGGGTAGACGGCGGAATCGGTGAAGAAAGTGAGCTGCTGCCATTCGCTGCTCGGCGCTGGAGCGCGGCTTGACCGGTGGTAATAGAGAAACGCAGCGGCGGCTGCGGCCAGCACGAGGATTGCAGCTACCGCCGCGTAAATCGCTTTCGGTATGTGCCGTTTTGTTGATCCCTGCGTGGCTGCGCGTTGAGATTCTTGTTCCGCCTGCGCCGCTTGCGCTGCGGCTGATGGATGCGAGCGGCCGGAACTGCTGTCGCGCTTCAGCCTTTGCAATTCTGCGCGTAGGTCGGAGGCGTGCTGGTAGCGCAGATTGCGGTCTTTCTCGATCGCGCGGCTGATAATTTCTTCCATCTTGGCGGGTAGATCGGGATTCAGGCGAACTGGCGGGACGGGGTCTCGATTCAGGATGGCGTCGAAAATGACGCCGGTGGTATCACCGCGAAAGGGCAGAGTGCCTGTGGACATCTCATACAGAACGACACCGAATGAAAAAAGATCCGTGCGCGCGTCCAGGGGTGTGCCGCGCGCTTGTTCGGGCGACATGTAAGCGACCGTGCCGACGGCGCTGCCGGGGCTGGTGAGGAATTCTTCCGCAGGTGCGGTGGGCAGAGTAGAAACGCCGCGGACTTCGGCAACCGGGGTGAGCTTTGCCAAACCGAAATCGAGAATCTTGGCGTGGCTGCGCTCGGTGATGAATATGTTGGCGGGCTTGATGTCGCGGTGGACGATGCCTTTCGCGTGGGCGGCTTCGAGGGCGTCGGCAATTTCGATTCCCCAGTCAAGGATCTGCTCGAGCGGCTGCGGCTTGCCACCGATGTGATGTTTCAGCGTGTAGCCTTCGAGAAACTCCATGGCGATGAAAGCGACGCCGTCTTCGTGGCGAATTTCGTAGATCGTGCAGATGTTGGGATGGTTGAGCGCGGAGGCGGCGCGCGCTTCGCGGCGAAATCGTTCGAGAGCCTGCGGATCCTGCGCGACGTCTTCGGGAAGAAATTTGAGGGCGACGAAACGGCGGAGGTCTGTGTCTTCGGCTTTGTAGACGACGCCCATGCCGCCGCCGCCGAGTTTTTCGACGACGCGGTAGTGGGAGATTGTCTTGCCGAGCATGGAGGAGGAGTCGGGCACAGGGGGCGCATGTTACGCCCAAGGGGCGGGAGGGGGCAATTGTGGGGTGGGGTGTGGGATTGGCGTTTTTGGGGGAGAAAGGCAATTTGAAATTTCAGAATTTCAAATTTCAGATGGACGGCGAAAGGCGAGAAGCGAAAAGCGAAAGCGAAAAAGCAAACAGCAAAAGCGCCGGCGAGACGCCGGCGGTACGAACGGCGACGGCAACAGCAACGGCAACGGCGACGGCAACAGCAACGGCGAACGGCGATGGCGACTGCGACTGGCGACCGGGAGGTGTGGGCGACGCGGGCGGGTCTGAGACCCGCCCCTACGGAGGAATTCGAACGCGAGGGTGGAGGACGAGAATTGATTTGAAGGTCGGGGAGGATGAAGGGCGAGAATTAGATTCGAAGGTGGCGGCGGGAGGGCGGAAACGAGAGCTATTGCTTGCGGTATTGGGCGATTAGTTTTTGGTAGCGGGGGTCGGAGCGGAGGTTGGCGAAGTAGGGGCTGGCGTCGAGGACGGCGAAATCGCGGAAGCCGGTCTGGAGTGCTTGCTGCAGGGCGGCGAGGGACTTGTATTTATCGCCTTTTGCGGAGTAGATGGCGGCTAGCCAGTACTGATCTATCGTCGTGTTCTTGATATCGGTCGTCCCGGACATGTTTTTGAGGGCTTCATCGTAGTTGGCTTGAGCGAGTGCGAGCTGAGCCATTCCGAGGCTTTGGTAGTGGCTGCTTCCCAACTCTTTCGCGCGCTGGAAAGCGGTGGCGGCTTCCTGGTAGCGGCTCTGAAAAATCAAGGCGCGGCCGAGGTGATACTGGGCGGCCGCCGAAGTGGGCTGGAGGCGAATCGCTTCTTGCGCCGCTTTTTCTGCCTCGGTCGCGTCCGGGGGCTGCTCGTACCCAAGAGCCCAGGACAATAGATCCCAAGCGAAGGGATTGTCCGGTTCCAGCCGTGTGGCTTCGCGAAATTCGGCCACAGCGCGGCTGTAATCGAAGCGCAGCCCAAGAGTCTGGGCGAGCGCAATGTGGGCCTCGCCGAGTTCGGGATCGGTGGCAATCGCGCGGCGCGCGAATTCTTCGGCGCGGGCGAGGTGGGAGGGATTGGAATCGAGATCGCGATAGTAGAGTCCTTCGACGTGAGAGAGGCCGGCTAAAGCGGGAGCGTAATTGGGATCGAATTTGAGAGCTTGCTCAAAACTTTTTCGCGCGGCCTCCATTTTTTCGGGCGTTTCGTCGAGCAGCAGACCGCGGCCAACGAGGAACGCTTCGTAGGCTTGGGGATTTTGGGTATAGCGCTGCTCGATGGCTTTGGTTTCCTGGGTGCTGAGATGGAGATTGAGCGCTTGAGCGATTTTCAGGGCGGTTTGTTCCTGGAGCGAGAAGACGTCTTTCATTTCGCCTGTGAAATCGTCGGCCCAGACCTGGAAGCCGGTGGTCGAGTCGATCAGGTGGACATTGATGCGGACTTGATTTCCGGACTTGCGCACGGTGCCTTCGAGCAGGTAACGCACACCGAGTTCGCGGCCGAGGTCAGCCGCATTTTGATCTGCAGCTTTTACGGTGGTGACGGAAGAGTGCGGGGCGACGTTGATGCCCTGAATTTTGGAGAGCTTGGTGGTGATTTCGTCGGTCATGCCGTCGCTGAAATAGGCGCTGTCGGGATCGGTGCTGAGATTTTGGAGTGGGAGGACGGCGACGGAGGGCTTGGAACCGACGGCAGCAGCGGGATGAGCGGAATGCGCTTGATACCAGTGAGAGCCACCGATTGCGAGGAGCAGCAGGACGACCGCGGCACCGGCGTAGAGGGGCCAGCGCTTGGATGGCGTGGCCTGGCGAGCGGGATCGTAGAGATTCTGTTGCGAGACGGCTGTGCGCGTGGATGAATCGGTTTCGCGCTTTACGCGGCGCAGATCAGCGCGCATGTCGGCGGCGGACTGGTAGCGCATGGTGCGATCTTTTTCGAGCGATTTGTGAATGACGCGCTCAAGTTCGGTGGGCACTGCGGGATTCAAACGAACCGGAGGAACAGGGGCGCGATTCAGAATGGCTTCGAAGATAACGCCGGAAGTGGAGCCTGTAAAAGGCATTGCGCCTGTGGACATTTCGTAGAGAACGGCACCGAGGGAAAAAAGATCGGTGCGGCGATCAAGGTCAGCGCCGCGAACCTGCTCGGGCGACATGTAGGTGACGGTACCGATGGCGCTGCCGGGACTGGTGAGGAGATTTTCGGAAGTGACGAGGCCGGCGGAGACGGTGGCGCCTTCGGCGACTTTCTGGCCAGCGGGCGCGAGCTTGGCGAGGCCGAAGTCCATGATTTTTGCGTGGCCGCGCGTGGTGACGAAAAGATTGGCGGGCTTGATGTCGCGATGGATGATGCCTGCGGCGTGGGCGGCGTCGAGGCCATCGGCAATCTGGATGCTCCAATCGAGGAGGGTTTCGATCTCGAGAGGGCGGCCGGCGATATTGTGTTTCAGAGTTTGGCCGTCGAGAAATTCCATGGCGATGAAGTGGCGGCCTTCGAATTCGTCAATTTCGTAGATGGTGCAGATGTTGGGGTGATTGAGGGCTGAGGCGGCTTGCGCTTCGCGCTGGAAACGTTCGAGAGCCTGCGCATCGCGGGCGAGATCTTCGGGGAGAAATTTCAGCGCGACGAAACGGCGGAGCTTGGTGTCTTCGGCCTTGTAGACGACGCCCATTCCGCCGCCGCCGAGTTTTTCCAGGATGCGGTAGTGGGAGATGGTTTGGCCGATCATTGAATATTCATGCGACGGGAAGATTGTGGGCGCACATGTTAGGCCACGGCGCGAGGGCAAGTCAACGCGGGGCGGGTTAGTGTGCTGTAGTTGTGTCGCGAAGCAGCACTACGTCGGATTCGGTATGAGCTCTTAGCACACCCAATGCCTTGCCGTCGGGCGAATACTGGGCGTTGCGAATCGTGTCGGAATCGAAGTTCGTGATTTGGCGGCCAGGAGTGCCGTCGAGCGGCTGCTGCCAGAGGTTGTCTACTCCATTCTGACGCACCGGATAGACCAGCGCTGTCCCGTCCGGCGTGAAAA
Organism: uncultured Acidobacteriota bacterium; assembly: GCA_963741045.1. Lineage (GTDB taxonomy): Bacteria > Acidobacteriota > Terriglobia > Acidiferrales > UBA7541 > Palsa-295. The sequence goes on from CAVUGO010000002.1 coordinate 136,879, forward strand.
TCGGATTCGCCGAAATCAGCGGATCGGGTTCGAGCCAGCGCACCTCGGGGGGCGCTTCGGAATACGGGCCGGCGCGGAGGGGCACCAGCGCGATTCGCTTTCCGGGATCGCTCGCGTTGGCTTCGATCATCAACATCGCCAAGAGCGCTTGGTCCGGTGAGATGTCGAACTCCGGCGCGGCGAGCAGCATTTCCGGGATCTTCGTCCCGGGGACGGCTTCGGCCGCTCCGCCCTCGATCGGCGAGCGCATAATGGCTTGCAGGGTGTCGCCGTTGGTGTAATAGACCCATTTCCCGTCGGGCGAGCAGAGAGGCGCGATGTCGGCTCCGCTGGTGGTGAGTTGGGTGAGATTCGTACCGTCATCGTTGACGCGCCACACATTCACTTGGCCGTTCCCCTGGCTCCCGGTCCGCACGAAAGTAACAAAGCGGCTGCCGGGACAGCGCGTGGGCCGTAGGATCTGCCCCGCCGGATCGCTGACAATGACCCTCCGCCCGGTCCCGTCTCTTCCCATCCGCAGTAAGTTCGAACCGTCGTCGAAAAGAAGCTCGCCGTCGTTCTGCCAGCCAAACACGAATGAATTCCGGTTCTGTGCGGCTGCTGGGGGCGGAGGAGTGCCCGTAAAGCCCGCTGCGGGAAGCAGGAAAAGGTTCGCGTTCGTCTTTTGTTGCACGGTTGCGATCGTCTTTCCGTCGCCGGAAAGAGAGAGCGACTTGTAGTCGTTGGTGTCGCGCGTGATGGTGGTGAATTCGCCTCCGGGATAGGAGACGTATCCAATCTGCGCTCGCGCGGTGGGGCTGAGCCTTTCCGTATAGCGCGCCACGAGGCCGCGCCCGCTGGGGAGCCATAGGATGTCGGCCAGGATTTTGTCGTGCATCCGGATCAGCGCTTCGATGCTTCCGCCCTTCACCGGATCGATTAGGACCTTGCTGAGCGCGTCGGGCTCGGTAACAACCAGTTCCGCGAAGCGTGTTCCGTCCGGTGACCAACTGATAGAAATCATATCGCTCTGGGCGCTTAACGTCCGGATCACCGTCTCATCCGTACCATCGGAACGAACTGTCAGAACTTGCGTCTTCCCGATCTCCGGCACGTTCTCTCGCAGAAACACGATCCGGCTTCCGTCAGGCGAAAAGCCGGGATTGCTATCGATGTTTCGGACGATTACCTGCGGAACTCCGCCGAAAAGAGGCGACCGAAGCAGGTTGAAGGAGACGTGCGTGTTGTCCGTTGCTTTCACCACGTAAATGTAGTTGCCGTCCGGCGAAAAGGCGACGCTGTAATAATCCGTGTCGGTGGGCACAATCACTTGCGTGTCGCTCTGGGTGGGCAGATTTCGAAGCCAGACGCTTTCACCGCGTCCCTCGGCCACCACACTCAGCAGATACTTACTGTCCGGTGAAATCGCGGCGGCCGTTACTTTTCCATTATTCGTAAGTTGCGTGATCGTAAAATTCTGGAAGGGCGCCACTTCGCGAGAGCGCACAAGGACGTAGATTCCGTACGCCGCGGCAGCAACCAACGCGAGGACGAGTAGCGCGACTACCGCAAGCTTCCCTTTATGCTGCCGCGCCACTTCTACCACTGTCGAGCTGCCGCTTCTGTCGGCGACCTCCGAAGCACGCGCTTCGGCCAGCGGCACGGTGCGTCCGGAACCCAATCCCGCGGCCGGAGCGGGTGTCGAGCCGGACGCTGGGGTGGACCCCGCGAGAGGCGCGTGGGAATCAGCGCTCACGTTTGCCGATTCCATAACGCGCGCACGCCCAGAATCCGTGTCGCGTTTCAGCCGCTGCAAGTCCGCGCGCAGATCGGATGCATGCTGATAACGCAGACGGCGATCCTTCTCGAGCGCTTTGTGAATGATGCGCTCGATCTCAGCCGGCAACTCGGGATTCAGCCGTGTTGGCTGCGCGGGCGCTTTGTGGAGGATCGCATCGAAAATAGCGGCGGAAGTGGACCCCCAGAAGGGCAGCGCGCCAGTGGCCATCTCGTAGAGCACCGCGCCAAAAGAAAATAGATCGGTGCGCGGGTCGAGCTCTTCCCCCATGGCTTGTTCGGGCGACATGTACATCACCGTTCCCATGGCCGCGCCAGGACTGCTAAGCAATTCCTCCGCGGAGACGGTGGGCATGCCGGAAGCGGTCATGCTGGCTCCGGCGCCGGTGCGTAGGGGCAAAAGGATTTTCGCGAGGCCGAAATCGAGGACTTTCACTTGCCCGCCGCGCGTGCAAAAAATATTCGCGGGCTTGATGTCGCGATGGATGATGCCGCGCGCATGAGCGGCGTCAAGAGCGTTCGCCGCCTGAATGCCTGCGTCGAGCAGGTCGTCGAGGGCCAGTGGCCCTCGCGCGATGCGCTGCTTGAGCGTGTGGCCGTCGAGAAACTCCATAGCGATGAAGGTCTGGCCCTGCACTTCGTCGATTTCGTAGATGGTGCAGATATTGGGATGATTCAATGCGGAGGCGGCACGCGCTTCGCGCTGGAAACGCTCGAGCGCGGCATGGTCGCTGGCCATCGATTCGGGCAGAAATTTCAACGCGACAGGGCGGTCAAGCTTTACGTCAATCGCGCAATAGACCACACCCATGCCGCCGCCGCCGATCTTTTCGACAACGCGGTAGTGGGAGATGGTTTGGCCAATCATCGATTGATCATTGGACGGGGAGCGTTGTGGGCGCACATGTTAGGACACGGCGCGAAGGCAAGTCAACGCGATGGGGTTGTTTTACGGGCTCAACGATTTCGTAATTCCACGCCTAAAGACGGCGCCTTACTCAGTGAACCATGCTCGTTAATGCCGCACACCTGCCACCAAGCAGGTACGCAGGACCACTTGGACATGAACTGATTGGCTGAGGCGGATGGTTTGCGTCAGCTTCTGCCAATCAAGAGTGTCCGGATTTCAGGAGTTTTGGCATAGTCGAGCGCGGTCCGTCCCCTCTCGTCTTTGGCACCGGGAATGGCGTCATGAGCGAGTAGATCACGAACCAAGGGAGCATCACCGTTTTTCGCGGCCGCCATCAACGGTGTCACACCGCTCTCGTCGGGAACATTTACGTCCGCGCCAGCTTCAATCATAGTCTGTGCATCACAGAAGACAGATTCGTATTGGAGGGGTTCCTTCGATTGAATCACTTCCAACAAATTGGGGCAAAAGTTCCGGTCTCGCGCAAATGACATGGCATGAAGCAGGTTCATGCAATTCAGACTGCATTTTGTCCAACGGTCGATTTCGACGAGCGCGTCGATTTTGTCTGCCAGCTTGACGAAACGCGCTTGCGCTTGATTGAATTTCTCAAGGTCCTGAAGAGGGCGATCTGACCCTTCAATTCGGGAACTTCTGACCGTCTTATTCTTACCATCGATAGAGACCGACATAATTACATCGCCACTATCTGAAAGCTTGGAAAATGTCTTATCGTCGAAAGACATAAATCCCGCTTTGTCCATTTCCTGCAATAGCGCTACAACCTTTTGCTGGGGAATCTGGGCGGTACGATGTCCACGCACTGGCACACCAAGGGCTCCTTGATATTCGATATTGCCATTGCCGTGGATCGTAACGCTGTAAACAGGGCAAAAGGCCTGGCAATCCGTCCGCGCAAGACTGATGGAAACGGACTGCAAGTCCTTAGGAGAGGAGAGTCGATTGCAACCCGCCAACAGTGAAACGGCAATGCTCCCATACAGAAACAGCGAAACTAATTTGGCTGGTGCCTGCTTGGGAGATAGATCGCTTAGATTAGGTAAGGACATGGTCAGACTCTAGGATATCGCTTTCGCAATTTACTGCGATCCAGAATGGCGATGTGAGTGTTCTGTTTTTAACGTCTTATCGGTAAACCAGGCATCCGGAAACTATGGCGCTCCAAGAAAATGCGATAGGAAATGATGATCCCTCGTCAACGCGAGTGGGGCATGGTGTTGCAACCATTGAGGAACGGGTGTAGGCTTTTGCGCATGAGGGGATGCTGCCAGAGGATCGACTGCGGTTGCTGTTGTTGTGCGTGTTGTCGATTTGTGTGCTCTGGCAGGGGGAGGCTGGGAGGGTAGGAAGAGAAACCAGCTTAGGGATTTGAACCCGCCGCCAAATGAGATTGGGCGGCGTTTTTTTTTGTGGCCAAGGCGGCACGGAGACAAACTGACTGGCTTGAATGGCAGGGTTGGAGCGAGCGATGGACTCTACTTCGATTTTGACTCGGAGGTCGTCAGAGCACAGGCAGGAGTGCCTGTGCCACTAAAACCTGGGCGGCGGTTGTTTTTGGGTGGCCACGAGACAATAGGGCACGGATTTTGTTGAATTGAGATGGGGGCGGCGGGCATCGAATTTGCATACTTCAAGGAGGAATAGGACATGAGCGAGTACAAGCATCCGGAAGTGCTGGTTTCTACGGAGTGGGCGGCCGGGCACTTGAATGACCCGAAGGTGCGGTTGATTGAAGTGGATGTGGATACCACGGCTTATGACCAGGGGCACATTCCTGGGGCGGTGGGTTGGAACTGGCAGACGCAGCTGCAGGACAACATCCGACGGGATTTGATCGACAAGGCGGCCCTCGAGGCTCTGCTGGGGAAGTCGGGCGTGGGGAACGACACGACGATTCTGCTCTATGGCGACAACAACAACTGGTTCGCGGCGTATGCGCTGTGGCAGCTGAAGTATTACGGGCACAAGGATGTGCGGTTGATCAATGGCGGGCGGAAGAAGTGGATCGAGGAGAAGCGGCCGTTGACGACGGATCCCGTGAAGGTGGCGGCGACGACGTACCACGCTTCGGGGCCGGACGAATCGATTCGGGCGCGCAAGGAAGACGTGTTTGAATCGGTGAACAAGAAGAAACAGATTGATCTGGTGGACGTGCGATCGGTGGATGAGTTTACGGGGAAGATTATTGCGCCGCCGGGGATGAGCGAGACAGCGCAGAGGGCGGGTCATATTCCGGGGGCGGCGAATATTCCCTGGGCGCAGGCGGCGAATGAGGATGGCACGTTCAAGCCGGCGGATGCTTTGAAGCAGCTGTATGGCGCGAAGGGCGTGAACGGCGATCACGAAATTATCGCGTATTGCAGGATTGGGGAGCGGAGTTCGCACACCTGGTTTGTGCTGAAGTATTTGCTGGGGTACGACAACGTGAAGAATTACGACGGGTCGTGGACGGAGTGGGGGAATTTGGTTGGCGCGCCGATCGAGAAGGAGGTTGCGGCGGCGGCGCGGTAGGCTGTCGGGCGGCGGAGACGCTGGCGGACAAGAGCGAAGAGAGATCCCTCGACTTCGCTCGGGATGACCGAACAACCTAAACGAAAGACGACAAAATAACTGAAGGTGGGGTGCAGCACCCCGCTTAGGAATGAGAAGCCCCGAGGTGGAATAGGCCTCGGGGCTTTTTTTGCGCAGGGCCGCTGACCATAAAAACGGCCCACGACGAGGAAGGCGTCGTCGTGGCTACCCGGGGAAACGTGGAATTTTTTGCTTGACATATTCCTATATGGGAATGTATATTTGGGTGTGCCCAGAGCTGCTACTACTTCCGATGCGTTTAATGCGGTGGCTGAGCCTCTGCGGAGGGAGATCTTGAACTACCTGGCGATGCAGGAAAGGCCGGTGAGGGAGATCGTCGCTGCGCTGGGGCTCGAACAGCCCTCGGTATCGAAGCACCTGCGGGTGTTGCGGGATGTGGGACTTGTGCGGGTGCGGCGGGAGGGACGGAATATGCTTTACAGCCTTGATGCGGAAGCGATCCGGCCTATGTACGAGTGGACGCAGACGTTCGAGCGTTTCTGGAAACATCAACTGCAACGCGTGAAGGAACGAGCCGAAGAGCGGGCGGCGGCTAGAGGACCCCGAGAGGACCCCGAGAAGGCGGAATAACAGTCGTTAATCTGATTTTCACAAAGGAGAGCAACGATGATTGGAACGGCTATGCAGCTTGAAAACCTGACGTTAAGCATCAACGAGGAAGTCCGAGTGCGGGCGTCGCTGGAGACCACGTTCGCGGCGCTGCTTGAACAGCTTGGGCCGGGGAATGAGAGAGGCGACGGAACGGCAATGCCGATGACGCTGGAAGCGCGGCCTGGCGGCAGATGGTTTCGCGATCTGGGAGGCGAAGACGGGCACTTCTGGGGAGTGGTGCAGGCGATCAAGCGTCCTACGCTACTGGAAATCACTGGGCCGCTGTTTATGTCGTATCCCGCGATTTCGAATGTGCAGTACCGGTTGAGCGAGGCGGACGGCGTGACGCTGATTCAGTTTCATCACCTGGCGCTGGGATTGATTGCCGACGATCATCGAAAGGGAGTATCGACCGGATGGGGGCACATCAACGAAAACGTTCGGAAGCGTGCCGAGGCTCAGGCGGGACGCAAGACTGGCGCATAAGCCGGACGGCGTAAAGATTCAAAGAGGTGAGAAATGTGTCCAGCGTGTATGGCGACGGCGGCACTGATCATAACCGGGGCGATATCAACAGGCGGGCTGACGGCAATTGCAGGAAAGCTGCGCGGCCACAAAAGATCCGAAGGGCGCTTCACCGGGCGTGTGAAAGCGACTGAGCCCAGAAATTTGAATACAAGGAGAGATCAACATGTCTAGCACGGCGAGCAGCAGGACGATTGCTCCGCAAGTGGTACCAGGGGACCAATGGCTTGCGGCGCGAAAGCAACTGTTGAAGAAAGAGAAAGAGTTCACGAAGTTGCGAGACGAGCTGAGCCGGGAGCGGTGCGAGCTGCCCTGGGAAAAGGTGGAAAAGCAGTACACGTTCCAGGGACCAAAGGGAAAAGAGACACTGGCTGAGCTTTTTGACGGGCGAAACCAGCTGATCGTCTATCACTTCATGCTCGGACCGGGATGGAAGGAGGGCTGCCCGAGCTGTTCATTCCTCGCGGATCATTTCAATCCATCGGTGGTGCACCTGGCGCAGCGAGACGTGACGCTTGTGGCTGTTTCCCGAGCGCCGCTGCCGGAAATTGAGGTGTTCAAGAAGCGCATGGGATGGGGTTTTAAGTGGGTTTCGTCGTCGGGGAGCGATTTCAATTTCGACTATCACGTTTCATTCACGAAAGACCAACTGGCGAAGGGCGATACTTTCTATAACTTCGAAATGCAGAGCAAGTTTGGCGGAGAAGAGTGGCCGGGCGCCAGCGTGTTCTACAAGGATGCAGGCGGTGAGATTTTCCATACGTACTCGACGTATTCACGGGGTCTGGATATTCTGATCGGGGCTTATAACTTCCTGGACCTGACGCCGAAGGGCCGGGACGAAGAAGGGCTGAAGCACGGGATGGCGTGGGTTCGGCATCACGATCGCTATCAATGAGTCGGTTTGGAGTGCGAATGGTCTTACAGGGGCGTAAAAACCAAGTATAAATAGGAGAAAGAAAAATGGGAAATGCAACGCACGAGCAAGTGAATTTGATGTTGAAGTTGTACGATTTGCGGCGAGAGCCGAAACTTCGAGAGGCGCGTGACTGGTATTTCCAGAACTTCAACGTGAAGAGCGCCGAAGACGTGATGCGCATCGCGCCCTTCGGGAGCCAGGAAAACGCCTACATGCGGATGGTGATGAGCTACTGGGACATGGTGGCGGGCATCGCCAATCGCGGACTGGTGGACGAAGAGCTCTTCTTCGAGAGTACCGGCGAACAATGGGGTACCTGGGAGAGGATCAAGCCCGTGGTGGGAGCGTTTCGGACAATGTTCAGCAATCCGAAATTTCTGAGCAACCTCGAAGAGCACTGCAAGCGCTATGAAGCATGGCGAGAAAAGGTGGCACCCGGCTCAACCGAGGCGATGCGGAAATTCCAGGAGCAAATCCAGCAGCAGATGAGCCAGAAGAAGGCGCAGGCTGCGGGCGACTAGAACCAGCGTTTCTTAACTAATGCTGAACCGTGGTTTCGAAAAAACCCTGGGGGCCGACATGGCCTCGGGGCTTTTTGTATTGGGGCGCCGAGCGCGCGGCTACGGAAGCGCGTTGGTTGCGACGCCGTTGTGGCGTGCTTGGTCTTCGAGTGCGGCAATTTTGTCTAGCGTGTCCTGTCGCTTTGTTTCAAGCTGCTGCAACTGCTCTTTCCAATCACCGATTCGATTGCCGCCGTAGCGCAGCGGCTCGTTGAGCGTCTTGCCTTCGAGTGCGGCCTGCAACTCGGCAATCGTCTTATCGAGAGGCGGTATTTGCGCCTGCAGCCTTGCGATCTGATCGTGATACCACTTTGCGTCTTTCTTGGTCTTTGGTTTTGCCGGTGCGGTTGCGCCTGCATTGGAATCCGGTTGAGCGGCGGCCGATGAATCGTCGGGTTGGTTATGAGATCCGCCGAGATTTTCATTTGTCCAAACTTTTTTCTGAGGCGTTTGCGGCTGTGGCTGCGATTGAGTGGATCCGGAGGCTGGAACTGACGCTGGTGCAGGCGCGTTTTGCGCGTGAATCTCTGGCGTTGCGCCCAATGTAAACAGCAATGCCGCAAGAGCAGCAAACGAGAGCCGTGCAAAGAATGGCAAGCCCATGATGCCTCCTACGAGGCCGCGAGACTTATCACTATTAAGCGCTTAAGGATGCGATCGGAGCTACGAGATTAAACCCAGCCGGCGCGGAAAAGTTACGGGTCGGCTGTGAGGGATTTGCCGCTGGCAAGCTCGCTCTGCACGAGAGCGAGGGCTTCCTTCGGCGAGCCGACGCGGCGGTAACGCGAGACTTCAATCCATTGATGCTGCTCAAAAGTGAAGAGAAACTTTCTCGCGGTGTAATCGTATTGATAGCGAGAGGGAAGCCAGACGCCAGGAGCGACTTCGGATTGAGAGAAGGCGAAAACGCCTCCACGATAGAGTTTTCCGAGTATGCCCCCGCCGAACGAGATGTCGCGAACCACATGAGCCTCCGCCCGGACAAGCTGATTCGCAGCATGGTCCACCCAGATTTTTGCGGTGACACGCGTGATTGCTTCCTGAAGCATGGAGTGCGCATGGAATTCAGGGTTGGGATCCAGCTGAATAACGTCGCACAGGTGGCCGTCGACCGTCTCTTGTCCGATCCATTTGCGGAGAAGGCCTTCTCTCATGCTATTGATCAATTCGGCGCGATCTTTTTTCTTCTTCTCGAATTTCGCGTAGGCAGCTTTGGCGCGTGAATCGTCGGGCTTCAGCGCGAGTTCAAGTGCCTGTTGCCAAAGCTGAAGCTCCTTGCGGTAATCCGCGGGCTCAACCTGCTTGCCGCGGTCGCTGACGAGTATTTTCATGGTTCCCGTGCCGGTCGGGACGATGCGGTAGGTACGGTCTTCGAGAATTTTCGGCGTCATGCCGGCCGTTTGATCCACCTGGCGCTCGAGGCGCTCGTACTCGTCGAGAAACTGCTCGTTGCGATGCTGGTTGGCGATGAGCTTATCGGCGCGAGCCAGGAGCTCAGCGTCAGTCGGAGGCTGGGCCTGCTGGGTGGGGCGAGCGAAGCCCGGGGAGAGGACCGCGAGAGCTAGCGTGGCGACGGTAATGGAGATGGCAAACGATTTGGGCATCGAGTGGGCGATTCCGTTTGGATTGCGCTGGCTGGCAGCCGAGTTGCAAGTCTATTGTAACCGCAATTCTGCTTTTGAAGGCCCCGGTGGAGGGAACGAAGTGTTACAAGATTGTTTCTGATGGGCGCTGAACTTTTTGGGCTAGTCAGCCGTCTATAATGGATAGAGTGAACGAACCTTCCCGATTAGCGCAAATCCAGCGGGCCGTGGTGGGTCTGCAGGAGACCTTTCTCATCGCGCTCGATACGCTGCGATCGCACAAGCTGCGAACATTTCTCACATTGCTGGGGGTGATCCTGGCGGTAACGACGCTCGTGGCGGTGATATCTGTGCTCAACGGGCTTAACGTTTACGTGTCCGACAAAGTGGCCAACCTGGGGGCGAACGCACTGGTGGTGGACAAGATCGGCATCGTTACCAATCTCGATCAATGGACGAAGGCGAAAAAACGGCCGCCACTCGATATGTCGGATTACGAAGCGCTGCGAGACGGAATGAAGCTGGCATCGGCCGTGGCGGCGGAGCAGAACAATGTGGCAGACGTGCGCTACGGAAACGGATTGAGCGAAGACGTGACGATCCTGGGGGCGACGCCGGCGTTTGCCGATATTCGCCAGATGGAAGTGGGAAGCGGGCGGCTTTTCACACAGGCAGACGAAGACCATGCGGCCAACGTCTGCGTGATTGGAATGGATGTGGTGAACAAGCTGATGCCGGGAGTGGATCCGCTGGGGAAAGAAATTCGCGCGGGGCAGGGCCAGTATCAGATCGTCGGAGTGGCGAAGCCGAAAGGAACGGTACTTGGCCAGCCGCAAGACAACTTCGTGATGATTCCGCTGCGAACGTATCGGTCGGTATGGCTGCAGCACGGCGATTCGGTGACGATGTTCGTGCAGGCGCGCGGGCCGGAGTGGATGTCGGCCGCGGAAGACGAAGCGCGCGTGATTATTCGGACGCGCCGCCATCTGCGCTACGAAGAGGATGACAACTTTGCGATCATCATGCCGGACTCGATCACCGGGATCTGGAACCGGATTACGGGAAACGCTTTTGGAATCGCGATCTGGGTGACATCGGTGTTTTTGGTGGTGGGCGGAATTGTGATCATGAACATCATGCTGGCGAGCGTGACGGAGAGGACACGGGAGATAGGATTGCGGAAATCGCTGGGCGCGCGGCGCGGGCAAATCGTGATGCAATTTTTGGTGGAGTCGTCAATGCTGGCGACGCTGGGCGGCGTAATTGGGGTGATTCTGGCGCTGGCGATCGCTGCGATTGTGCGCGCGGCCAGCCCTGTGCCGATTTCGACGCCGCTGTACGCGGTTTCCATTGCGCTGGCGCTCTCGACGGGAGTTGGCTTGTTTTTTGGAATTTATCCGGCGGTGCGGGCGTCGAAGCTGGATCCCATCGAAGCGTTGCGGGCGGAGAACTGAGATGATGCCGGTGCGACAGGATTTTCGCGAGAATCTCGGGCTTGCGTTCGACACGATTCGAACGCACAAGCTGCGAAGTTTTCTTGCAGTGCTGGGCGTCTTGATCGGCGTAGCGCTGATCATCCTCGTGGTCGGCCTGGTGCAGGGATTCCGCACGTCGATTTCGGAGGAGATTGCATCCGAGGGCCTGGACACGGCGTGGGTGGCGCGTTTTACGCAAGGCCCGGGGCTGAACGGGCGCCGGCCAAAAGAAGAGCGTGAGCGCAAACCGCTGACGTTTGCGGATGCACAGGCGGTGATGACGCAATGCCCGGCGGTGAAACAAACGGCGGTTTCCGTTTTCGAGTGGACGCAGCCGCATACGGTGCGTTACCAAAGTAACCAGGTGGCGGGTGGCGAATTCCGCGGAACGTTTCCGGCGTACCTTGAGGTTTATTCGAACGCAAACATCAAAGCCGGGCGATTCTTCACCGAAACCGAGAACGAGCATCGCGAGAATGTGGTGGTGCTTGGCGAAAACATCGCCACGGCGCTTTTTGGAAAAGTGGATGCGGCGCTCGATAAGCAGGTGCTTGTGGACGGCGTGAATTTCCGCGTGATAGGCGTGCTGGAAAAGCCGGTGGGACTCTTTGGGACGTCGGATGAAGACCGGCGCGTGGTGATGCCGTATTACACGTTTTTCAAAATCTATCCGGCGAGCTTCGAGCTGGCGATGCGGATTTTGGCGTATCCGGGGAAGCTCGATCTGGCGGTGGATCAGATTCGCGACGTGCTGCGGCGGCGGCGAAATGTTCCGTATGACAAGCCTGATAGCTTCGCGATACAAACGAACGTCGAAATGGTGAAGCAGTTCAACGACATCATCGGCGGCGTGGTGCTGGTGATCGTGGTGCTGAGTTCGATCGGGCTGCTGATCGGCGGAATGGGCGTGATGAATATAATGCTCGTTTCGGTGACAGAGCGAACGCGCGAAATCGGCGTGCGAAAAGCGATTGGGGCGCGGAGCCGCGACATCACCTGGCAATTCTTGTTCGAGGCGATGACGCTGACAGGAACCGGCGGGCTGATCGGAATCATTGTTGGCAGCGGGATCGTGATGTTGATTCCAGTGGTGAGTTCTCTGAAGGCGATCGTGCCGCTTTGGGCGGTGATCGTCGGATTCACGGTATCTGTGGGAATTGGGCTGATATTCGGCGTGTGGCCTGCGACAAAGGCGTCGAAATTGAATCCGGTGGAAGCGCTGCGTTACGAATAGGGCTGCGAATCAACTTCGAATCCGAAGCGGATGCGATTATTTGGGAGTGGCTACGCCGGGGTCAATCTTTATAGTGCTTTTGGGATCCAGTTGGGATTTGCCATCCGGTCCAAATGCATAGGGAAAGCCATCCGGATCTACCGGAACGCCCTTGATCATTCCTGCTTCGACCAAGTCACGCGTAGATTGCGGATAGCCGGCGAAGCGAGAGTGGTAGTCCTGCGCGAGTTGATCGAGCTGCATTTCATCCGACTGAGCTTTCAACCCCTTTAATTCTTCGAGCGCATGCTTCTTTATCTTCTCATCCTTCGTGGTCTCGTACACTTCCGACCAGATCATGCGGGAAGTATCGAGGGCTCCGCCTTTCGAGGCGATACGCGCAGCCAGGACTTTGAATAGTTGCGAGGCACCAGGAATCTTGCTGGTTTCCAGATACGTAGCCGCCGCCTTCTCATAATCCTTCAACTTCATGTAGTAAATAAATCCGAGGTCGGCTGAAATCTGTATGTTACTTGGGTTCGCAGCGATTCCTTTCTTCACTAGATCCACGGCGAGATCGGGCCGGCCAGCTCCGCCCTGCTTCTCTGAGAGAAAAAAGGCTCCGAAGTGGTATGCGGGGACAAGATATGGGTCAAGCGTCGTGGCGACGTCGAGCAACGGCGCCAGCAAATGGAAATCGCGATCGGACGTGGGCAGCTTGGCGCCGTAATACTGCACGGCGCGAGTCCAATAAATATCGCCAAGCAGAGCGTCATAGCCGAGGCTGAGTCTTTTCAGAAGCGGGCCAGACTGAACGAGAAGTTCGTCACCCTGTTTTTCGAGTGTGCCGCGAGAGGAATCGATTCCCCGTTGCAGCGCGACGACGGACACGAACAACACCGGCACTAAGATTGCTGCCAGCCATGCGACCGGATTCCGATGTCGGTCACTCACTTCAAATTCCGTCCCGAAAATACCGCTGCCGCCGCAACCAACAGGATCGCCGAGTAGAGCAGCGCGTACAGGGTATTCTGCAAGATGAGCTGAGGCGGAATCGCAAAGCCGTGAGAGGCCTGGCCAATTACATCGAAATTGTGGAAGTTGGGGAGCACGTAGTAGAGAACTCGCGTGATGGCTTTGACGGCGGGACTCTTCGTCACCGTGCCGATGTTCAGTAAATCGGTGGAAAACATTCCCGCGAGATAAATTCCGATAGTGAAAAGGGTGGACAGCATCGGCGTTGAAAAGCACGAGAAAAAGAGCGCCAGCGCCGTGACGATAGCCAATTTGAGCAGGATGAAATACACCGCCACGAGTATGTATACATCCGAGCGTGCGAACGAGCGGTTTACGTAGAGGAGCGCTGCACCCACTCCAATCGTCATGAAACAGGTGTTCACGAATAGCGTGAGCAGCAGGCCCGCGTATTTTCCGACGATGAATTGCCAGCGGCGGATCGGCTTCGCGAGCAGGCTATAGAGTGTGCGCTTCTCCATTTCCTTGTAAATCAGGCCGACTCCGATGAAGATTGCCATAACGAGCCCGAAGGCGGAAATCGCCGAAAGGCCCAGATTTGTGATGACGAGGCTGTCAATTCCGATGGAGATCTGCCCAACAAGAATCGCCGCGCCGATCATCATCAGCGCGAAGAAAACCAGATTGTAGAGGACGCGGTCGCGGACCGCTTCGCGGAACGTATTGACGGCGACGACTCCCGGCATCGCGCTCATCGAGCCAGAACCTCCACAGCGTGAGAAGCCGCTTTCTCGCGATTCACCATGCGGAAGAAATATTCTTCCAGCGATGGTCGAACAGGCTGCACGGAAAGGATGCGCGCGTCGCAGCCGCGCAGTTTTTCGAGCGTGGCGTAAAGGTCCGCTTCAGGAACTTCGGCGCGATAGTGTGCCCCGGCTTTTGTCGTGAAGGCTGCGAGCGCTTGAGGCAGCGCGCGGCCCTCTTTCAGTTCAAAGAGAATGTCCATCGCGACGACGTCCATCGAAACGATTTCACCCGGAGCGCCCACACCCTGCAATTTCCCGTCAACCAGCACGGCGACCCGGTCGCACAGCATTTCGGCGTCGGAGAGAATGTGGGTGGAGAAAAACACAGTGCGACCCTGGTTTTTCAAATCGAGAATAATGTCGCGGACTTCGCGCCGGCCGATGGGATCGAGGCCGGACATGGGCTCATCCAAAAAGACGACCTTTGGATCATGCAAGATTGCTTGGGCAATTCCCGCGCGCTGAAGCATGCCCTTCGAGAATTTTCGCAGCTGAACGTCGGCTGCCGAGGTGAGACCGACGAGTTCGAGAAATCGCGCCACGCGCTCACGGCGATCAGCAGAAGCGAAGCCAAAAAATCGGGCGTAGTAGTCGAGCAGTTCGCGCGCCGTCAGGTAGTCATAGAAATAAGGCTGCTCGGGAAGATAGCCGATTTCGCGGTGCATGCTGACGTCGTCGATCGACTTGCCGCGGATGCGCGCCGTTCCAGCCGTGGGGAAAATCAGCCCCATCAGCAACTTCAACGTGGTGGTCTTACCGGCGCCGTTCGGACCCAGAAAACCAAAGATTTCGCCGTCTTCGACGCGCAGTGAAAGATTGTCGAGCGACCGTCGCATGCGCTTGCGCCAGAACCCCAGGGCGTAGTCTTTCGTCAGACCCTCGATTTCGATTGCCGTGCTAGTCATGGCCGTCATTATTATTTTTTTTTAGATGATTAGCTCGTGTCAATACCCGAGGTGTTGCTTCGAACAACACATTTCGCCCCGGCGGTGGCGGGTTCCTCAGGCCAGCTTTTTGGACATGGATCGGGTACAGGTGCAAAATTGATGAGCATTGAAGCAACAGCCCGCTAGTTCGTATTCGAAGAAGCCGGCTGAGCCGAAGGAAGAGCAGCGGACGGGCGAAGATTTTCGAACGCGGAACTGTTTGCGAAGGCGCTGGGAAAGTCGGACTCAAAGGAGCTCAGGCCCGGGCAAACCATCCGGTGCTTGAGTGAAAAACCGAATGATTCCATCTCGCGCCGCGATTCTTCGGCCGTCCAGCCCTGCGAAATCCGATAGGCGGCCACCATCATACCTGTGCGATCTACACCATACTTGCAATGAATGAAGACTTTTTTGTCCGGATGTTCGCGCACGATAGTAAGGAACTTTGCGACGCCATCTTCCGTCATGTGCGAGCAATGGGACGGAATCGCAACGTATTCCATTCCAAGCTTTGTAACACGCTCGCGCTCGTCGTCGCTGTCGCCCCTTAAATCCACCACGATACCCACGCCCATTTTTGCAAGCGCGCTGAATCCATCGTCAGATGGTTGAGCGCCGCGGAAAAGCGATGGCGTAACCTGGCCAAAATTCGGCACGCCCGGCAAAGCCACTTTTTGCGCGAATACGTGCTCTGCCGCAGACGAGACCGCAGCCTTCGCGGTTTCCTGAGCGCGAACTGGCAGGCCTAAAGCGGCCATAGCAATTCCGATCGCCAGCGTACGCAAGAGCTTCGAAGTCATGGTGCTCATAGTAATATGATGCTCTTCAGGCAGAGAAAGTAACTTGTGGCCGCCCGCACATGTACCACTACGGATAGACGCTTTCGACAACTGCTGCCAAATATTTTGTGGTTACAGTATGAATTTTTCTTGACAACTTTTCTTCCACCGCTGATACTGCGCACCCAGACTCGGGGGAACGTGAACCGGTTCTTCGCTGCTTAGAGCAGCCGGTTAGCGCAGATAGCAGACCGGGTTTTACCGAAAATCCGAAGGGAACCGCCCGCAAGTCACACCGCGCTTGGATTTCCAGCGCGGCTTGGCTGGGCATTTCTCTTTTTTCCGGTCTGAGGCAACGCAAACGCAATTGGATCGTTGCGGCGCTGAATTACAACCGGCTCCCCGATCTGCTCCGAAGATAGCTCGGTTAACAACAAGGGTTCCGGGCCTGCGCGGTTGGGAGTAAAATAGCAGTTGACCCTCCCGCACGGTTTCCCGGCGAACATCACGGCGGAAGTACTGCCGGCGCGGAGGCAGAGATGGCAGAAACGAGAACAGCATTGAACGGGCATACAGAAGCACAACAAGTTACGAGGCGAGCGACCGGACTGGAATTTCAGCGCCGGTTTACAGACGGAAAAGTGTCACCATTTGACGCGGCTGAATGGGAGCGTCGCACCGCACTTATAGGCAATGATAAGGGGCAGGTAATTTTTCGCCAGGAAAACATAGAAGTTCCAAAGTCCTGGTCGCAGACCGCTACAAACATCGTAGTTTCGAAATATTTTCACGGCAAGCCCAACTCGCCTGAGCGCGAGACCTCCGTTAGGCAATTGATCGCGCGCGTTGTCGATACGATCGTGCGCTGGGGCGAGGAAGGCGGTTACTTCGTTTCCGCCGAATCCCGCAATATTTTCCGCGACGAACTCACTCACCTGCTCGTCGAGCAAAAAATGGCGTTCAATTCGCCGGTGTGGTTCAACGTAGGCGTGCAGGCGAAGCCGCAATGCTCGGCGTGCTTCATCAATTCCGTCCAGGACAACATGGATTCGATCATGAACCTGGCCAAGACGGAAGGCATGCTCTTCAAGTGGGGCTCCGGCACGGGAACGAATTTCTCCTCGCTGCGCGGCAGCAAGGAATCGCTCTCCGGTGGCGGCATCGCCTCAGGACCTGTAAGTTTTATGAAGGGCTTCGACGCGTTCGCAGGCGTGATCAAGAGCGGCGGCAAGACGCGCCGCGCGGCGAAGATGGTGATCCTCAACGCTGATCACCCGGACATCATGGAATTCATCGAGTCGAAAATGAAGGAAGAGCGCAAAGCGCACGTGCTGATCGAGCAGGGTTACAACCCCTCGATCGATGGCGAGGCGTACGCCTCGGTTTTCTTCCAGAACGCGAACCATTCCGTCCGCGTCACCGACGATTTCATGCGCGCCGCCGAAGAAGATCGTGACTGGTGGACCCGAAACGTGAACGACGGCAAAGCCTGCGACCAATATCGCGCCAAGGATTTGCTGAAGGAGATGGCAAAGTCGGCCTGGCAGTGCGGCGATCCCGGAATGCAGTACGATACGACGATCAATCGCTGGCACACCTGCAAGGCCACTGACCGCATCTACGCTTCGAATCCGTGCTCGGAGTACATGTTCCTTGACGATACGGCCTGCAATCTCGCGTCGCTGAATCTTCTAAAGTTTTTGGGCTCGAATGGCCAGTTTGACACCGAGGGTTTCCGTCACTCGGTGGATGTGACGATCACGGCGCAGGAAATTCTGGTCGACAACGCCAGCTATCCCACCGAGCGCATCGCGCGCAATTCGCACGATTACCGGCCGCTCGGACTTGGCTACGCGAATCTCGGCGCGCTGCTGATGTCACTCGCGCTTCCCTATGATTCAGACGGCGGCCGAGATTTCTGCGGCGCGATCACGGCGTTGATGACCGGCGAGGCCTACGCGCAATCGGCGCGCGTTGCCGAGCGCATGGGGCCTTTTGGCGGTTACCTGCGCAATCGCGATGCAATGCTCGACGTGGTGCGTATGCATCGCGACGCGCTGCGGCCAATCAAAGAAGACAACGTCCAGCCTTCGCTGCTGCATGCGGCGCAAAAATCCTGGGACGATGCCGTCGCGCTCGGCGAACGCTTTGGCTACAAGAATTCGCAAGTTTCCGTGCTCGCGCCCACCGGCACCATCGGTTTCATGATGGATTGCGATACCACCGGCATCGAGCCTGACCTCGCGCTCGTAAAGCAGAAGCGGCTCGTTGGCGGCGGCGTGATCAAGATCGTCAACAACACCGTGCCGCAAGCACTGATGAAGCTTGGCTATCCGCCGGAGCAAGTGGCGCAGATTGTGGATTACATTGACGCGAATGGCACGATCGAAGGTGCGCCCGGATTCAAGCCCGAGCATCTCGCCGTGTTCGATTGCTCGCTCACCTCGATGGGCGGGGGCCGCTCGATTTCCTGGCGCGGTCACCTGCGCATGATGGCGGCGGCGCAGCCGTTCATCTCTGGCGCGATCAGCAAGACAATCAACATGCCGGAAGAATCCACGGTGGAAGACATCATGGAGGCTTACATCGAGTCCTGGAAATTTGGACTCAAGGCCGTGGCCATCTATCGCGACAATTCGAAGCGCTCGCAGCCGCTTTCGGCCGCAGGCAAGAAAGAAGAAGAGAAGCCGGCTGCGGTGATACCTGCGGCTGTGGCAACGGTTACTGCGCCGATTGCTGAAGCCGTTCCAGCGCAGCAAAATCTTTTCCCGGGCACACAGCGACGAAAGCTTTCAGCCGAGCGCGATTCGATCACGCACAAGTTTTCAATCGGCGGCCACGAAGGCTATCTCACAGTTGGAAAATATTCCGACGGGACCCCGGGCGAAATCTTTATCAAGATGGCGAAAGAAGGCTCCACGCTTTCCGGAATCATGGACGCGTTCGCGCTTTCGGTCTCCATCTCGTTGCAATATGGCGTCCCGCTGCGCGCGCTCGTGGACAAATTCGTCAACTCGCGCTTCGAGCCTTCGGGCTACACCGGCAACCCGCAAATCCGTTACGCGAAGTCGATCGTGGACTATATCGGCCGATGGCTCGGCGGCAAATTCATCTCGCCCGATTATCTGGATGCGGATGTAGCAGCCGCTTTAGCCTCAGAGGCCGAAGCTGCGGCATCATCGCCTGCACTCTCATCCGCGCAAGCGGCGGCACCTTCCTATGTCGCGAAGCTAGCCGAGCCGGAAGCTACGCGCCCGCGCGCAGCTATCGACGACGCACCATCGTGCTCAGAATGCGGCATGCTGATGACGCCCAACGGCAGCTGCTACAAATGCGCGAACTGCGGCAGCACCTCAGGCTGCAGCTAGAGATCGCCAAGCTTCAAACAAATCAGAAGGGCGTTCCGACCAACGGAGCGCCCTTTTTTATTTCCTTCGTGTACCTGCGACTGGCACTCTCGTCAACGGTGATATCATTGGGCCGAAGCCGAGCTTATTGAGGCGCCGTGCTACGCAATCGGCAACTCGTCCCGCCACTGACGATTCACACTTCTGACGGACGCACCGTCCGCGCATGGGATTACAAACAGAAGAAAAATCTCGTCATCGCGTTTCTTGATACCGATTGCGGGCCGTGCGAGGAATTTCTGCGCGCTCTCGTGGCAAGCGCCGCTGCGTTGTGCGAAAAAGAGGTGGTCACGCTGGTCGTTTTTCTCGAGCAGCCCCCGCGCCGCCTCACCGATTCACTCCCGCCGGGAATCATCGTCGGCGCGGACATGCCGGGAAATTCGGCACGCGCTTTCCTAGGCGCGGATGCATTCGCATCGCGCGGATTGGTCCGCGGCGGCGTATTCGTCACGGACCGCTACGGCGAACTTTTCGCGCAATGGAGCATCGACCGCCACAAATTTCCCACGATCGCAGAAATTCTCGCCGCCCTCGACCACGTAGAAATGGCCTGCGACGAATGCAGCACGCCGTTATGGACCGCTGAATAGTGATTGAGAACCATGTTCCCGCCATGCTGCTCCGTAGGGGCACGGCATGCCGTGCCCGCTCGCGAAAGTTGCAGCGCGTTGCCATTGCAGGTAAGCAGTGTCGCGCCCCCTATTTTTGTTTCCCATTTCGCAGTTGTGCTGGTACCAAATAAAAAAGGGAGCCCCAGAGGGACTCCCTTTATTGCTCTACCCAAGATTCCGGTTTCGGCGCGGCGAAACCGGCCCACCCCGGGATAAGAGACAGCCACTCATCTGAATTGCACGCGGAGTGCCACCAGTTTCATTCTTCAGCGATAGGAACCTCGGATTGGCAGGACATGACTTAGCTCGTCATAAAGCATTTTTGAATGACCCTGAATCCGGAAACCTCCAGTTTCTGAAATTCAGGTCTCCTGTTTTCTACATTCTTTGGAAGGATGTCTCGGCGCGCTCAGTGAAAACGCAGCATTGGACGAAGTCTAGGCCTGGGCGGCTACCGGCTTCCGCGCGGTTTTTAGCGCACGTCGCATTCGCCTCCAGCCCCAGCGAATGGGAAAGAAGAGCAAAGCCGCCCCCAAGAGCAGCGTTGGGCCGGACTCGAGCAGCCACACCAGCAGCCCAATTATGTTTTCGACCACGCTGTGATAGCCCATGACGAAGGCATTGTGTAGCCGCGTGCTCGTTGACGACGGCGCGCCGTTCAGGCTTGCCTTATATTCTTCAGTGACCGAAAGGGTGATCGTCGCGAAGTCGATGCGGGCCTGCAGTGTGCGCTGGTCGGCTTCCATTTCTTCGATTTCGCCGCGGACGCGCGAGATCTCGTTCTCCACTTCGAGCACGTCTTTCACTTTGCCCGTGTTGTTGCGCAGCACGCTGAGCAGGCGCTCTTCGGTCGCTCGCGAATTCTTCAGCCGAGCGGCGAGATCCACATACTGCTTCGTCACTTCTTCGCCCGCCTGCGACTCCTGGTCCGCGCGGCCGAGCTGCTTCAATTCCGCAAGCGCCGGCTCGAGTTGCGCGGAAGGCACCCTTAGCGTGGCCGAGAATGTTTTTGCCGCGTCGGGCGGCGTAGAAGTATTGAGTTCGCCGATATAGCCGGAATGACGAGACACCACATTTTTCACCGCCGCTTCGATGTTCGCGAAATCCTTCACGACCAGCGACAGCGACGCAGTGCGCGCGATCAAAACCTTGCTTTGTTGGTCGGTGATGGGCTGGCCATCAGTGTTGAATGTATTTTTGGCGTGATCGCCAAGCCCATGGAACTGCCCATTTGAATCTGTCGCAATCCCGGGGTTTGAGAGTGTGACGATTGACCGACCGTTGGTTGCTGGGGACGGTGGCGGTGGCGAAGCCGGTGCGGCATTGCCGGGTACGATGGAGACAGAATAATGGTCGCCCGACGGATTGTTCTCAAGAGAACTAGCGATCCTTTCCTGCTCTATCCTTTGTTGGAGCGCCCGCAATTCCCCCTCACGCGCAGCTAACTGCGGAGCTTTCATGAGATTTGTCCGGCCAATAGTCACCAGCAAAAGAATCGCCATCAGCGCTCCGCCGAGCGCCCACCCCAACCGGCCATTTTTCCACGAAAAGATGAAATGATAGAGCCGCTGTAATGGGGTCATCTCTGGTCTGGCAGGCTTGGGTTGCGACTTCTGATCAGAGGCCCCAACAATCTGCCCATTCATCTGTTCCGTCAGGTGCGCGGGTGACGGTTCCACTTCCCACGCCACAAGCTGTTGCGACAAATTGCGGAAACTGGCAGCTAATTCCTGGCATTCCGCGCACTGTTGCATGTGTTGCGCGATTTCCGACGCACGGTCGGCGGAGATTTCGCCGTCGAGGTAGGCCATCACCTCTTCTTGCTCAAATGGATGAGTTAAGCGCATTTTCTTTCCTCACTGATTTTCCCGAAACACTCACCAGAATTTCTTTCAGTGCCAGGCGCGCGCGGAAGAGGCGCGACCGCACCGTATTCACCGGCACGCGCAGCACGCCAGCGATTTCCTCGTAACTCAACTCCTCATACTCGCGCAGCAGCAGCACTTCTCGATCGTTGCCGTCGAGCTTTGCGATGGCCTCGCGAACCCAGATCCCCGTCTCCGCGTTTCCGGGCGCGGAGGGGTCGGGCAAATCGAACCCAGACCCCGCGCCGCCGGAGTTCTGGTCCAATTTGCGGCGGTCATTGGCCAGAATCTTGTACGCAATGCCAAAAAGATACGTGCGAAAAGTAGCGCGTGGCTCATATCGCTGGATGCCACGCAGGATGGCGACGAAAGTTTCCTGCGCTAGTTCCTCCGCGCGCGCCGCATCTTTCATCCGGCGCCGGAAGAATGCGTAGATCAGCTCCCGGTAGCGAAGAAAAAGTTCGCTGAAGGCTTCGCGGGAACCTTTCTGGAATTCAAGAATCAGCTGCTCGTCAGTCGCCATCGAAGTTTCCGTTAAAGTGCCTTTGAATCGCGATCATTTCGTTCTCGCCGCCCTGAACCTCTCGCCTTTTTAGCTCTCTACTATCTGTAATGTCGTGGCGAAGCAAAAAGTTCCCTCGAACGCGAGGCATCCTTCGCCGTCAGTAGGGGCACGGCATGCCGTGCCCGCACGACCGAAGGCGATGTGCTGCTCCATCCACGAAACGGAATGAACTGTCTTCTGGGTTTTGCAGCGTTGCACTCACAAGGTAAGAACGTGCGAGGGAAGATTTCTTGCAGGACTGCCAACGCCGTTAGGCGCCGATAGCGGAGCGAACAGCCGATGCCAACGAATCCGTCCAGCGGCGAACATCTTCATCGCGCTCAGCTTCCACCATCACGCGCGCGAGCGGCTCGGTGCCGGAATAACGCAAAATCACTCGCCCGGATTTACCGAGCGCCTTTTCCGCCTCGCCGAGAATCCCCGAAACTTCCGGAAGAGATTCGAGCGGCGGCTTCGATTTGACGCGGACATTCACGATCTTCTGCGGATAGATCTTCAAATCCGCCACCAGCGAGTCGAGCGGCCCGGCCAGCGAAACAATCGACGCGATTTTCACGGCCGTAAGCATCCCATCGCCGGTAGTAGCATCGTCAAGAAAAAGAATGTGCCCGGACTGCTCCCCGCCCAGATTCGCGCCGATGCGGAGCATCTCTTCGAGCACATACCGGTCGCCGACGGCCGTGCGCACCAGCTTCAATCCCGATTCGTCGAGCGCACGCTCGAGTCCAAGGTTCGCCATTGTGGTCCCGACAATCACGTTGCCCTTCAGCGTGCCGGCGGATTTCATATAGCGACCCGCAATGAGCAACACGCCGTCGCCATCCACCAGCTTTCCCGAAGCGCCGGAAAAAATCGCGCGGTCGGCATCTCCATCAAACGCTACTCCAAGCGTAGCGCGCGATTGGACGACGCTCTTCTGCATTCCCTCAGGATGGAGCGAACCGCAGCCGGCATTGATATTTTTTCCGTCCGGCGCGTTATTGATCGCCACCACCTCGGCGCCGAGCATTCGAAAAAGCTGCGGCCCCAGCTTGCTCGCCGCGCCGTTCGCGCAATCCAGCACGATTTTCATCCCCGCGAATTTCGCACCAGGCAGTGCCGCAGCGCGCAGCCCATCGAGATAATCCCGATGCAATTTTTCGTCGCCATCCGGATGTTCTCTATTTGCCCGTCCGGCATCTGCAGCGCGCCGCGCAGCGGGCGTTCCATTCGGCGAAAGAATTAAATGCTCGATCTCATGCTCCGCCGCATCGGGGAATTTCATTCCCGATGACGAGATCAGCTTCACTCCATTATCGTGATACGGATTGTGCGACGCGGAAATCACAACCCCCGCCGAAAATCCCTCGCGGCTCACAAGCCACGCAACACCCGGCGTAGTAACAACCCCGGCCGACACCGGCTCAGCTCCCGCCGACACCAACCCACGCGCAATCAACTCTGCAATGTGCGGGCCGGATTCGCGAGGATCACGGCCGATGAGAACGCGGGCAGCCTTGCGATCCGCATTTTTCTGAGCCGCCAAATGAAGGCCGAGGGCGGACCCTACCCGCTCGAGCGTCGCGTCGTCTAACGGATATTCGCCGGGGATGCCGCGAATCCCGTCCGTGCCGAAAAGTTGTTTTGCGCGTTCCGTTGCCATTCAATCGGATCCTAACTCGCGAGAGGCAAGCGAATAATTCTATCATCGCGCCTGTGCGCAGCCGCACCAGCCGCCGGCGAGGCAAACCAACTCGTAACCCGCCCTCACGCTCGCCGCGAACGCCATTATCCTGCCCGGCACATCATGTTCCCAACGCGCGCGCCTGTGATATCGTACGCGGGTGCCAGTCGAAACCACCCCCCCAGTCAAAGCGGCTGCGACCCCCAACTCGGTAAGCGCGCGAATCATCGCCGCAGGTATCGTGATTGCCTTTTGTTACTGGGCCTCGACGGTTCTCGTCACGCTGGTGGTCGCCGTTCTCATGGCTTATTTTCTCGATCCAGTCGTGAACTGGCTCGAGGAGTGGCATGTCCCGCGCGCGCTGGGCGCTCTGATCGTCGTCCTCTCGACGATCTGCCTGATGCTGCTTCTCGCCTGGACGCTCATCCTGCGCTTCGATCAATTCGGCCAGGACTGGCCGAACTACCAGAAACCGCTCAAAGCCGTTGCCAGCACCGTCTCCAAGAAACTTGAAACATTCGAGTCCCACGTATCTGAAATCGAGCCTGCGGAAAAGCCCGGCGAACGAATCATCGCCGTCGCAGATTCTCATCCGGTACGAAACGCCGTGCTGTCCCGGCTCGGCGCTCTCGAAGCAGTTTTCGTGGCGGCGACATTTGTGCCGTTTCTTCTGTTCTTCATGCTGGCGGCCAAACGACAGGTCTGGCACGCCACGATGCAGCTGTTCCCATCCACGGAGCGCACGCGAGTGAAACAAACCCTGGGAGAAGTCACGCTCGTCTTGCGTAGCTACGTGATCGGCACAGCGCTGGTCGGCTTAATACTGGTGTTTGCGAGCTGGATGTTTTTCATGAGCATCGGACTCGAGTTTCCGTTCCTAGCTGCGCTCGTGTCAGGCTCGGTCAATCTGATTCCCTACTTCGGCGTAGTTCTCTCGTGGTTTCCGCCCTTGATTATTGGACTCAAACAATTCAAGCACGTGGAGCCTTTCATCGGCATCGTCGTGATGATGACGGTGCTCCACCTGATTGCCGCAAACCTGTTGATGCCCGCGCTGGTCGGGTGGCGGGTCCGCCTCAATGCCCTGGCTCTCACAGTGGCTCTGCTTTTCTGGGGCTGGCTGTGGGGCCCGATGGGTCTGATTCTTGCCGTTCCAATCACCGCTGTAATCAAAGTAATCTGCGATCACGTCGAAAGCCTGCAACCCGTCGGACGCTGGCTCAGCGCGTAGCCATTTTCCAAGGCAGTTCGTCTTCCTCGTTTTTTTCTGAACTCTTCACCGTGAGTTGCGAATAGCCGTGACTGCTTCTTTGAGTGCGTCTGAATTTGCCACGCCTTGGATTAGTCGGATAGCAGCGACGCCGGCCGCTCCTGCGCGAATACAGTCGGCGGCATTTGATTCGTTCACTCCTCCGATGGCGATCACCGGAATGCTGACTGCCTTCGTCACCTGCGCGAGTTCCTCAACGCCGTGCGGTTTGCCGAAAGCAATTTTCGAAGGCGTCTCGTAGATTGGCCCGAAGTATGTATAACTGGCGCCCGCGTTTTCCGCCTCTT
Organism: uncultured Acidobacteriota bacterium; assembly: GCA_963741045.1. Classification (GTDB taxonomy): domain Bacteria; phylum Acidobacteriota; class Terriglobia; order Acidiferrales; family UBA7541; genus Palsa-295. Next base: position 162,198 of record CAVUGO010000002.1, read on the forward strand.
CGGCGCCTTCAAGGCTGTGGCACGAAACGCCGATGAGAAAATCCGCCGGCGCATTTCCCGCGCGGCACCAGCGAACTACTTCACCCGCCGGTATCGACGTGTGCCCCAGGTGCACCCCTGCCGCGCCAGTAGCCAGAGAAACGTCGAGCCGATCGTTGACGAGCACTTTAATTGAGCGTGGGCCAATTGAGCTCGGGCGCGCGGACGCGAGCGCCACTGCCTCCCGGACGAACTCGAAAAGCTCGCGCGTCGATAAATCTTTCTCCCGAATTTGCACCCAATCGACGCCTGCGGCCGCAGCCGCGCGAATCGTATCGAGCAGCGCGGGAACAGTCTTGTCCCCAGCGAGCGCCTTACGATCCGTCACATAGCAAATGATCGGTGGGGCGATCGGCTGAACGATCGGGTGAATAACCGGTTGGCTATCCCTGGCTGGCAACGGTGGCGGCCCTGCGGCGAAATGCTTCAAGTGCGAGGAAAACATTCATGATGCCCAAGCCCGAAATCGCTCCGCGCATGAAAGGATTGTTGACGAAAAAAGACAGCGCCGGATACTGGTACAAAAAATAGTTGGTCTCCCAGATTTCCGACCATGGCACAAGGATCAGCACCAGCCCAAGTTCCAGCCAGACGAGCAACCACACCACTCGAAACAAACGCGTGATCATCAGCCTAGGATTATCGGAGATTATTTCCGGAGTGGCAACAGCCGTCGCCTTTTCCTGTAGCGCCAAACCTAAATCAAAAACAGAGGACGCATTTCGAAGCTGGCGTATTGAGGGCGGAGGCGCTCGGTATTGTACTGTTCCTTGACGTTGACGACCTTCTTGGTGGCGGTGACGGTCTCAAGCGGAATGTTGTCGTAGTGGCCTTTGTTGAGCGCGACGAGGCGGCCGCTGATGTTTTTTAGAAGCAAGTCGAGAGCGAGATTGCCATAAGCCATGGGAGCTATGGAGTCAATCGCATCAGGATCGCCGCAACGCACCAGGTAACCGAGTTTCTGGCTGATCACGTCGATTTCCTTGCCGTTATTGAACTTGGCGGAGAGGTCCTTCACCTGATCGGCAACGATGTCGCCGATACCTCCCAGTTTCTTGTGGCCGAAGGCATCGGTCGCTTCGCCTTCGAACACCATCGCGCCGCCCTCGAACGTCGCACCCTCCGAGACGAGCACAATCGAGTAGCGGCTCGGATTCTTGCGGCGATCGGCAACGAGCAGCTCGGTGAGGTGCTCAATATTGAATTTGTATTCGGGAATCACGCAACGATTGGCGGCGCCTGCCAGAGTGGGAAGCATGGCAGTGAAGCCGGCGTAGCGGCCAAAAACTTCGAGCACCATAAAGCGCTCGTGCGAGCCCGCGGACGTGCGCAAGCTATTCACCATCTGTATCGTGCGCGTGACGCAAGTGCTGAATCCAATGCAGTAGTCAGTGCCAGGGACGTCATTGTCCATGGTTTTCGGTATGCCGATGACTTTGAAGCCTTCTTTGTGAAGACGAACGCCATAGCTGAGCGTGTCGTCGCCACCAATCGGAATCAGAGTGTCGATGCCGAGCCATTCGAGATTCTTCAGAACTTCGGGAGTCAGGTCGTTCTTTTCCGCAATGAACTTGCCGCTAAGGTGCGCGGGCACGCTGGACTTGGCCACGCGCCCGGGATTGGTGCGCGAAGAATGCAGAAATGTGCCGCCGGTGCGGCCGGCGCGATCGACTATCTCTTCGTCGAGAAGAATAAAATTGTCGGAGTTGTCGTAATCCTTCTCGCGCACCATGTCCACGAGGCCGGCCCAGCCGTGGCGAATGCCAATCGCCTGGTAGCCTTCGCGCAAGGCGCGCAGAGTGACGCCGCGAATCGCTGGATTCAGCCCGGGAACGTCCCCGCCCCCGGTAAGAATTCCGATTACGCCTCGTTTGCTGTTCACGTTCGCCATAAATCCCCGCTGTTCCCGTTCCTTATTTTATTACTTTCGCACATTCGGATGTGCTTCGTCCTTCGGAGAAAACCGCGGCGTTCTACAATTGACATCGGAAGAGCTGCAAATCGGAAGACTGGAGTTGGAAAGTAGGGGATGGATGCGTTGCGTCAGCGGATCGCGTAGCCGCCATCCACGCGAATCGTAGTTCCGGTAACGAAGTCCGAAGCGCGCGACGCCAGGTAGACCGCCGTTCCGGCAAGTTCATCCGGCTGGCCCCATCGGCCTGCGGGAGTCCTCGAAAGGACTTCATCATTCAGCGGCATTTTGTGAACAGCCACCGTCATCGCCGTTTCAATCCATCCTGGCGCGATGCAATTCACTTGAATGTTGTGCGGCGCGAGTTCGATGGCCATGGACTTGGTCAACTGGATGATCGCTCCCTTCGCTGCGCTGTAGGAAGGCACCAGCCCCGATCCAAAGAACGAGTACATGCTGCCAATGTTGATGATCTTGCCGGACTTCTGACGGACCATCGAAGCTGCCGCGAGCTTCGATAGAAGAAAAACAGAATTGAGCTGGGTCTCGATCACGTTGTCCCAATCTTCCGGTTTTTCCTGCAGCACGCCGCCGCTCAACGACACGTTGCCCGCATTATTTACTAGGATGCTCACGCCGCCGAGTGCGCCCTCCACTTGATTCAGCGCGGGCCGCAATCCGGCCCGATCGGTCATATCCACCTTCAGCGCCAGCGAAGGAACGCCAATTGATTTCAGTTCCGCGAGCACCTGCTGATTCTTTTCCTCGTTGCGTCCGAATATCGCGACGGCTGCCCCGGCCCCCGCGAAACCAAGCGCAATGCTGCGGCCAATTCCGCCATTACCGCCCGTTACGATTGCAACGCGGCCTTTCAGGTCAAATAATGCGGGCATGTTCATTGAGTTCTCCCCGGTTCGGGTATCAGAAGCGGACCTATGAATCCAGCTATAGGCGTTGATCAAGCGCCGGCTTTCAAGCTCGCCGGATCTTCCATCGGGACCAGAAAATTGCTGGCAAGAAGATAGTCAAACAAATGTCCAAGAGGTGGCGCGCGACGCAACTGCGCCGCAGAAACCATTCCATTCGTCTCGCTCCATTCCCAACCGCCGGCCGAAATGCCCTTCAGCCTTTCGCGCAGCTCTGCAGCCGCCATTGGATAGGCGTAAATCCGAACATTCTGCGCGAATAGCCGCGCAAGCGCTTCGAGAAGTCTTCCTTCGAGGTTGCCATAAATATCTTCAAACGCTCGAATGGTCAGGGAAAGTCCGGCGACGAAACGCACAGGCGCTAGCGTATAACGGTGCACGAGGCTTGTCATATGGTAGAGCTCGCCCTGGCGAAAAAGCAGCACGTCGCCGCCGGCAGCGAGAAGAGCATCGATACGACGAAGCAAATCGGGAATCTCCGGCACCGGTTCGCCGGGCAAGATCGCAGCCGCCGTGAGGCAGAAAAATCCGGCGGGCGCTGCCTTGGTTTCGCCCAGCTCTTTCCGAAGTTCCTCGATACCCGAAGCCAGCAATCGCATGTGAATCTGCGAGTGATCTGAATCCGCATGGCCAAAAATTCCAGGCGCAAGCACCACGGCTTTCTTGTAAAGCGCTTCGGTAGGCGGAACGGCAGCGCCCTTCGCGGAAAAAAATACAGCTTCGGCAAACCCGCCATGCACCAGGTCGACTGGCAGAGCGCGGCGATCCCAGCTCTCAAATGCCGGTCCGCGAAGATCCACGTAGTCAATCTCGATTCGCTCTTTCACCACGTCCTGCGCCAGGCCCGCCAGAAATGATTCCTTCGTTTGCAGTTCATAGAACGCGGTGTAGATGAGATTTACGCCCAGGACACCGATGGCTTCCTGCTGAAGCAGATTCGAGGGATCGAGCATGTTGACGTGCAGCACGATGTCGTTGGGAGGGCCGCCGGGCTCCATCTGAAACCGAAGGCCTACCCAGCCGTGCGGGTCGTTCGTCCCGGCGTAGTTCCGCGCGGAGACGGTATCAACAAAAGAAAAGAAGCGCGTTTGCGGCCCGCGCGTTTTGTTTAACTCCGCGAGAAGCTGCGTCCACTCCGCTTCCAGCATCGCTTCGAGCCGCTGCTTTGATACGTAGCGCGTTCCGGCGCCGTAGAGATCGTCGCTCACTTCCTTGTCGTAAGCGGAAATAGTCTTGGCCACCGTGGCAGACGCGCCTCCGACGACAAAGAACCACCGCGCCACTTCCTGCCCCGCGCCAATCTCAGCAAAAGAACCGAAAATGGACGCATCAAGATTCAAAGTGAGCGCTTTATGGTGTGCATCGAGCTTCTGAGCGGAAGGCATAGCAAGGCTCCTCGATCCAGCCGATTTCTGCAAAACGTCGCGCGTCAATGACAAGCTAACGAAACCAGACACGCAGGAAGATTCTACTCTCTCGACACGATTGAGTGACGGCTGCTTATGGAACTGACACACTCCCGGATTCCTTCACGTCGTCTTCGCTTGGAATCCCACGTTATAGCGGTTTTGCGACTTGGGGTGACGCCGGCGCAGCGAATACATACGCGCCAAATAATGCGCGGAAGCCCTTCCAGAAGTGAGTCCACGGCACCTCACTTTGCAACGGCCAACGAAACTTTCCGGCAAAGCTTCGCGTAGTATGAACGGCGGCGGATGCAGCCAGTTTGTGCGGTCAAAGCGCCCAAGAAAGGAGACGATTATGGACAGCACCACCATCGGTCTGCCAGCGGTGATTATTGGACCCAAGGGGTTGCGCGCAGGATGGCGGCTGCTGATTTTCCTGCTGATGTTAGTCGCGATGGGCGCGGTAGCGCGTGCGATTATCATCCGACTTCTGATCCCGGCAGGATTTGCGCCCGAGAAGTTCACGCCATCGAGTGTCGCCGTGCCGGATGCTTTTTTCGTATTCATCGTTGCGGTGGCTGCATGGGTTATGAGCAAGATCGAAGGACGCAAGATCGGTCAGTATGGCCTACCTTTGAAACAAGGACTGATGCAGCACCTGTGGTTGGGTCTCTGGATCGGCTTTCTCGCCAGCAGCGCAACCGTGCTAATCATTTACCTGCTCCATGGGCTTCAGATCGCGAGCCCTACGATTCATGGCACAACGATTCTGGTGTCGGCGGCTGCCTGGGGCGGGGCATTCCTGTTATCAGCCATAGCGGAGGAGTTTCTGTTTCGCGGGTATGCGCAGTTCACGCTGACGACTGGCATAGGCTTTTGGCCCGCAGCAATGGTGCTCTCAGCGCTCTTCGGGTTGAGTCACCTGAGCAATAAAGGAGAAACCGTATTCGGTGCGCTGTCGGTCGTGTCGTTTGGACTGTTGCTGTGTTTGTTTCTGCGGCGAACCGGAACTCTATGGTGCGCGGTGGGCTTTCACCTCGGCTATGACTGGAGCCAGACATTCTTTTATGGGGTGCCCAACAGCGGATTTACCCCGTCGCACAACCTCTTCAATGTGACTTTGAACGGGTCACAGTGGCTGACGGGAGGAACGGTGGGTCCCGAAGCCAGCGTGATCTGTCCGCTCGTCTTGGCCGTTGTGGCGATAATTGTTCAGCCTGAGATATCGGGAAGCGCGATATCAGGCATGAATTCTTCGGTTGGTTAACGCTGCCGGCTCAACCGGTCGATGCAACACTCCTCGATTCAGGCGAGAGGACTTAATCTGGTATCTGCAAGACGCGCACTGTAGAGTGCGCTCCGTCCGGGTCGGTATAGGCGAAAAACTTCTCGCCGAGAAAGGCGAGCGAACTGCGGGCATACGTTGGTAAATTCCGGTGCCAGACTTCTTTGCCATCACTCGTGCGGAGGACGTAGACGGCATCCTGGACGTTATAATCGCGCATCGCGTTGGTCTCGCTGATGGCAACGTATGCGCCATCCGGATCCACTTTGACGGCGGTGATGCTGCGGCCCCACAATGCTTTATGTACGCCCCGCCCGTTGGCCAGCGACCAGGCGACTCGATAGTGTTCGGCTGGCGCCCGAGCGGCATCCCATGCAACCCAGCCGGAGCCCACACGCAGTAAAGTCGTAAATTGCGCATCAACGCCTTGGACGACAATCGAATCGCCCTGCCGTTCGGAGCCGAGGCTGAGCATGGTCAACGAGCTGCGCCGCGTGGTGTAATCGTACTCGTAGAAGGTCAGCTCCTTGCGTTCCATATCTAAAGCAAGAAGTGTCCATTGCAAAACGCTCCGGTCGGGAATGTCCACTAAGTGCGCTCGCTCGTCGTTGACCGACTGGACGATGGCGCGGTGAAGTTTCGTGCCGGGGATCAACTCCATCCACGCCACCCAGTGTCCGTCGTTCGACAAAACTGGCATGCCGAATATTGCTGAGTCCTCAGGTACGCGGGACAACGGCCGCAAGGATCCGTTGCCCAACCACCAGTGCGTTTGTCTCGTTTTGTTGTCCCAGTTCCTCATTAGGTAGACGCCAGCCGGAGAAACAAAATCCAGATCAAGCTGCATGGCGGCATCCGGCTTTCTGATCAAACGAGTGTTGCAGTCAGGCATTGTCAGGACGACGTACTCATCTTTTGCTCGCAACCAGGCTTGCCCAGTCCGTGCGAGCGATGCGTCAGGAGGAGACCGCACTGCAGCCACTTCCATATCGGGCACTGTGCACACCGTCTTCCAGTCTCCCAGATCGGGTGTTGTCGCCCGCTCGGTCTGGAATCTGGAGGGGAGTGCGCTCAAATAGGTCCAGCTGGCGGCAGCTGCAAACAAAGGTGCGCAAGCGGCGAGCACGAGGATCCACACCCAGCCAGGTGGCACGAGTACCCAAGCAACCATGTGAATCCAACCACCCTTGTGACATGGGTAATCGCAATCCTGCCGCGCTTTCATGCGTCACTTTTACCCTGGTCGCCCGGATTTGTCAGTCAACGTCCTGATTAACCGGTAATCGGAAACTGGGACGTTTTCGCGAATAGGTGTCGAACAGGGATTACCACCAGCCATCTCGGAGTGAGATGGTTGGAGCGAAGAGGATTTCCGTCGCTAGCGCACCTTACGTGCTGGCCGACGAAGTGAATCCTATGCGAGTCGTCTTCGGCGCCACGCTCCCACTAGGCCAAGAAGACCGCAGCTGAGAAGAGCCAGGCTGCCCGGCTCAGGTGCGCCAACAGGTCCGGAAGAGGCGATTACGAGTGTCCCGATTTCCTGCGTGAACGTGAAATCGTTAAACGCCGTGAAGGTGCCAAGGGAAGTGATCGGCATGTTGAAGTCGGCAGTGCCCCCAACAAAGAGACAACCGGCGCCTGTAAAGAAGATGTCCATTTCGATGTCGGTAGGCGCCGAGGGAGTGTTAACAGTTACAGAGCTCACCGAACACAATAGAAACGACGTGCCGAGCGAGGAAGAAGTGGGGATGATGCCAGTGGTAGTCGTTGTAAGTATGGCAGGAACGTCGAATTGCACCTGGATATTCGCTGTCGAAACACCATCCTCATTGACGTCGAGCGTGTAGACGGTGTCAGCGCGGAGCAGGCCGGGGAAGAGCAAACACAATCCTAGTAAGGCCACACGAATTTTCATGAAATTCCCCCTTTGACGCCCTTCGCCAGCAATCCCGGGCCCAAATGTGATCGCCTGCAAAGCACAGAATTTATAGGATTGCTCTGCTGATTTCTTGCACAATTCTGACCACGCACTGCCCGAACTGACCATTTTCTTGCAGTGTGCTTGTTGGCGGGATCAATCACTGAGCCGCCGTGCTCGACTCGCGCAACAGCACCACATCCGATTCCGCGTGATTGCGCAGAACGCCAAGGGTCTTACCGTCTGGCGAGTAGCCGTACCAGCGAAATTCATCCGCGTTAAAATTTGTGATCCGGTGCCCGCCACCGCCGGGTCCCGCGCCATCAATCGGTTGCAACCACAGATTCTCCACTCCGTTTTCGCGGATCGCATACATCACGGACTTGCCGTCCGGTGAAAAGCTGGGAGGCTTTGACATCAGCGGGTTTGGATCGAGCATACGCCGCTGGGGCTGCGGTCCCGCATCGAGCGCCAGCAGCACAATCTTCTGCTGAGTTTCTGCTCCGGGGCGAGGGGACACCGTCGCGAGGAACGCCAGCGTCTTGCCGTCGGGAGAAACGTCAAAATACGGCGAGCCCACAATCGCACCGGGAACATCGACGCCCGGCACACCTTCCGGCTTTCCCCCGTCGATCGAAACACGGTTAATTCGGTTTGTTCCTCCGATGTAGTAATAAACCCATTTCCCGTCGGGCGAGCACGTTGGACCGAAGTCGCTCTTTGTGTCGGAAATCTCTCGCAGATTGGCGCCGTCCGCATCCGCGCGCCAAACGCTTCGCCCGTCGATTCCTGATGGTGAGCGGTGGCTGGTGACAAATGCAATTGGGTGTGGCTGGGGCGTTCCGGAGCCATTCACACCGCAGCCTGTCGGCTCTGTCACTGATTGATTCAGCACGATAACCCGATTGCTTCCGTCGGGCGAAACCCGCACAAGTTTCCCCGGTTCGGACAAATAAAGTTCTCCGCCGGCGCTCCACCCGAAAGTATCCACCTCCTTTTCTTGCGTAAGTGCCGGGTTCGGGGGATTGCCAATGCTTCCCGCACTCGGTAGAAGAAAGAAAGTGCGATTGTCCTTGCGCAGGACCGCTGCAATCGTCTTGTTGTCTGCCGAGACGCTAAGTCCGCTGTAGGTATTTATATCGTTGGTGATGGAATGTATTTCCGCAGGTGAAAATGAAACGAATGCGAGTTGAGAACGAAAATCGAGCGAATCCACTCGCATCACGTTCACGAACGCGCCCGCGCCACTCGTGGTTGGGACAACCTCAGCCAAGAGCATGTCATTGAAATTAGCCACCATTTTCGATCCGCCGGACGCCGCATCAAAAGTCTGGAGCCCCGCCAGCGATCCGCCCACTTGGATTGTCGTTCCCAGGAGCCTCTTCCCGTCCGGCATCCATTGAATGAATCGTGGAATTTCCCGCGCAGTCCCGCCCGCAATCATCTTTTCATCGCTGCCGTCGGGATTGGCCGTCAAAAGTTGAAATTTGCCCACTTCCGGATCGTTGGCGCGCCCGTAGGCGATCCGCTTGCCATCCGGTGAAAACGTGATGTTCGTGTCCACATCGTGAGCGATTGCTTTTGGCGTCCCGCCCAGCACGGGAGCACGGTAAAAGTCGTGCACGTCCTCCACCGTGCCGGCAGGGCGCCGGAAATAGAGATAGCTTGCGTCGGGAGAAAACGCGAGCCTCGAATAACGCGTGGCTTCCGGCGTGACCACCTGCGCGTCGCTGTTCGTTTCGACATGCCGCAACCAGAGGCTTTGTTTGCCGGCATCCGCTACCACACTCAAAATATATTTTCCGTCGGGCGAGAGCGCTGCTTGGATGGACTTCCCGTTGTCGGTGACTTTCGTAATCGTGAAACTTCGGAACGGGATCGCCGCAGCCTTTCCGCGCAAGAGCGAATAAACCCCGTAGCCCGCCCCCACTATCAGCAGCGCAACCACCGCCGCAACCGCGATCAGTGTCCCCTTGTGTTCGTGCGCTACCACCGCAACCGCTGAGCTCCCGGATTCGCGCGCAGCCGCAGGCAAGATTCCTGACGCGCCGGATGTTCCCGCCGCTGCAACCGCGCGTACCGATCCCGACCTTCCCGACTCCGTGTCGCGTTTCAGCCGCTGCAAATCCGAACGCAAATCGGAAGCGTGCTGATATCGCAGCTTGGGATCTTTCTCGAGTGCTTTCGCAATCACGCGTTCAAGGTCAATGGGTAGCTCGGGAACCACGCGTGTCGGGGGCGGCGGTTCCCGCTCCAGAATAGCTGCAAAAATCACGCCGGAAGTGTTTCCCTTGAACGCTTGCTGCCCCGTCGCCATTTCGTAAAGTACCAGACCGAAAGAAAAAAGATCCGACCGCGCATCCAGGTTTTCGCCGCGCACCTGTTCGGGTGACATATAAGCCACCGTGCCGAGAGCGGTCCCCGGGCTGGTCAGATTCGGGTCCGTGCCCATGGTTACGCCGCCCGCCGTTACCGTCTCGCCCACGTTCTTGGCCACCAGCTTTGCCAGCCCAAAGTCGAGCACCTTTGCCTGCCCGCGCTCGGTCACAAAAATATTCGCGGGCTTGATGTCACGATGAATAATTCCCTCGCTGTGCGCGGCCTCCAGCGCGTCGGCTACATCGATGCCGATTTCGAGCAGTGCGTCGAGCTGCATCGGCTGGCCGTTGATGCGATGTTTCAGCGTCATGCCCTTCAGCAATTCCATGGCGATGAAAGGCACACCCGAGTCCCGGTCGATGTCGTAAATGGTGCATATGCTGGGATGATTCAGTGCGGAGGCTGCTTGCGCCTCGCGCTCGAATCGTTCAAGCGCGGACTTGTCGGCCGAAGAATCCTGCGGAAGGAATTTCAGCGCCACCTGGCGCCGGAGCTTGGTGTCCTCCGCGCGGTAGACCACGCCCATGCCTCCGCCACCGAGCTTCTCGATGATGCGGTAGTGCGAGACAGTGTGGCCGACGAGAGGCTGGGCATCCTGCATGGCTCGCGCATCTTAGGATGCATATTGAGGCAAGTCAACGAGGACAGGTCCAAGCTGAAAACGAGTCTGGCGCAGCGATCGCCGATTCCGACGATCCGTCCAGGATCGTCGCCCTGAGCGAGCGAAGGGAGTCGAAGGGTCTCGCTTTCGCATTTCTAATCTACGGTTCCGCGATTAAAACTCCCGCCAACCTGCAGCGTTTCAATAACATGCGAAATTCTAATTGGCGGTAAAAGGGGTCGAAGGCGCTACAAATTAGCGGGACTAGTGGCGTTGCAGTTCGGCGATGCGGTCGGCTACGTCGCGGTAATCGATATTCATGGCGTAGACCTGGCGGAAGCTGTCGAGCGCTTGCTTGGATTCGCCGGCATTTTCGAGGGCCATGCCCAGATCGTAGCGCAGCGCGAGAACCGCGTCCTGCTCGAGCCCGGGAGATTCAAGGGCGCGCTGATACCACATGGACGCGACTTTCGGCTCGCCCTTGTCCATGAAGCAGAGGCCGAGCATGGTGGCGCAGTTCATCGAGTAGCGGAAGGGTTTGCCCTTCTGCACGGCTTTCGCGACTTTCTGAAATTCGCCAATGGCTTCGTCGAGCAGGCCCATTTCGCGATAGGCGATGCCGAGATTGTAGTGGGTCTCGAGATCTTCGTCTTCCTCGCCGAGCTCGCCCAGCTCCGCGCGGAATTCCTGGAAGACTTCGGAGAGCTGGTTCAGGCTTTCGGCCGTCACTTGCGGCGCGGCGGGCTCGGCGGTGTTGCCGTTCGCCGGCTCGGGAACATGCGGCAGCGTCACTGCTTTCATCGGCTGCGGCTCTTGTTCGAATATTTTGCTGAGCGATGCGGGCGAGGCTTCGCTCGAAACTTTAGAGCTTGCGCGCGGGGCCTCGAGCCCGTCAATTTCAGCGACGAGTTCGCTGATGAAATCTTCGGTGGTGGCCGCTTCGGGAGCGCTCTTGGATTTGGCTGGTGCTGCCAGCTCGAGATCGAATTCGTGGCTGGCCGGCAGCGTCTCGGGTGCGGCGCTGTACTCGATGCTGGGCTCGGCTTCCGCAATTGGCTCAGCCTCTGCCACGCGTTCTTCTGCCGGTTCCTCGACGAGCTCGAAGGCCGGTTGCGGCGCTCCTTCTTCACCAAGTTCCTGAGAGACGATGTCTTGCAGCTCGATCACTTCGGCTTCCGGAGTCGCGGGCGCTGGAGCGGGTTCGTCGAGATCAACTTGCGAGAGAGTGAGCTCGGGAATTTCAGCGGCTTCTGGAATTGGAGCGGGCTCGGGAGTCGATGCAGGCTCGGGCTCGAGCGCCGGAGCGGCTTCTTCCGGAATGACGAACTCAGCCGGTGGCTCAGTGGCAGCAGCTTGCGGTGAAGCGGCTGATGCGACAGGCGCTTTCGTCGCCGTGTCGGCAACGTCCTGAATCATCGCTTCCCACTCGTCCGAGAGATCCACTTCCTCGGCCGGCGAAGTAGAAGGCGCAGCGGAAGACGCGGCGGCCGGTGGTGCAGCAGCAGGCGGTTGCGCGGCAACAGGTGTCGGCGTCGTCGTACGCGTTTCCGCCGCGACGGAAGCGGATGGCGCAGCGATTGGTGGAGCGGAAGCGGCGGGCTCCGCGGCTGCCGGTTGCGAGTCTGGTTGAATAAGCGAAATTTCGAATTCTTCGAAAGCTGACGAGGTTGCTGTAGCCGCTTCGGCTTCGGTGGGAGACGGAGTAACTTCGGACGCGGGCGGCTCAGACGCTGGCACGGCGCTTACGACCGATGCGTGTGCTTCTGCTGATGCGGCAGGCGCAACGGGCGGCGCGCCGATAGGCGGAGCAGCCGGCAATTCGTCTTCCGACATGCCCGCAGCTTTCTGGAATCGCTGGCGAAGCTCGAGGAAGCGGTCGGCGTTCACCGTGTCGTTGCGTTCGCGATGAATCTGTTCGAGTTGCGAGGCGAGTTCCGCGGTGCGGCGTTCGTTTCCCGCGCCAAGGTGCAGGTCGAGCAGACGCTCGAGCGTGGGCGTGTGGCGCGGTGCGCGTTGCAAAACATTTTCGAGAAGGTGCGTGGCCTTCTGCGTGAGCCCGTAGCTCGAGAAGAGGTCCACATCCGTGAGCGCCTGCGCGATGTATTTCTGCGTTTCCTCATCGAACGTCTCTTCGATGATGGCGGGCGGCGCTACAGGAATCGGCTTCTCGTTTTCGTCAATTCTTGGCGGTGGTTCTGAAGCGGCTTTCTCCGCTTTCTCTTCGACCGTGGGCTGCGAGGTGCCGCCGCTCTGCGCGCGCAGCTGATTCAGGCGTTCGACAAGGCGCTCGTCATCTTTGTTGCGGTCGATAAGCTCCTGCAAACATTCTTCCGCGCGCGAATAATTTCCGGTGGCTGCGCAGAGGTCGGCCAGCTGGCTAAGCGCCAGCGGCAGCTGATGCGAATTGCTCGTGTAGCGGCAGAAATCCACCATCAATTCGAGCGGTGCCGCTTCCTTCGGCTGTTTTTCGACGATGGAGGAAACAGCTTTCAGAAATTTATCCTGCTCGCCCGCTTCGATCGTGGGGCCGCGAAGCTCTTCGAGCAGGCGCATCGCTTCCATCGCCTGGCCGCTTGCGATCTTCGCTTCGACCACGGCGTAGAGCGGACCGGTGTGCTGGTGGCCGCGCGCGAGCTGCTTGCGGCCGCGATCGGCAGCTTTCTCGAGTTGTCCGGACTTGAGTTCCAGGTCCAGCAGCATCTGGGTAACTTCGCCACCCACGTGCGCTTCGGGATGGGATTCAAGGAGCGCGATCGCGTCGGTATCCTTGCTGCCGGCGATGAGAGACTTGGCGCGCAGAAGCATAGCCGCACCGTTCGCTGGATCGACTTCGATCGCGCGCTGGACGAGCTTTTCCGCTTCTTCGTGCTCGCCGCGATCGAACAGGCGCTGGGCGTAACTCAAATAAGTTTGGGCCGCTTCCTTCTTCTGGCCCATCACGTTGTAAAGCTCAGCCAGGCGCATCTGTACGCGCAGATTTTCCGGCTCGACGTCAAGCAAGCGGTGCAGCACCTCTACGGCGCGCTGCGCGTGATTCGCTTTCAGGTGCGCTTCGGCAATTTGAAGGAACAGGGGACGCGCTTCGCTGAGCACGCCCTGCTGAACGTAAAGGTCGGCGAGGCGTTCGAGCGGCGCGAGCTCATTCGGCGCCAGCTTGGCAATTTTTTTGTAGATCGCTATGGCTTTGCTGTTGAAGCCGTCGTTGAGATAGACCTGCGCGAGGCGCTCGAAGTACTCGATGGCGTGCGACATATCGCCCTGGCGGGCATAGAGGTCGCCGACCGTCATCAAGGTGGCTTGGTCCTTCGGGTCGTTGCGCAGAATTTGCTGATACTCGGCGATGGCCTGAGGGACTTTGCCCTGATTGAGGAACTTCAGCGCGTTTTCTAGCGCTTTGCTTTTGTTGAACGCCATGGATGATTTCGTCTGCCTCGCGCGCACAGCCTCGACGGCAGAGCCTTCCGCCCCGTTGTCCCCCTACTGCAGGTAGAGATGGAAGGTTAGCACGCCTGAAAATGGAGGGTCTATGAGAGGGCGAAGATGTGGTGACGAAGGGGATAACACAGTACTAGGGTACCACTAGGACTCGGGGATAGAGGCGACCGGCTGCTCGGGAAGGGGAAGTGGACTCTGCGTGGCGCCCGTCGACCAGCAGCGAGCTTCTCTTACTGGCGCGTATGAGAACCGGTGCAAGGGAGTGGGACCGTGCTGGCGAAGAGCGGCCAAGTGCTCGGGGGTGCTGTAACCCTTGTGCTGCGCGAGACCATATTGAGGATAGAGCTGGTCGTACTCCTCCATCCTGCGATCGCGTTCGACTTTTGCCAGGATCGAGGCGGCTGCGATCGAGGCGGAGCGCATGTCGCCATGGATCAGAGCTTTTTGCTCGATGGGAAGGTCGAGTTCGAGAGCGTCGAGGAGAAGATAATCCGGAAGAGGCTGAAGCTGCGAGATGGCGGCGACCATCGCCTGGCGGCTGGCCTGATAGATGTTCCAGGCGTCGATGCGGCTGGCATCAATTTCGGCTACCGCCCACGCCAAGGCGTGCAGGCGGATGCGCTCGGCAAGAATGAAGCGGCGCTCGGGATTGATTTTCTTGGAATCGTCGAGGCCAACGATGCGGCGGGTGGGGCTAAGGATGACTGCGGCGGCAACGACGGGCCCGAACAGCGAGCCGCGACCAGCTTCGTCGAGCCCGGCGATACGAAGCCAGCCGCGCTGCCGCGCTTCGCGTTCGTAACGCCTCGAGCAGAGCCGTTCCACGTCCGCGAATTCTAGCACAGGCTTGGCAGTGCGCTGCGGCTTGATAGCGCGACTCATGTTGCCATTTTACAACACGCGTTTCGTGGGGAGTTGTAATATGGGCCGAATTCCGACGTCCTCGCGTTACGTAGGCTGCAGCGGAAGAAGAGAGAGTCGAGCATGTCGTCTTCACATTATGACCTGATCACCGTTGGCGGAGGGATGGCGGCTTCAGCGCTGGCAAAGTGTATGGCGGAAAGCGGTGCGAAGGTGATGGTTCTCGAGCAGGAGACGCGCTTTCGCGATCGCATCCGCGGCGAGTACATGATGCCTTGGGGCGTGGCCGAAATCGCAGCTCTTGGAATTTACGAACTTCTTTGCAGGGAGTGCGCGCAGAAAATTCCGTGGATTGACCTGGGCATGGGCGGTCCTCCGCGCGAATTCACTACCACGACCCCACAACAGCAGCCCGGCATGGGTTATTCGCACCCGGAAATGCAGGAGGCGCTGCTCACAGCCGCTGAGCAAGCGGGCGCGGAAGTGCGACGCGGGGTTACGGTGCAGGGAGTGGAGCCGGGCGCGCCGGCGGCGGTGATGGCGGCGAGCGGAAAAAATTCGGAGCGAATTTCGGCGCGGCTCGTGGTGGGCGCGGATGGGCGCAGTTCGCAAACGCGAAAATGGGCGGGATTCGAGCTGACAAAAGAGCCTAATCCATTTTTGCTTTGCGGCGTAGTTTTGAAGGGAGTAACAACGCGGGAAGACGTAGCCTTCGTCCAGTTCAACCCGGAATTAGGCACGGTTGCCACGATATTTCCCCAGACGAAGGGCCGCTTCCGCATTTACCTCGGTTATCCCACGACGATGAATTACCGTTTGCAAGGCAGCGGCGATATGAAACTGCTTTTTTCTGAATTCGCGCGGACGGCACCCGCGCTGGCACCTTTCCTGAGCGGCGCGGAGTGCATCGGGCCGCTGGCCTCGTTCGAAACAGACGATTTCTGGGTGGAGCATCCGTATCGGAACGGTGTGGCGCTGATCGGTGACGCGGCTGCGACGAGCGATCCGACCCATGGACAAGGAATGGCGATTTCGCTTCGCGACGCGCGGGTGTTGCGCGACCACCTTCTCGCGTCGCCCGATTGGGATCGCGCGGGACACGCCTACGCCTCTGAGCACGACGCTTATTTTGCAATTTGCCATACCGCTGGCGTGTGGCAGCGGCAAGTGTTTCAGGAGCAGACGCCGGAAGCGAGATTGCGGCGGCAGAAGGCGATGCCGTTGATCGCGGAGGATCCTACGCGGGTGCCCGACTACCTGTTCAGCGGGCCGGATTTGCCGATGGATGACAGCGTGCGGGCGCGATTCTTCGGCGAGGCGTGAGCCTCGGCTGGGAAAAGAAAAAGCCCGCGCCGATTTCTCGGAGCGGGCTCGAAATTTGAGTCTGAGATTCTGTGGCGACGTTACTTGGTTTCTGCGGTTCCTGCGGCGGCAGCGGCTGTTTCGAATTTCTCGACGCGCTTGATGCGGGCAGCCTTGCCGCGCAGTCCGCGGAGGTAGCCGAGCTTGGCGCGACGCACGCGGCCTTGTCGTACCACTTCGATTGAGCCGATCATCGGAGAATGCACGGGGAAGATTCGCTCGACGCCGATTCCGAAGCTTACTCGACGCACCGTGAACGATTCGCCCAGCATTTCGCCGCGGCGGCTCATCACCACGCCCTCGAAGGGCTGGATGCGCTCTTTATCGCCCTCGCCTTCTTTCAAGCGGACGTTGACCCGAATGGTATCGCCCGGGCGGAATTCGGGGAGATCCTTGCGGATTTGAGAGTCTTGCACACTGCGAATTATCGGTTTCATTTCTATTTGTCCGTGCAGACCCGCTCAGGTGGGGCCAGCTTACGACGCACAATCTGCCATTTTACTGAATGTCAGGCGTTTTGCCTACATGAAATTGCGATCGTTAAGGCCATTTTACATGGCTGTGCGGCTTCTTAAGTTTCGGAAGGAATCGCTCCAACACTCGAAAGATCGGTTTCCAGGGAATTACACCGACCAAAACCATCACAAGGCCGAACGCGACATAATCAAGGGAAGGCCCATAACCGATCCTTCCTAACCGAGCGTTATATCCTGCCACCCAGAGATAGCCCTGGCGAATTATTTCCCGACCCAAAAAAATCAGGACCGCTCCGACCGTGACCAAGATCACTCGGGATGGCCATTCGGGTTCTGGTGTCAGGTTTTTCATCGTCAAGATCGGCTCGGATGATCACGAGCGAGAAGGTCGGGGCGGTTGCGCCTGGTTTTTTCGATGGCTTGCTGGTGGCGCCAGCGGCGGATTTCTTCGTGATTGCCGCCGAGGAGAACTTCGGGGACGTCCCAGCCGCGGAAGGATGGCGGGCGGGTGTAATGAGGGTAGTCGAGGATGCCGTGAATTCCGTGACTCGTAACTGGTGACTCGTGACTCGTACCGCTTACCCCGCTGGTAGCCACCCGTGCTTGATCTGACCCTGCATCACTTGCGCTGAAGGATTCATTTACCGTGGAATCTTCGTTGCCCAGGGCACCGGGGATCAGACGCGTTACCGCGTCGAGGATAAGTGCGGCGGCGAGTTCGCCGCCTGAGAGCACGAAATCGCCGATGGAGATTTCGTCGGTGGCGAGGTGCTCGGCGACGCGTTCGTCTACGCCTTCGTAGCGGCCGCAGATGAGGATGATTCGGTCGAGTTGTGCGAAGCGGCGGGCGGTTTCCTGGCGGAAGAGTTTGCCGGCTGCTGAGAGCAGGACGATGGCTGTGCGCGCGGGCGGATTTGCGTTGGAAGCCGGACCGACGAGCGATTCGACTGCGTCGAATAACGGCTCGCACTTCATGACCATTCCTTCGCCGCCGCCGAAGGGGCGGTCGTCTACCGTGCGGTGGCGGTCGTGCGTGAAATTGCGCAGGTCGTGCGTGTGCGTTTCGATCAGGCGTGCTTCGCGGGCGCGGCGAACAATGCCGTAGTCGAGCGGGCCGGTGAAGAATTCGGGGAAAATTGTGATGAGATCGAAATGCATTGGTGACAATCGTACCTTAAATATGGCACCGGGACGCGACGTGCCCCGTTCCGGCGCGCGATGGCAGCACAAATGAGCTTGCGCGGGTGAGGCTGCGCAAGCGGTGGCGCTTCGCGCGGTCTTTTTTTCCCAGGCCTTCCGGCCTGGGCTACGTTTGTGCCGCGCCTACGGCGCTCGTGGCGATGCCTTGAGATTGCGCGGTTATTACTTGTTCAGGTCGCGGAGGCCTTCGGGTAAAACGACGTCGATGCGGCGGGCGGCGGTGTCGATTTGGACGCAGATTTCCTGGGCTAGCGGGATCAATAATTCGCCACTCGAGGAATCTACCTCTAGCAGTGGCGTTCCTTTCAATTCTTCGCCTGGAAAGTGAACGTCGCGCACTTGGCCGATTCGTTTTCCGCTGTCGCGTTCGTAGACTTCGCAGCCGATTAGATCGCTTACGTAGAAAGTACCGGCGGGAAGAGAAATGCGTTCGCTCAGCGGGATTTGGACTTCGAGGCCTACCAGTTTCTCGGCGTCGGAAATTGAATTGGAGCCTTCGAAAAGGAAAATGGCCTGGCCGCCGCGACTGTGGCTTAGCCAGCAGGAGCGGACAATAACGCTGCGCGGCGGCTCGGTGCGGCCGTTCCATAATTGTGCGGATTTCAGGCGAGTGAGGCGGTCGGGAAAATCGGTGAGGATTTCTGTGGCCACTTCGCCGCGTATGCCGTGCGGACGCAGAATGCGGGCGACGGTGACGCGGCTCGATTGAGGTGAAGGCTCGATTTGCGCTACTCGAGAATTTCCAGCGTAAACCGCTTCCGTAATTTCATTCCGGCCGCACCGAGCAAGGTGCGGATCGATTTTGCCGTGCGGCCCTGGCGTCCGATCACTTTGCCTAAATCTTCGGGATGGACTCGGAGTTCCAGCACGGTTACCTGCTCGCCCTCTACTGACTTAACTTGTACGTCTTCTGGATGATCTACCAGCGCTTTCGCAATTGACTCGACGAGCTCTCTCATCGCGATTCCTCCGCAGCGTGGCGAGTGGAAAAAACTCGCACGAACATGTACGTGAACTAAGCACACATCTCGGCTGGGAGTGAGACGGCTCAGGCAGGCTTCTGGTTCCGTAGGAAGCTGCGGACGGTGTCGCTGGGCTGCGCGCCTTTGCTGATCCAATATTGCGCGCGCTCGCGGTCGAGATCAATCGCCGCAGGCTTCTTAAGCGGATCGTATGTCCCGATTATTTCGACAAAGCGCCCGTTGCGCGGTCGAGTTTTTTCGGTCACGATCACGCGATAGAACGGACGCTTCTTCTTACCAAATCGGGCCAAGCGAATCATCAACACTAGAAATTCCTCCTGAGTGCAATCTTAGCATTATATGGGAATGAATGGGATTCACCTATCGATAATCTGAGCCGGATTTAAGGGTTTCACAGTAGGTCAAAGCGACCTGGATGCCTATTTTTCGCCTGCCAGGCCCGGCGGCGGCTTCATGCCGGCAAATTTGCCGAGGCCGCGCATCTTCGTTTTTGCGTAGCTGCCGTATTGCTTCATCATGCGGCGCATGTCAGCGTATTGCTTGAGGACCTGATTCACTTCCTGGACGGAGGTGCCGCTGCCGCGAGCGATGCGCTTCCGGCGCTTGCCGTCGATCAGGCGATCGTCGGCACGCTCGGCGGCGGTCATGGAATTGATGATCGCTTCGACGGAGGTGAGGCGCTTTTCGTCGATTTCGGTGTTCTTCGGGAGATTCGCGAACGGGCCTACTTTGGGGAGCATACCCATGAGCTGCTCGAGCGAGCCCATCTTTTTTATTTGGCGGAGCTGGTCGCGAAAATCCTCGAGGGTGAAATCGTTTTCGCGAAGTTTGCGTTCTAGTTCGCGGGCTTTCTTTTCGTCGATATGCTTTTCGGCTTTTTCGATCAGGCCGAGCACGTCGCCCATGCCGAGAATGCGGGAGACGATGCGGTCGGGGTAGAAAGGCTCGAGGGCGTCATATTTTTCACCGATGCCGACGAATTTTACGGGGGCGCCGGAAACTTTGCGGATGGAGAGGGCTGCGCCGCCGCGCGCGTCGCCATCGAGCTTCGTGAGGACGACACCGGTGATGCCGAGCTGTTTGTGGAATTCGCCGGCGGAGCGGACGGCGTCTTGCCCGATCATGGCGTCGGCGACGAAGAGGATTTCGGTGGGATTCAGTTCGCGCTTCAGCATCTGCAATTCGTTCATCAGCTCGGAATCGATATGGAGGCGGCCGGCGGTGTCGACGAGGATTACGTCGTTCGCGGAGAGCTTTGCTTCGCGCACGGCGCCGCGCACGATTTCGAGAGGCTTGTCGGTTCCGGTGCCTGGCCAGCATGGCGTGCCGGTGGCGCGGGCGACTTGGGCTAGCTGTTCGCGGGCGGCGGGGCGATAGACGTCAGTGGAGACGACCATCGGGCGATGGCCATGTTCGGCGAGCCATTTGCCCATTTTTCCGGTGGAGGTGGTTTTGCCGGAGCCCTGGAGGCCGACGACGAGCCAGATGGAAGGCTGGCGCGAGCCGAATTGCGGCTTCGCTTCGCGGCCGAGGAGGTCGGCGAGCTCGTCGCGCACGATTTTTACGACTTGCTGATCGGGCGAGAGTTGCAGAAGGACTTCCTGGCCGAGAGCTTTTTCGCGGACGTGGGCGATGAATTCGTCAGCGACGCCGAGGTTTACGTCGCCATCTAGAAGCGCTTCGCGAATTTCGGCGAGGCCGGCGTCGAGGTGCTCGTCGGTGAGCTTGCCCTGGCCGCGCATGTTCTTGAAGGCGCGTTGTAATTTTTCGGTGAGCGTTTCAAACATGGGAAAACCCGTGACTCGTGACTTGTTTTTCGTGACTCGTGAAACGACCGCATTTCACATGAGCTTCCGCTCGGCGCCGAACGGCCTCAGGGGTTAAAACCCCTGAGTGTTCGGAGCGTTTCGGCACGGCTGCCCTTCGCAGCTCGGGGTAAAAAGCCGTGCCCTGACCAAGTCCATTTGCGGCGCGAGTCTTCATTTGGCTAGTTGCTCGCTTGCTTGGCGGCGTCGGCGCGTTTGGGTGCAGGCGTGGCTGCGGTTTTCAAGAGGGCGCTGATTTCTGCGGATGTGATCGTGTCGTCGACGAAGCTGAATGTGCCCTTTTCTTTCATTTCTTTTGCGGCTTTGAGGAATGCGCCGATGGCGACGCGAGAGAGCGCTGCGCCGAGGCTGATTCGTCGCGCGCCTGCTGCGACGAGATCGGCGACCGGGAAATTGAGTCCTTTGATTCCGGAGAGCGCGTTCACTGGTTTTGGCGCGACGGCGGAGCAGACTTCGCGGATTGCTTCGAGGCTGGGAAGGCCGGGCGCATAGAGCACGTCGGCGCCGGCTGCGGCGAAGGCCTGGAGGCGGCGGATCGTGTCGCCAAGATCGTTGCGGCCATGGAGGAAATTCTCGGCGCGTGCGGTGAGCGTGAAAGGAAACGGGAGCGCTCGCGCGGCTTCGACGGCGGCGGCGACGCGTTCGACGGCGTGCTCGTGGTCGTAAATCGGGCGGTTCTCGTTGCCGGTGGCGTCTTCGACCGAGCCGCCGACGATTCCTGTGGCGCCGGCGAGGCGAATCGTCTGCGCGACGAATCGTGGGACGTGACCGAAAGTATTTTCGAGATCGGCGCTAACGGGAAGATCAGTGGCTGCGGCAATCGCGGCGCTGTGCGCGAGGGCTTCTTCGCGTTTTACTTCGCCATCGCTGCGACCGAGGGTGAAGGCGAAGCCGGCGCTCGTGGTGGCGAGAGCTTCGAAACCGAGACCGGCGAGCATGCGCGCCGAGCCCGTGTCCCAGGGATTCGGGATGATGAAGGCGCCGAGTCTTGTGGGGCCGAGCGAGCTGCTTGGTTGGCCGACTTGGGCGGTGAGACCGTGAAGTGTGCGGAACTTGATTGCTTTATCGAGCTGAGTGAGGCTCATGCGATTCTCTTTTCTGGGCGCGAGGTGCGCGGCTAAAGGGGGCTGTTTGCCGCCTATAAGAAATTTGTAAGTGATTGATTTGCGGGGTGATACGCGAAGATTTAATCGCGCTACCGTGTATTAAAATCTGCTGCGCCGGCGGCTTTGGCGAACGAGTGGTGCCGGGCGCCCGGTGTTCGTCGGAGTTGGTGGAGCCGCTAAGGATGAATGCTCCCTCGCTGCGACTCATTCTTCCAAACCCGTTTCTCGATCCGGGCCGCTCGACCCGTCCGAATTTGCGATTCGATTCATAGCCATCATTAGGCTAGCACGATAAAGGAATGATGCAAATGGGTAGCTGGCGCAAGGATTTTTGCGCTTGAGGGACGGGAAGGCGCGTTGCAGACGATGAAGCGTTTTGTATACGACAACTTGTTCAGAAAATTAATGCGCGGGTGGGGCGCGTGGAGTAGGATGCGCGCATGGTACGCAAAGTGTTGCGGCTTTGCGAGGAAGAGATGCGGCGCGTGATCGGGGCGATTGTGGGGATGTGGGAACACGCGCGCGAGCTTGACGAGCAGGCATTGCGCTCGTTGGGCATTGCTCCTCGCGAGCCTCGCCACTAGAACTGCCGGCCCGTGAGGTCCTGGCCTCATAGACTGGCGGGTGGGTGTCGGTCGTGGTTTTTCCTCGGTGGAGTTCACTCCTTTCCTCGGTTGATCGGTGTGCCAAGGTTTTGCGGTTGAGATCCTTCGCCCCGCCACAGAATGCGGGACGCATAAAGCGCGCTGCGCTCCCTTCGTTCCTCAGGGCAGGCAGGATGACAACTCAACTAATCCCTGACGACGAAGGCGGCGTGGTGGCTACCTGAATCCGCCTCAGGCGCGGTTCACGCGTGGATGGGCTCGGAGCGCTTCAGTCTAGGAAGCGCGTTGATGGCTTTGCCAGCTTTTTGCTCGGCGAGGCGCAGTTCGTAGAGGCTTTGCAAATTGAGCCAAAACTGGGCGCTGGTGCTGAAGAAGTGAGCGAGGCGGAGGGCCGTGTCGCCAGTGATCGAGCGAGTACCGTTCATGATTTGGGTGACGCGGTTCGTCGGCACGCGAATCCTTCGAGCGAGTTCAGCGGCGCTCATGTCAAGTGCCCCCAGCTCTTCTGCAAGGTGTTCGCCCGGATGAATGGCAGTGATTGGCATAGCGGTCTCCTAGTGTGGCAGAGCAATGCTAATCCGATGTCGTGTGCGTGCCGAGCATTTAGATGCCCGGTGTGTTTCTACTTGCGGCACAGGCAGGAATGCCTGTGCTACTGAAAAGCTTGGCCGAAAGGCCCACGACGAAAAATACGTCGTCGTGGCTACCGGGGAGCTATGGTTGGATTTGGATTAGGCCTGGCTCAGGCTTTGGGGTTGGGTTGCCTGGGCGCCAGCGCGAGGGATGGATTGACTTGGCTCGGAGTTTGTTGACGAAGAGGCCTGTGTTGATTGAACCGGAGACGAAGTGACCGACCTTGAATGGGCCTACTACCTTTTCGGTTTTGATCCAGTGGAGGGCGCTGCTGATGGTGCAGCCGCACTGGGAACAGTCGGGCGTGCCGCCGAAAACGCAGGGTTCGACGCGGCTCTTGAGATCGGCGGAATAGTTGGCGGACATTTTGGCGAAGAGGCAATCGTCGGGATTTTCGGGCGGGCGGAGGAGGGCTTCGCCCATGCCTTTTGTGAACAGGAATTTGGGAAACTTTTTGTACATGACGGGCAGCTCGCGCGCGAGGATTTCGCGGTGCTCCGGCAAAAGCTTCTCCGCGCTCTCTTCACCGATTTGCGGGGTGTAGACGCTGACCCAAACCCGATTCACTTCGGGACGGGCGCTCCAGAACGCGACATATTCTTCGAGATAGCCGGGGCGCTCGAACATCGGACGAGTGATCACCCAGTGAACATTGATTTCGCGGCCTTCGATATTTTTCAGGATGCGTTCGTAGGTGGCGGGCTGACGGCGGACGTCGTGGTGTTCGGGAAGGCCGTCAATCGAGACGGCGACGCGGACGCGTGGGAGCTTCATCCACTCAGTTGGAATCGGGATGACTGCGCTGGTGACGACCAGCGTGAAAATATTCATGCCGCTGAGAATCGGGAGAATGCGGCTGAGTTCTTTGTGGCGGACGAGAGGTTCGCCGCCGACCAGCGAAACGTGAATGGGCTTGTGCTTGCGGACGAGATCGACGACACCGTTGACGAGAGCGTCGCCGCGGAGATCGTTGAGCTGCCGAAGAGTGGTTTCGCCCCCGAGGTGCGAATCGCCATAGGCATAACAGCCGGGACAGGTGAGCGGGCATTCGCGAGTGATTTCAATGGAGAGCATGGGGACTTTGCCGGTGAGAATATTTCCCCAGGCGGAGAGAATTTCGCGCTTGGTGATGCTCGGGTTAGGCATACGCCATTATGACGCACAATCGGGCCAGAAAGATTCTTCGGTTTGTCTTCGTTGACACGGGCCGGCACGCGGAGTAGGTTGCGGCTGCAGTGAAGGAGGGATGATGAAAGCGATCTGGGCGGGAGTAGCGGCGCTGAGCGTGGTGCTGGGGGCAAGAGTGCAAGCTCCGGCGACGAATCCGGTGGCGACGAAGGACGAGCCCCACCATCACCTGGTGCTTGAAAATGCGTACGTGCGTGTGCTGCACTTCGAGCTTGCGGGGCACGAAGCTACTCTTCTACACGCGCACGATTTGCCGTACGTTTCAGTGGCTTTGGGACCGGGAGATTTCATAAACGCAGTGACCGGCAAACCCGAAGCGCATGCGGCGCTGAAAGATGCTCAGGTGGGCTATTCAAAAGGCGGATTTTCGCACATCGTGCGGACCGACGCGGGCGCGCCTTTTCAGAATTTCACGGTGGAGTTACTCAAGCCGCAGGGCGCGGTGCGCAACCTGTGCGTGAAAGTGGTCGCGGATGCGCCCGACGGGGGATGCAGTCAGACGGCGTCTCCCGACGCGAACGTGATGATCTTCGAGACGGACGAGATGCTCGTCCAATCCGGATCGCTTTCGGCGCGGCAGAAGCGGACAGAGGGAGCGGAGAAATCGCCGAGGCTGTATCTCGTGTTGGATAAGTCGGAGCTGACGATTACGATTCCCGGGTTAGGCGACAAGACGCTGCGGACGGGCGACGCATTTTGGCTCCCGGCAGGAGCGGCGCCGTCGCTGTCGAATCCGGGAGCGGAGGTTTCGCGGTTTCTGGTGCTCACTTTCAAGTAAGCGAGCGGCAAGGTGAATCGGATGCCGCGTCTCGAGTTTGTTGGTTGTGTACGACCTAAACACACTGAGGAGGAATTCGATGATTCGGAGAATCGTGGTGATGTGCATCGCGCTTTGTGCGGCTTTTGCTCTGGGTGCAGCTCTCTTTGCGCAAGCTCCGCGAGTGACGGTTGGTGACCGGCACGGGAATATGCGAGCGGCGCAACAGTACATTCAGCAGGCGTGGTTAAAAGTTGACGAGGCGCAAAAAGACAATCGTTACAATCTGGGCGGGCATGCGGGAAGGGCGAAGGAGCTTCTGGCGCAGGCGAGCGAAGAGATAAAACTTTCCGCCGAAGACGCCAACTCACACCACTAGCAGTCCCCGAAGCACCGGCACGGCTTTGCTCCTTTGCAGCAGAGCCGTCCTGCGGCACGTTCGTTCCGAATCAGGCAGCCCTGACAAGCACACAGCGGTTAAACGACGGCGATTCGGTTGCGTAGATCGCCGGTGAAAAGGGTTTTGGGAATCATCGCGTGAACGCCGCGCACGATGTCGACCACCTGTGTTACGCGAAAGCTGACCGCGATGCTGCACAGAGCGTAAGCGTCGAGCTTTGAGAGGCTGGTGCGAGCGGCAAGGAAATTAATGGCGTTGCGCGCCGCCAGGGTCATAGCCGCGTTCAGATCTTTGTCCAATCCGAGGATGATCCAGTGCGTGGGAGTTTCGGCGATGGGCCACGCGAAATTCTTCTGTTTGTGGAGAATCACCTGGATGCGCAATTCCTGCATACGCGTCTCGAGAGCGCTGAGATTGATTTCGCCATCGCCCTGCGCGGCATGGGAGTCACCTGTAAAAATCAGGGCGCCCGATTTCCAGACCGGAATGAACATCGTGGAGCCTTCGGCCATTTCGCTCAGGTCCGTGTTGCCGGCGTGGGGGCCCGGCGGGACGGAAGTGGTGACACCGGGACTTAGAGGAGGAAAGTAGCCGTCGGGCGGGGCTACGCCGAGAGTGCCCTGGAACGGCTTGAGGGGAACGTGAATGTCCTTGGCAAACTCCCCCGTCATTTTGGGAAGATCGATATCGAGATATTTCACCTGGCCTTCGGGAAAATCCTGCGGAAGCAAACCGGTTCCGAGGGAGCCGGGATTATTGAAAACCGCGCCCCAGTTGAAGGGAAGAATCCGTTTGTAGCGGACTTCGAGAACATCGCCGGGTTCCGCATTGTTGACGAAGACGGGGCCGATGATCGAGTGAGGGCCTCTTCCGGGATTGCTGACGCGGAGCTTCGCCAATGTTTCAACGGGGACGCCGGGCTGCATCTTGTTCAGGAAATGGGACCACGTGTTGGGAAAGCTGATGGAGTCGCCGGAATCGATCTTGAGGATGGGCGGGAGCGTGGTGTCGTAAACACCCAGGTGGACGGTTTGATCGTTGGACTCGACGACGTGGACGTGGCCTTCGTCTTCTTTTTTCTTTTGCGCGAGGAGCGATTCGTCGGTAGCGGCGACGCTCGATTCTCCCGAATCTGCCGCGTATGCAAGCTTCGTGAACCACGGGCCGATGGCTGCGAGCGCACCCATGAAACTGCTTGCGCGGAGCAGTTTGCGGCGCGAACGGCCGCGTGCAGTGAGACAACCGTCGAACTGCGCTTGATTGATCTCGTCCATGTGGAGAAGACGATCGGCGGAGCGATTCGTGAAGGCGGAATCTTTGATGTCTTCGCGGAACACGCCTGTGCCTTTTTCGTCGCCGCATCCGAAGAGGTTGCCGCAGGAGTGGTGGTGCGGTTGGAGCTGGCCTTCTGGGCCTTGTTCGTTATCGTGGACCATTGTCTTCTCCTGAATGAAATCGTAAGAAGAGAAGCTAGAGGCGACCTGTAATTCCGGGGATTATACCCGCAATTGCGGAAGCTGTGGTGGGTCTGAGCGGAGGGGAGTCGGGAAACAACCTTTTGAGTTGCAATACGGATTCTATTTGTCGCGAGCGCGTTCGGCAGCGCGTGCCGCGCCTTGCAATGCGCCGCGGCGGCCGGGCGCGTTTGCGAGAGCCGTCTGAAATTCTGTGGCAGCGAACTGCGGCTGATTTTGTTGCAGGAGCAGGTTGCCGAGCTGTTCGCGAGCGGGAAGAATCGGCCCAGGGGTAACGGGAAGCTTTTCGATGCCGTCCTCCTGATCTGCTGCCTCGCGGAGCAAGTTCACGGCTTCCTTGTGTTCGCCGCTGGCTTCGGCGGACCATGCCATAACTTCGCGGAACAAAATGTGGACCTGAGCCGCCCAATAATCGCTGGTCGATTGATTGCTAGGTTGGTTGCCAGATTCACGAAGCTGCGTTTCGATCTGCCGCAAGCGATCGCCTTCCGCCTGAGCTTCTGCGGCGTGTCCGCTCCGGTTTAGACCCATCCCCCTGGCCCAGATTGCAATCGCCGCCACATGGGGCGGGACTCCGGGCGGAGAAGCGATTTTTGCAGCCCCTGCCCAATCGGCCCTTTCAACGGCGAGGCGAATGGGCATGACCGTATATGCATATCCGATCTTGAAATCAGCTACGTCCAGGCCGGACATGCCTTGCAGTTGCTGAACGACCTGGTCCGCTTCCGAATCGCGGCCGGTTTGCAGGTAGGCGTAGACGAGATAATCCATGGCGTGAAGCTCTTCTCCCGTGTCGCCCTGCTCGCGCGCCGCTTTCATCGCCGCTAAGTTCGAAGCGATGGAGTCGTCCCATAGGCCGAGCCGGGTGAATATGTGCGAAGGCATGTGCAATGCGTGCGGGGCTGAGGGCGCAATCTGGGCATACGCCTTTGCCGCCTGGAGGCCTTTTGGCGCGAGTTCCGCATTGTCATAAGCGTGGATCAGGTAATGAGGGATTCCCGGATGCTGAGGGTAGGAGCGATAGAGGGGTTCAAGCAGGGCGGCGGCTTGCTTCTGGTTTGAATGCGTCTTGTCGGTGGGAGAGGCGTTGGCGAGGAGGGCGAGCGCGTAAAACACATTTGCTTCAACGTCCGCGGTGTTTTGTGAAACGAGAGCGCTCATCGCACGCTCATAGTTCAAGGCGCGCGCCGCATATGGAACGGAGTTAGCATTCTGATATAGCGCGGCCAGAGCTTCGATGAAACTGCGTTCACGCTCGGAGCTCGTACCGAGCTGCTGGGCGCGCTCGATTTCCTTCTGCGCGATCGGAACTGTTTCGGGCAGGATGGGCGGTTCCCAAAGCTGGCGAAAATACGTCATGGCGATTCCCCAATGGGCGATGGCGCAGCGTTCGTCCTGTTGGGCCACGCTTTGAAATGCGTTGCGGGCGTCCGCATAGGCAAAGGAGTGAAGAAGCGCGACGCCTCGATCGAACTGTGGCTGAACTTCGGGACGACAGGAGACTGGGAAGGAGACGACGCCAAGTTTTTCGGGTGCGGCGTGGTTATGGGTTTCTTGCGCGACGGAAGGCGCGGGGAGAACAAACAGCAGGGCAAGGAAAAGCGGTGGCAAACGTGACAAGCGTTTCTCCCGGGTTGCCTAGCAATCTTGCGACGAATATTACTCTGACGCGGCGGAAAATGCCTGTGGCTTCGATCGTGCGAGCGACGTTCCTTGACCGATGTGCGGGGGTCGTCTAGACTCATTGTTTGTTTTGCCCACGCAATTCGTTCTAGTAAGACAATGGCATGCCTTGGGCGAAACTCGCCGGGCGCGCGGGACGTAGTACATACAGAGATTGAGCGAAGAGCAGAGGAGAGGGATCGTTGCCGAAACGCACTTTTCAGCCGCACGTGCGGCGCCGTCATAAGAAGCATGGATTTCGCGCTCGAATGAAGAGCCAGGGTGGACGGAAGGTACTTGCGACACGCCGCAAGAAGGGGCGCCACAGTCTTACACGCGTCTGACACGCCGCGGCATGATTTTCCCCGCAGCGCTCGCCTGGTGCGCCGGTCGGAGTATGACGCGGTGTATCGCGAAGGCCGCCGCCGGACGAGCCGAGAATTTGCCGTTTTTCTTCGCGCCAATGGCCTCGATGAAAGCCGGTTTGGATGGAGCATCAAGAAAGCGCTGGGGAGCGCGGTAAAACGGAACCGCATCCGCCGGCGAATCCGCGAAATCGTACGACTGCACCGACAGGAGATTTCTCCAGGATGGGACATAGTGATTCATCCGCGCACGTCAGTGGCTACGGCGGAGTTTGCGGCGGTGACGAGCGAGTTGCTGAAGCTGCTGCCGAAGCGCGACGCGACAACTTGAGGCACGATTCTCTTCGGCAGACCCTGCGTTCGGCTGGGAAATGGATTTTGCTGTTCTTCGTCCGGATTTATCAGGTTTTTCTTTCGCCGTTTTTTGGCGGGGCCTGCAAGTTTTATCCCTCCTGTTCTAAATATGGATATGAAGCGATTGCGAAGCATGGAGCTTGGCGCGGAAGTGTGTTGGCAGCGAAGCGATTGCTGCGCTGCCGGCCCTTTACGAAGGGCGGATTTGATCCTGTGCCGGATGTTGTCGATGTGGCGGATGAGAGGGAACTTCAGGGGCTAAAGCCCCATCGCGTTCTGGTCGAGGATGTCGCGGCTGCCCTTCGAGACTCAGGACAAGAAGCCGCGACCTACAAAGATCAGAGCGGTACATTCGTGGAAGCCGCCGAGGGCAGGCCGTTCGCAGGAGCTGGTAGGGGCAAACCCTTCGCGCATAGCGCTCAGGACGGGCAGGAGTTCGCGCAGTGACGGAAATGAATGATCAGATTCGCGCGGTGGTTTTTATTCTGCTCGCGCTTCTGATTCTTTTTACGTGGGGACATTTTTTCAAGCCGCCTGCTCCGGCTCCTGCGCCAACAGGATCGATTTCACAAGGCGGGACGAGCCCTGCTCCGTCGGGACAGCCTGCGGCGACCATCCTTCGAGATTCCGCGGCGGCTGCCGAGAAAAAACCTGTATCGGCGGCCGCTATTCAAGCAGCGGAAGAAAAAACCATTGTGGTGGAAAGCCCGCTTTACCGCGTGGAGTTTTCGAATCGCGGCGGCGTGGTGCGGAGTTGGAAGCTCAAGAAATATTTGACCGATCAGAAGCCGCCGCGGCCGCTCGATCTTGTGAATGCGGACGCGTCGAAGCAACTGGGCTGGCCTTTCTCGCTGGTTCTTTCGGACAAGCAACTCGAAGCACAGGTGAATGCAGCGCTGTATGAAGTGACTCCGCCTGCGACGGGAGCAAGCGCGGATTTGCAGGCGCCGACCGAGCTGACGTTCCACTGGAGCGACGGCCATGTCGACGTGGTGAAGAAGCTTTCGTTCACGCCAGATTATGAGTTGACGGTGGAGTGCGCGGTGACGGTGGATGGGAAACCCGTTTCCGTGGCGATCGCGTGGCGCGGCGGTTTCGGCGACAAAGAAGTTTACAACGCGGCGCAGCTGGTGAACGTTTTCTACAAGCAGAATAACAAGCTGAATCTGCTGCAGTACAAGAAGCTTGGCGTATCGGGGAATCAGTCAGAGTCCGCGGTGCAAAGCGGGCCGCTGGAATATCTGGGCATTGAGGATCAGTTCTTCACGGCCGCTTTCCTTCCGGATGGAACCAACCTTTCGCTGTGGCACTGGATGCAAACGCACGACGCGCAGGCCGACGGAAAAACTGTGGCCGAGCCCGAAGCGGAAATGGCGGCGGGAACGACGGAACCGGCGCCGTTGAAGGCGCACGTGTTCGTGGGTCCGAAGGATTTGACGCTGCTGAGCAAACTGCAGCCGCCGCTCGAGGAGCTGGTGCAGTTTGGATGGACCGGAATCATCGCCAAGCCGATTTTCGAGATTCTGAAATGGATTTATCGATTTGTTCCGAACTACGGATGGGCGATCGTGATTTTGACGCTCATCATCAATATGGCGATATTTCCGTTGAAGATGAAGAGCTGGCGCTCGATGCAGAAAATGCAGAAGGTGGCGCCGGAAGTCCGCCAGATTCAGGACCGCTACAAGAAATATTCGATGAGCGACCCGCGCAAGAAAAAGATGAACGAAGAAGTGATGGCGGTGTATTCGCGCGAGGGCATCAATCCGATGGGAAGCTGCATTCCGATGCTTTTCCAGATGCCGATCTGGTGGGCGCTGTGGCGCGTGCTGAATGGCGCGATTGAATTGCGGCACGCGCCGTGGATTGGCTGGATTCACGATCTTTCCGCGAAGGATCCCTATTACATTCTGCCGATTGCGATGACGATTACGATGTATCTGACGACGAAGATGACGCCGCAGACGACGACCGATCCTTCTCAGCAGAAAATGATGCAGTACATGCCGCTGTTTATGGGCGTGATTTTCTTCCGGTTGTCGAGCGGGCTGAATCTGTATATGTTTACCAGCAACCTCGTCGGTATGGGGCAGCAGTATTATCTGAATCGCACGGAGCCGCTGCCGTCGAGAAGCAAATTCAAGAAGAAAAACGAATGAACGAAGGGCGAGGGCGCAGTTCGGCCGGTAGACGGCCTCCGATGAAAGAGAAGCCGCGCGAGGAAGCGCATTTTGACCGGGCGCGCGCGGTGGAAGAGCTGAAACGTTATCTCGAGGTGTGCGTGCGCGGGATGGGGCTGGAACTTGAGTATGAGATTTCCTCGGGCGGAGCGGGCCCGCAAGATGACGGAGCTTCTCAGCCTGGAGACGTGGTGGTGGCGTTTCGCGGCGCGGATGAGGCACTGCTGCTTGAACACAACGCCGAGCTGCTGCTGGCGCTCGAGCATGTGGGGCATCGCTGGCTACGGCTGGATCCGCGGCTGCACGATCACGTGCGCTTCGATTGCGGGGATTATCGAACGACGCGGCTCGAGGAGCTGAAATTATCGGCGCGGGTGGCGGCGCAGCGCGTGCGCGAGACGGGGCAGCCGTTCCGATTCAATCCGATGTCGTCGCGAGACCGTCGGCTGATTCATTTGGAATTGAATGGCGCGGCCGGAGTGCGGACGATGAGCGAAGGCTCTGGGGATCATCGGCAGCTTGTAATTTATCCTGCGAACAATACGAACAAGAGATAGCTTTGCCGTTTCGTCGTCTCCCGCCACCGAGGCACTGAGACACAGAGCAGGGACGCGGGGGAAATCTATACCTCCACCGTGTGGCCCTTTTTCCCTACGTTGAAAGCTTGCGTGGTGCCGAGGCGATCGCTGCGGCCGGCGCATTCGTGGATGTGGCCGCAGAAAAGATAGAGCGGCTGGATGCGATCGACCCATTCGCGCAACGTGGGGCTGCCTGCATGTTTTCCGGCGGCAAATTCGTCGAGGCGAGTGCCCTGGGGCGGAAAGTGGACGACGAGATAGAGCGGCTTCAGATGATCGAATGCCGCGAGCGCTTTCGCGATTTCGTCCTCTGTGTATTCTCCCGGCGTGTTGAAGGGCGTGATGTTGCTGTAGCCGAGGCCGGCCCATTGCGTGGCGCCGCGTTCGGATTTCAGGGCGCGGATTTGGCGATGAAAGTCGAAGAAACCGAAGCGCTGGCAAAAGGCGCGTGTTTCGTTGTGGCTTTCGTGATTTCCTGGCAGAACCCAAACTTTTTCGCCAAGCGGTTTCATAATTTCGCCGCAGCGGTCGAGATCTTTGCCAAATGTGGAGAGATCACCGGCCGCAATGTAGATATCGGCGGGCTGCGTGATTAGCTTTTCGAGCGCGCGCGTGTCGCCGTGAATATCGCTGAAGATCAGAACCTTCACGGCGCCACCGCATGATGCGGAATGCGCGTTAAATTTTCCATGAACATTCCGTTCTGTTCCCAGCCTTCCTCCACCACTTTACCACCGGAATCAAACACCACCACGTAGGTGAACGGTTGTGGCCTGCGACGCTTGGGATTCACGAAGCGATTTTCTCCGAATTCGACGATGTGCAGGCCTTCTTCCGTGGTGCTGCGAATTACCGGAAAGCGCGCAAAGCCCCAGTACGTTTTTACTTCGGGAAGCTGCAAGGCCTCATTTATGTACTGATCGGGGGGCGAATCGGCGGTGAAGGTGAACGGTTGCGAATGAAGATGGCGGAGATCGAAGCGCGATTGATAGACGCCGCTGGTCGAACGAATCACTCCGCCCCAACTCAGCCACGAGGGCGGAAGCGGGAGCGCACCCATGCGCTCGACTTCAATGTGATTTTCGGCTGCGAAGGATTTCACCTGCTGCATTACGAGGTGATGCGCGGTCCAGCAGAGAGCGACGTAGAGGAGCACCGCGTAGGTTCCGCCGCGACACCACGCCGAACGCTTCACGCGAAAGCCCCAATCGCCTCGGGCGGGAAGAAAAAACAAAGCGCCGATAATCAGTATCGCGAGGACAAGGACCCAAACGCGGAAGGGGTATCCCACTCCGCTTGCCAGAACCCAACTGGCGATAGCGGCCAGAGTGAAAAGAATCCACATCTTCACGGCGCGAACCCGGCTTTCTGCGCGATTGCTATAAATCCAGGCAATGATTTGCGGCAAGAGCGCGATAGACGTGAACGCTAGGTCAATGATGAAGAGCAGATCCCAGGCGACGCGCTGCTCGGAGATGGGCGTGAGCATGCGTGTGCCGAACGACGTCATTCCGTCGAGAAGAATGTGGCTGGCGATGCCGACGCCGTAAATTAACGTGAGCACGCCAAAGGACGGCGCGTCGATTTTCAGGCGGCGCGCAGCCCAACGGGTGAGCCATGCGAGGATTGCCGCGAAAAACGGAAGGCCGACGAAGGAATGCGTGATGCCGCGATGATATTTGATGATTGCGAGCGGATCGCGGGAGATTGCGTCGGCGACCGTGTCGATATCCGGAAAGACGGCACCGAGCGTTGCGGCGAAAATGGCGACGCGGCCGTTGCGGTCGGAGAAATAACCCTTGCCGAGAAGCGCGCCGGTGATGCCGTGGGTTACCGGATCCATTTACGGGTGGCAGAGGGGAAATTGTACACGATTGGGCGAAAGCTCAAAAAATCTCGATAAGCGGGTGGCGTTTCGGAACCACTTCGCCGATGATTCGAGCGGGAATGCCTCGCCGTTCCATCGCTGCGCGCGCGGAGTTTGCGGCACCGGGCGCTAGCGCGACGAGCAAGCCGCCGGACGTCTGCGGATCGAAGAGCAACGCGCGAAATTCATCGGTGACGCTAGGGGCAAACTCGACGCAGCTTTCAACGAATTCGCGATTGTTTTTCATGCCTCCGGAGAAAAAGCCGGCGCGAGCTGCTTCGATCGCACCCGGCAGGTACTCGATGCGTTCATGGTCGATTTTCAGGGACACGCCGCTGCCGATGGCCATTTCGCGCGCGTGGCCGAGGACGCCAAAGCCGGTGACGTCGGTTACGGCGTGAATAGGCTTTTCGGATTTTGGCGCGTCGTCGATTTCATGTAATGCCTCGGCGGCTTCGCGATTCAGACGGGTCATCGATGCTGTGGACGCTGCGATCCAAGACGGCTCCGCTTTGCCTTGTTTCAGAGCTGTGGAGATAACTCCCGTCCCGATGGCCTTGGTGAAGAGGAGGATGTCACCGGGCTTTGCGCCGACGTTCTTCCAGATGTGATGGGGATTAATCACACCCGTGACGGCATAGCCGAACTTCAATTCGTCGTCGCGAATCGAATGGCCGCCGACGACCGTGCATTTAGCCTCCATCATTTTCGAAAGGCCGCCGCGCAGAATCTCCTCGAGAATTTCGGGTGGGCTGGCGGTGGGAAACGCGACGATCGTCAGCGCCGAGATCGGCCGGCCGCCCTTTGCATAGATATCGCTGAGAGCGTTTGCCGCGGTGACCTGGCCAAACAGAGCGGGGTCGTCCACGATGGGCGTGAAAAAATCTACAGTTTGCACGATGGCGAGGTCGTCCGTGAGGCGATAGACGGCCGCGTCGTCACTGGTTTCAAAGCCGACGATTACGTTTGGATCGGTTTGTCTGGGAAGGCGCTTTAGAACCGCGTCGAGGATGCTGGGGCTGAGTTTAGCTGCGCAGCCAGCGGCTTTTGCTGTGGTGGTCAATCGAACTGCTTCGGTCAATTCTGCCTCCCGGAACGCGAACCGTGATTATAGCGCCTTGGAAGCGACGGTGAAGAACCTTCAGTTCAGCGATTCAGGCAGGGCTGCCGGCTTGCAATTCAGGCTTGCGCCGCGGCTGAACGGATGGGGATTGTGATGGTTTTCGGCGATTCGGTCTTGGCTTGAGTTGCTGTGAGCATGTGGCAGCGGCCATCGAAAACGGCTCCCGGCTCGATAATCAGGCAGGGCGTGTGAATCTCGGCGATAACGATAGCGCCGGTTTGGATCTCGACTTTCCCCTTCGCGTTGATGATCCCATCAAAGCGGCCGCCGATGGTGACAACATTCCCCTCTATTGTGCCTTCCATCGAGGAATGCTCGCCGAGGATGAGCGTCCCTGCGGATATGAGCGTCCCCTTGATGGCAGCGTCGAGGCGAAATGTTCCTGGAACTTCGAGCTTACCCTCGAAGCGCACACCTTTTTCAAGGAAGCCGGTCCATTCGCCGGAGTCTTGGGGCTTTCGATCAAACCATGAAAGGGCCACCGAAATATCTCCTGCATATATAGCTATTCTTTAGCGATCAGCTGATCATACAAGCGGCCCAAGTCACTATCACTATAGTATTCAAAAACTAGTCTACCAGGATGTCCCGGCAGCCCGGGATGAACAGAAACGCGTGTGCCGTAAACCCGTTGAAGCTCCTCGATGGCTGCTTTGACATTCGCATCCTGTTGAACGGGCGTGCGCTCGGCTTTCGGTTTTGCGAGGCGACCAGCCAAACGTTCTACTTGGCGAACCGTCATACCGCCGCGAGCGATTCGGCGAGAGATTTCGAGGCGTTCCTGCGTATCAGCGATGGCTAGCAAGGCACGGCCGTGGCCTGCGGTGAGATGCCCTTCCTCGAGGAGGTCCTGGATCGGCTGATCGAGTTTCAGTAGACGGACGGAATTGGCGATGGTGGCTCGATCTTTTCCGGTGCGCTCGGCGACTTTCTCTTGCGTGAGGTTGAATTCCTCCGTGAGACGCTGGAATGCGCGGGCCTGCTCGATCGGATTGAGATCTTCGCGCTGGAGGTTCTCAACAAGCGTCATCTCGAGCGCCATCTCTTCGGGCACGTCGCGCACTACGACAGGGACGCGCTGGATTGCAGCACGTTGCGCAGCGCGCCATCGGCGCTCGCCTGCAATCAACTGGTAGCGATTGTTAATCCTGCGAACGACGAGCGGCTGGACGATGCCGCTCGAAATGATCGAGCGGGCCAGCTCTTCGAGAGCTTCTTCTCGGAAGCGCGTTCGCGGCTGGTACGGGCTCGGGTCGATCAGGTCTATGTCGACGTGAAAGAGCCCGTCACTCTGCGGGCTCGCCGGGGTCGTTACCGGTGCTGGTGTGCTCCCCGGCGCTTGTGTCGTCGGTGGGTACGAGAGAGCCGGAGCTGTCGCCGCTGCTGTTCCCGATCCCGCCGGTACCGATGCCGGCGCCTGCGGCTGCTGCTGCGGTTGCGGCTGTGGCGGCTCCGGTTCCCGAATTAGTGCGCCCAGTCCCCTGCCCAGAGCGTTTCTCGGCATTGGCAATAACCTCCTTAGCTAACTGAATGTAGCTCTCTGCACCTTTACTATGTATGTCGTAGAATATGACGGGCTTCCCATGGCTTGGGGCTTCTGCAAGACGAACATTTCTTGGAATGACTGACTCGAAGACTTGGGAGCCGAAGAAGCTCCTCAAGTCGGCCGCTACCTGCTTCGAAAGCGTGGTGCGGTCGTCATACATCGTCAGCAAGATACCTTCGATCGCGAGCGCCGGGTTGATGGTGCGGCGGAGGCGCATGAGCGTGTCCAGCAGTTCAGAGACACCCTCGAGAGCCAGGTACTCGCACTGTATGGGAACCAAGACGGAATCAGCAGCGGCCAGAGCGTTTAAGGTTAGAAGATCCAGGGCGGGAGGGGAATCTATCAGGATGAATTCGTATTTGTCATGAACCTGCTTAAGGACTGATTTTAGCCTAAACTCGCGCTCATCTGCGGATACCAGCTCTACAGCCGCACCTGCGAGATTCTTGTCCGATGGGACGATATCGAGAGATTCAACCTGTGTGTGAAGAACTATGCGCTCGAGAGGCTCGTTGAGAATAAGAGGCTGATAGAGAGTGCGTCTTGAGGGATCTTTGGGGAATCCCAAGGCGCTGGTGGTATTCCCTTGTGGATCGCAGTCAATTACGAGAGTGCGCTTTTCGGCGACGGCGAGGGAAGCGCCCAAGTTGACGGCTGTAGTGGTCTTTCCTACGCCACCTTTCTGATTTGAGACCGCGATTATACGCGCCAAACTGTGCTCCCGGAAATGTCGAAGCTGGAATTTACAGAAAGTCGTTTTGGGATGCAATATGTTTCACGTGAAACAAATGCGAAAGTGGCGACGAAAGGAGGATTTGTTCCACGTGGAACAAGACTCAGTCCGGATTCTATTTTCGTGGGGTGCCGACAAGGATAACCCGGCGGTCTGTCTGAGGAATCCTGATCTGCCCGCTCCATTCAAAGCGCGTGTCCCTGGAGAGCTTATTTGCATCGTCGTCGCCTAGCCAGAGTATGAGTTTTCCGGCTGGAGTGAGGTTGGCTCCGGACCATTCCATAAGCTCGTCAAATTGACCGACCGCGCGAGCAGTTACGATCTTGAACCGCTCGCTGGAGGATTTCAGCTCAGATGTCCTGGCGCGGACCACTGTCGCGTTACTTACGCCGAGTTGGCGAATGACCTCATTGAGAAATGCAAATTTCTTTGTGTTTGGCTCGATCAGCGTGACATCCAGGGATGGTCTTACTATGGCGAGAGGGATACCTGGAAAGCCCGCACCGGATCCAACGTCGGCGAGCCGACTTTTTTCCACAGGGAGCATCGGCAGAGCAAACAGACTTTCGCCGAAATGGAAGGATAGGATCTGATCTACCTTGGTTACGGTGGTTAGGGAGACGGTCTTATTCCACTTCAGGAGCAATTCGATATACGTTTTTATCCCGGCCGTCAGATTAGGCGCAGGCAGAACGCCGTAAGGCTTAAGAGCTTCGTTGATTTGCGCGTCCGTTAAGGAGAGCATCAGAGGGTTCTCGTAATTTAAGCCGTCCCCTCTTCTTCTAGATTTTGGCGTTGCCGGAGCGCTCCATGAATGTGGCGAGGAGCTAAGAAGCCGATTGATAGGTCTGCGACGAAATGAGCTGCGATCGTCGCGACGAGGCTGCCGCTCCAAGCCCGGACTGCGGAAAAGAGGAGCCCCACGGCAAACGTCGAGATCAGGCCTCGTCTTCCTTGGTAGAGGTGAGCAAACGAAAAGAGTAACGCCGATCCGAAAATGCCGACGAACAAGAGTCGCGACCCCTCTTGAAAGACATACTGAACAAAGCCTCGGTACACGAACTCCTCGCAGATAGCGACGGTGGCGACTAGGGCAAGGAAGGTGAGGCGCTCAATACCGTCTCGCGGAAAAACTTTCAGAGCTAGCTGGACGGTCTCGGAGCGAAATGCGCTTGGATCGGACTTAATTCTGCGAACGCTGGCGATCTGATTTGACAAGAGCAGTAAGCTTAATACTACAAACGTAGCAATAACCAAATAACCATGACCAAGGGTGATTCCGAGTTGCGCGGGCGCAATACCATGGCGAATCGTGCGCCAAAGTATCAAAGCGGCGGCTAGCCATTGGAAGGCAATTGTCGATGCGTAAATCGAGAGGCGATCTAGTTTCGTTGTATCGGGAAGTGCGAGCAAAGCGCGGACGCGCCGCCGCCCCATCACGGGGACGACAAAGGCGAGCACGCCGAGGATAAGGGCAAAATCCCAGTGCAACGTTAAGCCACCTCAATTCTTTCCATTATCACGTGAGTTTTGTACCAGTATCGATTGTTTGCAGCAGATGCCGACGAATGATTGTACATCGCATCAAAATTGGAGACGCGGGGCAGTTGAAAAAACTTTTCGTCAGTCCGCAAATCGATTGCGACTGCGTGTTGACACTGACAGAGCGAACGCCGTATGGTTCTGGTTCGGAAATTTCTGATCATTTATGAAGAGCTGAATGAAAATTCTTGTCATCGGTGGTGGCGGACGCGAGCATGCGCTGGTGTGGAAGCTCGCGCAATCGGCGAGCGTGGAAAAAGTTTGGTGTGCGCCGGGCAACGGCGGGATCGCAAGCGATGCGGAGTGCTTTCCACTTGATTTAAGCGACGTACGAGGTGCGGCCGATCTTGCTGCGAAGCTCGGCGCGGATTTGACTATCGTTGGTCCTGAGATTCCGTTGGTTCGCGGCATCGCCGATGAATTTGCCGCGCGCGGGCTCACGCTGCTCGGGCCTTCAAAGGTGGCTGCGCAGCTCGAGGGCAGCAAGATTTTTGCGAAGAAATTTATGGAGCGGCATGGGATTCCTACCGCCGCGGTGTATGGGATTTACGAACAGGCCGTTGATGTCTACACCGATCTTTGTTCCGTGGATTGGCCCCTGGTGATTAAGGCGGATGGGTTGGCCGCGGGGAAAGGCGTTCTGGTGACGTCGTCTCCCGATGAGGCGACAGCCTTTATCGATCGGCTGATGGAGCGCAAGGAATTCGGAGATGCAGGGCGGCGAGTGCTGCTGGAGGAAGGGCTTCATGGGGACGAGCTGTCGTTCATCATTTTGACCGATGGCAAGAATTTTGTACGCATGGCGCCGACGCGCGATTACAAACGCGCCTACGACGGGGACAAGGGGCCGAATACTGGCGGGATGGGAGCGTACTCGACGGATGACCTTTTGCCTGCAGAACTCGAGAAGAAGATTGTCGAAACAATCGTGCTGCCGACGCTGGCTGGACTCGAGAAAGACGGCATGCCATATCGGGGGTTCTTGTATTTCGGGCTGATGCTTACTGAGCAGGGACCGAAAGTGCTCGAGTTCAATTGCCGGCTTGGAGACCCGGAGACGCAGGCGATTATGATGCGCGCAGACTTCGATTTCGCACAGGCTTGCATGGCTGCTGCTCGGGGCGACCTTGCTGGGATCCGGGCAACGTGGGCACCTGCGGCGAGCGTTTGTGTTGTGCTGGCTTCGAAAGGATATCCGGAGAAGCCAGAAGTAGGCCAGGAAATTTCGGGATTCGATTCTCGCAGCCAGGCTAGTTCAGGGGCGGCCATATTTCATGCCGGTGTACGTCGCGAGGGTTCTAAATACTACACTAGTGGTGGAAGGGTATTGAGCTTAGCGACCGCAGGAAGAGACGTATCCCTGTGCCGTTCGGCTGTATACGTCTCATGTAGTAGCATTGCATTTGATGGTCGCCAATTTCGCGAGGATATCGCGTTACCGACTTTAGCAATGGCCAAAGGAGCTGTGGAGGCCCGCAATGCCTGAGGTAACGAATCTTTTCCTATGCCTCGTGCATCGTTTCCCGATGAAGGAAGTTGAGGAGGCGGAGGCGGTTCAGGACAAGGGACTAAAAGGATGTATCCACGGGCGACCAAACAGCAAACGGCAAGTCTCGCTGATGGACGTTGAGTCCCTGCAGAGACTGGGCATTCCACCTGGCGCTGTGAAAGAGAACGTGACGACTCGGGGCTTGGATTTTCAGCGTTTGAAGCCTGGTCAGCACCTGCGTATCGGCGGAAGCTTACTGGAGATAACGTTGCCGTGTGAGCCGTGCTCGAGGATGGATGAAATCCGCCAAGGGCTGCAGGAAGAATTGCGCGGGCAGCGTGGTTGGTTGTGCCGGGTGGTGGAGGGCGGGACAATTCGGCGTGGTGACCGGATCGAGGTTTCGGCCGTTGTTCCGGAAGCTGCACAACAGGAGGTTTCAGGGTGACGGCTAGCGACGGCGCTTTGGGCGTGACAGTTGGGATTCTGATGGGGTCGGACACAGACCTGCCGGTGATGAGCGAAGCGAGCAAGATCCTCGAGAAATTTGGCATCCATTACGAGATGGAAGTGGTGTCGGCGCACCGGACGCCCGCGCGGGCGCACGAATATGCCACTTCTGCGGCGGGGCGTGGGGTGAAGGTGCTGATCGTCGGTGCTGGTGCGGCGGCACATCTTGCCGGCGTGATTGCGGCAAATACGACGCTACCTGTAATCGGCGTGCCGCTCGCGACGAGCGCACTCAACGGGCTCGACGCGCTGCTCGCGACCGTGCAGATGCCAGGCGGAATTCCAGTAGCGACGATGGCAATCGACAAGGCGGGAGCAGTTAACGCGGCGATTTTTGCTGCCGAGATTCTAGGGCTGGCAGACGCGGAAATAGCGCGCCGGCTCGTAGCGCACAAGGAAGATCTGGTTCGTGGAGTGGCGGAGAAGAACACAAAACTTAAGGAGCAATTGAGGCAGAAGAAATAAGCGCACCACTGGCAGTCACTTTCTTCCGTAAAGGCACCCTTCCGTAAGCACCGCAAATCCCAATTAATTTCCAGACGGCTTGAGAAGCGTTGGCGCACCCGCCGGACGCTCCTTCTGCTGGAGGGCGGGCTTCCGTTCGTTGGGAGCCTGCAATATCCAAGCGAAGCCGGTTTGAAAACCAATCGTGGCCACGGTTTCGCGGGCCTTTGGCGGAGAGATGGCATTAAGCGCGGCACGCAGAAACTGCGTTGCGTCAGCGGTCGCCACTTTATTGCTGATGCCTTTGAGAAGCATGGAAGACACCGAAGCCATCACCGGATCGGAATTGGAGAGTTTTTCGAGGCGGGGGTCCTTTTGACGCAGCATCTCAAGGAGGGTCGGTGTAGTCAGGCTTGGCGGATAGTCAAATTCAAGTAGCGTGTGTGGTTGATTCTTTTCCGGGGGCCAGTCCTGAAGGTAACGTGGGCGGGGTATACGCGTCTCCCAAAAATCGCCCCGTTGGGGAAACTGCTCAATCGAATAGTCCACGTGCCACACTTCGGGGCCGTAACCGGGGATGAAGTCGGCAATTACTAATTCGACGAGCGGTTCGCCTTCCGCCAAATCCATCTTGGCGTGAAGAGTTTTCACCACTTCGTTCAGTCGGTCGTTCAGTCCCTCGCCGACGAACTCGATGTCCGTGGCCTCACTACCTTCCTCGCCTGCCCGCAGCCTTGGCCCTTGCGGTTTGACTCGGCCGTGAAGACGCGGGAGGTCGTGGTCAAGTCGAGCGATCTGGATGTTCGATGATGGGGAAAACCAGTCGACCGCGCCCAGAATCACGCCGGCACGCTCGCCGGAAAGAGGGACCGGAACGGGTGGGTGCGTTTGGGCCTCGAAAGGATTTTCGACGGTGGCGATTAAGATGGCGTCTTTAACAACTGCAACCACGACGCGCCCCGCTGCGAGATTAGCGACGATTTCTTCGCCCGGCTGATCGGACGGATTCTG
This sequence comes from uncultured Acidobacteriota bacterium, assembly GCA_963741045.1. Taxonomy (GTDB): domain Bacteria; phylum Acidobacteriota; class Terriglobia; order Acidiferrales; family UBA7541; genus Palsa-295. The sequence continues at coordinate 204,372 of CAVUGO010000002.1, forward strand.
AGCGAGGGCACGAGGTTCGTGGAAACACCAGGAAACGGCAGCCAGGCCGATGAGGAGGGCGGGCGCAAAGAGGTGGCGCAGCGAAACGAGAGGCGCGCGACGGAAGCGGAGCGGCACGAAGATTAGTCTCCCGAGACGGATGCGATTTCCTTGCGCGCAATAGCTTGCACAGCGGTGATGGCGATAACCTTCGCAATATCTTCTGAGGAGCAACCGCGCGATAGATCGTTCGCCGGGCGTGCGAGACCCTGAAGAATCGGACCGAGCGCTTCGGCCCCGGCAAGGCGCTCAACGAGTTTATAGGCAATGTTTCCTGAATTGAGATCGGGAAAGATCAAAACGTTCGCGCGGCCGGCAACGGGCGAGCCGGGAGCTTTGCTTGCGCCCATTGCGGCGACCAGGGCGGCGTCGGCCTGTAGCTCGCCGTCGATCGCAAGCTCTGGTTGTCGGGCTTTCACGATGCGCAACGCCTCACGGATCTTTTCGACATGAGCGTGCGCAGCAGAACCTTTGGTTGAAAACGAAAGAAGCGCGACGCGTGGGTCGGTTTCGAGGAAAACACGGGCATTTTCGGCTGTGGCCAGTGCGATTTCGGCGAGCTCCTGCGGCCTAGGGTCAGGAACCACGGCGCAATCGGCAAAAAGCAGGGCTCCTTTTTCGCCGAAGGCTGTGCGATTGCGTTCCGGCGCGATCATCAGGAAGAAACTCGACATAAGGCGCGCATCCGGGGCTAGCCCGATCGAATGCAGTGCCGCGCGAACCGTGTCCGATGTTGAGTTCGCGGCGCCGCCAACGGTCGAGTCAGAATCGCCCGCCGCCACACTCAGCGCCGCGAAATAGAGCGGTTTGCGCGCAAATTCTTGAGCTTCTTCGTGCGTAAGGCCGCGAGCGTGCCGGCGTTCGAAATAGATTTCTGCATAGGAATTAACGCGAGGGCTCGATGGCGGATCGACAATTTGTATACCGTCGAGCCGTAAGCCCGCCCTATCGGCTGCCGCGCGAATATTGACCGCGCGGCCCAGGAGCGTGATTTGCCCATAGCGCTCGGCCGTCACTTGAACGGCGGCGCGGATTACGCGCTCGTCTTCGCCTTCCGGCAAGACGATACGCTGCGGATAAGCCCGCGCTTTGCTCTTGAGCCTGTCGAGCAAGTCCATTTATGTGAACTTATCATAAATCGGACAGCGATAGGACGCGCGATGGAGGCGTCGGGGACGATGTGGAACGAGCTTCACTGCCCTATTTGTTCCGAGTTCTAGTAAAATTGGTGCGTCTGCAAAGGACCAATGGCAAATCGAAAATGAGCATTCTGAACGCGATTACGGGCGGGCTGAGGTCTCCGGACCGAATTCGGCATAATGGCAAGCGGCTGTCAGAGATTCTCGCTGCACACGCAAAGTTCGTGCGTGGCGACGATTCCGGTGTTCGCGCGGACCTTGCCGGCGCGGATTTATCTCGCGCGGACCTGCACAAGATGAATCTCGCCTATGTAAATCTGCAAGGCGCAAACCTAACCCGCGCCAATCTTCGCGACGCAAAGCTGGCGTCTGTCGATTTTGGCAAAGCCAAACTGCATCGCGCCGACTTGCGGAAGGCGGACCTCACGGAAGCGAATCTGAGTGGAGCGGACCTCTCTGAGGCACAGGTGGGCGGAGCGGAGCTTTTTCGCGCCGATCTTCGCCATGCGAATCTGCGCCGTGCAAATTTTGGAGCGACGAATTTTCGGCAGGCCGAAATAGGCGGTGCGAATTTCGAAGGCGCCATTCTGCAAACTACGATTTTGCGAGAAACCAACCTCGACGGCGTCGATCTCTCCGGCGTTGACCTTACGACCACGCTTCTGCCACCTGGTTACAAGCGCTCCAGCGCAGCCGGTGGTTAGGGGTTTCGATGCCCGTGCAGCCGAAACGACCTGACAGAACTCAGGCTTCCTGGATTCAGGTGGAGGATTACCGCCTGCCGGGAGGATGGGTGGGACGCGAGCAGGTGGCTTCGCGCTCTCGCGGTTATTGCGAGCTTCTCGAAAAGGGGCAGATCGTTTTCTTTCGGTCCCTTCCTTTTCATTTCCCGATTGAGGATCAAGAGTTTCTTCTCGCGCAGCAGTGGACTGAGTTGCGGTTGCACAAGAATGTGTCTTACCGACCGTCCGAGGACGTCCTCCGCGGCGTTTCAGGCGACGCGCGGACGATTGAGCGAATCCAAACGATCATGCGCAACTACAGTGCACAGGTGATCGAGTTTCTTACGAAATTCCTGGCTCCCTACGCGACGAAATGGATCCTCGATTTCTCCAGTTTTCGCCCAATCGAGGAAGAGGGCCGGGATCTTCCCATCCACAAACGAAACGACCTGCTTCATGTGGATGCCTTTCCGAGCCGGCCGACGCGTGGCGGCAGAATTTTACGGGTTTTCACGAATCTCAATCCCAAGCGCCCGCGCGTTTGGAACACGACGGAAGGGTTTGAATCGCTCGCGCGCCAGTTTGCCAACGATGCGGGGTTAGGACAGATTGCCGAGGGCGACACCGTCATCAGCCGTACGGTGCAAACGTGGGGCGAAAAGCTGGGATTTCGCGGGATGGGCAGAACGCCTTACGACATGTTTATGCTTCGCTTTCACGATTATCTGAAAGAGAACTCGAAATTCCAGGAAGACTGCCCGAAATTCCGGCTGGAATTTCCACCTCTCGCCACATGGCTCGTTTTTACGGATTGCGTGGCGCACGCGGTAATCTCCGGCCAGTACGCCATCGAACAGACTCTCCTGATACCTCCGAAGGCGTTGGTTGCTCCGAATTCAGCGCCCTACCGGATCCTGGAAAACTTGGCGGGGCATCCTCTCGTTACCTAGCGAAGCTTCGTTTCTTGCTTTGGGCGTTCCGGATTTTTAAATCACCGCGAAGCCAGCAAGCGGCGAGAGTCCACGCGGATCTAAGCTCATTTCGTTGCTCGGGACTATTTGCCGGCGGAAAAATCGGCAGGGTCGGTGCCATAGCCATAACCGCCACGAGGTGGATTGACGCGTCGGCGGGTTTCAATGCCGAGGCGTTTGATTTTTTGGTTCAACGTAGAGAGCGGAATCTGGAAGCGCTCGGCGGCTTCCGTCTGGTTCCAGTTGGTACGTTCGAGCATGTCCACGATAATGCGGCGCTCCACTTCTTCGAGTATTTCAAAGAGTGAAGGAGCGGGGGCCGTGGTGCGTGACCCCACTTCACCCGGCAGCGGCGGTAGGAACTCTGCGAGCTGAAGACGTACACCTTTTACGATCTCGCGCGTGCGGACATTTTCAGGCAACAGATCGACGTCGACTGCTTCCTGGGTGGAGAGCACAACCGCACGCTCGACGACATTTTCGAGCTCGCGGACGTTACCGGGCCAGTCGTAATCCATCAAGAGCTTCATTGCTCCGTGCGAGAACCGGCGCAGCGGCTTGCCGTTTTCGTGGCAGAACTGTTCAAGGAAGCGGTCGATGAGCAGCGGGATGTCTTCCTTGCGGTCGCGCAGGGGCGGAAGCTGAACCGAAATCACGTTCAAGCGGTGATACAAATCATCGCGGAAGCGGCCCTCGCGGACAAGCTTGGTGAGATCTTCATTCGACGCGGTGAGGATGCGGACGTCTACCTTGATGGTGTCGGTGCCGCCCAAGCGCATAAATTCGCGTTCCTGAATCACGCGCAGTAGCTTGGCCTGCGTTTCGGGGCCAATGGTGGAAATCTCGTCGAAGAAGATCGTTCCCTGATCGGCAACTTCAAAGAGTCCCTTTTTCGACGCGACAGCGCTTGTGAAGGCGCCTTTGACGTGGCCGAAAAGCTGCGATTCGAGCAAATCCACGGGAATCGAGCCGGTATTGATGGGGATGAAAGCTTTATCCGCGCGAGTGGATGCGGAATGAATGGCCTTGGCGATCAATTCTTTACCGGTGCCGCTTTCGCCATAGATTAGAACGGTGGAACGCGACGGCGCGACCTGCGTGATGAGGTCAAAGACGGCGAGCATTTTTTCGCTCTTGCCGATGATGCTGGGGAAATTGTAGCGCTGCTTCAACGCGCGCTTCAGCTGGACGTTCTCTTCGCGCAGCCGGCGGCCCTCGATCGCGACGGAAACCTGCGCAATCAGTTCATCGTTCGACCACGGCTTGGTGATGAAATCCTGCGCGCCACCCTTGAAGGCTGCGCGAGCCATGTCGATTGAACCAAATGCGGTAATCAGAATGATCGAAAGGTTCGGGTCGCGGCGGCGAATCTCGCGGAGCAGCTCGAGGCCATTCCGATCCGGCAAGCTGACATCGAGCAGCATCAAGTCAAACGGACGATCTTCGAGCCTCTGCAGCCCGGCTTCGCCGGTATCCGCAGGAGTAACTTCGAATCCCTCGGACGTGAGAAGGGCTTCGAGCCCCTCTCGGATTTCGATTTCGTCGTCAACGACGAGTATGGATCCCTTAGGCATGAACAGGTTTTCTTGCTACGGGAAATTCGAGCCGGAACGATGTTCCCTTTCCCGGCGTAGAGCGCACGTCAACTTTGCCCGCATGCTCCTTTATGATGCCGTAGCTCACCGAAAGACCTAGGCCGGTGCCCCTACCGGAGGCCTTTGTTGTGAAAAATGGATCGAAAATTCGGTGGAGATGCTCTGGGGGGATACCGGCGCCCGTGTCCGTGACTTCAATTTCGACCGAACCGTTGTGAGCGCCCGTGCGGACTTCCAGCATACCTCCGCTAGGCATCGCATCGCGCGCGTTCATGAAAAGATTCAGAAACACCTGCTGTAAGCGCGTGATGGAGCCCAGGACCGTCGGCAGTTCCTGCGTGTAATTCTTGATTACCTTCACTTGCGCCGTCTTGAACGGATGTTGCACCAAAGTGAGCGTTTCCTCGAGAACGTGATTCACGTCCACTTCGATGAACTCCGCGGCGCCGGTACGCGAGAAGTTGAGCAGATTGTTGACGATTTCGCTGGCGCGGAAGGTCTGCTTGACGATGCGTTCAATCGTTTTCTGGCGCGGATCGTCGGAGGGAATCTGCTTGGCAAGCATCTGGATGTAGTTCGAGATCACGGCAAGCGGCGTATTCACCTCGTGCGCGACGCCCGCCGCCAGCAATCCGAGCGAAGTGAGTTTTTCGGTTTGGACCATCTGCTCTTCGAGCCGCACGCGCTGGGTGATGTCGTCGAGCAGAATGAGGCGGCCGAGCCGCGCGCCATTCTTGCCAACGAGCGGAGCGATCGAGGCGTTGATTACGAGCTGGCCTCCGCTGCGCGTGCTCAAACGGAATTTGTAGATCCCGGAAACATGGTCACCTGCCGCTCGCGCGGCGATCTCGGCAGCTAAATCCGCAGGCAGCACTTCCTGCAGGCGCTTGCGAATCGCGTCCTGGCGCGGCACTCCGAGCAAACCCTCGAGCTGCGGATTCCACGATTCGATGCGGTCTTCCAGATCGACTGTGAGCACTCCTATGTTGAGCGACTCGACGATATTCTCACTGAAGTCCTTGAGCCGCTCGACTTGCATGGCCTTTTGTTCAAGCGATTGGTAGAGACGCGCATTCTCGATGGCGATCGCGACGTAACCCGCAATCGTGGAGAGAAGTTCGAGGTCATCGCTCGAAAGATAATCGCCGTCGACCGTCTTGCCCAGTCCGAGAACTGCGACGCTGCGCTCGCGGAAATGGCAAGCGATGAAGTAATTCAAGTCCAGCTCTTCGAGTGTGCGGCGAACCGATTCGGACTCCTGCGAGGCGGCGCGCGCCGATTCGAAGAAGAGGCAACCGTGCTCGAGGCCCGGCCGCGACGAATCAAGAAAGCTGAGATCGAGCGAACCCTCAGGCCGCAAGCCCATTGAACGCGAAAGGACGAATTTTCCCGGGGCCGCCGGATCCTCGAGAAAAATCGCAAGGCGATCGACAAGCAGTGTTTGAGATACACGGTCGAGAACGGAGCCGACCAACGGCTCGAGCCGGACCTCATTCGTCAGCGCGGAGCCAAATTCGATTAACGTCCGGCGATAGTCCAGGCGGTCGCGATAGAAAAAGCGATCGAGCCGCGCCTGCACCCAGTCTCTCAGCGGCTGAAACAGAAACGCCGCGACGACAATCGCGATCACGCTCCCTGCCGGCCCTGCTGTAAGCGTCGTATGGAATGCCTCACCGATCAGCGCCACAGCCGCAAAATAAATGGCCACAACACCCGCGGTTGCAAATGTGTAGGCAAGGCCGCGCTTGAAAATAATATCCACGTCCATCAGGCGGTATCGGATGATGGCGTAACCAAAGCACAGAGGAATCAGCGCCAGCGAGCACGCCGACGCTTTCATCCACGATGCCGGGACGATGCCGAACACGTAGGGCACGATGTAGAGCAGCAGAAACGGAATCGTGCCGGCAAAAGTGCCGCCGGTAACCCATTTTAGCTGCTGCCGGAGAATCGCGGTGGGAGCCCGGCGGTAACTCATCAAGAAAATCACCGCAGCGACGAGGAAATAAATTCCCAGATTCGCTTGCTCCACTTTATCGAGCCAGTAGCGCGTGCTTACTGCCGGCAGGAAATCAAGCGTGCCGCTAGCGATGAAAACGTGCAGGGTTAAAAGACCGGCCGGAATCCCGTATGTGAGGGCGAGTTTTGGCCAGATCCAGCCTCGACGTTCCGGAAACACAAGCGCGAAATGAACCAGAAGAGCCGGTTGAAGAAGTAAAGCGACAACGTTGCTCCAGTAGATCACCCAATCGAAGGAATTCAGTTTCCCGCTGTAGTGAAAGCTGTAAAGGATGAACGAAACAAGACAGAAGATATAAAAGTGAATTGCTCGAGGCGCATTCCAGCGGCGAGCGAAAATAAACAGGCCGATGAACAGATACAGGAGTGCTGTGAATCGTAGATAATTCTCGATCGACGAAGGGTTTTCCTGCGGCGCGGTTACCAGCGGCGTTTCAAAAGTAGCTCCATCCCGCTGCATTCCGTATCGAACTTCAGCCCAGGGGCCTACCTTAAACAACACGCGAGTCACGTCGGTGGCTCGATGAATCGAGAAACCCCGAACGGTCTGCACGTAATCACCCTGTTTGATTCCGGCTCTCGAAGCGGGCGAATCTGCCACTACGTGCCAAGCTACGACGCCTTGCGGGCTATCCATCCAGGTGACGCCGTCATCCGGCAGGATATAGCGGGTGCGTTGCTGGTAGTTAAGAACGGCGAAAATTACAGCCGCGAGCGTGAGGACTGCCAGCACCACCGCGCCGAGTCGCATGCGAAGGCTATCGTTCACGCACCTACACCCTTATCCTTCTACTATTATGCCAGCACGTAGATTTCCACAAATCACAGATTTAGTATCGGGGAAGTGTCTATTTTTGTTCATGTTAGGAGGTACTAAGACTGCCGGTTTTTCAGAAATTCTGTTTCTGGGATTAACCTTCCCAATTCCGGTAGGCGGGCCGAGCTTTAGAACTGAACACTCAACCCTCCGCGGAAGTATCGGTAGGAGGGTACAAGGACCACCCGCCCGTCTCCCGTTGAGACTGGGACGTATCCCTGCGCCAGGAGGTTTCCGAAGTCAGCTAAGGCTTCCATGTGGCCAGGGAAGAAACTGGGAAGTTGCTGGCGAATTTCCATATTCAAGTAGGGATCGAGATGGAACAAAGACTCTCCGTACGGATCGAGGTGGGTGACCGCTTGTCCGCCAATCCATTTGTATCCAACGGAGACCTTCGTTCCGAGACGGGGCACGTTCGCTGACACGCGTCCTGCAAGGCTCTGGCGATAACGAGTCACGAGTTGATCGCGCAAAGGGCCTCCAAAAGCATTATCGTCGGGTGCAAGAACTCCGGCATAGTCATAGACGATGGTAGTGTCGAGATTATCGGTCCACCGATGATGAAAGGCCGCTCGCGCGCCGGTGGAACTCGTCCTCCCGCCGTCGTAGGCAAACACATCGGAGAAATAATCCTGAAGATAATCGCCGCCGGAAACAGGCCCGCGCCCAAACACCGCTGTGTGGCTCGAATTGTCGTGGAACACCGCAGCGCTGACACTCGAACCATTGCCCAACGCGTGCTCCATCGAGACTTCAGCATGCAGATTGTTTTCAAACACAGGCCGCCCATCTCGAAGCAGCAGTGTCGGGAAAGCGTCGAGAGAATTCATCGCTGACTGCAGCCCGGCTTGTGAACCGTCCGGCGTCTGCTGCCAGGTGCTCATGGCTGCGAGCGCGGCTAGTTGCCACGAGGAAGAAAGCTGAATGGCGATCTCGCCCCGCGGACGCAATGCCATCGTGGACTCTCGAAGGCCTGCCGCCACGTAGTCGCTGCCGTAGCGAAGGCTAACGCGATCGCTCAATGCCAGTTGATTATCGTGGGACATGCGGATGCCGCGGAAAATTGGGCCGTAAGCCCCCAGTTGGGATTCGCGAACCACTACGCTCGTGACCGGCCCATCGCCGATTTTCCCGGAAGGAACCCACTCGGCGACCAGCCCCCCGGCCGGTGAACCACCCTCATAACTGAACTGTCCGGCCACGTAGAGCCGACCATGCTCGCCCACAGCGACGTCATAGGCGAAAGCCGTTGCCGGAGAGTCTGCAAGATTTGAAACTGAACCCGGATGATCGGAGCCGGAAGTCACGTCGAAGCGCCCGTGAATCGCCTGCGATTGAGCGACTTCACCCTGATTCGGAATTCCCTCGACGATTACGGTGCCATCCTGCCAGCGCAAAATCGACCGCGTAGCCGACGAACTGCGAAGCACCCAGATCCATTCGTCTGATGCCAACTGCTCAGCCGGCTGCTTGCGCAGCTTTTCGAACGAGGAAAGCACCGATCCAAGCACGATTTCGAGCAGGGTCGTCTGTTGATCGCTTACCTGAATGTGCTGTTGAACTGCCGGCAAAAAACCGGCGAGGGTCACTTTGACCGAGTACATTCCGGGAGCCAGGGTGGCGGTAGAGAAGCGTCCGCGATCGTTGGTGAGAAGCTCAGTGGGCGCAAAGCTCAGGAGGTTTTCCGCCGAGATCGAGACGGTGGCACCCATCTGGGGCGTTCCCTTCGGGTCCATCACAACTCCCGAAATTTTCCCGGAGTTTGGCGCGGCCTCCAAAGGCAGCACGCACAGCAAAAGCACCCCAAATCCCAGGCCCACGACGCGAATCGATCTAAGATTCACGATACCTCACTTCCCCTGAGGAGCCGCCGGAGAGGCAGCGGCCTTCACGGTGAATTCCGAAGCCGGTGTTATCGTTTGTTTCGCGAGATTATCCGTCACGGCCACTTCGAGCTTGTATTTACCAGGGCCGAAGGAGCCCAGTGTTACCACGTTTTGGAGCGTCATTTCCTCCCCATGCTCGGGAATCTGGTCGGGAGTCAAATCGAATTTCTTCAGCGGTTCGGTTTCTTTGTCTCTCAAAACGCGGTACTGAACGGAAACATCCGCCTTATGCGTTTTTTCATCCACCTTCAGATTGTAGATCTGCAGGAAAACACCCATCGTTTCCGACGGAAAAAATGCCGAGTCCATTTTAGGGCGAACTTTCACATCGCCCAAAACGAATTGACCAAGCCCTATTTCTTTGGCCGAAACGCGTTGAATCTGGTCGGCGATAATCAGGGAACTCGTTGAAAGCTTGTCGTCCTCAAAACGCGGTACAGCCAAGCGGGTATTCACCACGCCGACGTTGTTACTATTCACGTCCTTCAGCACGATATCGAGACGATAGAGGCCGGGCCTGAGTGGAACCGCCTTTTGATAAATCGAGGAGGTGCTCAATGATTGCTGCAGCAGGGCAGCGGGTACATCCCTATGTACCGTGTCCTCGAATGTCTGCACGGGCCGGCCGCTGAGGGTGGTGATTCGGGCAAACAGATTCACAGTTGCTGAGTCTACGCCCTCTTTCTCGGCAAAGCTCAGTTGGCGTGTTGGAATCTGTACTGTAATCGGGACTAGCACTGTGTCCGAGGTAATTCGCAGGAAGTCGAACCGGTAATCGAACTTTACCTGGTCTTTGACGACGCGGGATGTAACCACTGCTTCCAGATCCTTGAACTTGATCGGAGGTGCCTGCTGAATCTTTGTATTCAGCTCAAGTCGCGAAAACTCCGTCTGGTTCTCAGGCGTCATTCCAAGCGGTGCAGCAGAGTGGGTACCGTCGGTATTGCTGAAGCGATCGGATTTACTCGCTAGCCCCATGGATTCCATCTGGGTGAGGCCGGCACCGGGGACATAGGTAAGAGCATCCTTCTCGCTCGGATCCATTGTCAGGTGGAACTCGCCCGTCATCGTCGGGTCGACGAACTCGATGTTCACGTCCTCTCCGATGCCTTCGAGATAGCGATACCGCCAGTCTTCGAAGGGATAGGTAGAAGTGCTGCCGCCGCCCTCGCTCGCCGGTCGGTCGTAGCTGCCGCCGCTCGGATGCGAGTCAACCTCGTCCGGCGGACCCCACATGATGTAGATTCGCCCACGATCCGATTTCCATCCCGGAATGCCGGACGCGTAGTGCTCGTTGGCGTATGCAATCCGGCGGTAATGCTCTTCTTTGAAGGTATTTTCTGCAGAATCGGGATCCGGATTCCGGCGCTGCCAAAATTGCTCTATGAACTGCTCGCGCTCTTCATTGGTCTGAAGGTGCACAAAAGCGCTGCGTTCTTCGGGGGTGATGATGTAGACGACGTCTTCGTTGAGCCACTTCTTATACTGTGAGTCGAGTTCTTTGAAGAGGTCTTTGTCGCTTTTTGATTTCTGCTTGGCCGCCTGCTTTGCTGATTTCTGGTCGGCTTGATTCTTGGTTGAATCCTGGGCGAACGCGCCTGGCACACACGCCAAGCCCCCCGCTAAGATCCCGAAAAGAAGTGGTTTGATCCCCTGGCCCATCGGTACCTCTTAGACGCCAAAAAGCCCCAAAAGTCTAACCTGTCCCCTAGTACAGGTCAACGACGGAAAGCCCTGTGAGAGTTGGAATGGCTACCTCGGCGGGGGGTTGCCCGTCGGTTCGAATTAAGGGGAGCCGGAAGTGCCCCTGGGTAGTCTGACGGCCAAGCCTAGCGACCGGGGCCAGCTTAGAGTACCCGGGCCAGCCGTTTCCCTGGAAGCCGTTTGGATTTAGAATGGTTCTTCCTGGTAGAAGCACTAGGACGAAGGATTCGCGAGGCACAATGGCGGCCTGTCCTTATTCGCGACCCAACGTCTAAACAGGAAACATTCTGGGTTGGCAGGGCGTAGTATGAAGTGAGAGGTTTGTGAAGCGACTCCGACATTCGCCTCATAGGTCGTACTACTCATAGGTCACAGAGGTTTGCTCTCATGAAGACATGGAAGAAAGTGGCGATTGGTGCGGGCGTTCTTGTCGCCGCTGGAATCTCGTATGGGATTATCTCGTACGAGCTGAATAAGGGCGTAGTAACGGTGCAAAGCGGCCGTGTGGTCCGGCAGGACTTGACGTCCATTGTCACTGCTTCCGGCGAGATTCGGCCAAAGAACTACACCAACGTGATGGGCGAGGGATTCGGGAAAATCACGGAAATCAATGTGAAGGAAGGCGATCTGGTCAAGAAAGGTGACGTCCTCCTGCACCTGGAAAACATCCAGCCCGGGGCCGACGTGCAAGCCCAGATAGCAAGCATCGACGCGGCCGAAGCCGGTATGCGGGTAGCCGACGCGAACTACCAGTCCGCAATTGCTACGCTCGCGCAGCGCCAATCCGATCTCGAAAAGGCCAAATTCGATTGGGAGCGGTCGCAACAGCTCTATAAGGAACAGCTCATTTCCAAGCAGGATTATGACGCGTCGAGAGCCGTTTACAATGGCGCCACAGCGGCGTTGAATGCCAGCCAGGCGCAGGTGGAGCAGACGCGTGCAGCTCGCGAGCAAGCTCGCTCCACTGCAGAACAAAACCGCGCAGTGCTGACCCATACCAAAGACGTCCTGCGAAAGACCACTTACACGGCGCCCATCGACGGGATCGTGAGCTATATCGCGGTGCGAGTGGGCGAAAACGTCGTGCCCGGCATTCAGAATGCCGAAGGCAGTTTCCTTATGACCATCTCGGACATGAGCATCGTCACCTCCGAAGTGAAAGTGGACGAGACGGATATCACGAGCGTGCACGAGGGCCAGACGGCCGACGTGACGATCGACGCCATGCCCGGGAAGATATTCAAAGGCCGCGTGAGTCAGGTGGGTGAACTGGCGATTCTTCGGACCTCCGGACAGGCCGCCACTACGCAAACGACCGCGAATACGCAAGAGGCGCGCGATTTCAAGGTCGTAGTAACGATCGATAATGCGCCAGCTTCGATCCGCCCGGGTCTTTCCTCGACCGCAAAGATTCAAACCGCGCAGAAACAGGCTGTGCTGACGATCCCGATTCAGGCGATTGCAGTCCGCTCGCAAAAAGAACTCGACGAGCAAAAGCAGGGCAAAAGCAGCAATGTTACCCTCGCGGCGTCAAAGCCGGCTGGAAAAGGCTCGCAGGACGACATCACGGGAGTTTTTGTCTTGCGCGGCAAGAAGGTAGAGTTCGTTCCGGTAAAGACGGGAATCAGCGGCGTTACGGACATCGAAGTCACCAGCGGCTTGCAGGAAGGCGAGGAAATTGTGATTGGCAGCTATAAAGCTTTGCGAACTCTCAAGCCGGGAGCGAGCATCAAAGTGGATAACACCGCGCCGAAGCGCGAAGAGATGACAAGTTAGAGAGCCCGGTTCTAATCCAAGGAGTTCGTAAGAATGGCTGTCGAACAAGCCGGCGTCCTGCAAAGCTACCGCGAAGATCTGATTACATCAGGCATCGTCATACAGGTGGAAGATCTCTGGAAAACCTATGAGATGGGCGCAGAAAAATTGCACGCCCTCCGCGGCGTAAGCCTGGAAATCAAGAAAGGCGAGTACGTTGCAATCATGGGCCCTTCCGGCTCGGGGAAATCCACCCTGATGAATCTGATTGGCTGCCTCGATTCGCCTACGAAGGGTAAATATTGGCTAGCGGGCAAGCTCGTCAGTGAACTTAACGACGACGAATTGGCATACATCCGGAATAAGGAGATAGGCTTCGTTTTTCAGACTTTCAATCTGCTGCCGCGCGCGACCGCGTTGCACAATGTCGAGCTGCCGATGATTTACAACGGTACGCACGCGGAGGAGCGAATTGAGCGAGCTAAGGCGGCGTTGAAGCAGGTGGATCTTTCGGATCGAATGATGCATAAGCCGAACGAATTATCCGGCGGACAACGCCAGCGCGTAGCAATCGCCCGAGCGCTCGTGAACTCGCCCTCGATTCTGCTTGCGGACGAGCCCACCGGAAATCTCGATTCCGCCACCGGCGAAGAAATCATGGGCCTTTTCGCTCGACTACATCAGCAGGGCAATACCATCATTCTCGTCACGCACGAACCGGACATCGCCGCGCGAGCCCATCGCGTGATTCGTCTTCGCGATGGCAAGATCGAGCGCGACGAACGCACCCGCTAGCCACCCACCGTTAGTTCCTCAGTTTGCAGGAGGTGACTGCAACGTGATGATACCCGTCTGCGTGCGAACGGTGTCGGTGCCCATCAGCAGAGCCGTATTGTCGTCCACAATGTAATAAGAGACGTTGAAGGTCACGGCGGGATTGGTTCCCAAAATCTTGGCTGTTCCGCGCCCGAAAGTGGCGTCAGGAGCTGCAATCGTGCTGTTCGTCGTGTCCAAAGGATCGCTTTGAAACACGGAGTTGAAGGTGTTGATGTCGAGATTTCCCAAGCCTACCGATGTGCCTGCCAAAGTGACTTGTCCGCTCGCATCCGTCCGATTCGAAGGAGCGCTGTGAAGAATTCCTTGGCCTCCCAAGCCGAGCGCGAAAATACCGGTGGCCGACGTTGCCAAGGTACTCTGCCGAATCGCCATACCATTTGCCGTAGCCGCAGAATCGAGTTCCAGCATCACCGCGGAACCGGTGGATGTAAGGTACGCCGCAAATTCAAGCGCGCTCGCGCCCGAGGGACATAGCTTCAGATCGATCCGCCCCGTCGTCCCGTCCACCGTGTAAGCGCACGAGCCCAGCATCGAGGCCGATTGAATCGTCCCGGCATTATTTGCGTCAACAATTCCATTGCTGATGTTACCGCCTCCGTCCGACACAAATACCCCGCCGCTCGCGTAGGCTCCTGTGCTCGACGTGCCGCCATTCGTGAACGGGTAATTGCCCGCAGTTAACTCGCTTACTGAAAACGAACCTCCGCCGGACGCAGCAAACATATCTCCCGCGAGATAAGCGTTAGAATCGCTCTCGACGAGGTGAACGTGCGTGCTGTCGACGACGTAGAACGCATACTGCATTGAGCTAGTCGTGGTGGATGTCAACGTGATAGTTCCGCGACCGGTGCCCGCTCTTGTGGCGTCAAAAGAGTAAGAGCCAGCCAAGCTTCTATCGCTCGTCTGTGCCGCTCCGTTGATCTTGGCGTCGAGTATCGCCGGCGCCGTCAGGCCTCCGCCGCCATTCGCGGAGAATTTCCCGGCCACTCCCATCGGGCGGAAGCTCGTGTCTGCTCCCGCAATGCTGAAGACGTAGGGTCCGTTGATGATCGTAGGCGAAAGCGTGAGGTCGTTTAAATTCTGCTGATCGAGAGTTCCGCTTCCAGTGACGTTCTTATCGAACCGTGTCACCAAGCCGTGCTGATTTGTGGTGAGAACAAAAGCGAGCGTGCCGGCGGATTGAAGTCCTGAGTTCAGGCTCAGCATTCCTCGTCCATCCGGACCCACCAGATACGTACCGTTGATTGCCAGCGGGCCTGATACGCCGGTCGAAAAACTATCGACATCTTCCACACCACTCACGATCGTCCCGTTTCCGTCGGATACGAAGCTTCCGGCAACTGCAAAGTATCCGGATGAATTGTCGCCGGAGTATGAAAATGCAAATGGCCCCCTCAGCGAAGCGTCAGAGTAAACGATCGTAGCTGTGCCAGACGCCATCGCCGCCCCGTCGACTGCCGTTACGGTAATCGCAGCTCCAGGCGGCGGAAACGAAGGCGCCTTGTAGAGCCCGGTGGTTGGATCGATCGAACCGATGTCGCCCCCATTCATTGATGAGATCGTCCAAGTCGCATTCGGGTCGGCCACGCTGTTCAGAGTTGCGGTGAATTGGTGGCTGCCGCCCGCAGGTACGGTGGTGGTGGTGGGCGTGATGGCCAGCCCCGTACCCGCACCGACGGTCACCACAGCTGTATTGGACGTGACGGTTGTAGTTGTCATGCCGGTGCTGCTGTCGAGCTGAGTCGCAACCGCTGTCACATCGACCATCCCGTTATCCGTCCCGCCGGGAGCGACTGCGGGCGCCGTGTAGATCCCGACCTGTACGTCCGTCGTCGATGGGGCGATCGTGCCAGTCGTTGAACTGCCGCCCGCAACACCGTTGACCTCCCAAGTCACAGTCGTGTTCGTAGTGGTGGAAGAGTTAGACAGATTCACTGTGGCGACGAATTGGGCCGTTGTATTAACGGGAACTGTAGCCGTCATCGGAGTTATGGCGACTGAAAGAATTTTTGTCGCGCCACTGCCGCCTCCGCACGCTGCAAGTGTAAAAAGCGAAGGCACAACCACTGCCAAAACAAAAAAGAGCTGGGCTTTCCGTAGCATCAGATGATTTTTCTCCAACTCACAGGCTTAGGCCCGAAGAGTGTCAAATTGAAAACAAATTTATGCGATTCAGTTAGATTCCGTCCTACCAATCAGCGAGTTCCATTTCCTTCCCGGACACGCCTCTGGATTAGAAGACCTGGAGCAAACGGGTCAGATATGCGCCCGATATGATGCCACGTTCTGGGTATGGGCTGCATTGGTTTAACGGGATTTGGACGCCTGGGTCCGATTCGTCGTTTCAGCGCGGTCGCCTATTCCATTACGAAATCCACAGTGCGAACCGGGGAAGCGGCGCCGCCGGCTTCACCGCCTTGTAGTTCGATGCGATACATTCCCGGACTGAGAGTATCCACGGGGACAACGAGAGCTAGCGGAACAACGGGACTTCCCTTCTCGATGAAAGGTGAAGCGTCAATGGTTCCGGTGGCAAATATCGGTTTTCCGGTCTTCTGATCTACCACCTGGTATGCGACGCGCAGCGCCGGAGGATTCAGGTTGGCAACTCCCGGATCGTACATCTGCGCGTAGAGAGCCACCTTGTCTGTCTTCTTGAAACGGTTGCTGCCGGACGGTATGACTTCCATTTGGTGCACCACGAGAGGCGTGTGATCGGCGAGTAAATCTGCGTCGAGGGCTCCGCCGAGGTCGGACACGCGCTCGAGATGTTTTGTGAGAGCAATGCCGCTGAGGCTGAACGCCTTGCCGTCGTACGCGTCGATGTTGAGTGGCATTTCGTATTTTCCGAAATTTTGGCCGCCGCCAGATAGAACAACCGTCAAACGATATTGACCGGGAGCGATCACGAATTGGTTTTGGTAATGAATAGGCGACTTTGTGAGCTCCTTCCATGCGTCCTTCTCGAGGTCAAACGTTTGCTGGTCGCTGAAACGCGCTGCAACAGAACCATCAGGACGGTACGCGATGCCGAGAACATTGACGTCGGCGTGATATTTGCCCTTTATTTTATTGAACTCCACTGAAGAAGGCGGAATTTCCATCACCAGGTTCACTCGCGCTTCGTTGGAAGCGGTGTAGAAATAGGGCGCCTGGAGAGAACCTCCTGCGGAACCGGAAGACGCACTGGATGCATGCGCTTCCAGTTCTTTCTCGATCGGTTTTCCAGCCAGGGCATCTGCCGGTCTTACATTGCAGTATCCGCTGCGCGCGCGCACGTTCGTGCCGCTCCGCTCCACCTTGACCTTTAGCGTGTGGCAGCTTCCCTCTGCCGAATCCGACGGGGCAAAACCGAGGAGATAATATTCGTTCTGTTCGGCTGCTATTTTTTGCAAGCCTGTGAGCAAATCGTTCGTGTTGAAAATCGGGAAACCGCCTGTACCTGCCGCCAGCGCATAGAGCACCTGCTGGTTCGTCGAGGCCGACGGCGGAAACGACGGCACAATAACGCGCGGCTGGGTGAAATTGGGATTCGCGAAAGGCTGACCTAACCCGCCACGCGGCACGCTTCCTCCGCCTCCTGTTCCTCCGGTTCCACCTTTGCCCCCTGTGCCGCCTGTTCCTCCGCCTCCGGATCCGCCTTTGCCCCCACCACCGCTGCCACCGGCTCCGCCCCCTGTGCCGCCTCCTCCACCGCCGCCACCGTGACCTCCCCCTCCGCCACCTCCCCCATGTTGCGGCTCCACATCAAAATCTGCAGAAGGGTGGAACGATGCAAACCTCAATCCTGCCATTGCGCCGCCAGAGCCGTTCAAACGCAACGCAGCTTCCAAGGACGATGCCTCGCCGCGCGGCCTGGATTGACGCATCGCAACAAGTCCGCGCACGTCCAGCGGATAAATCGCCACATTTGCCTTGTTGCAAGCGTCAATCGTCGCAGTCAATTCCGAATCGCGCTCGGGCGTAAGCGGAAACCCAGCAGTAAAAAGCACGAGGCTTTTGCGGCCCGCCACCGCAGCCAAATTCTTCGCCAGAATCCGTATCGAGAGCAAGACGCTGTACGCGCCAAAGTTATTTTCAGCCGAATTCAGCGAAGGACCGTTCAGGCCCGGCGCCGCGTTGATTTCCGTGGAGGACGGCGGATTGGTAGAGATGGAAGAGTTCTGGACGCCGGACGCTACTTGCTTCAACTTGGCGGCGTCTGTCGTGAAATTCTGAGTAATTCGCAGAGCGCCGGTAAACTCCACGACCGCCAGCGCCCGGTCGGGAGCCACGTTTGCCTCAATAAACTTTACTGCTGCAGCTCGAGCTCGAGGCTGATCGCTCGCGTCCATGCTGGAATCGTCGAAGAACAATACTGTATACCTGCGCCCGGCGGCCGCGGGCGAGTTTGGATCCGCGCCGAATGAGAAGTTCGCCACTTCTTGCTGCTTGTTATCGTCATACACCTTGAAATCGTTCGCTGTGAGATCGTGAATGTAATTGCCCTTCTTGTCGGTGACGATCACGTCCACTCGCACGAGCCGCGTCTCGCTGCGGACCACAGGACCGTTTTGCTGTGGTTGCGATGCGGGCTCTGCCGCAGCGGGCGGTGCAGCGGCGGCATCCTGCGCGTGAGCAAGGCAAGGTGAGGCGAGCAATCGCCACCCGAGGAAGATCCAGCAAAGTAACGTCGCGACTAGCAATCGACGGATGGTTCGCTCGATAATCCTCTGGCTTTTCATGCGGCACCTCATTTAGCCCTAATACGGAATCTCGACAACGCCATTTTCAGCGGAAAGCTGCGCCGCTCGCGAATCGCGAACTACCAGCCTCACCAGGTAAGCGCCGGGTTTTACATCGAAACTGGACTTCACTGTGACGCCGGTGTGGCTCAGCCTTTCGAGAGTCGTATCGCGCAATCGCATTTCCAGAACTTTCTCCGTCGCGGTTACGAAATTCCCGTTGCGATCGAATAGCGCCGCCACGATCGTCAAATCGTTATTGTTGCGCCCGTCGAGCTTATCAAAACGAATTCGCCCGATATCCACGTGCGCAAGGATTGCGAGTTTCGCGTCGGTCGCGTCCACCTTGTAATACTGTGTGTGAAGCTGTACCGGCAGCCCGTGCTGCTCTTCTTGCGAAAGGACTGCTTCTTCGATTTCCTGTTTCACGGCGTCCGCAGGGGTTTCCACCCGCTTGGGCGCATAAAAGCCCGACCGCGCCTGGACCGCATATTTTTCTTTCGACGTTAGAGCGACTTTTAAGGAGTGAAAATGCCCGTCGTATTTGAGATTTTGTGGAACGAAACCGATCAGGTAAGAAGTCTCGGGCGCGGCCACCAATCGCCGAAAACCCCCGGCTAGATCGTTGCTGTTCGCAAATCCCTGCCCGCCAGTTCCGTTCGCCATGCTCCATAAAACATCAGACTGCCGGGACTCCTGCTGAAGGCGATAGGAGGTGTGAAATCCCGATAGCGTGGGATCGCCTGTCGGCTTGGTGCTCACGTCAGGCAAGGCATCAACGGTGTATAGGCCCCGCGCGTCGAGCGTACTGATCGTTACGTTCGAACGCGCCGCGCTGTCGATCACATCGGAAAGTTCGTACTCGCGATTCGGCGTCAAGAATCCAGGCGACATCAGCACGATGAGCCGCTGACCGCTGACCACCGTCATCCTCCGAACGATTTCTTTAAGCCGCTGAAACGAATACTGGGTCTGCACCTCAGCAGTGGAAAGAATATGCAGCGCCATGCCCTGCGCCACTCCTTGTGCCGCGCTGAGGAACTGTTGATTGCTGCCAAATTGGCACGCGAGCGCATCATTCGTTGCCACGGTGATCGCCTGTAGGTCGTGCTGGTTGACGATCAAATCCGCTTGCAAGTAGTTGATGCTCGGGCATTCGCCGATGCCCGTTGCGCTGCCTGCCGTCACCGGACGCGGCTGGACGCCTTCCAGGGCTTCATGCAGTTTCGCCCGATCGTCCGTGAAATCGGTCTGTGATTGGCCGGATATCGTAAAAACCGCGAAACGATCCGACGGTTGAAATGAGCCCTTAACGTAATCGTCCGCGATGTTTCTGATCAGAGCCAACTCGCCGAACGGAAGATGCACATCGTCGAACAGGAGCGCGACAAATCGCCCAGGCCGCACAAGTGCCGACGGCTCCTTCTCAGAATCAGCCGGATGTAGCGAGCGCGTTTTTTCTGGGGGGGCCGCCGGAGCGGCCGGAGGTGTTTCGACTGAGAAATGCGAGATAAGCTGCAGCTTGCCATCTTCGAAAACTCGAAAGTCCTCTTGATGCAAATCAGGTACCGCTTGGCCGTGCGCATCGCGAACCACCACTCGGATCGGAACCAGGTTTACGCGCACCGAGAAAGGCGTAGTTGAATCCCTAGTGTTCATTTCTTGCGTGGCGTCTGGGGAATTAGGACGCAGACCGGCGGGCGCGGAAGCGCTAGGATTTGGTTCGGGCTGCTGGGGGTCAGTACTCTGGGCCGCCTGCGCACCAAGCGAAGTGCCCGGCAAAGCCAGAAGGATAAGACTCGAAAGAAGGACAAGACGCGACAGCGCCAAAAGTCGAGTGTGCGCTGCCGTCCCAGCTAACATGCGCGCTCCGTGCAACGCCGATTGCGATTTTCAAAAAACGTGCGTCCCGCCTGCCGCGCGCTTCCCAGGACATCGTCAGTCTACGTGGTGCCTCGAACCGCGTCAATCACGGGCTCGCAACCGGCTCGCTTCGTATCAAGCGCTAAAATGCGCGGGAATTTTGTGAGATCGGAGCCGGCGGCCGCCTCTATGCGCGCAGCATATCCGGTTGCCAGTCCCGAATCATTTTCTTGATCGCTTTACGGTCGTTCAATTTTTCATCGAGAACTTTCTTCGCCAGCACGGGCAGCTCCGCATCGCTCGCGAAACGAAGCGCCACTAACTGGTTCACTCCAAACTCAGGAATGCGAGGCCGCAGCTCGGCCGGAAAGACTTCCTGCATGCGAAGACGCATCTCGAGACGAATCACGCGGTCCTGCACGGTTAGCGCGAAGATCCTCGAATAGAACGCGAGGAGAATGAACGCGATCGCCAGCAGCAGGGAAATCACCGACTCAGCCGAGAATACGTGAGCAACGCGATAGAGGGACCATCCCAGGTTGATCGTGAAGGTTCCGAGGACGGCGATGTGAAACCCCGGCACAAACTTGGCATGGTTTTCAAAATTCTGAGCCATATGCGGACTCCAAAACGCGGCGGATGGGATTTGAAGCGAGGAGTTTAGCAGAAATGCAAAGCGGGCAGCTGCGTAGAAACGCCAAGCTGCCCGCGAAGCTTCAAGAAATTAAATGTTAATTAAGCAACGATACCAGACGCTTGCGAGCGAAACCGCCAAGCGCCAGGAAACCGCTTCCAAGCAACAAAAGCGATGATGGCTCAGGCACGGCCGTAGATGAAGTTGCGGTAACTGTGCCGGAAATGTCGTCTGCGCAGAATGGCCCCAGGGGGCTAACGCAGGAAGGGCTAGCCTCGCCGAGAGCGCTCAAGGTGTCGTCGATCGTAAAAGGTCCGCCAGTTATCAAGGTTGGAGGTGGTCCGTTAGTGAAACCTCCGCACTGTGCAGGCAACGTTGAAATAAAGCAGTCCTCCGCAACCAGCTCAAACGTAAAGGCGCCGAACGTTAGCGTGAAAAGTCCGCCGTTGCCGGGAGTAAAAAAGTTCACAGTTCCGCAGGGAGCCATCGGAGCACACGTTCCATCTAGACTCAAGCTGGGAGTGGTAATATCCGTGTAGACGAAGGAAACCGGAGTGATAGGTTGGCTCATACACTTGTTGGGTGGACAACTTACGGCGCTGGTACCGAGCGCCCCAGAATCCACTGAGAAGCTGAGCGTAAAGCTGTCGCCGACATTCGACAGCGAAGTTGATGGGAGAACCGGATCCGCACTGAACGTGCCATTGACCGTGTAGGTGACTGTGTCGGCGCTCGCAGTTAGTGCAGTAAAGCCAGTTGCCAGTCCCAAAATTGCCAGAATCGTAATTAGTTTTCGCATTTCTGTCCTCACTACCGCCCCGAAATTACAAGCCTAGCAAGTAGTATTGGAGCACCTCAAATACCAAAAACGAACACTGAAAACAAAGGGCTTACAGAACAACTCGGTCACGAATCGGAAACTGTTTTCCCTGGGGTTAGGCAGTTTTGCAGACATTTCTGCCTCTTCGCCAGGTTTCGCCGCGAACAAAACTGTGCGCCCTCGGTGTGTATAGGGCAATACAGCGGAAACCGTACCTTGTGGGCGGTCGCTCTACGGTCGAGCAGCCTCAGTCTTCCAAAAATCGAACCCGCGGCTTGCTCGGGGAAGTCAATGGTTGCCACCGTCATGAGGGATTGCAGGTCAATTACCTCGACGGTTCCTGGGTCGGTGCCGACACCTTCGACCGAGATAAATGCATAGCGGTTATCGGGCGTCACGACAGCGCCATGGACCACTTTTCGTTTCGTAGGCAGATGCGCGAGCTCTTTGCCAGTCTTTGGGTCAAACACCGAGACCGATTGCCCGCGCTTATTGGTCGCGATGAGGCGGCCGTCTTTAGTCATCGCGAGGTTGTAGACTCCGTTGCCGGCCGGAAATCTTCGCGACAACTTCCACGAAGCCACGTCAATGACGTCGATATCGTTCGACTTGTTGCAAGCCACGTAAATCTCTTCGCCATCGTTCGAAGGCTGCGCCCATGTGGGGACGCACGTGAGCTCGCCCATTTTCATCTGCCCGTGCGGCGCTCCGCTCATACCCATTTCCTTGCCTTTCGTGAGCACGAAATGGCGCGACACGTCGAATTTGTGCGTGTCGATCTCCGCGACCATATCGTCCATCATGCACGCCGAGTATTGCTTCGTTCCCTGCGGATTCAAGCGCGAGCCATGCGGCATCGTGCACGTCGTGATGCGTTTCACTTCCACCATTTCGCCTGTGGCTACGACAGAAATCGACGAAGGCACCATGTCGCCATGAAAGTTCGCATTCGCCACGTAAATGAATTCGCCGTCGCGAGAAATGTCCATGGTGGCGGGAAAAAGTCCAAGTGGCGTGTAACGAATCACGTCGTCCGTTCCCGCCTTCAGTTTCCAGGCAGAGCCGTTCGGCTGGCCGTGGCCGAGAGATACGTACACATATTCTTTGTCCGGTGAGACTGCGATTCCATGCGGGCCGTTGATATCGCCCATCGGCAGCAGGCCGATTCGAGTTTGACGCTCAATCTTGATCCCTTTAGGACCGAAGCGGACCAGCACTAGCCTGTCCGCCGATTCGCAAACAACGTAAACCAGGTAATCCTGCGACGGCCCGGAAGAAGACCCAGAGGATGATGCGGAGTCCGCTTGCTGCTGAGCGCCAATGCGCTTGGGTGAAATGAACGCCGCCAGAATTGCCAAGAGCGCGAGACATAGTATGAATGCGGCGCCGCGCCGCCCCAATTTTTTGCGCTTCTAAAATATGACGCATCGCTTTCCGTATATTCCTTCAAGAAACCAGCTCCTCTCGACTCCATTTGCCCGCTCTGATTACACTCTCGCCGACCTGGATTGCAATCAAAACCGGCACGCTTCACAGTTCGGAACGACAAACTAAGAAATTCGTTCGGCAGTGGAATTCTCGTGTCCAAACGACGAAACAGCAGAACCCCAGAAACGTAGTGACGGCTGCAGAAATTCCACGGCGGCGAGCGTTGTGCCCTGCTCCGTTCGAATTAGCCGAGCGACGCGACACGCCAGATCGTCGTTGGTTTCAAGGTTAGTGAGAACTAGCTTTTGAGAAGGAACAACCGGAGCTGAAATCGGAAACAACCCGCCGTGCGAACTCACGTCAATCGTTTGCGTTTCCTCCTGAAAGGGCTCATCCGCGAGCCGTCCATATAAAAGAACAGGCATACCCGCACGGACCCGCCTTCCCCGGCGCTGCTCGAGGCGCAGCGTGCGCGAATCCTCGGATTCGCCGCCAAGTCCCAGCCAACGCCGTAAAGTAGATGCCAGCCCAGACATCGCGAGCCTCAGCTGAAAAATATGTCCTCCGGCAGGACGCCGCAACATGCGAGTGCGCGCCCTCTACGATAAGGTTACTCCCCGCTCTTCTCCTGCGAAAGCCCGATCAAGCTTGGCGCATCTTCGCTTCGATGGTAGATTCGCGGCGCTCTAAGTCGTTGATTCGCGTCCTTCCTTGTCAGAGTCTCCACAAGCCGGAAAGGCTTCCGCCGATACGCCGGGTTCATCTCCCGATCTCGCCGCAAAACTCAATCTATTTGACGCCACGATGATCGTGATGGGCGGCATCGTAGGCTCGGGAATCTTTATCAATCCCTACGTCGTCGCCGAAATTGTTCATACGCCAGCACTGATTCTTTCCGCGTGGGTTGCGGGAGGAGCGATCGCGCTCGTCGGAGCGTTTATCTATGCGGAGCTTGCGGATCGCATGCCGCGGGTAGGCGGTCAATATGCGTACCTGCGGGAGGCCTATCATCCGGCAGTTGGATTTCTTTATGGGTGGGTGGCATTGCTTGTGATTCATGCCGGTGGCACCGCCGCAGTAGTGGTCACGTTCGCTAAATATTTTCAGCTGGTACTCACTGGAGGCTCCGAGAAAATCACAGCCGTCGTCGTCATTGTGGCGCTTACGATCATCAATTGCATGGGCGTGCGTGCTGGCGGCAGTGTGCAGAACGTCTTCATGGTCTTCCGCATTCTGGCGATCGCCACGGTTGTCCTGTGCGGCGCGTGGTTTATCTGGGGCTCGCCCGCCGCCCCGCATGTTGCTTGGCAGCCGCTGAGCGACCGGCCTCTATCGTTCGCTCTGCTCTCAGCATTCGGCGCGGCCATGGTGCCGGTGCTATTCGGCTATGGAGGATGGCAGACGTCGAATTACATGGCCGCCGAAATTCGCGAGCCCCGGAAGAATCTGCCTCGAGCGCTAATCTTCGGAGTCGCCGGAATAATCGTGCTCTATCTCACCGTAAATTTTGTTTATGTGCAGGCGCTCTCACCGGCGGGACTCGCAGCCACTTCCACACCGGCCTCGCAAGTGATGCGTTTCGCGTTCGGCCGCGCCGGCGCTTCGCTCGTAGCCATGCTTATCGCGATCTCAACCGTTGGATTTCTCAGCCAGGCGCTGCTTTCCTATCCGCGTCTCTATTTCGCAATGGCTAGCGACGGTCTTCTTCCGGCGTGGTTCGCCAGGATCAACGCTCGCACCCGAGTTCCCACCGGCACCATTATCTTGCAGGGCGCAGTTACGATCGCCGTGGTATTGCTCGGCACCTACGAACAGATTCTCAGCTACGTCGTGGTGATGGACTGGCTCTTTTTTGGCTTAACGGCGAGCTGCATTTTCGTATTTCGTGCGCGCGAGAAGCGCAACCCAGCGCGTGAAACCGCCGCCCATGAGAACGGGTTTCGCGTGCCCGGGTCATCCGTGGACCACAGGCCTCTTCGTCTCGATTGCGTGGCTCGTAACCGCCAACACGATCTACAAATATCCTCGCAAT
This sequence comes from uncultured Acidobacteriota bacterium, assembly GCA_963741045.1. Taxonomy (GTDB): domain Bacteria; phylum Acidobacteriota; class Terriglobia; order Acidiferrales; family UBA7541; genus Palsa-295. The sequence continues at coordinate 229,357 of CAVUGO010000002.1, forward strand.
GCAGGCGTCGCTCTGTGTATCCTCTTCGCCGGGATCCCTGTCTTTTACTTCTTTCGCGGGCGCGCGCGGCGCTCGATCGGCTCTGAGTGAGATGAATGAGCCCGCAACGGCGTGAAATCCGGTCGGCCTATATCGAGTGGGCGAAGTTGCGCTCCGCCGCGCGCTACAAACTCGCAGGCAGCGACATGCTCGCCTATCCGCTGAAGGATTTGCCAGTCCGCATCGAGCAACTCGAAATCGCAAATCCCAGTGACAGCTACGGCTATCCGCCTCTCATCGAACGACTGGCGAAAAAGGCCGGCGTTCCCGCCGATTGCGTCGTTCAAGCTCAGGGCACTTCCATGGCCAACCATCTCGCCATGGCCGCGCTCCTCGAACCGGATGATGAAGTCCTCATCGAAGAACCGGCGTACGAAGCACTGCTCGCCGTAGCTCGTTATCTGGGCGCAAAAATCCGCCGCTTCCCGCGTCGCTTCGAAGACGGTTTCAAGCTCGATCCCCGAGAAGTGGAGCGCGCCATCTCACCGCGCACTCGCCTCATCGTTGTCACCAACCTGCACAATCCCACCGGAGTTCGCACGCCGGATTCCACTCTAAAGCTCGTGGGCGATATTGCACGCAGCCTCGGCGCGCACGTTTTAGTAGATGAGGTTTATCTCGAAGCATGCTTCGACTCACCGGGACAATCGGCGTTTCATCTGGGCTCAAATTTCGTTGCTACGAGCAGCTTGACGAAAGCCTACGGCCTCTCCGGCCTGCGTTGCGGCTGGATTCTGGCCGCGCCCGCGCTGGCGGAGAGAATGTGGCGGCTTAACGATCTCTTCGGTGTGATGCCCGCTCATCCGGCAGAATTAATCAGCGTCGTAGCGCTCGACAATCTGCCGCAAATCGCGGCGCGCGCGAAAGCGCACATCGATATGAATCGCGCCCTGCTGAAGAAATTCCTCGATTCGCGAAAAGACCTGCTCGCAATCTGGCCGGAGGCGGGCACCGTCGTGTTCCCTCAACTAACCAGTGGTCACGTAGAAGCGTTTTGCCAATTGCTGCGCGAAAAATACGAAACAAGCGTGGTTCCCGGCCGCTTTTTCGAAGCCCCCGAACACATCCGCATCGGGGCAGGCAGCACCACGGAAAATGTGCGTGAGGGGCTTTCCCGCGTCGGCGTCGCACTCGATGAGTTCGCTGCGAAAAGCATCAGCGCCAAATAATTCACACCTGAATCCAATATGAACAAACGCTAGGAGACGTGCTCGTTTGCTCTTCGGCAGCCTTCGGTCGAAGAAGTTCCACGAGCGCCTGCGCCGCCGCCGAGAGCGGCCTATCCTGCCGGTAAACGAGATACACGCGCCGCTCAATATGCATCTGGCGCAGCTTGAGCTCGCGCAGATCACCTCGAGCAATTTCCCCTTCGACGCACATGCGCGGCACGATCGCCACCCCGCGCTTCATCTCCACAAACCGCTTAATGCTCTCAATCGTCGGCAGCTCGATATCCATTCGCAGCGTCACTCTATGCTTCGCAAACATCTGAATCACCCGCCGCCGGTAGGGCGACTCCACGATATGCGCCACGAACGTTTCGCCGTCGAGCGCCGAAATATCCACCTCACGCCGCTTCGCCAGCGGATGCCCAGGCCACACTACGAGCGCCAGCGAATCGCGATAGAACTCCACCGTTGTGAGTTCGCGCTCCTCCGGCAGATATGAAATCACGCCGATATCAAGCTGATGGTTCAGCAGTTCGCGAGGCACATTCCGCGAAAACACGCGATGCACCCGAATTTGAATCCCCGGATATAGCTTCCGATACTCCTCGAGCCCCGGAAGCAAAGCGTGAATCGAACTCTCGTTCACTCCAATCGCTACCTGCCCTCGTTTCAGACCGTCGAGCTGCTGCATCCCCTTGTGAATTTCTTCGCGTAGATTCAGCATCCGGTCCGCGTACTCGAGCAGCAGCGTGCCGGCGTCCGTCAGCGTGCGCGCACCGGTGCCGCGAACGAATAGCGGCTGCCCCACCCAGTCTTCAAGTTTCCGCATCGCGATGCTGATCGCCGGCTGCGTCCGGTACAGCTTTTCCGCCGCGCGCGAATAGCTCTGCTCCCGCGCCACCGTCTGAAACACCTGTAAAGCCGCCAGATCCACATACCCTCCTAACATCTACGGTAGCTCAAGTCCCTCCCGGCCTGTTTTGGGATGGGATGACCTGAGGCCTTGTATAAGCGAAGCTTATCCCACATGCAACAATTATAAATTGGACACGCTTAGGCGCAGCGCGTTCCACTGATGGTGGCGTATAGGAGCGTTCATGGACACGATCCACATCTTCGACACCACGCTGCGCGACGGGGAGCAGTCACCCGGCTTCTCGATGCGCCGGGAGGAAAAGCTCCGCTTGGCGCGACAGCTCGAACAACTGGGCGTCGACGTGATTGAAGCGGGATTTCCCATCGCATCGCCCGGAGATTTGGAGGCAGTTGGCGCGGTGGCCGGGGAAATCCGCAACTGCAAAGTGGCCGCCCTCGCGCGTGCCCGCCAGGAAGATGTGGACGCCGCCCTCCGCGCCATCGAACCGGCCGTCCATCCCCGGCTCCACATTTTTCTCGCCACTTCCGATCTTCACCTGAAACACAAATTGCGCATCGATCGGCAGGAGGCTCTCGACCAAGTCGTCAGCATGGTGCGCTTCGGTTGCGAGCACACAGAAGAAGTCGAGTTTTCCGCCGAGGACGCCAGCCGCAGCGATATCGAATACCTCTGCGAAGTTGCCGAAGCCGCTGCCGAAGCCGGCGCGAAAATCATCAACCTTCCAGACACCGTCGGCTACTCAACGCCGGAGGAATACGGCGAGATGTTTCGCACCGTCCGCGCGCGGCTCAGCGCATATCCAAAAATCGTCTACAGCGCACACTGCCACAACGACCTCGGCCTCGCCGTCGCCAATTCACTCGCCGCGATTGCCGCGGGCGCGCGCCAAGTGGAGTGCACGATCAACGGAATCGGCGAACGCGCTGGCAACGCTTCCCTTGAAGAAATCGCCGTCGCGCTCCACGTGCGGCAAAGTCGTTTCTGCGCCGCGACGAATGTCCGCCTCGAAAAAATCTATTCCACCAGCCGTCTGCTTACCGCCATAACGGGGGTCTCCGTGCCGCCAAATAAAGCTGTCGTCGGCGCCAATGCATTCGCCCACGAAGCCGGCATCCATCAGGACGGCATCCTGAAAAATCCGCTCACCTACGAAATTATTCTCCCCGAAAAAGTAGGAGTGCCCAGCCGCAGGCTCGTTCTCGGAAAGCATTCCGGCCGCAACGCGCTGCGTGCCCGGCTTGCTGAACTCGGGTACGAGACCACTCCAGCAGAGCTTGCGGAATGCTATCGAATGGCCACCGAGCTCGCCGATTCAGCGAAGCAAGTGACCGACCGCGATCTGCTTTCCTTTATCCACCAGGTTCGCCGCGGACGCACCGCGTCGGCCACTAGCTCCGCGGTTCGCCCGCGGCCTCGCGCAGTTGCAGCACACTGAAGATAAGAGTTAAAAACGGACAGCTGAAGAGGGAAAAAACATGAGTCCCATTCGCAAAACAATCGCAGTCTTGCCCGGCGACGGCATCGGCCCGGAAGTCGCTCGCGCCGCCGTTCACCTACTTCAAGATTGCGCCGCAGCCCACGGCCACGCTTTCGAATTTCGCGAACTCCCCTTCGGCGGCTCAGCCATCGACGCGTTCGGCACGCCTCTACCGCCATCCACGCTCGCGGAATGTCGCAAAGCCGATGCGATTTTGCTCGGCGCCATCGGCGGCCCCAAGTGGGACGCGCTCCCCCTCGCGAATCGCCCCGAAAGCGGCTTGCTCGCCCTGCGCAAAGAACTCGGTCTCTACATCAATCTTCGCCCGATTCGATTGCGTCACGCCCTCCAAGGAATTTCGCCTCTTCGTCCTGATCGCGTCGCCGGATGCGATTTCGAAATCGTCCGCGAACTCGCGGGCGACATCTACTTCGGCGCCCACGAACTGCATCGAGACAACGGCCATTCGCGCGCCCGCGACGTCGCCGACTACAGCTCAGCAGAAATCGAACGAGTAGCCCGCTATGCGTTCGAGCGCGCCGCCGCGCGTCAGGGCCGCCTGGCCAGCGTCGACAAAGCCAATGTGCTTGCCACTTCCGCGCTCTGGCGCGAGATCGTCACCGCAGTGGCGCGAGACTATCCCGGTGTCTCTCTCGAACACTTATACGTAGACAACGCCGCGATGCAGATCATCCTCCGCCCGAAGCAGTTCGACGTCATCCTCACCTCGAATCTCTTCGGCGACATCCTGAGCGACGAAGCCGCCGCATTGGCAGGCTCGATCGGCCTGATTCCCTCAATGAGCCGCGGCTCCGGCAATGGCCCCGCGCTGTACGAACCAATTCACGGCTCCGCTCCAACGCTCGCCGGGAAAGATGTTGCCTCGCCGCTCGGCGCAATCTACTCCGCCGCCCTGATGCTGCGCGAATCATTCGGCCTCAACACCGAAGCCCAGTGGATCGAATCAGCAATCGATCGCGTGCTCGATCACGGCTATCGCACGATGGACATCGCCGAACCGGGCAGCCGCATCCTGCGCGGCTCAGAATTCGCGGATCAAATTCGCGGGGAAATTCACGACGCGCTCGTTCACACGGAGCGCTACGGGTGGGGCGTTTAGTTCTATCAGTTTGATTCTGGCAGAACTAGGTAAGACACTACATTTTCCGTAGGACCAGGCAACCTGCAATCATGTCGTGGATCGCCTGCTTGCTTGAAGTTAAGCCCGCCATAATGCAGTCGATGAAGAAATAGAGACCGCCAAAGATTGGAACGTGAGCGAGAAAGCGACCGCCGAAATAACGACCACTCGCTCGAGCAAACGTCAACCGATTGCCTTGCAGGTCCGTCACAAACAGCCCTATCGCTTTCTTTCCGAGGGTTCCTTGCCAGGTGGAGCTTTCCATGAGCGCGAAATATATCCAGCCGGCCAGAACTGAAGTACTCAATGCCGCGAAGATGAACGCCCCACCTAGCACTCCCAATATCGCTTCCGGCCCCTCGTCCGGTCTGAGGTTTTGCAGCCCACCGAATATGCCCATTACTACAGCCAATACTATGAAAGCGATTACTAGAGGGACTCCAAGAAAAATCGAATCGATAATGGCCGCAATCACCCGCAGCCAGAACCCTGCATAAGGAGAAGGTAGCGCCGCGATGGGTGCAACCGGATAAGCGGGCGCCGCGCCCGCAATCGCTGGTGAGACGTATGTCGGGGGCGCGCTAGGCGCGATCGATGGACCGCTTACCGGCGTACCGCAGACGCTGCAGAATGCCGTTCCCTCCGTCAGTGGCGCGCCGCATTTTGAGCAGAACACTTGTGCCTCGTTTCGGCGTAAGGAGCAGCCAAGAAAAACTAGGGTTGCCGCAGCACCAGACAGCCCGCAAGGATATCGTGCAAGGCTTGCTTTCGTTCCGTGAAGCCCGCCATCAGAAAACCAATTCCGAGAATCATGAATGAGAGAATCTTTCCGAAGAAGCGGCCCGAAGCTCGCGCAAAAGTAATCCGGTTCCCCATGAGATCCGTCACCTTCAACCCTAAAACTTTTTTGCCAAGTGTCGCTTGCCACGTTGAACTTTCCAGCGCGGCATAGTAGATCCAGTTCATCATGGAATTCAGCAATTGAATGGCGACGAAGGGTCTGGAAGGCGAGGTGTACAGTTCCCAGAGACTCACGCTGGCGAACGTGCGAGCGTGGATTTTGAATAACGGGAAAAAGACTATCGCGCCAGCGATTCCCAAGAGAATCCAGTCGATAATAAAAGCGACAAGCCGCAGCCAGAATCCTGCGTAAGCTATAGGTTGGCTTGCCCCCCGCGTCTGCCAAACATTTTGCGCTGGTTGCTGCTCCACCGGCTGAGGCTGGAGCGGAGCAGGCGCCGCCGGGGACGGATACGCAGCATTTGGGGTTCGCTGAATGGACTGACCACAATTGGTGCAAAATGCTGCATCGTCGGCGAGTTGCGTTCCACATTTCGGACAAAACATGTTTCCGCCCCAAACTGCCCGCGTGCCTCAAATCAACTCACCGGACTCGCGCATGCTACTCAACCCGAAACCAGCCGGTCAACATGCAAATGCCGCCATCCGCCCAGTCGCTCAACTCGCATCGGCAACATCGCGGTAGCCACAACGCCATTTTCGTCGTGGGCTTTTGCGGCGGCGATCTTCGACTCGCAATCAAACCCACAACAATCGAGCTGCACAATGAGAATACGCGAAAACGTCAACAGAAGTTGCACAGCTCAAGCGCCGTCGCTTAGACTCGTGCGTCCAACTAAACGAGAGGAGCAATCATGCGAATTCATTTCACCACTGCCACAAAGATTCTCGGAGCCGCACTCGCCGCGCTAAGCCTTTTCGCAAGCGGCTACGTCGCGGGACAAAACAAGTTCGGCCAGCCAAAGACCATCATTCACATGGTGATCTTGAAGTGGCGTCCAGGTGTTGCCGACGCCGATAAGCAGCGCGCACTCGAAGGCGTGAAAGAAATGGCCGCCAAAGTTCCCGGCATAAAAAATATCTGGATCAAAGCCGACCGCATCCAACCTCGTGACTTCAACGCCGCCTACGCCATCGAATTCAAAGACCGCGACGCGGCTGACACCTACGCCGAAAGCCCGCTACACCAGGAATGGGAGCAGAAGTATTACGTGCCAATCCGCGATGTAAGCATCTCCGAGCAGGTAACAAATCCCTGAAGATTCCCCATTCAGCCAACTTGCCGGCGCCGCTTCCATGCGAACCCAATGAGACCAGTTCCCAGCAGGATGAGTGAACTTGGTTCGGGTGCCGGAGTCGCTACGAAGCCGTCCACGTTCTTCCCATCTGAATAGAAACCAACCAGTTCGCCGTTATCGTTGATGCCGTTGACGGTGGTTCCGTTGACGCCAAACGCAGGCGCGGAAGAAGCAGAGGGATCGTCGATGGTTTCAAACGAGTCGGCGACTGAATTGAACAGCAGTCCATGGGTCTCGCCGCCGGCATCCACGTAGCTGCCGACCACATACCCGCCATCGTTAATGCCGAGAAACATCGTGTCACTGCCAGAAGGATCATCGAAGCTCGTGAAAGTTCCTGCGTTGTCGAGGAAGCCGTGAGTATTGCCCGAAGAGTCGGTGTAGAAACCAACGACCACGCCGCCATTGTTGATGCCGGTCACTGTGACCGACACGGCATGGAAAGAAGCAGGAAGTGTGATGCCCGTGAAGACGCCGCCCTGATAGAGGTAGCCATGGGCGTTCCCGGCAGAATCGGTGTAGAAGCCCGCGGCAATGCCGCTGCCGTTAATTCCGAGCAATTGGTTGACGGTCCCGGAGGTCGAGGGATTCTGCACAGACGTAAACGTACCGCCATTATCTACGAAGCCGAAGTTATTCCCGGCTGTATCCACGTAGAACCCCACCGTGACTCCCCCACTGTTGATGCCAACCACCTGGGTTTGAACCGATCCCGGAAAGTTCTCAGGCGTGAACGTGTTAGGAAGTACGAGCGTGAATCCGTTATTCGCAACGGTGCTGCCGTCTCCAAAATATCCCGCAATCACCCCGCTGTTATTGACGCCGAGGAGCTGAGTAAAGGCCGTGTCGCCGGGATTCTGAACCGTCTGAAAAGAATAGCCGTCGGCCCAGGTCGAAATCGGGAGGCCGACCAAGAACGTCAATGCAAGGCCCGGTATAAGTGGTCTCATTTGATCTCTACCTCCAGTTCGATCGAACTGAAAAGCAAGCTCGCAATTACGTCCGGCAACGATTCCTAGGGATAAGCGGGGCCTAAACAGACAGAAGGTTCAAGAAATCAGTGCAATCGACCTTCCACAACGAAAGCTTAGCTTCTGCTCGCTAACCCAACCACATTCAACGCGTTGTCACAAGAACCCAAGGCATCCAGTCGCTTATCCACCGGGAAAATACCGAAAGTGTGCAAGTTCATGCAGCTTTCGCCTACGGCAAACTCTGCATTGTGCTCTCGCGAAAACTGTCGACAATGAAAGTGGAGGTGCGAAATGATCAAGAAAGTGAAAGAAGGCTACAAGGTGCTCTCCGAAAAGGGCAAGAATCTCGGTGGCCCCTACAAGAGCAAGGCCGAAGCCGAAAAGCGCCTGCGCCAGGTCGAATTCTTCAAACATCGCAAAGGGTAAAGCCCGATCTGCAATCTCCCAGCCCACGCGGCGCTCACCAACGTAGCGGCGAAGTCCACCCTCGCCGAGCTTTTCCACAGGAACCCTCGAATTCCACAATTCATCTCCCCGAAATAATTGTTACAAATACTTGACGAAATTTTCTTTTTTGCTATACTTCCCTGATGTCGGCGTACCTCGGATTTGCCGGGGATTGTCCTGACGAACCGGGTCTGCCGCTTAACCAGAGGTGAAGTTGGTTACAAGCACCGGGTTGGCACAAAACGAGTTTCGAGCATATCCGTTCCGGAGGCTGCTAGGGTAACACGCGGCCACAGGAATAGGACGGACATGCCCGGCGCTCGTTGCCGGGTTTTTTATTTCTCGCGACTTCGGCTCCAAAACCGATTTCGCGCTCCGCCGGGAGCGGAGACGTTCCGATCGGAAACTGTTGAACGGAACGACGGTCTTTGACAACTGAAGGAAGTAGGCATCGCGTTATGCGAATTTCAAGGTTCGCATAGCGTGATAAACCGCAAATTTTTGCTCGAGAAAGTAGCGCAATGTGGAAAGGCGAACTTTCCTGCACGCGCGATCTCGTGGTCCCTTTCATTTCTCAAAAATCTGAAAAGTTCCACGCATCAAACCTGAAAGATTCGGTGCGAAGGGCTTGCAAGACCCTTCATTCTGTTTCTCTCGGGTCCCGATTTCTCTCGGGACGTGTTAGGTAAGTTTTATGGTTAAGCTACTAAGAGCGTACGGTGGATGCCTTGGCGCCAACAGGCGATGAAGGACGTGGCAAGCTGCGATAAGCCCCGGGGAGCTGCAAGCAAGCTTTGATCCGGGGATTTCCGAATGGGGAAACCCAATCTGGTAAAACCAGGTTACGGCCCTCTGAATATATAGGAGGGTACGAGCAAACCCAGGGAAGTGAACCATCTCAGTACCTGGAGGAAAATAAATCAATTGAGATTCCGGTAGTAGCGGCGAGCGAAACCGGAATAGCCCAAACCGGGATATTTATATCCCGGGGTTGTAGGACCGCGTGAGTAGAGTTACCAATCCGGAAGCTAGGCGAACCTGCTGGAAAGCAGGGCCAAAGAATGTGAAAGCCATGTAGCCGAAAGTTGACCGGACTCGAAGCGGTATCCTGAGTACTACGGGGCACGAGAAACCTCGTGGGAAACCGGGGAGACCACTCTCCAAGGCTAAATACTCGTTGGCGACCGATAGTGAACTAGTACCGTGAGGGAAAGGCGAAAAGCACCCCTGCGAGGGGAGTGAAATAGAACCTGAAACCGTATGCTTACAAGCAGTCAGAGGGCTATGCCGTGTCTTCGGATACGGAATGCCTGATGGCGTGCCTCTTGCTTAATGAGCCGGCTAGTTATTCTCACACGCGAGGTTAAGCGAAAGCGAGCCGTAGCGAAAGCGAGTCCGAATAGGGCGACTAGTGTGTGGGAATAGACGCGAAGCGGGATGATCTACCCTTGGCCAGGTTGAAGGTCGCTTAACCGCGACTGGAGGACCGAACCGGTGTGAGTTGAAAATCGCTCGGATGAGCTGAGGGTAGGGGTGAAAGGCTAATCAAATTCCGTGATAGCTCGTTCTCCCCGAAATGCCTTTAGGGGCAGCCTTGCGTGATTTGCCACGGTGGTAGAGCACTGAATGGACTAGGGTCCCATCCAGGATACCGAATCCAATCAAACTCCGAATGCCGTGGACAACAGCGCAGGAGTGAGACTACGGGGGATAAGCTCCGTGGTCGAGAGGGAAAGAACCCAGATCGCCAATTAAGGTCCCCAACTGCAGACTAAGTGGGAAAGGACGTGTGAGCGCACAGACAGCCAGGAGGTTGGCTTAGAAGCAGCCATCCTTTAAAGAAAGCGTAACAGCTCACTGGTCAAGTGTTCACGCACCGACAATCCAACGGGGCTAAGTCTGCGACCGAAATTGCGAAATTCGGGCGGCGCGAGCCGCTCGATTTGGTAGGGGAGCATTCTGTGGTGGCAAAGGTAGACCGGAAGGACTACTGAACGCCACGGAAGAGACTCTGCCGGCATAAGTAGCGATAAACACGATGAGAACTCGTGTCGCCGAAAGTCTAAGGTTTCCTGAGGAAGGTTAATCCGCTCAGGGTTAGGCGGGTCCTAAGGTGAGGCCGAGAGGCGTAGCTGATGGACAACAGGTCAACATTCCTGTCCCGCCACACGAACGTTTGACGATGGGGTGACGCAGAAGGGTAGGGGAGTCGGGTGATGGACGTCCCGATGGCCCGGTGTAAGCCGGATCCCGCAGGAAAATCCACGGGGTCATTCAACGGTCAGACCGGTCCCGAGGCCACACGGCCGCAAAGTCTCTGATCTCACGCTGCCAGGAAAATCCTCTAAGGAGTTCGGGTGGTGCCCGTACCTCAAACCGACACAGGTAGACAAGGTGAATATCCACAGGCGCTCGAGAGAA
>CAVUGO010000003.1:0-13487 GCA_963741045.1 uncultured Acidobacteriota bacterium
TCTTAGTTGCCGTGCCGGGTCATTTTCTTTGGTCGACCCTACCGGGTCAGATCCTTCGTTGGATGTTGGGGAAATCGGTCCAGACTTTTACGCCGCAGAAGTGGGAGCCTTCGGTGCAGATGGGAGTGGAGATTCCCGCGCGGAGATAACAGGGCGGGCCGATGTAACGCGCGAGTTCGGGGAACACTTTGCGGACCTGTTCCGCTTCTTCGATGGAGGCTTGGTAGATCTCTTCCTGGGCGTTGAAGCAAGTGCGCATGGTCCATTTGTGGAGAAGATGCAGGAGCGAGCCGGATTCGACGAGGCGAATCGTTTTCGCATTGGGTAGAAGATACAGAGCAAATTCCGCCGGAACGCCGCGATCGAGCAGCTCGTTCTTTGCTGACCAAGCCTCGTGCATCGCGCGTTCGTAAATTTCTCGCGCGCGCGGATTGTCGCGGATCAACGCGGGGGTGATGTAGTCGGGCGAACGCGTGTCGGCGAGGGTGAGGAGCGGACGCGAGCCGGGAACCATGCGGTGGCGCTGGTCCTGACTATCGGCGGTGTGGCTGATTTTTTTTGCGAAGGTGAAATTGGCGTGCTGCAGCGCGCGCATTAGAGGCGCGTGGACTCCGATGTTGAGCGTCTCGCGGCGGTAGGGGTTGCGCGCGGGATTCAGCATGCGGTCGAGCGCTTCGGCGTCCGGGCACTCGGCAGCTGTTAAGCCGACAACTGCGCGATACGCATCGGCCATCACGGCGAGAGCGCGCGGCGAATAATCGACGAGTTGCGAAGTGAGCGAGCCAAGCTTCGCGTCAAACTCGCGGGCGAACGCTTCGCCTCCGGCATGGGCGTCGCGCGGGGCGCTGCTCCATTCGACTGGCTCATCCATTGGCGGATTGTCGAAGCGATCGAAGAATTGCGGATCGATTTCACGGACTCGCGCGACCATCTCGCCGATCACCAGGCGCGCTTCGCTCGGCGTGTCGCTTGCAGCGGACATGCGCCACAACCGGTGCAGGACGATGCCAGACAACGTGTGCACCATGGTGGTGAATGCGGCGACAGGCAAAACGTAACGCGCGATTTCAATGGCGCGTTTCTCGGACTGGCGGTCGACTTTTTGCACGCGCTTGGGATGCGACATCGCGCTCACGTGCCAGATATCGGAAAGAATTTCGCGCGCGGCCGGCTCAAGCAGTTGCGTCAGCTCGCGGTAGTAGTTCCAGGCGCGGGCAATTGCACGTTCGTAAATTTCGCGCTCGGCTGTGCCGAATTTCGGATTCTCCGCGGTGGCTACAGGCGGAACGTAGGCTTGCGCGCGGTCGAGGCGGACGTAACGCTGGCTCTGCTGTTCGGAGTTATAGAAGGGGTGCGCATGCAGGAATGACCAGACAAACTGGCGGCTGATATTCTCGAGGCCGAATTCGAAGTGCGCGTGCTGATAGACGGTGTGATGGCCACCGAAGTAGGTGGCGGCGCCGATGGTGACGCGCTGCTTATCGGTGATTTCCTCGGGACCGATCAGGCGCGGGGCGTAGCAGGTGCGCGCTGCGGCGATGGCGGAATCGAAAGGATGCGCAAAGTGATTGCGGAGCGTGACGCGGGGGGCGGCGGTTTCGACTTGCGATTCGAGTGGAGAGTCGTGCGATGGAGAGAGTCGCGTGGCCATGATTGCTGTGCGGCATTGTACTAGATTCTTGTGGTCGCGATGGCAGCGTTGCGGTTGAAATCCGAATGCTGGCCGAAACTCCCGAATGCCGTATTTGTACCTATTAGAAATTTATCTTCTTGTTTGTTTTGAATGATTTAACTCGATTTCTGAAATGTCGATTGTTCCTATTAGAAATTTCGGGATGCGAGGCTCATTGTCGGGCAGAGATGCGCCTGTGAGCCGCTTGTTGCGCGGCGGCGTTGAAATTTGGGGATAAGAAAGCGTCATTTATTTGCGATTAGAAAATTGGAACCGGTTGGTTTGGTGGGGCTTAGGTTGAATTCTAATTCCGGATTTGCGATTAGAAAATTGGGCTTGGTGAGATGGGCTTCGGATTCTTCTCTGGCGTTTGGTGGGTGCGATGCGGTGTGGAAGCCAAGTTCGGAAGGATTGCCGCGTAGCAACAACGCACAGGCAGGAGTGCCTGTGCCACTGAAAGGCGAAGCCAAGAGCAAGAGAGCCGGCCCCGCGAACACCATCGGGACCCGGACAGCGCGCAGGATGCCCATGCTGCAGCGGAGGGAACCGGAGCGCGATTCTGGCGCCGCGCAGACCGCCTCGGTTGTTCTCGTTGTCTTTCTTACGTTTGATTTTCTGTTATTTGTCATTTCACAGACCCGAGACGAGCGTCTCATAAGTCGCGGTGGAAATTTGACTGGTCGTTCGTCCAGAACTTAGGACAGGAGACTAACCCCACGACGAGGAAGGCGTCGTCGTGGCTACCCGTTCAAAAGCGAGGCGAACGCGAGAGCAAGAGAGCGGGCCCCGCGAAATTCGAGCGGGACGCAAACTGCGCGCTGGAGGGAGGAGGTAAGGAACGAGGGGAGATGATTGCGACTGCGGGAGTGCCTTGCACTGAAGCGGCGACGATGGCGTGACCGCGACAAGGTCGTTTGCCGGGCACGGCATGCCGTGCCCCTACTGTTGGAGAAAACCAATAGCAAAAGAGCCGGCCGGAGGCCAGTGGTACTAACCGCAGAGGCAAGAGAGACGGCGAGACGCTGGCGGTACGAAAAGCGAGAAGAACGATTTCGGGAGATGCGCAAGAATTGACGATCGAGGCGTGTTGTTGCGTTGGCACAGGCAGGAATGCCTGTGCTACTGAAAGGCAACGTCAAAGGCGCCCGGCCGGAGGCTAGCGGTACAAAGGCGGGTGGGGATTTTAGTTCAGGCCTGCGGTGTGCTGTAGATTTTGGAATTTTGGATCTTGGCGGAGGGGGTCCCAGGTGGGGTCGACGTTTAGGAAGGCTATGATTTCTTCGCGGTTGCTGAAGGCTTGTTGGAGGGAGTCGAGGGCTTTGGGTTTGTCGCCCAGGCCTACGTAGACGGCGGCGATTTGGTAGCGCGGGACGTAGACTTCGTGGGATTTCTGCTCGAGTTCTTGGAGGGCTTTTAGTGCTCTTTCTTTATTGCCTGAGCGGGCGCTGGCCCAGGCCAAGTACGCGAGGGGGTAGGGGCTGGAGTCGAGATGAGTGGCGCGATCCAGCGATTGAATTGCTTCGTTGTATTTTCCTGTTTCGGCTTCGGCCCAGCCGAGGAGGAAATGTCCCCACCAGAAATCGGGTTCGGCTTCGATCATTTTGCGGGATTGCTGGATGCTTTGGTCGTATTGGCGCGAGAACAGGAAGCTGACGGAGAGAAGCAGGCTGACGGTGTCGGAGAGCGGATCGAGTTCTCGAGCTTTGGTGAGCTCGTCGAGAGCTTCTTGTGGCTGACTCATGGCGATCAGGTAGTAGCCGCGCCATTGGTGAGCGGAGGCGGAGCCGGGATCGAGCTCGACACCTCTTTTGAATTCCGCGCCTGCCGCTGGAAAATCGTAGTCGTAGAACGCGTTGACCATGGCGAGCATGGTGTGGGCTTCGGCGAGAGATTCGTCGAGCTGCAGGGCTTTGGTGGCGGCTTCTTTCACTTTGGGCATGGCTTCTCGAGGAGGGAGGAACTGGCTGGAAAGGAGGAAGTAGGCGTCGGCGATGCCGACGTAGGCCTGCCCGTAGTGGGGATCGCGTTCGATGGCCTGATGAAAATATTCAACGCCGCGCTGGACGCCTGCGACGGTGGCCTGGTCGGAGTAGAAACGCCCTTTCAGGTAGAGCTGAAAGGCCTCGGCGTTGCTGGTGTACTGCTTGGGAAGCGCGGCGTCGCTCTTGGCGTTGCCGCTCAAGCGCATACGAAGGTTTTCGTTAATTTCGCGGGAGATTTTTTGCTGGATGGCGAGGAGGTCGGTGAGCTTCACGTTGTACTGCTCGCCCCAGATGTGGCGGTCGTCGCGCGTGTCGGTGAGTTCGGCGCTGATGGAGAGATCGTCGCCGCGCTCGACGATGCGGCCGGTGAGGATGGCGCGGGCGGAGAGTTCGCGGCCGACGACGCTGGGATCAATGGTCTTGCCCTTGTAACGAAAGACGGAGCTGCGAGCGATGACTTTTAGATTCGGCAATTGCGAGATGCTGTTGATGAGGCTTTCGGTGAGGCCGTCGCTGAGGTATTCGGCGTCGGGGTTGCCGCCGACATTTTCGAACGGAAGGATGGCGAGGGAGTCGATGGGCTCGTTGGCGCCGGCGAAATGATGACGGACGAGAAAAAACGCTCCGATTGCGATGAGGACTGCCGCGAGCGCGGCGGCAATTTGCCAGGGGCGGAATTTGCTGCGGGGCTTGACGGGATCGACGACTCCGGTGGTAGGCGAGTGCAGGCGCCTGAGATCTATTACGAGTTCTTTCGCTGACTGGTAGCGGTCGGCGGGCGCCTTTTCGAGGCACTTCAGAATAATTTCTTCGAGCCTGGCGGAGAGGGTTTGACGAAGGGATGCGGGGCGCGCGGGCTGTTTATAGATGATGTCGTTGGAGAGAGCAGTGGAGACTTTATTGTCGAACGGGCGCGAGCCGGTGGACATTTCGAATAGGACGGTGCCGACGGAGTAGATGTCGCTGCGGGTGTCCGCGGGTTTTCCGAGGAGCTGCTCGGGCGCCATGTAGGGGAGGGTGCCGGAAATGCCGGTGACGTCGGAATCGCTGAGGGTGACGTCGGCTGCTTCGTCGGGCTTGAGGAGTACGGCGAGACCGAAATCGAGAATTTTTATTTGATTTTTGGGAGTGAGGAAAATGTTGCTGGGCTTCAGATCGCGGTGGACGATGCCGTGGTCGTGAGCTTCCTCGAGCGCGGATGCGATTTGTAACCCGAGAGAGACGACTTCTTTTTCCGACAAGCCTTCGCTGCGGAGCTTGTGCGAGAGAGTGGAGCCGGTGATGAATTCCATGACCAGGAAATCGACGCCGTCTTGCGAATCGAAATCGTGGATGGTGGCGATGTTGGGATGATTCAGTTTCGAGAGGGCGAGGGCTTCTTTGCGGAAGCGTTTGCGGGCGGCCTCGTCGCGGAAAATGCCGGGAGGCAAGACTTTGAGAGCTACGTCACGTTCGAGCCGCTCGTCGCGGGCGCGGTATACGACGCCCATTCCACCGGCACCTATTTTTTCGAGAATGAGGTAGCGGCTGACCTGCTGGCCGATCATGTATGGGCCGGGCTCCGGCGTCATCTTAGGCGTGTGCTTTGAGGCAAGTCAATGACCGGGCGGGAGATTTCAGACGATACGGCAATTAACTTCTTTCGCCTTCTTTGACGACGGGCTTTGCTGGCGGGACTTGGGAGTGAAATTCGAGATTGTGGAGTAGAATCCGCAGGCTGAGCGAGTCGGCACTGCAGCCTTATTGATGGCAAGGCGATCCGCGGAGAGACGAGTTGTCAGTGGACATTCTTTTTGCTGTCCTGCCGTTTTCTGACTTGGGGCGCCCTGCCCTGGGCGTGAGCCTGCTTGATGCGCATCTGCAGAGGCGCGGGATATCTTCGCTGATTCGTTACTTCAATTTAGATCTCGCGGAGCGGATTGGGACGCGGCTTTACGGGTGGTTTTCGCAGTGCACGGCTGACCAGGATTTGCTGTCTGCGGTGGCGCCCTCGGAATATCTCGCGGGCGAGTGGTTTTTTGCGGATGTTGCGTTTCCGGGGAGAATCCGCGCCGAGAGCGTGTACATTTCGAGATTTTTCGAGCCGGATGCGGGAATGCGAAAACTTATTCCGGAAATTCTGGAGGCTCGACGGCAGCGGCAGGATTTTATCCGCGATTGTGTGCGCGAGATCGAGCGGCACAGGCCGCGGGTGGTGGGGTTTACGACGACTTTCCATCAAACGTGCGCGTGCCTGGCGGTGGCGCGGGGCTTGAAGCAGTTGGCGGATCCTCCGATAGTGATTTTTGGAGGAGCCAACTGCGAAGGCGCGATGGGATTCGAACTGATCAAATCTTTTCCGTGGATCGATTATGTTTGCACGGGCGAGGGCGATGAAGTGGCGCCGCAGTTTCTCGAGGAGCTGGTGCGGGGAGGCGAAGCGCGGCCTGTGGCGGGAATTTTGAAGCAAGGCGATTGCGAATCGCTGACGACGCCCGAGCCTGTGCGGCAGATGGATTCGCTTCCGGTGCCGAATTATTCTTCCTATTTCGAGGCGCTGAGTTCTTCGGCGATTGGCGCGAGCATTCAGCCACGGCTGCTGATTGAGACGGCGCGAGGCTGTTGGTGGGGCGAGAAGCAGCACTGCACATTCTGCGGATTGAATGGGCAGACGATGGGCTATCGGAGCAAGTCGCCCGCGAGGGCGAGCGAGGAACTTTCGTATCTTTCGAAAAGGTGGGGAGTGGAGCAGATCGAATTCGTCGATAACATTCTGGATTTGAAATATATCGAAACGCTGTTTCCGGAATTGGCGCGGGCGGGGTCGAAGCTGGAATTTTTTCTGGAGACGAAATCGAATTTGCGCTTCGAGCAGCTTCGAACGTTGCGGCGGGGAGGAGTGCGCGCGATTCAGCCGGGGATTGAGAGTTTCAGCAATCAAGTGCTGCAGTTGATGCGCAAAGGGTGTACCGGGCTGCAAAATATTCAGCTATTGAGATGGTGCGAGGAGCTTGGCATTACGGTGTTTTGGAATCTTTTGTATGGATTTCCGGGCGAATCGGAGGCGGAGTATGCGCGCATGGCGGAGTTGATTCCGCTGCTCGCGCATCTGCAGAAGCCGGGCTATTGCGGAAAGATTCATGTGGATCGTTTCAGTCCGCTATTTACGAATGCGGGGCTCGGAGTGAGTGAGCCGCGACCTGCGGCTGCTTATTCGTATTTGTATCCTCTTAAGGGCGAGCAACTCGGAAACCTGGCGTATTTTTTTGAGTTTGACTACGCCGACCAGCGGGAGACTGCGAAGTATGCGGGGGCGTTGGGTGAAGAAATTGCGCGGTGGCCTGAATGGACGGCCGCGCGCCGACCTCGACTCGACCTTTTCCTGGCAGGGTCGATGGTTTTGATCAGCGATACACGCGAGTGCGCGCGGAGCGGGAGTTTTGTGCTGACGGGACTCGATGCCAAGATCTATCTTGGTTGCGATACGGCGCAAACGCCTCGAAGTGTGGCGCGGCAACTTGGCGATTCGATTTCTGTAGAGGAGATTCGCGCGAGGCTAGAGTCGTTTCGAGATGCGCAGCTGATGGTGGAGATGGATGGGCACTATCTCAGCCTGGCGGTGTGGCGCAGGCGCGCCACCCGAGAGCAAATGGCAGACGCGCATCCTATGCAAGCCCTTCCTGAGCCGCTCCTAAGTATAACTTCAGGTTTTAAGAAGGCAGGGCGGGGGACGATCGAAATGGGGTGACGGCACGCCGCCGGAGTGCATTGTGAAGCCGCGGCGAATTGCTGGCCGGGCCTCTTGATGGTTCGGACCTGTTATTACTGACAATACCCTTCAGCCCGGTCCGAGGCGATGGTGGGAGCGCGTTGCCCTGTTAAAGACAACACAGCGCCCACCCTGGCATCTGGAAGAGTAGAGATGAGCGACCGAGAACTGCAGAGCATTCTCGATAATTCCACCGCCGTCGTCCAAGTGAAGGATTTAAGCGGACGCTACGTGCGCATCAATCGGCGATTTGAGGAAATTTTCGGGCTCGACCGATCGCAGATACTCGGCAAAACCGACCACGATTTGTTTCCCAAGGAAATTGCCGACCGCTTTCGAGCCAACGACGTGGAAGTGGCAGAGACGGGCCGTCCTTTGCAGTTTGAAGAGACGGCGCCGCATACGGATGGGCCGCACGACTACATTTCGATCAAGTTCCCCCTACTGGACGAGGCCGGAGTCGTTTACGCCACGGCGGGAATCTTCACGGACATTACCGACCGCAAGCGGGCTGAGAGAAAGCTGAGGGAGAGCGAACAGCTTTTTCGTTCGGTCTTCGAGAACAATCAGGTCGGGATCAGCTTTTTCAATATCGAGGGCCAGGCGATTTTCACGAATCACGCCTTTCAGGAGATGTTGGGCTACACCGAGAAAGAGTTAAGTCACCTGGAAAAATGGGACGAGATTATTCACCCGGACGAACGGGCTGCCGGGGCGAAACGATATGCCGAACTCGTCGAAGGCAAGCGTGAAAAGGACGAATGGGAACAGCGTTTTTTGCGCCGTGACGGCCGCGTTGTTATTACGAACGCACGGTTTTCGTTGATCAGGGATGCGGCCGGAAAGCCGCAATATGTTACGTCCTTAACGGAAGACATTACTGAGAGCAAGCGAGCGCTAGAAGAAAGAAATCGCGTGACGCAGCAAATGCAGATGCTGCTCCAATCCACCGGCCAAGGCATTTACGGAATCGATCTGCAGGGAAGCTGCACATTCATGAATCGGGCTACGTGCGAAATACTTGGATACCGATCCGAAGAGGCGCTGGGCCGGAACATGCACGAACTGATTCACCATCACAAGCCGGATGGCTCCCCTTATCCGGTGGAAGAATGTCCCTTCTTCCGAGCGTTAAAAAAGGGGGAGGGTTGCCGTGCTGGCACAGAGGTTATCTGGCGGCGGGATGGCACGCCCATACCGGTCGAATATTCCTCGTTTCCAATTTTCGAGGACGGGAGGATCACTGGCGCGGTCGTGACGGTTGTGGATGTCACTGAGCGAAAACGGGCCGAGGAAAAGGTAAGGGCGAGCGAGCAGCTCTTCCGTTCGATTTTTGAGAATGCGCAGATCGGGATCAGTCTTTATAGCGTTTCAGGGGCGCAGTATTTCACCAACCGCGCATTGCGCAAGATGTTGGGTTACAGCCATGACGAATTGAGTTCGGTTGAGCAGTGGAACAGGATTGTGCACCCGGACGAACGCGCCGCCGAAGCGGAACGTTATTCCGCGCTCCTTGAGGGTAAGCGTGATGGAGACGCGTGGGAACAGCGTTTCGTTCACAGTGATGGCCGGATCGTGAATACATCCCGCAAGGTTTCAGTCCTCAGGGACGCAGCTGGAAAGCCGCAACACATCCTCCATATGGCGGAAGACGTTACGGAACGCCTGCAGTCCAAACGGGCTTTGCAGGCGAGCGAGCAGCTGTTCCGTTCGATTTTCGAGAATGCGCAGATCGGGATCGGTGTCTTCAAGATCGACAAGCAGGAGCTTAGTCCCAACCGCGCATTGCAGGAGATGCTGGGCTACTCCGAGAAAGAGCTGAGCCGCCTGGAGACCTGGGACGCGATTACGGACCCGAACGAGAGCGCCTCGGATGCAAATCGTTATGCCGAACTCGTCGCGGGAAAGCGCGACAAGGATGAATGGGAACAACGCTTAGTTCGCCGAGATGGCCGCATGGTGATAACGAGCGTGAGATTCTCACTGCTGCGGGACGCCGCGGGCAGACCGCAGTATGTAGCTTCCTTGCAGGAAGATATTACGGAACGCAGGACTGCGGAAGATCTGCTTCGGAAGCGCGAGGAGGAACTGCGTCGCGCGAACTTTCTTGCGGACACCGCACTTGAACTTTCCAAAGCGGGCTATTGGCATGTCCCATTGGACGGCTCGGGTTGGTACAACTCGTCACCCCGTCGAGTGGAAGTTTTCGGTGAAATCCCACGGCCAGACTACCGCTACCGGCTGGATGAGATGTTCGCACACGCGAGTGAGGGCGATCAGACTGCGGCCAAAGCGGCGCGCGAGGCGTTTAATGCCGCAGTTGAGGGCAAGAGAGCCACTTACGACACGGTGTTCGCGTATAAACGTCCGATCGATGGGCGTATCGCGTGGGTTCACGCGCTCGGGCATGTCCAGAGAGACGCCGACGGCAAGGCGACCGACATGTACGGCGTCTCGCAGGATATTACGGAGTTTAAGCGGCTGGAGGCGGAACTCGTAACAGCGAAGGAAATCGCAGAAGCCGCGACGAAAGCGAAATCTGATTTCCTGGCGAACATGAGCCACGAGATCCGCACACCGATGAATGCCATTCTCGGGATGACTCATCTAGCTTTGAAGACCGAGTTGACTGCAAAGCAGACAGATTATTTGACGAAGACCAAGGTGGCCGCCCAAGCATTGCTCGGCATTATCAATGACATTTTGGATTTTTCAAAAATTGAGGCTGGGAAGCTGGACATGGAGAAGGCGGAGTTTTGCCTCGATAGTGTGCTCGAGAATGTGTCCTCCGTGGTGAGCCAGAAAGCTCACGATAAGAATCTGGAATTTCTTATCGCAGCACCGCAGGGCCTGCCGCCGAATCTTGTGGGCGACGCGTTGCGGCTGGGCCAGGTCCTTATTAACCTCGTTAACAACTCGGTGAAATTTACTGAACGCGGCGAGGTGGTGGTGACTGTCACGCTTGAAGAACGAGCATCAGATCGGGTGAAGCTGAAGTTTTCCGTTCGTGATAGCGGAATCGGGATGACGCCGCAGCAGACCGCTCGTTTATTTCAAGCGTTCAGCCAGGCCGACACATCCACGACCCGGAAGTATGGCGGCACTGGGCTCGGTCTCTCCATCTCCAAGCGACTTGTGGAGATGATGGGAGGTGAAATCCGGGTCGAGAGCATCTATGGCGAGGGAAGCACTTTCCTGTTCACGGCCTGGTTCGGCATTGGGTCGGGGGTGATGGTGCAGAAGCACTTCATTCCGGATCTTGTGGGCAAACGGGCCCTGGTGGTTGATGACAATGCGCTGGCCTGCGAGATTTTAGCAGATACGCTAAAGGGCTTCGCGCTCAGGGTCGACTGGGTTTCTTCCGGTGAGGCTGCACTCCGAGAACTGACTGCTTGTGATTCGGGGGATCCCTATGAAGTGGTCTTGATGGACTGGCACATGCCAGGCATGGACGGGCTGGAAGCGAGCCGCCGAATTATACGCGGCGGACTTCTGAAGTACGTGCCCAGGATCGTGATGGTGACGGCATTTGGACGCGAGGAAGTTCGCGCTCAGGCGGAAGAGATGGGAATCAAGGGTTATCTGCTGAAGCCAGTGAGCCCGTCAGTGCTCTATGACACGCTGATGGACGTATTCGGAATGGCGGACCGCGAGAGCGGTCGCCTGCGCCAGGTGAGAGAGGATGCTCCTTCGCCGAATGCGAACGGAATTCGGATCCTATTAGTAGAGGACAACGAAGTAAACCAGCAGGTGGCGGCCGAGCTTCTTGAAAGCGCAGGGGCCACCGTGAGTATCGCGAACAACGGCAGCGAAGCGGTAAGAATTTTATCGGAAAGCGATGAAGTGCCGTTGTTTGACTTGGTGTTCATGGACCTGCAGATGCCCGAGATGGACGGTTTCACCGCCACCAAGCTTCTTCGGGCACAGCCCCGGCTCAGGGGACTGCCGATCATCGCGATGACCGCACATGCCCTAGTGGAGGAGCGGCAGCGTTGCCTGGACGCGGGGATGAATGATCACGTGAGCAAGCCCATCGATCCCGATGCGCTGTTCGCGACTCTGCTGCGTTGGGCAAATCCGAGCCAGAAGCGCAAGGAAGCAATTGCATCAACACCGGTGGAGACGCTGGAAGAAATGACTTTCCCCGAGATTGAGGGGGTTGACGTGGCCGCGGGCTTGAAGCGCGTTGCTGGAAACAAACGGCTCTACCGCGACTTACTCCAACAATTCGCTGCGAAGCAGGTCGATGCGAGTTCGCAGATCTCCGCGGCAATTGAGAGCGGAGACTCCCACCTGGCCGAGCGCATGGTGCACACGATTAAGGGCGTTGCGGGAAATATCGGGCTTGGGAAAGTACTTGCGGCGGCGGACAAGTTGGAAAGGGCGATTCGGACAGAAGGCGCGGACAGGCTTAGGTTATTCGAGAAATTCAGGCTAGTGCTGGAGCGCCAGGTGCAGGCAATTCGATCGGCAATCTTCGAAGTCGGGGTCAGCCAGCCGGCGACGGGGCGAAAAAGCGAAATGTTCGATGCCCAGTCAGCAACTACAGCAATGGCGCGCCTGAGGGTACTGCTAGAGACGAGCGATGGGGATGCGGCAGAAGCGTTTCTCGCCGTTGAAAATGTTCTTGCCGGTACGCTGGACAAGTCGCGACTGGACGCTCTCGGCGCGGCCATCAGCGAGTTCGATTTTGAGGGAGCGCTTGTGAAGTTGAATGAGATCACCAGGGAATACGGGACGGATTGGGAGCAGGCGGATGGCTAACGCGGAAGAAAGAAAGACTGTGCTCGTGGTGGACGATGCCCCCGCCAATCTTCAGATCGTGAATTCGATTCTGAAGGACGACTACAAAATCCGAGTGGCCACGAGCGGTGCGAAGGCTTTGGTCCTGGTGAAAGTGAAACCGCTGCCGGATCTGATCTTACTGGACGTCGTGATGCCAGAGATGGACGGCTACGAGGTGTGCGGAATCCTGAAGGCGACGCCGGAGGCCAGGGACATACCCGTGATTTTCCTGACTGGCAAGACCGAAGCCGACGACGAGACGAAGGGCTTCGAAATGGGAGCTGTAGACTATATCCACAAACCTTTTTTGGCAGCAGTTGTGAAAGCTCGCGTGCACACCCACCTTATGCTTCGAGAAGCGCGCGAACAACTGTCTAGACAGCTGATTGCGATAAACAGCGAGTTGGAAATGGCGCGCAAGATTCAACTTGCGATTCTTCCCCACGATATTCCGAAAATCGCGGGGCTTGAAATCGCGGCCCGCTTTGTCCCGATGGGTTCGGTGGCGGGTGACTTCTACGACTTCCTTGTGGTAGACGAGAAGCACGTGGGAATTCTGATCGCAGACGCTACGGGGCACGGCCTGCCCGCTGCTTTAATCGCGTCGATGCTTCAGATGGCCCTCGCTGCCCAATTTTCACACGCCGCCCAACCAGCGCGCGTGCTCGCAGGCTTGAATCAGGCCCTCAATGGGAAGTTCACCACCCATTTTGTTACCGCGGCGTACATATTTTTGGACATGGAACTAGGAGCCATGCAGTATGCCGGCGCAGGGCATCCGCCTATTTTGCTGTGGCGCGCTTCTACAAGGAAAACGGCCGAACTTGAGGAGAATGGGATGGTGCTCGGCCTGTTCGCCGACGCGACCTACGGCGAAATCGAGGTGACGTTGGAGCGGGGCGACAGAGTCGTCCTTTACACCGACGGGATTCTTGAAGCAAGCAGCGGCTCAGAAGAGTTGTATGGAGCAGACCGCTTCAAGCGGTTCCTAGAGCTTAATTGCTCCCTAGGAGCCAACGAGTTCTCGGATGTATTGCTCGACGAATTGTCTGCATGGTCTGGCCGGCCTGAAGGGCGAGGTCAGCAGGATGACATAACGCTCTTGACCGTCGACTTCTTAGGCCGCTAAGGACTCTCCTAGGCGACCGCGAAGAAAGTCATGATTGGAAAATAAGGCCGCGGATTTTGTTTCCTTCATCGAACCAATGAGTCCCGCCCCCTATTCCAGCGCTCAAGGCGTCGGATGCCAACCGAGAGCAAATGGCAGGCGCGCATAATACCCAAGTCCTTCCTGGACGCG
>CAVUGO010000004.1:0-24245 GCA_963741045.1 uncultured Acidobacteriota bacterium
GCGCTTGCGGAATGGCAATATTGCACGCGATTAGCGTCCAATACACCATTGCGTACGGACCCGTCATCCGGTTCATGATCATCGAGCGGTCAAATAGGTTGCCGCTGTAAAAGGCCATGAACGTCTCCATCATGTAGCCGTATGCGACGACCAGTCCCGTCGCCAGCATCACCTTGGCCATGTTATCGAGGTGACGCATCGTGATCATGTCTTCCAGGTGGTAATACTTCCGGATCGGAATCGCGAGCGTCATTACCATCGCAAAACCGGAATAGATTGCGCCTGCCACGAAATACGGCGGGAAAATCGTGCTATGCCATCCGGGAACGATGGCAATCGTGAAGTCGAAACTCACTACCGTGTGAACCGAAACGACCAATGGCGTCGCCAATCCTGCCAGCAACAGGGACGCAACCTCGTACCGGGTCCAGTGCACCGCCGATCCGCGCCAGCCCATCGCAAAAATTCCATAAATGATTTTCGCCGCGCGGTTTCGGGCCCGATCCCGCAGTGTTGCCAGGTCCGGAATCAGTCCCACAAACCAGAAGAGCAGGGAAACAGTCGCGTACGTCGAGACCGCGAACACGTCCCATACCAGCGGACTTCGGAATTGCGGCCACATCCACATCGGATTGGGATAGGGCATCAGCCAGAAAAACAGCCACGGCCGGCCCATGTGCAACAGAGGAAACGTTCCCGCGCAAGCCACTGCAAAAAGCGTCATCGCTTCCGCAAATCGGTTGATGGAGGTGCGCCACTTTTGATGGAGAAGAAGAAGAATTGCGGAGATGAGCGTTCCGGCGTGCCCGATTCCAATCCACCACACGAAATTGACAATCGCAAATCCCCACCCAACCGGAATCTTGATGCCCCATATTCCCACGCCCTTGATAAGCAGGTAGGTGACGGCCACGTTGAACATCAACAGCAGCGCGAGCGCGATCGCAAAGCCGAACATCCAGCCCTTCGTCGTGCCGCGGCCCAGCACGATCGAGCTGATCTTGTCGGTAACGGTTGCGAGCGTGTGGCCCGGCTCAAGTACCGGTGCCTCGCCTGCTCCCGCTATATTTGGTGAACCCTCAGGATCCACGAACGCGCCCCACTGCTGGATTTGGGTTTATAGATGCCTGCGAACGTCATGAAGGGGCATCGAATGGGTTAGTGAAAGGCAGTTCTCAGACTTTTCAGACAAGCCCGTTTGCCCGGAGTGCATCATTCGACAGAATGAAGCGCAGCGCTCCACACTTATTTTCCTTCCCCACTGCAACGGCTGGTGTACTCCTAGGACGTGACAGGATAGAACCGAAGGCCATGTGAAGCAACATCAAACCCCAGAATTATCTGGTGATTGGCTGTACCGTTTTTAACCTTTCCGTAATGTCAAATCCGGATGTCAATTTGTCAGGCAAAGTACGGTATTTCGCGGATCAATGAGTATTTTTGCGGGGCGGGACTTCGCAACAAATCGGAACCGTGTTTCAGTTCCATTTGTAACCACTATGCCAAGCTTTTCCATTTTTGCACCCGGCCCAGGCCTCGTTCCGTAGAGCGGAACTGGCTCTGTAAAAACATCATCCACTCCTGACTGCACCAGCTTGCCCGTCACGAGAAATTCTCGCTCGTGAGGTTTCACTTGAAACACCACGGAATAGCGCGGAATCCCAGTCGACCGTACCCATTGGTCGAAAAACCAGTCCATTGAGCGTGTTCCTTCCAGATCCATTGCAGGTGTCATTCGTTTCTCGATGGCCCGCTGGAAATCCGCCGTCGACAGAGGCGCAAAATAATGCTCGCTGAGAATTGTCTTCAGTAGTTCTCGAAAACGCCCATCCGGGTCCGAAGCGGTAGGTTCAGCTAGCATTTCGCGAAGCATGTGAATCACCCATGCCCCTTTGCCATATGTCACCGTTTCATAAGCGTTCGGCGCGTTCGATGACAGCAGTCGCCATCCGAAATTCAGCGGCCCAGCTGAATCTGGCGTCAGCGATGAGCCGGGATTCTTCGTCGTCAATGCAATCCGATAGCGATCGAGCCAATTTTTCAATCTCTGATCCGCCGGTCGCTTGCTATCGGCGTACATCAGCGCCAGGTAATTTGCCATTCCTTCCTGTATCCAGCCGTCGCGGTATTCAGCCGATCCAGCCACATTCCCCCACCATTGATGTGCCACCTCATGAAACGGTATCAGTTCTCGAGCCTCCTCCTGCGCTAGCACGCTGAACCCGGCCCGCTCCTGCGCTGATTGGGGGAGAAACACCAGCGTCGATAGATACAACAGCCCCGGCCATCCCTGCCCGAAGCTCCCCGGAATCTGCGACACATCCAGGTGGTCAAACGGAAACGGTCCATTGAGCCGCTCGAAAAATCGGACTGAATCGGTGAATTCCCCCCCAAGGTGTTTCAATACTGCCGCAGGACTCGGCGTCGGCGCCTCGGGAATCGTTTCCGACAATCCCCGTTGCCTCGGCAATTGAAACATTCCAGGAAGCGGCGTGTTGTCGCCAGGATTCTTCTGAAGCAGCGCCAGGATCGCATTTTCGAGCTGTTGGTTTGCGTACAGTTCCACCGTCGGATGATCGCCCGCCGCCGTTTCCGTCTTGTATTCGCCGAGATTGAAGCCCGCCACGGCAAACGGAACTCGTGACTGCCAGCGGCCCGTTTTCACGTCGCCATCGTCATGCAGATCGGTGCGTGCTCCGGTCGCCACCAGCGTCAATCGCTTCGGCCACCGAAAAGTGAGATCGAAGAGCGCGAAATGATCTCCACCTCCCACATGCGCATACCAGGTGCCGCGTTCGCCCACAAATTCCACACCGTTCCCTGCATTGCTGATTACATTGCCGCGATATTTCACTTCCAGGCGAATCTCTTCGCCCACCTTCACCGGTGCCGGAAGCGTGATGAGCAGCGCGTCATTGCCGCGCTCCAGAATGTCGTGCCGGCTCAGGTCTTCATTCTGGAAATAGAAAAGCACCGCGCCGTTTTCGAGCCTCACCTCTTCCACCGCCAGGTTCCTGGAAAGCTCCAGGCCCACCACTCGCTCGCCTGCTCGCAATGCTTTCAAATGCAGCGTAGTGCGTCCCGCCAGCGACAAATCGTTCTCTATCGTCGTGTCCACCGCATAATCGATCGGCGCAAACATCTCGATCGGTGTCTTCGGCGCATCCAGCGCCTTGAACGACGCCCACGTATCATAGAAACGCATCCCATTCTCGATTCGCGGCTGTCCCATCAACACCTGCTCATGCCGCCGCGCGTCCACCAGCACATCAAACGCCCCGATATTGTCGTTCTCCACTCCGATGTAGAAATACGGCAGCGGATCGGCTGACAGCAGATCGAGCATCACTCGCAGCGAGGGCCACGGATTCAAGCTGCTAACCAGCGCTCCCCAACTTTCCGCGAACTTCGCATCGGGAGCCTCGCTCGTGTCCGGCGTCCCCATTTGCCGGCGAATCTCCGCCGCCGTGTCATCCGTGAATCGCAGATACGCCCGCGTGAAATCCTGGTTCACCATCGGCACGCCCAGAAATTGCGCAATCGAGTACCGTTCCCCTCGTTCTCGCGGCGTCGCGAAAATATGTCCGCGGCCCGCGAACACCGCGCCGGTCACGTGCCCGTCAATCGCTTGAAAAAATGCCAGCTTCCCCTCAATCAGCCGCACGTTCACCACGTCCCGGCGCAGATTCAATTCATGAATCGTGTAGACGTGCTCTCCATCCGGCCGCAGCGCATTCAGCGCCTGATACAGTGCCCGCGGATCGCTCGACAAATTCTGGACAGAGGACTCGTTCTGAACAGAGGATTGGCTCGTCGCCGCTGCCTGAAGAGCGGAGGATGATGACGGAGAAACAAGGACCGCCAGCAGCGCCAGCGGCCCAGCCACAAACAGCCCATGCCGCGATTTTTTCACGATAAACAGCACTCTTCGCACGATAGCCAATTAACGCATACCATTTAAGACCCATACCACTTAAGACAAAGACCATCAAGGCAGCCGGAAGGTGAGCATGCCCCATTGCTAAAATTGAGATGTGCATCGCGCAGCGCCAGTTGTAGCTTTTTTCCTGCTCGCCGTGTCTTCCGCGGCCGCCGATACGATTGTGCTCAAGAACGGCCGCCGCATCACCGCCGCCAACGTCACCGACGACGGCGAGCACGTCAGCTACGAAACCTCCGCGGGCCGCTTCACTCTTCCGAAATCCATCATCGCCCGCGTCGAAAAAGACCAGTTCGGCTATTCGTCAGCCTCTTCATCCCATCAAAACGACCCGCCTCCCGTCTCAGCTCCCGAAATCGCCCCCGTCCGCGGCTACGACGATATCGTCCGCCTCGCCGTTCACGACGACTCCATCGATTTCGCCTACATCGCGCGCCTCGAATCCGACGCCCGCTCCAACTCTCCGGCCGCCATCGAAAGAGTTTCCGCCGCTCACTACACCGCCGCGCAATTCCTGTTATCCAAAGGCGAGGTCGACGGCGCCATCGACCACTACCGCCAGGCTCTCAACTTCGCTCCAGAAAATCTCGGTCTGCTCCTGAATTTATCCGTGCTCCTTCTGCGCCAGAGCCAGTTCACAGCCGCCCTCGACCCGCTCGAGCACGCCCGCCGCGTCGCTCCCAATTCTGCCGACGTCGCCAAGCTCACCGGCTGGGCCTACTACGGCCTCAACAAAATGGATCTCGCAGTGGAAGAATGGCAGCGCGCCGAGCACCTGCACCCCGACCCCGAAGTCGAGCGCGCGCTCGCCAAAGCGCAAAAGGACAAAGCCGAAGAGGAAAGCTACCGCGAAGGCGTCACCGCTCACTTCGCCTTGAAATACAGCGGCACCGCCACTCCCGATCTCGCCGCCGGAATCCTGCATGCCCTCGAGGACGATTTCAACGACATCGAATCCCAGCTCGACTACACTCCGCCCGAACCCATCGGCGTAATCCTCTACACCGGCCAGGCATTCGCCGACATCACGCGCGCCCCCAGCTGGGCCGGCGCCATCAATGACGGCCGCATCCGCATCCCCGTCCAGGGCCTCAGCAGCGTCACGCCAGAACTAGCCCACGTCCTGAAACACGAACTCACCCATAGCTTCATCGGACAGAAAACCCGCGGCCGCGCCCCCACCTGGGTCCAGGAAGGCGTCGCCCAATGGATGGAAGGCCGCCGCAGCAATAGCGCGGCAGGTGCGCTGGTAGAACTGGCAGGCCAAGGACGCGCCCCCAGCCTCCAAATGCTAGAAGGCTCCTGGATGTCACTCTCCGGCGGCGCCGCCTCTTTCGCCTACGCCTACTCGCTAGCCGCGGTCGAATCAATCATCGAATCAGGCGGCATCAGCGACATCAGCCGTCTCCTCGATCGTATCTCCACAGCCCCATCCATGGACGCCGCCCTCCGCGACGCCCTCCACTCCGACTACTCCGACCTAGACCAGCAAACCATCGCCTACCTCCGCCAAGAATACCTCCGTTAACTAGCACCGCCGTCTCTTCGCGCCGCCGAATAAATTCGGCTCATCGCCGGGTAGCCACGACGACGCATTCCTCGTCGTGGGTCTTTCGATTCGATCTTTGTAGGTCACGGCTTCAGCCGTGACCTAAAAAAACGTCACAAGAAAATGTCACCGCTCGGCGGTTTTCACGCCGAGCACTTGCTCTTCCTTTCTTCTCCCAATTTGAAATTTGAAATTTTCAAATTTGGAATTGCCTTTTTCCTACGCTTTACCTCCGCGCCTACAACGCCCCCAACAACCCCGCAATCAACGCCGCTCTCGCCCCCAACTCCCTCACCACCACATGCTCCCGCAAACTATGCGCTCCATCCCCCACCGCCCCCAGCCCATCCAGCGTCGGCACCCCAAGCGCCGCAGTAAAATTCCCATCCGACCCCCCGCCAGTAGCCGCCTCGCTAAGTAACAAACCGATCTCGCCCATCAACCCGCGCGCCACCCCAAACAACTCGCGCACCCCAGCACTCCGCTCCAGCGGCGGACGCATCCCCCCAACCCTCACCTCCACCCGCGCCCCGTGCAAAATCGGACGCAACCCGCGCAACTCGCGCTCAATCCGCCCAGCATCCGCCACCCGCGCAAACCGGATATCCACCGCCGCCCGCGCCCGCTCCGGCACCACATTCGACGCCGTCCCGCCCTCCACCACCGTCGCCTGCACCGTAATCCCGTGCGCCCGATCGTTCATCTTCATCAACCGCGCAATCTGCAACGCCATCTCATGCACCGCATTCACGCCCTTCTCCGGCTCAATCCCCGCATGCGCCGCCCGCCCAGTCACAATAATCTCCGCCCCGCCCACTCCCTTCCGCTCCGTCTTCAACCGCCCCTCTCGCCCCAGCGCCGGCTCCAGCACAAGTACCGCATCGCTCCTCCGCGCCTCGCTCTCAATCACCCGCCGCGACGTCTCGCTCCCAATCTCCTCATCCGCAGTCCACAGAAACACCACCCGCTTCCGCGGCCTCGCGCCAACCGCCCGCAGCGCATCCACCGCCGTCAGCGCCAACACCAACCCGCCCTTCATATCGAACGTCCCCGGCCCCCAAGCCCTCCCGCCCCTCACCCGAAACGGCATCTTCGCCAGCGTCCCAATCGGATAAACCGTATCCAAGTGCCCAAGCACGAGAATCTGCCCGTCGTTTCCGCCCGTCGCGTGCGGCCACCCGATCCGCAAATGATTCCCGCGCAAACGCTGCTCCAAAATCTTCACCGTCGCCCCGCGCCGCCTCCACTCTCTCGCCACCATCACCCCAAACCGATCCACCGCCGCCTTGTCACCGCTAGGCGATTCACATCGCACAAATCGCCCCAGCAATCGCACCATCGCTCCCTCGCGCCTCCGCGCCTCCCGCAACAGATCCCGCATCGCCACACTTTGCTCGCTCATCGCGCCGCCATGCTACCAGCCACTCCGTAATCGCGCCACAGGTAGCCGCGACGACGCTTTGATCCTCGTGGGCATTTGCTCGCAAAGAATCACTACACCCCCGCCCCGATTCCCACTCCGTCACGTTTCGTATAGAATTATCCGCTTGTTCCTGGGCGCAGCTTCCGAGACAACATATACGGTCAGGCACGCCGAGCTAAAGCAACCGGTGCGCACACCTCACACACGAGGCCAACAATGATTCTCGACACCAACGCGATCCAAGCCATTCTCCCGCACCGCTACCCGTTTCTCCTGGTCGACGCCATCGAAGAAATGGAACGCTGGAAGCGCATCGTCGGAATCAAGAACGTCACCATCAACGAATATTTCTTCCAGGGACATTTTCCCGGCAAGCCCATCATGCCCGGCGTTCTCATCATCGAATCCATGGCCCAGACCGGCGGCTTCCTCCTGCTTCAGGAAGTGAAAGACCGTGAAAAAAAGCTCGTCTATTTCGTCGCCATTGACGACGCGCGCTTCCGCAGGCCCGTCGTCCCCGGCGATCAGTTGCGCATTGAAGTGGACGTCATCGCCTGGCGCGGCTCATTCTGCAAAATTCACGGCCGCGCCACTGTAGCCGGCGAACTCGCCGCCGAAGCCACCCTCATGTGCAAAATGGTCGACATGGACGAAGTCCAGCAACCCGCCCCAGCCTCGGCCGAAAAGGCCCAATGAAGGGATCGCGGAGTTGCAAGTTTGCGATGGGAGCGCCGTACAGCCGCAATGAAGCCGCGCTGGAATCGCAGCTTTTCGGTTGGACGTTTTGGTTGGAGGGTTTCGGTGGGAGCCCCCTGCTTCAGCAGGGGGAGCTGGACTTCAGTCCAGAGTCCCGCGAAAAAAGCGCTGCAACAAAAATGGGCTTCAGCCCTGGGAATCCAACTGAATGAGCTTGAGAATATCTAAAACCAACGAGCCAGCCGAATGAGTAAGATCGACCCGCGCGCCTCCATCGCGCCCACCGCCCGCCTCGGCAACTGCGTCTCAATCGGCGCCTTCGCCGTCATCGGCGACGAAGTCGAACTCGGCGAAGGCTGCATCGTCGAATCGCACGCCATGGTCAAAGGCCCCGCACGCCTGGGACGCCGCAATCACCTCTACCCGTTCAGCGTAGTCGGCGGCGACCCGCAGGATCTCACCTATAAAGGCGAGCGCGTCTCGCTCGAAGTCGGCGACGAAAACGAATTCCATGAATTCTCCACCGTCAATCGCGGCACAGTGAAAGGCGGCGGCACCACGCGCCTTGGCAGCAACAACCTCATCATGTCCTACGCTCACATCGGCCACGACTCACAGATCGGAAGCCATACGATTTTCGTCAATGGCGCCACTCTCGCCGGGCACGTCACCGTCGAAGACTACGCCACCATCGGCGCGTTCTGTCCCGTCCATCAATTCTGCCGCATCGGAAAGTATTCTTACATCGCCGCGCACACCGTCATCACCCAGGACGTTCCGCCCTTTTCCAAAATCGTTGCCCCGCGCGATACCAAATGTTATGGCGTGAATTCCATCGGCCTCGAACGCAACGGCTTTTCGCCCGACCGCATCGAGTCTATTGAGAAAGCGTACCGCCTCCTCCTCCGATCAAAACTCAACACCACTCAGGCTCTCGAACAAATGCGTGGAACCCTTTCCGCATCCGAAGACGTCCAAACCCTTATCCGGTTTATCGAATCGACGGCCGAGCGCGGTCTCACCAAATAGGAATGCCAGCGAACGCAATGCCGGAGAATTCTGAGCGCTGGGGCCTCATAGCCGGTAACGGCGATTTTCCATTCCTCGTCCTGGAAGGTGCGCGCAGCCGGGGCATCGAGATGGCCGTGATCGCAATTCGCGAAGAAGCATCGCCGGCGATCGAACAGGCCGCTGCGCGCGTCCACTGGGTGAGCCTCGGCGAACTCAGCCGCACGATTGAGCTATTGCACGAGGAGGGCGTGAAACACGCCGTGATGGCAGGGCAAGTAAAGCACAATAGAATATTCAGCTCGATCCGCCCCGATTGGCGGCTCGCAAAGCTGCTATTCTCCCTCCCGGCGAAAAACACCGATTCGCTGATTGGAGCTGTCGCGCGCGTGCTCGAAGACGAAGGCATCGAACTCGTGGACTCCACGAAATTTCTCGGCCCGCTTTTGCCGGAGGTTGGAATCCTGAGCCGTCGCTCGCCGGACGTGTCCGAAGCCGCCGATATTAACTACGGCCGCGAAGTCGCGCAGAAAATCGCCGCACTCGATCTCGGCCAGACGGTCGTCGTGCGCGACCGCGCCTGTGTCGCCGTGGAAGCCATGGAAGGAACCGACGAGACCATCGAACGCGCCGCCCGCATCGCCGGCGGCCAGCGTCTCGTCGTCGTCAAAGTCAGCAAGCCGTCGCAGGATATGCGCTTCGACGTTCCGGTAGTCGGTCCGAAGACAATCGAAGTCATGCGCCGCTCGAACGCTACAGCGTTGGCCGTCGACGCCGGAAAGACGCTGCTCTTCGATCGCGACCAGCTGATTCAAGCCGCCGACGATTTCAGCATCGCAATTCAGGCGTTCGCTGCAGCGAAAGCCATTGCAAGCGAGTCGCCAATTGTAGAGGCGAAAAGGAAATCTTGAGCGAGCGACCCATCCGCGTGGCTGTCGTCGGCGTCGGCGATTTCGGACGCAACCACGTTCGCGTCTGGCGCGAAATCGAAGGCGCTGAGCTCGTCGGCATCATCGATACCAACGCCGAACGCGCGCAAAAAGTTGCTGCAGAATTCAACACCCGCGTTCTTCGCGACCTCGACGCACTCACATCCGATGGCATCGATGCCGTCAGCCTCGCCGTTCCGACTGCCGAGCACGCGCGCATCGGCTCCCGCATCCTCGCAGCCGGAATCGACGTGCTCGTCGAAAAGCCCATCGCCGCATCGCTCGATGAAGCCGACGCGCTCATTGCTGCAGCGAAACGCAGTCGCGGCATTCTTCAAGTCGGCCACGTCGAACGCTTCAATCCCGCCGTCGTCGCCGTCGGGAAAATCGTCTCGCGCCCCATGTTTTTCGAAGTCCATCGCCTCGGCATTTTTTCGCCGCGCAGCCTCGACATCGACGTCGTCTACGACGTGATGATCCACGACCTCGACATCCTGCTCTCGCTTGTCAATGCGCCGGTTGTCGACCTCAAAGCCGTCGGCATCCCCGTCATCAGTGACAAAGTGGACATCGCCCACGCCCGCGTCGAATTTGAAACTGGAACAGTTGCCAATCTCACTGCCAGCCGCGTCTCCACCGAACGCGTCCGCAAAATGCGCTTCTTTCAGGAGCACGAATACGTCTCGCTCGATTTCACCCGCCAGGATGTTCTCCGCGTTCGCGTCGAATCAAGCAATGTGAAAGCTGCTTCCGCAGCGGGTCCGGAAGCAAATAACGCGCAGCCGAAAATCGGATTTGAGAAAGTTCCCACCACGCCCGAAGAACCGCTTCGCGCCGAGCTTCGCTCCTTTCTCGAATCTGTCCGCACGCGCACGCAGCCGATCGTTGATGGCGCAGCAGGCCGCCGCGCTCTCGAACTTGCCGACCGCGTCATGTCGGGCATCCTCGAACACGCCCGCCACGTCCAACTATCCAGCTTCGTTCCACAGGACGCGCGATGATCGAGCGAATACTGGTTCCGAGAGACGTGCGCCCGCTCAGCGATGAGGAAGCGAAGAAGAGAAAGCCGCCCGCCCGCTTTGAAACTTATATGGACGACCGGATGGTCGTCCCTTCCGGCCTCTCCGACGCGCCGCCGCTCAACGGAAAATCCAGCATCCCCAGCCATTTTCCGCTCGAAGTTCTCGTCGGGCGTTCGCTCGTCGGCCGCGATATCGAGCCCAAGCCTTTTGACCTGAAGCCGCTCACCGATTACGTGCCCGTCGCCGTCATGGATCCGCGCGTCGTCGTTCCGGTCTACGTCGAGCCGCCCGAGGCTGCCGAAATCGCCCGCTTCGACAAGCCGCAGGTGATGACGGCCGCACTGCGCGAAGTCATCCAGCCCGACATCTTCACCACCGGCGACGCGAATCTCCTCATCGAGCCCGAAGCGAAAAAAGATGCCAAGTGGGACGCCATCACCCGCGCTGCATCCGTCGTCGTCCACATTGGCCTGATCATTTTCATTATCTTCATCCCGAAAATGTTTCCGCCGCACGTCCCCACCACAAAAGAAATCGAGATGGCCAGCAAGAGCCTCGGCATCACTTACATTTCGCCTGACGATATTCCGAAGATGCCTCCCGGCCCGCCGGGGCCAAAGGTTAAGATCAGCCCCAAAGTTCTGAACAAAGTCGCGCCACCGCGCCCAGAAACGCACGCGCCTGTCGCGCCGCCCTCGATTCCGAATCCCGAGCAGCCCAAGCCCGAGTTGCCCTCCGCGCCCACGCCGCACACCGCCGTGAGTCAGCCGGCCCTCAGCGTCCCGGTGCAGCCCACGCCGCAGCCTTCGCAAGTTTTGCCCGTGCAGCCGTCTCAACCCGGTCACCTGAATCTCAACTTGCCCAACTCCTCACCCGGCAAGCAGCTCCAAAGCCAAATTCAAGATGCGATTCAGCGCGGCGGAGGCGGCACCGTCTACAGCCCAGGTGCTGGTGGTGGCGGCGGCGGAGGAGGCGGTGGCCGCGGCGGTCGCGGCGGCATGCAAGGTATGCAGCCCGGCGTCTCCATCCTCACCGACACGCAAGGCGTCGACTTCAACAGTTACCTGCAGCGCCTTATCGCCAGGGTTAAGCTCAACTGGTACACCGTAATGCCCGAGTCCGCGCTCATGGGCGACAGGGGCATCGTCATGCTCACGTTCAAAATCAATCGCGACGGCAGCGTCCCGCCGCAGGATCCAAATCTCGAGCGCACGTCCGGCAAGCAGCCCCTCGACACCGCAGCGCTCTCCTCCATCCGCACCTCAAACCCCTTCGAGCCGTTGCCGCCGCAATTCAAAGGCGATTTCATCGAGCTGCGCTTCATCTACTTCTACAACATTCCGCCAGATTCAGTGAACACCCGCTAGTCGCGACGAGCTGCCGCCGTGAACCTCAACCGCACCCAAATCCTTGGCGCGCTGATTCTCGCCGCCATCGCGCTCGCGATTCTTCTGCTCCGCTGGAAATTCGCGCACTAAAATTAAAATGACTGCACCGCCCGCGCGCCTCATCGTCATCCTCGGCCCCACCGCCTCCGGCAAATCCGCGCTCGCCATCGAACTCGCCAAGCGCCTCGACGGCGAAATCCTGGTCTGCGATTCAACGCAGGTCTATCGCCACTTCGACATCGGCACCGCGAAGGTCCCGCTGCGCGACCAGCACGGCATCCCGCACCACCTCGTCGACCTCGTCGAGCCCGACGAAATCTTCACCGCCGGCGACTACCGCCGCCACGCACTCCTCTCGCTCGACGATCTCCGCCGCCGCTCGAAACTCCCGATCCTCGCCGCAGGTACGGGCCTCTACCTCCGCGCCCTCCTCGAAGGCCTCGCCGACGCCCCCACGCGTTCCGAGGAACTCCGCGACCGCCTTCGCCGCATTGCCAAGCAGCGCGGAGCCACCCATCTGCACAAAATCCTCGCCCGCCTCGACCCCGCCTCCGCCGCCCGCATCGCCCCGCGCGACACCCAGAAAATAATCCGCGCCATCGAGATGCGCATCCTCGCGGGAAAGCCCGTCGCCGAAATTTTCCGCGCAGGCCGCGCCGCCTCGCACGGGGAAGTTCGTGAAAAAGAACGTCGCGAAGCGCGCAACAACGCGCGCAACAACGCCCTCGAAGGCTACGCGATCACCAAAATCGGCCTCGCGCCGCCGCGCCCCGCCCTCTACGCCCGCATCGACGCCCGCGTCAACGAAATGCTCGCCGCCGGCTGGCTCGACGAAGTCCGCACCCTCGTCTCTTCCGAGGTGCGTGACAAGCTGCGTGACAAGGCGCGTGGAAATGTTCGCGGCATCGCCCCCGACGCCAAGCCGTTCCAGTTCATCGGCTACTCCGACCTCCGCGCCCACCTCGAAGGCCGCATCCCGCTCGCCGCCGCCGTCGCAAATATCCAACAATCCACGCGCCGCTTCGCCAAGCGCCAACTCACCTGGTTCCGCCGCGAGCCAGAAGTCCACTGGCTCGACTCCTTCGGCGACGCGCCTGAAACCATCGCCGCCGCGCTCGACCTGATCGCCGCTCCCTTGTAGCGCCGGCATCTTGCCGGCTCCTTTGCCCTTCACTTCTTACCCCTTTTACCGCCGATTAGAAATTGTCAAGTTGTTCGAATTAAACGGCTTGCGCGGAGTTTTAATCGCGTCACCGTGTATTAAAACCTCCCGCACCGCCCACTCCCGGGAACTGTCATCCCGACAGAGGCCGCAGCCGACGAGGGATCTGCATTTCGCCGTGCCTTTAGTACCGCTGGCCTCCGGCCGGCGCCTTCGCCTTTCAGTAGCACAGGCATTCCTGCCTGTGCCCGCTTCACACCGCGCCTCGATCACCGATTCTTGCCTCGATCGCGACCGCGTTCCTGTGCAGTAGACTTTGCACCTGACCTGAACCCTCATCACAGTCTCCTCTGCATCGTCATACGAAAACGGGTAATGGTAGCGCGGATTCAGCCGGTTGCATATCCGTAGAACTACGCAGAGCCGTGGGAAACGATTCGGACGCTGAATCAAATGAACCTAGGTGTGACCCTAGTTTCGGGGGCTGGCGCGTATCCCGGCTTTAGCAGATTAGTAAGTATGCGTGATCTATATAACCATTTGCTATGATGAGCTTCTGTGTCCCGAGGTCTACCCAGAACCCGGTCGCAGAGCATATTCCTGATTAAGGCGGAGATCGCCAATCCGGAAGATGCGCTTCTGGGCCCTGAAGCTCTTGTCGCCAGCCGCGTGATCTCTTCTCTGCGTGAAATCGGAATTCTCTACATCAAGCCCACGTCAGATAGAAATCCCTCTTGGTTGTCTTTTTTTGACGGTGCCCTCAGGGGCGTCCCAGATATTCACAATGCGAGTGCTGCCGCCGTCTTTTTGCTGCGCTCAAGAGGAAGAATTTTTGCTCTTACTTTTGGCTATGGAAGGAGCTTGCTCAAGCCTGGTACATGGGAAGAGGATTTTGGACTCCGCGTCACGCTCAACGCTGTCGATCCACAGAGGATTCGAAGTATTGATCGCGTTAAGTTCGACGCAATCTCTCAGCACAGCCAGATACAAGCCAGTCGGTATGCCAATATTTTGGAATTCGGCTTAGACGTTGAACAGGACTTACTTAGGGCGGTAACTGGAAAACCTAGAGACATAACTTTGGCTAGCCAGCTGACGGGCAAGGATGCTCTGAAAGTAGACGCTAGCTTAGATTTGTCCTCGCTGCCCGACCTGCTAAGCCGAAGAGCCACCTCTTTGCTCATGACCTGCCCCCCGAAATTTAGTCCAGCCAAAAGTTAGCTTCTCCGGGTATAAGACCACGAGAGGAGAAGCGCCATGAAAGGAAGCCGCTTTAGTGAAGAGCAGATCGTTGGGGTGTTGAAGGAGGCAGAGGCTGGAGTTCCCATGAAGGACCTCTGTCGCCGCGTTGGCATCAGTACAGCTACGTTCTACCACTGGAAAGCGAAGTACGGTGGTCTGGAAGTGAGCGAGACCCGACGGCTGCGTCAGGTGGAGGAAGAGAACGGACGGCTGAAGAAGATCGTGGCGCAGCAAGCCCTGGACCTGGACGCGCTAAAGGTGGTGCTGGCAAAAAAGTGGTAGGCCCGCGGGCGAAGCGAGAAGCGGTGTGTGTCGTGCGGGAAGAAGCAAGACTCAGCGAGCGACGCGCCTGTGGGCTGATCGGGATGCACCGCGGGAGCTGGCGGTACCGGCGGAAGGAACGGAACGAAGCGGCGTTGCGGGCTCGGCTACGCGAGTTGGCAGGCGAGCGTCCGCGATTCGGCTATCGGCGGCTGTACATTTTCCTGCGCCGGGAGAAGACCGCGGATGGAACGCTGCGGTGGCGTGTCAATCACAAGCGAGTGTATCGGCTGTACCGGGAGGAAGGGCTGGCGATGCAGCGTAGGAAGCGCAGGAAATTTCGGTCTGAAGCGCGGCTACCGCGGGCACTTCCGACGCGTGCAAATGAGATGTGGACGATGGACTACACGCATGACGAAATGGCCGGCGGGCGGAAATTCCGAACACTGAACCTGATGGATGGCTTCACGCGAGAGGCCCTGTGGATCGAACCGGACACGTCGCTGCCCGGTCTGCGTGTGGTGCGAGTCCTGGAGGGGCTGCGAGAACGACGTGGAACACCGGCGGCAATCCAAGTAGACAATGGAACGGAGTTCACCAGCCGCGTTGTGGATCAATGGGCCTATCAGAATCAGGTGGCGCTGCACTTCATCGAGCGCGGCAAGCCCACGCAGAACGCGTTCATCGAAAGCTTCAACGGGAAGTTCCGAGATGAATGCTTGAATCAGAACTGGTTCGTGGATCTCCGACACGCACGGAAGGTGATCGAGGACTGGCGGGTGGATTACAACACGGTACGCCCACACAGCTCACTAAGATATCTGACACCGGAAGAGTTCGCGGAAAGTGTGGCCGCGCGACCGGCGTCTCCCCCCACGCCGGTCGTCTCTATCGACCCAGCATGGGTAGGTTCGGATGTCCAGGAACCCGAGAGTGCTAACTTATGACTGGACCAAAAACGGGGGGCAGGTCATCGCCGATGAAACACGTGACAAAGATTTGGCCGCTGAGAATTATGAGGTGCTGAGCCTGAGACCGAAGGCGATAGGGTACTTCCCGGAAGTACAAAAACTCGTCGAAAAGATCGCAATCGGAATGGCCGAATCCGAGAAGTTCGGGTGGGAATTCAGCACCACCGTTGAAAACGCTAGCTATGTGGAGCCGCCTGAAATAGATGACAGCGACATTCCGTTTTGACCTAGCCACGGAGTGCGCTTGACCTTAGCTTGGCAGACCTATATCGTCCCGGGCGAGGCTAACTGATGGCTTCACCTGCACCTATACGGGCACCGAAGGCTGCGCCGCTGCAGCGGGGGGACTGGGTGCGGGCGGCGTTTGCGCGGCTGGCGTTGGATGGGATTGATGCGGTGCGCGTTGAGGTGCTGGCGCGGGATTTGCATGTCAGCAAGGGGAGTTTTTACTGGCATTTTCGCGATCGCGATGAGCTGGCGGGGGCGATGCTGGAGCAGTGGGACGAGGACGAGCGGGCGTGGCTGGTGGCGGCTGTGGCGGACGAGCGCAGCGCGGCGGCGCGTTGGGCGGAGCTGGTGAAGCATTTGACTGATGACGGGCATAGCCGGCTTGAGGCGGCGTTGCGGGACTGGGCGCGTCGTGATTCGCGGGCGGCGGAACGGGCGCGCGGGATCGAACGCGAGCGGCGCGGATATATTGCTGAGGTGCTCGAGGACGTGGGATTCACGGCGCGGGCGGCAGAGGCTTGGTCGGAGATGGGGTTGCTGGTTTGTTTGGGATGGGTGGACCGGGCGAGTCGCGACCCGGAATTTCGTGGGGCGCCGAAGCGGGGGTTGGGGGACTTTTTGTCGGAGTTGGTGCTGGCGGCGTCGGCGAGGTCGGGTGGGCGGGGGTAGGACGTAGGGTGTTCTCTCTTGTAGCGCTGGCTTCCAGCCGGCGTTTTTGACAGCGCAGCACACCTGCAGGTTCCTCCACTCCGACTCGGCCCGTTCGCTGCGCGAACGGAGAAACGCGAGCCGAGTCTCCGGTCGGAATGACACCGCAGGAAGAGCAACACCCACGACGAGAACGGCGTCGCCGCGGCTACCCGGGCGAAAAGCGAACGGCAACCCTGCCGGTCTGAAGACCGGCGCTACAGGGGAAAAGGCCGGCCGGAACGCGCCAAAACTGCTTTTTGCTGCAACCTGCTTGCTGCAGTTGCGGCGCCACTTTTTGTCAGAAACGTCAATCTCGATCGAATTTATTCTTCAGCGCCGTCGGCGCGACACACACCTAGCCCAGTGCGGAAGCACTGGGAATAGAAGCAGGGAAAGTGGCCTTCCTTTCGCGGTGCTTTTCCCGCGAGTTTTGGTTCGTTTGTGGTGTAGAACTACGTGGCTACTGAAACGCAGGCGTGAGGAGAGGCATGAAAATCATCGGGCCATTTTTTTGCTGCGTTGCGGCTGTGGCGCTGGCGATTTTTGCAATTCATGGCTTTGGGGCTACGGCTTCGGCTGAGGCTACGCGGGTCGTCACGATTACCGATCCGATTTTGAATATGCAGGCTTACTCGCTTTCGATTCCGGCGAATTGGATTTTCGACGGGGCGGTGGTTCCGGGGACGAGCTGCAATGACGGGCCGTTTCCTGTGTTTCGGATGATGAGTCCGGACGGGCTGACCGGCGTGAAGCAGCTGCCGCGGCTGGACTGGACTTGGGCTGACAACAATGGGAAACCGCTGAAGAGCGGCGAGGAATGTCTGCCGTATAAGCGAGAGGTGCCGGCTGAGGAAGTGCTGAAATACATGGTGAGCGTGCTGGAGGTGGAATACGTGCGGGAAGAGCCGGCTGCCGACCTGGAGCAAACACGCAGAAACGCGGCGGCACAGAGTTCGAATATGTTTGCGGTGTCGGCGGACAAGGCGCGCGCTGTCGTGCGATATCACATCAACAAAATCGTGATTGAAGAAAAGCTGAATGTGTTTGTGTCGTGCAGGTACTTTCGAAACATCGGACAGCATGGCTGCAGCGCGAGCGTGTCGCGTGTGTGGGCGCCGGAGAAGAGCTTTTCGGATGCGACGTTTCAGCCGATTGTGAAATCATTTGTCGTGGACAAGCAGTGGACTGACGCGCGGACCAAGATCTACGTTCAAAAAATCAACGATATGTCCGAAGCGTCAATGCGCGCGGTACGGCAGATGGGCGACGAGGCGATGCGGCGAAGCAAGGCGCAGTTTAATGCGTTCAATCAAGGGCAGGAGATGCGGCAGAGGCAGCACGAGCAGTTCCTGGCGTCGATGCAGCGCGGGACGGATATGTCGATGGCGCGCGCGACGGAAAGCGCGAATGCGCGGCACCAAGCGGCGGATGATTGGTGCGATTATTCGCTCGACCAGCAGAAGCGGCTCGATCCGAGGACGGGCGA
This sequence comes from uncultured Acidobacteriota bacterium, assembly GCA_963741045.1. Taxonomy (GTDB): domain Bacteria; phylum Acidobacteriota; class Terriglobia; order Acidiferrales; family UBA7541; genus Palsa-295. The sequence continues at coordinate 17,996 of CAVUGO010000004.1, forward strand.
AATTACGAAGGATTCGAGCGCGTACAGCTATACGTGGGTGAATGATCAGGGGAAGCGGGTGCAGACGAATGACGTGAATGCGAACCCGAATGGAAATGGCACCGGGAATTGGACGCTGCAGGAGAATGTGCGGTAGGGGAAATTTCCACGACGAGAAAGGCGTCGTCGTGGCTACCAGTTGCCAAGGGCGGTATAATCAGACTATACGAATGAGAGTTGATACCGCCAGGGTTCGGCCGCCGCAGGATACTGCCTCCGCATGAAAACACCGCAAGAGCTGGATAACCGGGAACGCGTCTTGCTTGTCGGCGTGGGGCTGAAAAAATCGCCGCGCGGGCGTATGGGTGATCCTACGTCTGCGGGGCGCGATTCGCTCGAAGAGCTGACGGAGCTGGCGGAGAGCGCGGGCGCGAAAATCGAAGGATCGCTGCTGCAGGTGCGCGAGGCGCTTGATCCGGCAACGCTCGTGGGGCGCGGCAAGCTCGACGAAATTCGCATGGAAGCGGAGATGCGGCATGTGCCGCTGGTGATTGTCGACCACAATCTGACGCCCGTGCAGCTGCGCAACATGGAGAAGGGAATTGGGCGGCGCGTGATTGACCGCACGCAGCTGATTCTGGATATTTTTGCGACGCATGCGCGGACGCGCGAAGGCCAGTTGCAAGTGGAGCTGGCGCAACTGAATTATCTGCTGCCGCGGCTCGCGGGCAAGGGGGCAGAGCTTTCGCGGCTGGGCGGCGGAATCGGGACGCGCGGACCTGGCGAGCAGAAACTCGAGACCGACCGGCGGCGGATTCGCGATCGCGTGGGGAAAATTAAAGAGGCGATCGAAACCGTGCGCCGCCAGCGCACCACGCGACGCCGCGCGCGGCAGGCGGTGCCCCTGGGCATGATTGCGCTCGTGGGCTACACGAACGCGGGGAAGTCGACGCTCTTCAACGCGCTGACGCACGCTGAGGTGCTGACGTCACCGCAGATGTTTGCGACGCTCGATCCTACGATTCGCGCGGTGCGGCTGCCGTCGCGGCGGCGCGTGCTGCTGAGCGACACGGTGGGATTCTTGCGCGATTTGCCGCCGGATTTGATCGCCGCGTTTCGCGCCACGCTCGAAGAAGTGCAGGAAGCGGCGCTGATCCTGCATGTCACTGATATTTCGAACCCGCATCACGCCGAGCAGGACACCGAAGTTGAAAAGGTTCTCGATGATCTTGGCGTAAAGAATACTCCGCGCGTGCACGTGTTCAACAAAATCGACCAGCTCGACCCCGAGCAGCTCGCAAATTTGCAAAGCGCGAACGGCCACAACGAAACAAAAGCATTCACGTCCGCCGCCACGGGTGCCGGCCTCGAAGATTTGCTGGTCCGCATTGACGCAGCGCTGCCCGGCGATCCGTTAGTGCGCCTGCATCTCCGAGTGCCGCTCGCCAAGGGGCGCGATCTCTCAATTATTCACGCCTGCGGACGCGTGCTTAGTTCGAAAGTACAAGACGGGCACATGCAACTCGAGGCAGAGCTACCGGAGTCTGTGGCGCGGCAGCTTCAGGAGTTCGTGGCGAAAGGTGAAGCGGCGAGGGGCGCGGAAAGTCCTATTACTAGTACCTCTTAGCAGGGGCTAGGCGGAGGCGAACTGTGGAAATCGTTGTGGAAAAGGGCCTGCCAAAATCGCGAAAACCTTTTTAATCGAGAGACTTATACGGAATCGCATATTCCGATATGTCTGGCTAAGCCCTTCTGGATGTGCCAGTTAGTGCCTAGTGGCTCTGCGCCTGAGGAAAAATACCCACTGGTTGCCTCCGTTTTTCTGCGCATGCGAATTTGCACAGCGTTGCAGCATCTTGTTCGCTAAGAGTCACTAGATACAGGATTTGCTGTATCGGGCCTAGGGGCTTCCGGGCTTTTATTTTTCATGCGGCGCACATCTCGCGCGTACCGTTGACTCACTGGACAGCGAAGTTTATAGTGAATCGGCATCCACGGCTGGGCGCCTCTTAGCCCTGCCAATCGAGAAAATCTCGTGAGCGCGATGAATCTGCCAAACAGTCTGACCGTGCTCCGGATTTTTTTCGTCCCGCTTCTGGTTGTTGTTCTACTTACCCGCGAACCGAATTTTGACTTCTGGGGTTTGCCAATCCACTTCGAAGTGTGGGGCGTGCTGATTCTGTTGGTGGCCGCTGCGACGGACGTGATGGACGGCTACATCGCGCGAAAGCGGCGCGAGATTACGACGCTGGGGATTCTGCTCGATCCGATCGCGGACAAGCTGCTGATTTCGGCCGCGTTTATTTCGCTGGTGGAGATGGGACTGGTGCCCGCGTGGATGGTGGTGATTATCATCGGGCGCGAATTTATTGTTGTGGGGCTGCGCGAGATTGCGTCGGTGGAAGGATTGGTTATTCCGGCGTCGCCGCTAGGCAAGACCAAGATGATTTTGCAGGTACTCGCGGGATGCGCGGTGATTCTGACGGCGAAGTATACGTCGCTAAAGCTGCTTGGCAGCGTGTTGATGTGGCTCGTGGTGCTGAGCGCCGTGGCGTCGGCGATTCACTACTTCCAGATGTTCTGGAGCCAGATTGATATTCGCGTTCAGCAGCGGCGTAGGGCAGTAATCCTCGTCAAACCCGAAGAGAAGCACCAGGATGCTCCCACTCGCTGATTCAGCGAAGCAGACTCTCCTCCATGTGGCCAGGCGAGCAGTGATTCTCGCTGTCGAACGCCGGGAAGTGCTAGAAGACCTTCCAGATCATGAAGCGCTGAGGCAGCCTGGCAGCGCGTTTGTTACACTGCACCGGCTGGGGCGGTTGCGAGGATGCGTTGGGCAGCTTGCGTCGAAGGAGCCGCTGGTCTTAGTGGTTGCCTATTGCGCGAAGGCAGCAGCGCTGGATGACCCGCGCTTCTCACCGATGACTGCCCCGGAACTGGACGGCCTGGCGATTGAGATCTCCGTGCTTTCGTCTCTCGTTGAAATTTCGTCGGAGCAGATTGAGCCAGGAAAGCACGGCTTGATGGTTACGCGAGGGGGAAGGCGCGGCGTATTACTGCCTCAAGTGGCTGAGCAATTCGGTTGGACGGCGGAACGTTTTCTGGAAGAAACGTGTGCGAAGGCCGAGCTTGATCGCCACGATTGGAAACAGCCCGGTACGCGGGTGCAGGGATTCACCGCGGAAATATTCAGCGAAGCGGGATTCCACGCAGCCCCGCGGCGCCACGTGTGGTCAAAATCAAACTATTCGACTTCGACGTAATCGCCCGCGTAGATCTGGTGAAGGCTGAACGTGATCAGAACGCTGGAAGAATTGGGCGCGGCGCGAACCACGACTCCCTCGCCTATCACTTCGCGCGGCACATTGTCCCATTGGTATTTCGCAGGGACGCTTCCAAATCCAAACATATCGAAGGCTGCCCTTTTGGTTTGATAGGCAGTCTCGTGTTCGGTTCCCTGATAGCGGAATACCCGGAAGTAATCGCCGACTTTCACGCCCTGGGAAGTGCCCAAGTTCACATAGATGATGTCATTGGTTCCATCGAGAATCGCGAAGCTTTTGCCGGAAACGACCATGGCCACCGGCTTGCCGCTGGGCGGCGCGAAGCGGTCAAAATTAGCTTCGGATTTTAGAGGCGGCGCGGGACGCTCGTTAAAGGGCAGAACGATGTCGCCGCGCTGCATGTAGTTGCAGGAATTCACCACCTGAGCGATGGACAGGTTGGGCTGCGCCACGACGACACGAAGGCGGCCTTCATCTTCCCACATCGTTCCAATCTTCTTCAGGATGGAAAACTGCCACTTGGTCCACTCGATGTCGGTGGGGTCGGTGACGGCGCGGATCACTGAAAATTGATCGCCTACCTTGACGCCCTGGCTCGAGCCTTTGTTGACGTAGACGTAGTCGCCTTCCTGGAAGGTGATTTTATAGTTCGACTCTTCACCGGTAATCAGGTAGGTGTCGCGCGGGACGGACTCGTTCGTGATGGTCCCCGAGCAATAGATGTCGTCCTGAGTGGTGGTAAGGCCTCTCTCCTGCGCGGCGAGCGCGCCTCCGGAAAGGGCCAGAATGAGACCAGCAAGGACAATTTTCCCGCGCATAATGCATGCTCCTTTGATTGCAGTGCGCCGACACAGGGCGCAACCCGATGATTCGACCGTAACAAACGGGTATGGGAGCGTCAAGGCAAGGTCTGGTGTGCTTTACACATTCAGTAACGCATGGTAGAAGCCAGAACCCCCTGTACGAACGGACAGGTGGAGCAAGCGCAGCGCGTGAATTCTGAGCGCGATTAATACAGCGTTCAGGGACGAGGATTGGCGGAACGGATAGAAGGGAAATGATTGGCGAGTCGAAAATTTGCGCGGTCGTAGCGGCGGAAAATGCGGCGGCGATGTGGCGCCAGTTCAAACGAGCTCTCGCAGCAACCAAGACGATCGAATTGCGCCTGGATTGGCTCGCGAACGACGGCGAGATTGAGCGATTTATCGCCCGGCTAGCGGCGAGCGCTCGGCGGCGAGGCGCGATGCCCGGCCGAGTGACGCTGATCGCGACGTGCCGCCGGCGCGAAGCGGGAGGCCGCTATCGCGGCACGATTGGCAAACAGCTCATGCACCTCGGCGAAGCGTTGCGAGCCGGCTGCGAATGGTACGACCTTGAGATTGAGTCCGCGTCGCGCTGTCCGCTTGAGCTTCTCGACGTTCTGCTCGGTGAAGGACGGCAAATCCGCTCGGCCCATTTTTTTCACCGGGCGCCGAAGGATTTGAAGCGCGTGGTGGCCAGCCGATCGAGTGGCCGGCCGGACGCGATTAAGATCGCGGCGCAGTGTGAGTCGCTTTCGGAATCGCGGCGCGTTCTTGCGATTGCGCGTGGCCGTCTCGACGCGATTGCGGTGCCGATGGGTGACGTGGCGCTTCCGATGCGCGTTCTCGCGTTGCGCGAACGCGCTGCTTTTGTCTATGCGCCCGTCGAAAATGCCACAGGGCCCGGCCAGGTGTCTCTCAGTGATATGGTGAATGTGTATCGCGCGGACCGTATCAGCCAGCGAACCCGTGTGTATGGCGTGATCGGCAATCCCATCGGCCACTCGCTTTCGCCGCAGCTTCAGAATGCAGGCTTTCGGGCGCGAAGAATCGATGCGGTCTACTTGCCGTTTCTCGTGCGCGACTTGAAAGACTTTTGCAATTCGATCGCACCGCTGCGAATGAAAGGATTCAGCGTTACTCTGCCGCACAAGGAAACGGCTCTTCGCTATCTCGATGATTGCGACGAACTCGCCGCGTCCATTGGCGCCGTGAACACGGTTTCCGTGCGGGCAAACGGAAAGCTCTTCGGCTACAACACCGATTACGTGGGTGTACTGCGAGCGCTCGAACGCCGCATGCCCTGCGAGGCAGTCGCGTGCTGATTTTTGGAGCGGGAGGCGTGGCGCGCGCGGTTGCATTTGCGCTTTCTCGCGCTGGAGGGTCGGTTGGCATCTGTGCACGGCGGCCGCAACAGGCGCGTTCACTGGCGCGGGCGGCAGGAGGGGAAGCCGTCGCGCGCAAGCACCTGAGAACAGAATTTTTCGACGCGATCGTGAATGCTACTCCGGTGGGTATGTACCCCGCGATTGGTCGCTCCAGCTCGAAGCGCCCGAGCTCAATTGCCGGCTCGTGTTCGACACGATTTATCGCCCGCGCGTAACCAAGCTGATGCAACTTGCGGTGCGTCGCGGCATCGAAACAGTTTCTGGGGTAGAGATGTTTGTCGCGCAGGGAACTGCGCAGTGGGAAATCTGGATGAGCCGGCGCGCTCCGGAGAAAGCGATGCGCGCAGCAGTCTAGCGGCACTGGAACGCGAAGGAAGGCAGCGAGAGTAAGCCGCTCCGCCTGACGGGCAGCTTTACGGCCGACACCTTTACCGGCAACACCTTTACTGGCAACAGATGGCACAGCCTGATTTCAAAACGTTCTCGAAACTCGCGCGGCAAGGAAACCTGATCCCGGTCTACGAGACGTTTACCGCCGATTTGCTGACGCCCGTGGGGGCCTATCTGAGAATTGCGCACGGCGCGAAATATTCATTTCTGCTGGAAAGCGTCGAGGGCGGCGAGACCATCGCGCGTTACACGTTCGCAGGCGCGAACCCGGAAGAAGTATTTCGAGCGCGGGGCCGAATCTGCACGCTCGAGACCGGCGGCCGCGAAATCCATTTCGACGATGACCCGATCGAGCAGTTGCGGCGACTGACGGCGCGCTACCACCCCGTCCGGGTGCCTGGACTTCCGC
>CAVUGO010000005.1:0-86061 GCA_963741045.1 uncultured Acidobacteriota bacterium
AAGAACACACGATCAAGTCCCGACCATTGCGCGAGCTTTTTTGCCAACGGCCCTTGAAAAGGATTGTGAAACAGGTTCGAAGTGTGAATCGCCCGCCCTGCTTCGCGTCGAATCGTGCGCACAAGACGCGGATGTGCATGCCCGAGCGCATTCACCGCAATACCGCCGAGAAAATCCAAATACTCTCGTCCACTCGAGTCGTACACGCGGCATCCGCGGCCCCGCGTGAATACGATTGGCGGCCGCTTATAGGTATTCATACAGTGGCACGCTCCTTCCGCACGCGCACGCGACGCCGATAACCCGCCCTTCGCCGCTATTTTGCTTTTAGCCATTTTTAATGCGCCGTTCCTTGTGCTGCTTTTGCCGCCGAAGCCCTCAGCACGGGCAGCACGCGGGTCCCTGAGCAGCGCGCCGCATTCGCAGCGTTCAAGAGCGCGCGTGGAGCGGTGCCTCCAATAATCCGCACTTCCGCTACGCCGGCCGAAAGCGCCCGCTTCGCTGCTTCAAGTTTCAGAATCATTTGGCCGGAAACTTTGTTGCGACGGATAATGTCTTCGATTTCGCCTCCACGCACCGCCCGCAACACTTTGTCGCCATCAAGTACTCCGGCCACATCCGTTAGGAAAATTAGACGGTCGGCGTGGATAAATTCGGCGGCAGCCGCAGCCATGTGGTCGGCGTTGATATTATAAATTTCGCCGTCTGCTCCCAGCCCCAGGCACGAAGCCACCGGCACGATTCCAGCGCGCCACTGCGCACGCAGAAAATCGAGATTCACGCCCGTCAGGTAACCAACAAACCCGAGGCTCCGTTCGTTTTCACCGATTTGCATCGGTTCAGCCAGAAAGCAAGCCGCGTCGGACGCCGAAATTCCCACCGCCGGCTGACCTGCAAGCGAAATTCCAACAGCCAGCCGCTTGGTGTGTTGGCCGCCAAAAACCATTACAGCCACGTCGCGCGTCTCGCGATCGGTGCCTACGCGCAAACCACTCACGAAACTGCTTTCGATTCCCATCCGCGCCAGAGTCGCCGTAAAAATTTTCCCGCCACCGTGTACGATCAGCATCTCGTGGCCAGCGCGTGCCAGCTCCGCGATCTGCCGCGCAATTTTTTGTACGTTCTCTTCGCCGTCCAGTAGCGCGCCCGCGATTTTTATCAACAGCCTCATATCAATCCCGCCGTTTCGGGATATCCGAACATCCCGTTTAGATTTTCGCCTCTGCCCGCCGCGCCTTTTCCAAGGTTGTCGAGGCAGGACACAATCACTAACCGCTCACCTTTTGATTCGAGCGCAAATCCGACGTCGCAAAAATTTGTGTGCGCCACATGTTGCAGCTCGGGCGATCGCCCTACGGGCGACGCTACGTACCATCGGCCGCTCCGCATAAAATTGTCGGAAGAGCGTTTCGACTTCCTCCGCATTGCGCGTCGGTTTCAACCACACGTACAAAGTGGAAAGAATTCCGCGCTCAAGAGGCAGCAAGTGCGTGGTGAAAACAAAATCGCGCTCCGCCAGCCCCAGGTGTTCGGCGACTTCCGGCGTGTGTCGATGAGTGAATAAACCGTACGCGCGAAAATTTTCGTTCACCTCGACGAAATGAGTCTCCCGCTTCAGCTCTTTTCCGGCGCCGCTCACACCCGACTTACAATCACAAACGATCCCGCGCGCCGTGTCGACCCAGCCGGCTTCGATAAGCGGCCGCAATCCGAGAATCACCGAGGTTGGATAGCACCCAGGATTGGCGACGAGTCGGGCTGCCGGCAACGACTCCGCATACAATTCTGGAAGTCCGTACACGGCTTCTTGCAGAATTTCTCTTGCGGCCGGGGCGGAGCTTTACCAACTCGAGAATTTCTCGGGCTTGTGAAAACGGAACGCTCCGCTCAAATCCACGATTCGCAGCTTTGGATTCGCCGCGAGCAGCTCTGGTACGAGCTCGAGCGATGCTTCGTGCGGTGTCGAGAGAAATGCTACATCGGCGCCGCTAGCCGCAATCGCCGCAACCGACAGCGGCCTGCACGGTGCCTCTCCCCAGCCGCGCAGTTGCGGATAGAGTTCCGTCAAGCAGCGCACGTTCAGGCATTCCCGGAATCGCGCAGATAGAACGTCGGCTTATCGATTTTCGCGGTACAAAGAAGAACCGGGCGGCTGACTGCGCCTGCCGTAGCCCGTTGCTCTGACGAACAGCGCCTGCAACGGGCACCACTATGCGTCGGGGCGGTTGCTCACGCGCTTTTGCACCGCTGCCCGAGCGCCTCGGGAGGGAGTAATAAGCAGAACCGTGTCGTCGCCGGCGAGTGTGCCGACAATTTCTTTCCAGCGTTCGGAATCCACCGCCGCGGCCAGCGGCTGTGCGCCGCCCGGAGGAGTTTTCAGCACAAGCATGTTTTGTGCCGGGCGAATATCCAGCAAGAATTCCTTGAGTGCCCGCGCCAGCGTCGCCTGCGGCACAGCTTCTTCCGCTGCGGCGGCCGAGAGTGGCCGGTAGCCTTCGGTCGTCTTTACCAGCCGCAATTCGCGCAAGTCGCGCGAGAGCGTAGCTTGCGTCACTCGCATGCCGATGTGCCCGAGTTGACGGCGCAGCTCATCCTGGCTCGCCACGGCATGAGCCGCGAGGAGCTTCAGAATCTGTCCTTGCCGGTATCGTTTTTGTACGCTCATCCAACCTTGTGCGTGATTATGCAACGCACTGTATAATCATACATTCGCTGTGCCACCTGTTCAAGCAAAAATCAAATTAGGCGATGCAACCGATTAACTTTGTGAATTGTCCTGAGCGCCTTCCGCTCAGTAGAGATACAATGCGCGGCGCGCGTTTCTTGTATTTGGCCTTAACCAGATCAATCGCGCAAATTCGGAGGATCGAAATGAAGCGTTCGGTAATTTTGCTTTGCCTTCTAATTTTTACTGTCAGCGCGGCACGCTCTGCGGAACCAAGACCCAGCGCGCCGGCGACCGTTGCGGTCCACGCAGGCAAAATCCTCGATGTGCGCACAGGAACCTACGCGTCTGACCAGCTCATCTGGATTCAAGACGGCAGGATCAGAGCCATAGGTAAGCCTGCTGACATTAATAAACAGCTGCCTGCTGGTACCAAGACGATCGACCTCTCGAATCTCACCGTGCTTCCAGGATTGATCGATTGCCACACACACCTGACTTTTGTTCCGTGGTTAGCGGGCCCGCTCGGCCTGCACACGTCCTATCCTCGCTCCGCGCTCTACGGAGCGCACAATGCGCGCGTTACGCTGGAAGCCGGTTTCACAACGGTTCGCAACGTGGGTGCGGAAGGATATGCGGATATCGCCCTGCGCGATGCCATCAATGATGGCGACGTTCCCGGCCCGCGCATGCTCGCTTCTGGCCCTGCGCTCAGCATTACTGGCGGCCATGGCGATGAGAATTTTCTCGCGCCGCAATTCAACTATTCCGACGAAGGCGTCGCCAATGGAGTAGACGGCGTGATGACCAAGATCGCCGAGAACATCAAATATGGCGCGGACCTCATAAAATTCCATGGCCACCGGGGGCGTGCTTTCGGAAGGCGATAATCCCGCGCTCGAGCAATACAGCCCTGAAGAAATGAAAGCCATCGTCGACACCGCGCACGGTCTCGGCCGCAAAGTCGCGGCCCATGCGCACGGTGCGCTCGGAATCAAAAACGCGGTGCTCGCCGGAGTCGACTCCATCGAGCACGGCAGCTACATGATCGACGAAGACATCGCGCTCATGAAGCAGCGTGGCACTTACCTGGTGCCCACAGTCTTTCTCGAAGACTCGCTCGCCAATTACCAGCATCTCGGCTTCACACAAAGCATGAGAGACAAAATGAACACGGTGCTGCCTATCGCGAAACAGAATCTCTCGCACGCGTTTAAAGAAGGCGTGAAGATCGCCTTCGGCACGGATGCAGCCGTGCTTACCCGCACGGAATGAACGCGGGTGAGTTCGCCACGATGGTGAAGATGGGGCTGCCGCCACTCGTTGCAATCCAGGCTGCCACAGTGAATGCCGCCGATCTCTTGGGCTGGTCTGATCGCGTTGGCACGCTGGAGCCCGGGAAATTCGTGGACATCGTCGCAGTGGATGGCGATCCCGTCGCGGACGTCTCCATTCTCGAGCACATTCGCTTCGTGATGAAGGGCGGTGAGATAATCAAGAATCAGCCGTGAAGCGGCCGCGCAAATCGACCAGATTTTCGCAACGCCTTGGGCCAGTTTGCCACGGGCGTCGCGATCGTGACCGGACGCAACAAGCGTCGCCGATGTATAGGACTCACCGTAAATTCATTCGCATCTGTTTCTCTCGATCCGCCGCTCGTACTGTGGAGCCTGGGAAAAGCCTCCACCGAGTATTCAGATTTCATCAAAGCGCGCCATTTCGCGATTAATGTCCTCGCGGCGGACCAGCACCATCTCTCCCGCCGATTTGCAGCGCAGCTCACAGATCGGTTCGCAGAAATTGACTGCAACGATAGCGTCGAAGGTTGTCCGCTCCTGAAAGGGGCCACCGCTCACTTTGTCTGCCGAGTGGTCCGCAAATTCAAGGGAGGCGACCACATAATCTTTTTAGGTGAAGTGATTCAATACCGCTGGCGACAAGGCGAGCCGCTGATATTTCATTCGGGGCAATACCACGTGAAGACTCACCATCCGGATTTGCATGACGAATAAGTGCCGGCGCAACTCACGGAATCATGCCGCCCTGATTATGCCCGAGAGACGATTCTCAGCATCCACCGTCCAAACCGCTCGATTTGCTTCCTTCCGGGCTTATCGCGCGAGGGTCTTGTGAAGCTTCCTGAAGTCAGTTTTGGTGGCAGAGTTGCTGTCTTTTCGCGGGGCCAACCGCTCACGCGCATCACTCACGAAACCGAGGAAGCGATGCGATAGTTCTTGAATTCGGTCCACTTCGCGCCGCTCAATGGCACCAGGCGGGATCAATTCGGTACCAACCCCAATCGCGGCCGCCCCCGCCAGGATAAAACCAGCCGCATTCTGCTGATTCACGCCTCCCGCAGCGATCAACGGAATCTGTGGTAGCGCTGTTGTCAAAGCCCTGATTATTTCTCACCGCCCACCTGAGCGCAAGGAAACACTTTGACGAAGTCCGAACCCGCCTTCCAGGCAGTGATCACTTCCGTGGGTGTTAGGGCGCCGGGGAGAACTGCAACGTCTTCCTTGACGGCAAATTCCACAATTGCCTGGTCAAATCCAGGAGCCGTCAAGAAACTTGCCCCTGCATCGACGCAGCGCCGAGCTGTTTCCGTATCGAGGACGGTTCCGGCGCCGACGATCATTTTTTGATGGTGATGAACGAGATGGGAAATGAGCTCAACCGCTTCGGGCACGGTCATTGTGATTTCCACAATGGGTATTCCGCCTCCTGCCACCGATTCGGCTGCGAAGTGAGCGTCCGCTGCAGAGCAAACACGAACGGCCGGTATGATGCCTAGTTCCTTGATGCACGCGCAAACCTCAGTTTTTTTCATTGTCGAATTCCCGCAATCTCGTAAAGCGACCGTTGACCGATAAGTTCGCTCTATTCTATACCGCGTCCGCCGCCTCCGCCGCGGGAAGCTTATCGTCTTGCGCGCAAACCACGTATACAAAGTAGGCAAAAGAAAGATGCCTATCATAAGGTTGGAGAGAAGGCCTCCCACAATCACGATTGCAAAAGGGCGTTGCGAATCAGATCCGATTCCGCGTGAAAGCGCAGCGGGAAGCAGTCCCAAAGTGGCGACAAGCATCGTCATCATGATGGGCCGAAGCCGCAGGACTGCACCTTCCGCGGCGGAGTCATCAATCGTATATCCTCGAGCCCGAAGTTGATTGATATATTCCACCATGATCACTCCGGTCTGCACCGACACACCAAAAAGCGCGAGAAAGCCGACACCGGACGAGACGCTAAGGTTCGTGTGCGTAACGAGCAAGGCCAAAAGGCCTCCCAGTGGTGCCATCGCCACGTTCGTCAGAATCAGCAGAGCCCATTTGACGGAAGTAAACATCGCATATAGGATCACGAAGATCGCCACAATCGTCACCGGCAGCACGAGCATCAGCCGTCGTTGCGAGCGCTTCTGGCTTTCATATTCGCCCGCCCAGTCAATCGTATAACCTTGCGGCAATTTTACGTTGGCATTCACCTTCTTGATCGCTTCTTCCACTGTGCTGCCCAGGTCCCTGCCGCGCACACTGAATTTCACGGCCACATATCGCGAGTTCGCCTCGCGGTAAATCTCTGAACCACCGTCCGTCACGCTGCGCTTCGTCAGTTGAGCCAGCGAAACACGCTCGCCGGTGGGTGACAGAAGGCGAATCCTCTCGATTGCCTCTCTTGTGTCCCGATATTGCGGCAGGTAACGCAGCACCAGGTCATACCGTTGTTCCCCAATCAGCACCTGCGTAAGAGCACCGCCGCCGACCGCCGTTTGAATCGCATCTTGAACGTCAGAGACGTTGATGCCGAAGCGCGCGGCTTGTTCGCGATCCACTTCGAAATTGAGATTAGGCTGGCCAAGGATGCGAAACAGCCCTAGATCCTCCACGCCCTTGACATTTCGCATCACGTTGACAATTTCATCCCCTTTTCCTTCCAGCGTCTTCAGGTCATCTCCATAAATTTTCACTGCCAGCGCACCCTTCACACCGCTCACAGCCTCTTCCAGGTTGTCCGAAATCGGCTGAGAGAATCCCCAAAATACTTCCGGTATCTTCTCCAGTTCGCGATCCATCGCCGCGATCAATGAATCCTTGTCTTGATGAAACACGGGCCGCCATTTGTCCTTCGGCAGAAGGTCAACGAAGAATTCCATGTCGAAGAATCCGGTCGTGTCCGTTCCATCGTCCGGACGGCCGATCTGATTGACCACCTGCGGGACCTCAGGAAACGACGCCAGCACCTGACGTGCTTTCTCCGCAACACGCGCGCTCTCGGTGGGTCCGGTGCTCGGCGCCAAAGTGCCGCGAACCCAAATAGCGCCTTCGTCCAAATGCGGCAGAAATTCCGATCCGATCACTCCGCTAAACCCTAAAAACATCGCAAACGCGAAGAGAATGGCCGCGGCCCCCACCGTGATAGGCCGATGGTGAATAGTCCAAGTTACGGCCTTCCTGTAACGCACCGTCAGGTAGCCCATCACGGGGTTATTCCATTCCTTCACCCCTGAGCTGAAGAGAAGACTTGCCAGCGCCGGAGCCACCAGCATCGAGAAGATCAATGCGCCGAACAATGCGAACGCCACTGTCCAGGCCATCGGCTTGAACAATTTTCCTTCTACGCTCTGCAGCGTGAAGATCGGCAGATACGCCGTGATGATAATGGCGATCGCGTAGAACACAGGCCGTTGCACTTCATGAGCGGCTTCGCGAATGCGGTCCATCGCCGTGAGGTTATGCCTCTCGGGACGATTCAAATGGCGGACGATGTTCTCAATCATCACCACCGCGCCATCCACAACCATGCCGAAATCCAGCGCTCCTAAGGAGAGCAAGTTCGCGGAAATGTGCCGTAAGTCGAGACAAATGGAAGCAAATAGCAGCGAGAACGGTATCGTAAATGAGACGATGAGCGCACCGCGCACATTTCCCAGGAAGATGAAGAGAATGATCACCACCAGGATCATTCCCTCGCCCAGATTGTGCAGCACCGTGTGCGTCGTGTAGTGCACCAGGTCGTCGCGATCCAGGTATGGGACGATCTTCACTCCCGGTGGCAGTATATGGTCGTTAAGCTTCTGCACGGCGGCGTGAATCCCGTCCATTGTTGCCGCCGTGTCCGCGCCCTTGCGCATGAATACAATCCCTTCCACTACATCGTTATCATCAACCACCACGCCGTCGGCGCGATGAATCGCCTTTCCGATTTGACCCAGGCGAATCTTTGGCCCTTGCGTAACTACCGCAACGTCCTTGATCCGAATCGGAGTGCCCTTCTGTGTTTTCAGCACCACCTCTTCAATGTCCTGCACATCTCTTACTAACCCGACAGCGCGAACGTTAATTTGCTGCGCACCCTCCTCGATAAAGCTGCCGCCTGCATTCGCGTTGCTGTTGGTTAACTGCTGTTCAATCTGAGCGAGGCTCAAGCCATACGCCACCAGTTTGTCGGGATCCACGCGGACTTGGTATTCGCGAGTCAGCCCGCCGAACGAGGAATCATCCACCACGTCCGGTGCAGCCTTCATGTATTTGGAGACCGTCCAATCCTGAAGCGACTTGAGCTCCATGAGATCGTATTTCGGGTTCGTGCTCTTCAACGTGTACCAATACACCGATCCGATCGGGCTGAAATCAGGTCCTATCTGCGCCGTTACATTGGTCGGCAAGGTTACGGCCGACAGCCTTTCGAGCACTTTCTGGCGGTCCCAGTCGTTGTCGGAATTATCGTCAAAGATAAGATTAACCACCGACAATCCCGCGAGCGACGCGGTTCGTATGTGCTGAAGATGCGGAACTCCGTTCATTTGAATTTCAATCGGTATGGTGATCTGCTGCTCCACCTCCTCCGCCGCGCGACCGGGCCACTGCGTGATCACTTGCACCCACGTGTTTGCCACATCGGGATAGGCTTCCACCGGTAATCTACTGAAAGCGATAAGGCCCCATACGAAAAGCACCACAGCCACGCTGAGCACGATGAAGCGGTTGTTGAGAGCAAAATCGACCAGCGAATTGATCACTACTGTTCCACCGTGTTTTGGAAGTCGAGCGCATTCGCTATTACCTGTTGACCGGCCGCTACTCCCGAGAGGATTTCCTGCATCTCGCCCGGCAGCATTTCACCAGCCTTCACCTCGACGCGCCTGAACTTGTTGCCGCCAATAGGCACGTAAACCCAATCACGATCGTGCAGATGCAAGACTGCATTGGCAGGCACAGCCGCCAACCTTTCCTTTTTTTGGCCATGAAAGATGACCGTCGCGAACATCCCCGGTCTAAAAACGCCGCCCGGGTTGCGCACTTCAATCCTCACCTTCGCGGTACGGATATTGGGGTCGAGAATAGGGCCAATGTTGCTGACGATTCCGCTGAATGTTTTGTCCGGATACGCGTTCAGGCGAATGTCAGCCTTGTCGCCGATGCGTACCGCCGCCAAATCGTTTTCGTAAACGTCACAAAGAATCCAGACGTAAGTCAGGTCGGAGATTGTGAACGGGTTGGGCGAGGTCAGGCCCGCAACTCCGGCCGCATTAGTCACTTGCTGATCGGTGATAACTCCTGCCACTGGAGCGCGAATATCGACAATTCCAGACGGCTGGTCGAGGTTGGCATTGCCCAACACACGAAGTTTCTCGGCAGTGGTTTTTACATCGACCTGAGCCTTGGCCTCTACGTCTTGCGAAATCTGAAAGTCGTTCTGAGAGATTGCACCTTTGTCATACAGCAGCCGCGCTCGCTCCGCCTGCGTACGCGCCAGTTGTTCGTCCGCCACTGCTTTTTGATAGTCGGAGTAGGCTCCGGCAATGTCCGCGCTTTGCACGCGCAGCAGCACTTGCCCTTTTTGGACGATGTCGCCCAAGCGGGCCTTGATTTCCACCACGCGGCCTACGGCTAACGAGATAACCGGCACAGTTCGCGAAATGTCCGGATTCACCGTCGCCGTCGTCGTCAACTGGGAAGTCGCCACATGCTCGACTGCCGCGACTAGAGGAAACTTGTCAGGCTGCTCCACCTGAAAGACATTCGGATCCTCCGCCCGCTCCACTTTCAGCGGCGGCGGCGCTCCCGCGTTCGCATCGCTCTTGCCATTACCGCAACCGGCGAGAAATAGGCTTGCCACGGACGACAGCACCGCGATCTCAATGGTTGGCCGCCTCATTGGTTAACCTCACTTCCCACCGCAAGGTTCAATTGATTGCTGCGCCAGATCGCGATTTGGCGCGCACAGTTTCGCACGCCAGACGGGCTGCTAGTAACGTGAAAAGGGGGCCTATTATTTGGTGGGGATATTACAGAGAGGTTACAACCTCGAATCCTAAGTCTGGCCCTCTGCCAATGGGAGCCATACTTGAAACCGCGTCTCACCGGGCTTCGACTTCACCTGAATGCTGCCTCGGTGCTTCTTCACGATACGCTGAACCGTGTCGAGGCCCAGGCCAGTGCCCTCGCCAACTCCCTTGGTGGTAAGAAACGGTTCGAAGATATGCGGCTGTACATCCGGAGAAATTCCCGGTCCGTTATCGGCGATTTCAACTACCACACAATTGTCCTCGCGATAGGTTCGGACCCGAAGCCTGCCCTCGCCTCTCATGGCATCGATGGCATTGTCGATGATATTCGTCCAAACCTGATTGAGCTCGCTGCCAAATGAATTTACTAGAAGCGGGATTTTTTGGTAGTCGCGCTCCACGACCACTCCGTGCTTGAGCTTGTGATTAAGAATGATAAGAGTGGTTTCCAGGCCTCTTACAATGTCGATGTTTTGCAGCGGGGTCTGATCCATGTATGTGTATTCTTTAATTGCACGGACCAGATCGGAGATGCGTGACGTGCCGCTCTCGATTTCGTTCAGCAGAGTTGCCACCTCAACCGAGGCAGCGATCCTTACCAAAGCGGCGAGCGCGGTGTCTGCATCGAGCGTGGCGAATAACGATTCCAGCGCTTCCGGCTTGACGTTCTTCCGTGCCAGATCTGCGGCCATTTGCCACAAGTCATTCTGTCCGTGACTGCGCAGCAAGGAATCGATCTGCTCTTCGAGATCGCTGACAGCTAGCGGATCGGGCGGCACCTCGTTGCTCTGGACGAACGCAGTTTCCAGTTTTTCGATTTCAGCTTTCTGCGCCGCCGTCAGATCACGACTTCCCAATTCGTGGCTCGCATCGCGTATTTTCTTCAGGACGTCACGCAACTGGCTCGTGGCACGTTTCGCGGCGGAGGCTGGATTATTGAGTTCATGGGCGAGCCCTGCCGAAAGCTTACCCAGCGACGCCAGCCTGTCCCGCTGCTGTTCCACGCGCGTGGTTTCTCGAACCCGGTCGGACAGGTACCCTACCAAGCGCGCGGTCAATTCCGGCATTTTCTGTACAAGTTCCGGGAACAAGGAAGCCGGGAATTTCAGGAGCCGCCCTGCGGTGAGCGCTCGAAAGGTTACGCTGAACCGTTTCATCCGAGAGAAGGGTAGGATCCCGGTGACGTCGCCGGGCTTCGCTGGATATGTGACAGTATCCCCGCCCAAGTCACCGCGCCACTGAAACTGTCCTTCGAGAATCACAAACATCCATTCGGCGGGATCGCCCTGGCGGATATAACTATCCCCTGCCGCCACATGAAATTCTTGCGAATTGCCGAGGAACCAGTCGAGCTGATCGTTGGGCAGATCAGCGAATGCCGGCACGCGACGCAGGTCAGCTTTTTCGACCATTTAGACCTTGCTCAAATATTGATGGATAAATTGAACGGCGACTGACCCCTCACCCACTCCGGAAGCCACGCGCTTCACGGAGCCGTGGCGCACGTCACCCACCGCAAACAGTCCGGGGACATTCGTCTCCAGCAGGAAGGGATCTCTGTCGAGATTCCAGCCCTTCGGTCGCTGGCCATCTCGGATCAGATCGGGGCCCGTCAGGATGAACCCGCGTTCGTCGCGCTCGACGACACCTGCGAGCCAGTCTGTCCTCGGAAGCGCTCCTATAAAAATGAACATCGCGGTCGCCGGCACACGCTCAATCTTATTGGTGTCCGAACAGAGGAATGAGATCTCTTCGAGATGCGTTGCGCCGTGCGCCTCGGCAACGCTCGCGTTCGCCCACAGCTGAATATTGGGCACTTCTTTGATTTGGTCGATCAGATACTGCGACATCGTGCTCGATAGCGAGTTTCCGCGTACGACGATAACCACTTTTTCAGCATACTTCGCAAAATTCATCGCTGCCTGCCCCGCCGAATTCGCGCCGCCAATCACATAAACGATCTCACCCTGGCAGGACAAGGCTTCCGTGGCGCCTCCGCCGTAGTAGATGCCTGCCCCCTGCAAACGATCGACGCCTGGCGCTTCGAGTCGCCGCCACTGCACGCCTGTGGCGATCATCAGCGCGTGGCAGGAAATCTCGTTTCCATCCGCTAATTTAATGATTCGGTAGGACCCTTCGGTGCGTATGCCAACGGCTTCTTGAGGCGACAGAATCTCTACGCCAAACCGCTTCGCCTGCACCACGGCGCGGCGAGCAAGGTCTCCGCCACTAAGTCCCGTAGGGAACCCCAGATAATTTTCGATGCGGGAACTCATTCCGGCTTGTCCGCCGGGAGCCTCGCGTTCAATCATCACCGTGTGCAGGCCTTCTGACGCTCCATAGACCGCCGCCGCCAAACCCGCCGGCCCTCCACCCACGATGGCCAAATCGTAAAAATTCGTTTGCGCGCGGGTTTTTAAACCGACTCTTTGGGCCACTTGTGCCGGGACGCTCTCAAGAAGCTTCGTGCCATCCGGGAAAAGCACAACGGGAAGACTGGAAGCCTCTGGTCCCAGAACTTCCAACAGGCGCTTTGTTTCCGGATCATTGGCAGAAATTTCGACATCCATCCACTGATATGGAACGCGATTCCGCGCAAGGAAATCTCTTAATTCGTAGGACTTCGGCGACCAGCGCGTTCCCAGCACTCGTATGCCCTCAAATTTCGGCCGGTACGACGCTTGCCAATCGTCAAGCAGATCATCCAATTGGGGATAAAGGTGCTCGCTGGGCGGATCCCACGGCTTCAAGAAGAAGTAGTTGATGCTGGCCTGATTGATCGCGTCAATGGCTGCGTTCGTATCGGCGTAGGCGGTGAGCAAGGCGCGCTTCGCTTCAGGGAACACATGCATCGCTTCCTGCAAAAACGCGACGCCGTCCATGTGCGGCATTCGTTGATCGGCAATAAACAATGCCACGCTGTCATTACGCAGTTTCAGCTGTTTCAAAAGCGAGAGTGCCGCTTCGGGAGAATCGCTCCCGATCACACGGAATTCAGCGCCGTATTTCGTTCGCAAGTCGCGCTCGATCGCCCGCAGAACATCGGGGTCGTCATCGACACTAAGCAAGATTGGTTTTGCCATGTTCGGTCCTGGCCTTGGCGCCCATTCTAACTTTAGATTCCAGCATAAATCGTATCACGGCGTTGTATCCCCCCTTTTACCGCCGATTAGAATTTTGCAACTTGCTGATTCGTGGTCGTTTGCCGGAAGTTTTAATCGCGGAACCGTGTATTAACTTTACCCGTTGCCGGGCGGGATTCTCGGCCGACGAAGGTTGCGCGCTGGAACAGACAGCGCGAGAGGTTGCGGTCCTGCTGCGAGTGCTATGGTGTGAATTTACCTGGCTGATTGGCCTGGTGGCTCGAGCAATCATTTTGGGTGGTCCTTTTGTGGTGCTTTTGGGGATTCGCGGGCCGCAGGACGCGGGCGCGTGTGTTGGGAGGTGGGAGTGGCTTGGATTTTCGCTAGCCGGGCTTCGTTTGGCGAAGGGGCCGGTCGATTTTGCCAATGCCTCCTTGGGGCCGTTTTAGCGCGGCCTGCGACACTACAAGGTTGGACGGTGCGCGGGCGGAAGTGGTTGTCTCGAGGTTCAGGATTTGGATCCGAAGATCCCACCCTTAGGAGCCAAAGGGTGGGGCCCCGGCAAGTCAAACCCATCCCACCCTTCGCAAAGACGGCGAAGAGTGGGGCACCCGCAAAATCTAGAACTTAACTCCGGAATGGAATTGCTCGCGGATCACAGCCGTCAGTTGTGACACGGAAGATGCAAAGAAGGGTGGGGCACCCGGCTTCACCGGCCGTGCTTCATTCCGGTTTCCGATTCAGATAGAGCGCCCTGACCGGCAGAACCAATCCGACCAACATTAATAAGAACAGAGCCGTACCGATTAAATAGGTTCGTACGAACGTGTCCTCGCGCCACGCAATTACGATCCACTCGCGTAATTCACCCAGTGTCCAGCGCCGCCCGTGACGAAGGACTGGCCAGGTCATGGCGGGGAGCGCCCCGCCCCAGACGATGACGGCCATTGTGATCCACGCGACTCGATTTCCCGCGGCAAACCCTGTCCAGATAACGATGAGCGCGACAATAATCACTGTGAGCAAAGCAAAACCAGCAATTTGGGTCATCGAATCGGTGGACCGAACACAATTGATGGTGGAGGGCACCAACCATAGAAATCCGAGCGTAAGAAATACACTTGAGACCTGGAAAATACTCGGACGGATTCTCATGGTCATCCTTACTTGTTCTTGGCCCAGAATAGAACTATCTCACTTACTTTTTTTGCAACAAAAGCCGGCGACGTACACGTTGGTGGCAACTTCAAGATAATCAAAATCCTTTATTTTCAGCCCCGCCGTGCATTCGTGCTGACATGAGTGCACTTTGCTTATACAGCAATCCCTATCTCCACTGCAATCCACCCACCATTGGAGTTCCTCTTTTGGCCTTTCGTCGTCGCACGAGTTGAAGCCATTGGGTAGCTTGCTCGGTGGGTCTTTCGTTGGCGGGTGGCCCACCCTTGCGCTTGTGTCCGTGATTTCCACGATTGACGGCGCTTCGGCGAGGATGATACCACTCGGGCAGGTCACTTCGAAGTTTAGTCTTAGTTCTTGCGGGTGCCCCATCCTTCGCCGGGTTTGCGAAGGGTGGGAAGGGTTGACTTGCTTTCGATGCCGGAGGTCTACACCCTACCGATCCCGGCTCACCTAAGCATGGCCGTGAAAAACCTCTCGCAATTGGTGACGAATGGTGACGAGTTACACCAAACGAGCGATAAGGTTTTGGTTGCCGCTGAGTAGAATCAGTGAGATGGATGGTAGGCCCGTGCGGGCTCGAACCGCAGACCTCTACCGTGTCAATTTAGAACGCGAAAATGGCGGGAATACGCAATAGTTGGCTGGAAGGCATCCCGGGCAGCGATTTAGCCTCATTTTGCGGCCTTTGCGCCGTTGCTGCATATCGGTGCAATTCCCCGCCAATACGAGCAGCTCATGTCACAATCTACGTCACAAAAACAAGGGAGTTATTATTTTATGAATCAGCGCTCACGACAGCTCAAACCACTAGGGCGCGTTACAACTGCCGCAAGGATACCAACCCGCCCTTGGCTCCCATAAACGACAGATAAAAAGGCACCTTACCGACGGTTCTTGACTTATGGCCATATATGGCCATATAAATAGAAGTAGTCATGGCAAAAGGGAATGCATGCCACATTTACCTGAACAAAGAGCAGGGTCTCATTCTTGATGCTATTGGCACCGCTATGGAAAGACGTCGCCTGGGAGTCGATGCTTCTAGGTCGCAGCTGATTTCGACCGCCGTTCGGAACTTCATTGAGGATTGCGGGGCGGAAGAAGATTTAAGGGAAGCAATTGAAGAAGCGCGTAGGGAACTGGTGGCGCAAAGGAAATCTTCACGCGCGGACTAGGAGCAATGTTACGCCGCAGACCAGGCAGTGTTGGGAGGAGAATCCGGGCGCCACTCTCGGAGGAATGGGCCTTTTGGCGTTCATTTGGGTTTTTCAACACAGTAGTCACAGGAATACTCACAGAAAGTTGGTTTCTTGCACAGGATTTCCTCTGGAGTCTGGTCTATGACTCGTTGCCGATTTCGGCGCAACCCCGTACGATTCAGCCTCCCATCTCGGCTCCACGAAAGTCGGTGATCACATGAGCGATGCACTTCCAAGAATCGGGTCAGCCCTTCTTGTTCGGGACAACGCGAACCGCGTCCTATTAGGACGAAGGAACAAGGACCCCCAACGAGGATATTGGGTGATACCTGGCGGTAAGATCCATGCATTTGAAGGGATCGCTGAAGCAGCAGCCCGCGAAATTAGTGAAGAGACTGGTCTAAAGGTACACGTCGGTGATCAGCTTGGCGCGTACGAAATCATAAATCCGCCGAACGAACACCGCATCGTGATCTACAGTTGGGGCACAGTCACCGACGGAGAGCCCAAAGCCTCCGACGACTTGTCGGACATCCGTTTCTTCTCCGCGGAGGAGCTAGGAACAGTTCAAATGACGGCTCTAGTGCGAAGAGTGTTAGAAGATGCCGGGCTACTCTCCAGCAGCGGGCGTTCGCAGGCCATCGGTGCAGGAAGCTAGAGACAGACTGAGCATTGCAGGTTCTTCTCTTGGTCCGATGATCATTGATTAAGCGACCGTGTTACTATCCCGGTGACGGCATAATCAATGATTTCTTTCCGCGGTCTTCGTTGGGTGTCCCTCCGTACGCGCTCTCGCTCGCGTAGCCAGCCAATTGCGTTGTTCCTCGGATTGATCATGACCATCGTGGGAGCTGTCGCTTGGTACAAAGGCTGGCTCGGACCAATTCGTGGGTCGCTCACAATTGGGGTAGGCTCCTCGATCCTTGCGGCAGCGATTGTCGCGTATTTGAGCCCGGCGAGCGAAGCAGGATATAGAAAATTCATCTCCTTCGGGATCGTCGACATGTGGTCATCGCGACAAGCGATTAAAGACTGGGTGGACTGGATGCACACGGCTCGCGAGACCTGCGTTCTATTTGGAGTTGCGCACGGAGGCTGGTGCGACGATAAGCGCTTTGAGTCAGCACTCAAGGATCGCTTGAGCCAAGGGGTGACTTTCCGAGTCTTGTTCCTAGACCCGAAATCCAGTGCCGCGGAATTGCGGGCTCGCGAGGAGGAAATCGCGCACACTCACCGGAATACTCAAGAGAAGATCAGAAAATCGATTCAAGTAATGTGGAATATTCGTAATTCTCTGAATGCAGGCCAGAAGGCGCAACTTAGGCTCTTTGTTTATGACGCAACGGCGAGCTGCGGGTTGACGTGGGTAGACCAACAGATGCTAGTGACCCATTACCTCGCCGGTTTGCCAGACCTGACGTCTCCTGCGCTTCTCCTGACAAGGCCCCAACTTGGGATGGAACGAAGTCTTTATGATGTATATGCTGAAAATCTCGAAGAGGTGATCGAACGGATGAGCAAACCGGTGGACGAGAGCAACATTCAAGAATTTCTTCCGCAGCAACCTAAACTAGCTCAAGGTGTAGACGCTGGCACAGCATCACCTTTATCAATTAGCTCCAATAGCACCGACAAGTCCTAGGGAGATACTTCCAAAGCATGATCTCACCCCCGGTTCAATGTGATCTGTGCGAAGAGCTATCTGGTAGCTCCGAGAATTCCTTTAGTCGAATCTACAGGGGAGACCCCGAGAGCCGTATTCTATTTCGCACCGAGCAGTTCGCCGTAATGCCATCCTTGGGACAAATAGTCGAGGGCTATTTGTTAATCCTCCCTTGTCGCCATTTGAAAGCGCTTGGCGATCTGAGCGCGGTTGACGTCAATGAACTCGCCACAATTTCGCAGCAGGTGGGAGAAATTCTCACGAAAGAATATGGGGCGTATGTCCTCTTCGAGCACGGGACCCGATCTGAGGACGTCGGAGGTTGCGGAGTTTACCATGCCCATCTTCACGCCGCGCCGCTGGATGTAATTTCGGAACGATCGGATCTCGTCGGGCACCTGAAAGCGCGCTTCCCTTACGACGAAATGACGAACCTAAGAGAAATCGGAAAACGAACTGTCGGCTTGTCCTGCTATCTTTTGTATCAGGACTTAGAAGGAAAGGCATATCTCTTCAAAACGGGTTCTCTTCCCTCCCAGTATGTACGCAAGCTCCTGGCCAACGCGATGGGCGAGCAAGTCTGGAACTGGCGAGATGTGGGAAGAGAGGAGCGACTTCTTGCGACCATCCAGCGGCTATCCCGCTACTTCGACTCAAAGGAACCGGGGTTGGACCTCGCGCACTGCTGAGCACTGCTCCGTAGTCCGATGATCATCGAGACCCAACGCGTCAATCACGATAATCTCCCTGGCTTACTAGCCGCATTGCAGGGCTGCTGGAAAAGCAGCAGCCTTCTATGGATGCAACTGAATGGGTTTCCCGTCCTGAGCGGTCTGATTCTGAGTGAATGGGCACAAGAAACTGAAACAGCTGTTTCGCGTTTTTGTCGAGAGAGAAACTTCGCCGAGCTTTTGGTGAGAATTGAGAAGCCAGGGCAAAGGTGGATTCGACGTAGAGGTGGTTACACAATCCCCGTGTCCAGAGTTCAGGACTTGGTCGACGAGTTAACCAATGAAGGCATGCTGACACTGCTGCTGGAACCGGCGAGTCCGTACTCGGACCTCTATGGCTTGACCTCGGTAAGCGATCTAGTGACCGGAAACGTCGACGTCGAGGTTGTTGGCCCAGGGTTCGACGCCAGTGATGTTCTGAGAGGCGACATTATTCCTCATGAGAGATTTGAAATCTTGCTTTCAGGAGAAGAATCGCGCGTCGTTCACATCACACGAACGCATTTAGTTGGGTCCGATGACTACCGTGCATCGGTCCAACGACGACTGGCAAAGATCGGCGCTCGCCTACTAAATCCAGCTTTCCCCGAGGAGGAGTTACGAACAAAAGGTTCGTATTCCGATTCTGAACGATTGACACAGGAAGCGATGCAATATCTTCAGCGTTCAGGACAGACCCTCTTGCTTGACCATCTCAATAAATATGAGCCGATCTCGGGAACGTTTCTCGACGCATACGTCGCGCAACTGATGCGGCTGTTCAGGGCAATAACTGAGGCATATGTTCCCTGGAAGGCAATGTCTGTTGCAGGTAGTTTCTTGCAGGGAGGTCGTCTAGTGATTTGGGATTTCTTTTCCCCCGGAAACTTGAATACCAGCGCGCTCTCGACGATGAGAGCAACACCTCTCTCTCCGTAGAATTCGCGAAGACGTCTGCCAAATGCAAACCGAAGCACTACCAGTCATTGAGACTACTTGACAGAACTGTCAAGCCAGCGTACAAGCGAATAATGGCCCAGAAGTTCTACACTACAGCGCAGGCCGCGTCGGCAATAGGAATCTCTCGGCAAACCCTTCAAACTTGGATTGCCGATGGTAAAGTTGAGGCGCCCAAGATGATCGGAAACACAAGGGTCTGGAGCGGATCGCAGGTGAAAGAGCTTCGACAGATACAAGATAAAGGCCGCAAACCTAAGCGATAGAGCAAGGCGGGGCGTGCCGGTGTAATCAGCACCGCACGCGCCCCTAACCAAAGCAACCTGGATTGGAGGATGCAATGGCTGACGGAAATTCTACACCGCCTCGCGTGGCGATCTACGCGCGGATCTCAACAATTGGCAATGGACAGTCTCCCGAGATGCAGCTTCGCGAACTGCGCGAATACTGCAATCGCCGTGGCTGGACGGTGGCGGGCGAGTACGTCGATGAGGGAATCAGTGGGACGAAAGAACGGCGACCCCGGCTCGATATTTTAATGGTTGACGCCCACCGCCGCTGCTTCGACGCTGTGGTCGTTTGGAAATTCGATCGCTTCGCGAGGTCTGTGTCGCATCTTCTGCGCGCGCTCGAAACCTTCCAGGCTCTCGGTATTCACTTCATATCGTTGAGTGAATCTCTCGACACATCCACCCCTACTGGGAAAATGGTGTTCACCGTTCTCGGTGCTGTTGCTGAACTTGAGCGTAGCCTGACGGTTGAGCGTGTCCGTGCTGGCATGCGCAATGCCCGTGCCAAGGGCAAAAGGATTGGCAGACCTCCTTTAAGGCCGCTCGGAATTGAGGACCGAAAGGCCATTGCAAAGGCATATTGGCAGGGCGAGAGCAGCTTTCGAGAGTTGGCGAAGAGATTTGAAACTTCTATCGGTACCGTCCAACGGTGTACGCGGTTGTATCAAAAGGCCATTTCTGAGGTGCCTGCAAATCGATGATTCCGCTAGAGACCTGACGGGGCTCTAAAGCCGTATGAAACCATTTCCTTTGATACGCCTTCTGGGGCGAACGAGGACTCCCTGATGAAACTGCTAATTTGTTCGGGGCTGAGACGGTTTCTGAATGCCAAGAATTGTCAGAATTCTAGTTTTATCTGCGAATGTGATTGAAATCTCGTCTTCGGCCATCGCACCCAGCAATGCTTTGCCCACGACGTGAGTTCCCGAGTAGATCCCTAGCGCCGGATCGGTCTTGTCAGGAGTAATGATGATCGTGCGCTGGCGCCCGGGTTCGTCATTGAACGTAACCAGCAAACGATCGCCCACTTCAACTGAGCACTCTTCCGAAAGTATAGTTTCGAGTTCAGACTTCGTCTCTGCAATGTCTTCAATAGTTCGGAATTCCGTGTGCAACGAGGGGCCCATACCCGATGACGACGGTTGAATTCCAAGCTCGTTTAGCGTTGTAATTAGGTCATCGAAACAAGCCTCGGGATCCAAAAGAAAGCTCGATCCCCAGCACCGCCAAAACCTCCATCCCATGCGTTCCAATACGCGCTGTCGGCTTAAATCGTCTGCCCATCGTTCTGGAGAATGGTATTTGTCACCATCTAGTTCGATAGCCAAACGTCGATCGGCGTCTCCTTCGACAACCAAATCTATAGAAAAAGGACCCACTCTAACTTGCGGGGTGACGCAGTAATTGAGTTCCACCAGGCGCTTCAGAACCTCCAGCTCGAAGTCAGAATCGCACTGCTCCAGAAGCGTCTTTGAGGTCTCATGCTTAACTGGCATAGGGGTCTTAAAATGCTGCAATACTCTGGCCTTCAGGTCGTGAGGCTTTAGCATGCCCTCGGTAACGGAATGAAACAGGTACATCCGGTCGCGTGCGCGCGATAAAGCTACATTGAACCGCTGCTGAAATAGCAATGCCGTTTTTGTGCTGCGTGTCGCTGGGCATTCCACCATGCTGACAAACATAATATCGCGCTCTTTTCCTTGAAACGTCGCCGAGTCACCGCACGCTATTTGATGATTGAGATAATGTTCTTCACCGATCCTTTCGAGCAGGCGAGTTTGGATATAGTACGCTTGCTTTGCCGCGAGTAACGACACTACGCCTATCGTTCGCTTGGCGAATAGTGGGTCTTTTACGATCTTCTCGATTTCATCTACGATGGCCTCTGCTTCCGCCACATTTACTTGACGACTGTCCCTAACCCCTTTCGGAACGTAGACATCGATCAGTGGCGGTGTGAGCCGCTCGGACGGCTTGGCAATTCGGACCGGAACAATCGGCTCTTCATAGAATTGAAAGCTGAACCGGATAATGGGTTCAACACATCGAAAGTGTTCACGTAGCATGATCCGCTTGCCCGGGAAGGTCGCAAGTGCGAGTTCATACAATGAAAAACCAGGTAGCATCAGAGGACCGAAAGGTTGGTTCTTAAGATAGTTGTGTTTGAGCTGAAGTAGTTTCTTCTCCTCGACAAACGCGGCTGTGGGGCTGACCTGTTTGTCGTCCCCTACGACTAAGACTTTTTTTCCGCGAAGGAGCGCGGGCAGAGCCGTAATATCGGACTGGGAAGCCTCATCTATGATTACCAGGTCAAATGATCCTAAGGAAGCGGGTAAACTCTCTGAAACGCGCCAAGTGGGCATGATCCAGCATGGAACCGCAGCAAACGAGTTCTCCATTGCGTTGCGAGCATCT
Source organism: uncultured Acidobacteriota bacterium (assembly GCA_963741045.1). GTDB lineage: Bacteria > Acidobacteriota > Terriglobia > Acidiferrales > UBA7541 > Palsa-295. Next base: position 21,456 of record CAVUGO010000005.1, read on the forward strand.
TGTCGAAATCTTCGTGCACGTATTCCCGTTCCCTTCCCAATATGACGCAAGGCTGCCATAAACATACTCAGTGCGGCTTCTACCCTATTAGTGATGTTTCGCTTAAGACCTAAATATGTTCGTAATCTAACAACTTCCGAAAATGCCCGTTGAATCTCCGACTCATATTTTCGTCGCATGGACGACAGGTGCCGAAAACGATCTCTTCCGTCGATCTCCTTCAGATAGGCACGGAATCGCACCCAAGACCAAGTCTCAGACCAGTGATTCGGAGTCCATCTATCCTCGACTAGCGCTTGCTCCTTAAGGAGAAACTCCGCCCACTGCGGAGCACCGGATTCTCGGATAAGCATCGCTACTCTATTTACGGTCTCGAAGGACGCTTTCAAACTGTGGACACGATCTACCTCTCGACAGATTCCTTGCCATTGGTCGGATATTTTCCCCGCTGAAACACCTGTATTGCCAACGGCGTACATCAAAAACGCACGAACTTGATCCGAGATAGGACCCGACGAGCCTTTTAGTTTTTGGATAAAGTTGTCTAACAGATTGCGGGACGATCCGTAGCGCTTGACTGAAAGGTTGGCGTCGATCGATGCGATGATTTTAGATGCGTAATCACTGGAGCTGATAGAGAGGCTAGTATCTACGCCGTGCGGAAACAAATCTGGAAGCTCTCGCTTGATGAGAGGGACCGCTTGAAGGGTTGCGCGCTTCGCTTTGTCAATCTTGTCGAGAGTTTCTGACAGCCAGCGGGCGGTGGCATCTCCCTGATCCTTCAACTGCGGCAATCTGTACTCCGCGGCGATAGCGTTCCAACGGGCCGTCGTGGAAGAAACCTTCAATCTCCAGGCAAGGTACCGATCGACCTTATACCAATCCTCCAATGATCTCGGGGCTCGGCCTTCGACGCAAATTAAGGAAAAACGTTGGCGCGTTTGAGCTTTCCCCATCGAAAATAAGCCGAACGGTCGTTCGCCCTCTGCTGCGCGGTGCACAGCTTCCGCAAGCTCTGTATCTCCGATAACCTCATCGGGAAGTGAAATGGCATACGCAAGCATGTCCGTTCGCTTTTTACGAATATCGGCAATTGATGACAAGAGGGTTTCGAAGAGCTTGGTATCCTCACTTTCCATTTCACCCTCTAGCCACCGCTGTGCGAAGGGCCTAAGCCAAGCAAGCTCATCGACAATCTTCCAAAAGTCGATGACCTGCTTGAGCGAGTTCGATATAGCTTTGCATCTGTCCGCAAGATCCGGCGACGTGAGACGAAGCCGAAGAAAATGGCCTTCCTGAATCTGACGCTCTATCAACTCGCAGCTTGTGAGATCTTCATGCAGCGCCACCACCTGGCCCCCGTCGGGAAGATCGGACAATGTAGGGACCGCCGCCGTGGCATAACACAAGTCTTTTCCAAGGAACTGCCTCGCCTTGCGCAGGCTAGAGATGTCTTCTCCGCTAAACAGCGGATCGTTTCGGGTATCTAAAGTCAAACAATCCGGCAACCATGAGTGTTGATTAGCGTCCGTAGCAAGCAATTGGGCCAATTCGATTGGAAGCAACCCGTCCACACTAGATTTGTGTGGGATCTTTCCTAGATGCTTTTTTGCAAAGGTTGTAAGTTCGGAATCGATTGACGCCATACGCTTCTTTAAATCAGCAATCTGCTGCTGCCCAGCAAGGATCTGCCGTTCTAAGTTGGCGGGATTCTGTTGCGTCGCGGTGCCTGCAAGCAAAGTGACGGCTCTTTCAAGCTGCTTCAGGCCCTCGCGCTCGCTAGTCAACAGACTGATAGTTAGATCTCTAATCCCTTCAGGAATATGCTCCCGCAAAACCGCGAGGGCAGCTTCTCCCTTTGAAGTCACCAGAACCCTTCGGCCCGTAGCAAGGCAGTGGCAGATAATATTAGCAATCGTGTGGGTTTTCCCAGTACCAGGGGGGCCTTGAACAACAACGCCCTCAGCCTCTTCCAGCCGCTGGACAATTGCAATTTGGTCTGCGTTGAAAGGCTTAGGAAAGAAAAATTCCATTTCGCTCTCGTTTGGCGACGCCTCGATCTCTTGGGCAATAAAATCCGCAGAAGCGCCGAGGGTTGCTTTCGTAATGTCGATCAAACTCGGCGAGTAAGTTGTTTCAGAAGAGGGCGTATCGACCAATTTCTTGGCGGATCCAGGAAGGTCGGATGAGTTAGTTACGGCCTGCCGCAACCGATCAAGGTCCTCGATAAAGAAGTTCGCGGAGCGTGGACGAGCATAAATGGCCCATGTGTCGGTAATCACCAGTGAATCAGTACAGCACGGCACGTTCCGGTCATTTATATCTTTCAGGGTGTCAGGGTGGTATTGACCAGAAGAATCTAAGTGAGTTGTGGCAAACCGAAGAACGGGTTCAAATGAGTCGCGCTGAAACGGTGAAAATTCTAGATCAGGAATCGTGTTTTCAAAGAAATGCTTTGCAAAATCAAGAGTTGAATCGGCCCCGTCAATTTCAAGACTGAAATACGGCTTCAAAGCAAGCTGTGGCATGGCGGATCGAGGGCCGATCGTTAGCGCACCCGACTCCGTATCCACGTCGATTTCCACAAGTTGTTCGACCAGCGGGTGATCTATTTCCTGAGTACGCACTCTCCATCGCGCAATCCCTACGCCCCAAACAATTTCCAACGGGCGCTCAACTCCCTCCGCCTGGAGGGATTGGTACACGCTAAAGAGCTTGTCATAGATCGCAATGGTTGCCCTTTTCGGTTTCTCCCTCTCCGCCCAAGAAATCCATTCATCGGATATGTAATTTGTTACTACTGATTTGATCGACGGTTGAGCATCCAACCGCAAGATTATGTCGGCCATCTGCTTGCCATCGCGCAGCTTGAGAGAGGGTAACCGATCTTCGGGTTTGACTTTCCCGCTCGTCACAAATGCTTCTGCTTCCCCTGTCGTAACGGTCCGCGTGAGCAAATCATGAATCTTCGGTGGTTGACTTGGGTCTCTGCTTAGAGCGATCCAGTCACGAATTTCTGGAGCAGGAGCTGGCGGTTCTGTGCGTTGAAGGCGTTCAATTCTCAGCCAGATCTGCCCCTCATCACTCGGAACATCGTGGGTGATACCGATTTGAGCTTTGAGTTCTGCCTCAGTAAGGATGAGTTGTTGATACTCCTTTAACGCGAACACAGGTTTTTCACCTAACTTTGCCAAGTGTTCGAGATATCCGAGCAAATCTAGAAGCCTGGAATGACTTTCGCTGAGTAACCTTTCGGGAGGGACTGTTCGCGATTCCGATTCAGATGCGTGGTGCTCACCTTTTCCAGCGGTCAAATCACGGTCCATGACGTCAGTCTCGTCGGACTCGGCTCCTGCCTTATCCCTCGCTGCGCCGTGCTTGGAAAGGAGCTCACTCGCGCTAGCGTTTGCTCGCGCCCCATCAAACCGCAATTGATCCGGTCGAGATTCTTCAGACGAAACACTGTTTGTCGTGGAAGGTTTAATTTCGCTGGCGACGAACTTTGAATCAACAGCCTTTATTGCATCTTCGACCCTTCGAAGTAACGCAACTCCACGCTGCGTTGTTCTGAACCGCAGTTCGTCGCGAATTCCTCTCAAAGTCTCTATATTGCGTGCTTCCTTAACGACAACCTCAAGCTCAAAAATCGAAGCTCGGAAATAGGGTCGATCGGTCATCGGATACCCCACAGAGTGCATTACTGCGCCCAAATTAAAGCGGTTGAGCTGGCTCGATGTCAGAAAGCGTCGTCGGGAATTCATCGATTGGCTCAACCTCGACGATTTCTTCTCCTGTGGCTGCTCTTAGCTCTCGGAATTTTCTCACTCCCGGCAATACTCTGCTCTCCAGTGATGCACGCGCACCATTGAATGAATCGACGGCCCTTCGCAGTGCCGAACCTACCCCTACGAAATGATCAACGAACGTTCTGATTCGGTCGTGAAGCTGTTTTCCGAGGTCAGAGATTTCTTGCGCATTCTTTGCGATATCTTCCTGACGCCAACCGTACGCGACCGCACGGAGCAAAGCGATAAGCGTCGTAGGTGTGGCAAGAATCACTCTCTTTTCCATGCCGTCTTCAATCAGTGTGCGATCCTGTACCGCAGCAGCGGCGAAGAAGGATTCTCCAGGCAGAAACAAGACTACGATCTCCGGCGCTTGGCTGAACTGCTCCCAGTATCCCCGGGAGGCCAATTGATTCATATGAGTCCGAACGAGCTGTCCATGTTTCTCAAATTCAATCTTGCGGGCCTCGGGAGTCGATGCGGATATCGCTTCCAGAAAAGCCTGTAGCGGCACTTTGGCATCTACCACAATTCGTCGACTCCCGGGCAAGTTCACAATCATATCCGGTCGCTGACGATTACCTTCGGGTCCCAGTGTTTCCTGCTCATTGAAATCACAGTGTTCTACCATTCCAGCAAGTTCGACCGTCCTTCGAAGCGTCATTTCACCCCAACGCCCCCGGATCTGGGGAGTCCGTAGAGCTGTCACCAGGCTGCCTGTTTCCTTTTGAAGCTGCTGATTAGCGTTGGAAAGCATTCTGAGTTGCTCATCGAGACTGCCATAAGCGACTTGCCGAGACCTTTCCATTTCTTGTATCTGTCGCTCATATCGCTCTAGCGCCTCTTTGAGAGGAGCTACAAGGTCATCGATAGTCCTCTGTCGTGCATCGAGGTCGCCCTTCGATTCCGCTTGAATAGTTTCAAATGTGCTCCTGGCCAGTGCTAGAAACGCATGATTGTTACTTTTGAGCGCTTCTGCGGACAAAGCATCGAAGGTATCCGTGAGTCTTGTCCTTGCTTCTTCAAGAAGCCTTTTCTGCTCTTCGAGATTTGCCCTTGATTCTGTCAGTTTTGTCTCAGCCGCGACTCGAAACTGGCTCTCCGTGTACAACTGATCCCGAACGGTCGATAACTCTTGAAGCGCAAACCGTGTCTCCTTGAGCTCAGCGACGGCTGCAGCTTTCTTTTCGCCTTCCTCTTTCAGGAGCTGCAACACACTTGAAACTTCTTTTGCTTTCGAGTCTGATTCATTCTTCACCTCTGCAAGATTCCTTCGAAGTTCGAGAACAGTGCCGTCCGCAGCTTTCAAACTGCCTTCAGCCTGGAGCCTGTAGTTGGAGAGTTCCGTCTTTACCCTTAACACTGCCAAAAACCACCCAATTAAAAATCCGAGCGGGATTCCGAGCGCCAACGCTAAGTACAATTGCATATTCCCTCCGTAGCTCTCCCTCCCCCATGAATCACACGAATGGCTACAGGACGAACCGTGGAACAGTACAATACTTAACTGGTTAAACGATAGTATGCACCCTTTTTAAAGCCGTAGTGGAACTCAGTAGGAGATTCGTGCCGTACAAGCCCGCGCGCCAAACTCTAGGTGGTTTGTTGATTCGTGCGCAAACTTGAGAACAGTGATTGAGAAAGCTGCGCAATCGAATTCTCAGTAGAAGGATGAGAGGCGCGCGGCAGGCATCAGAATCGCGGCCTTTCGCTTCGGATCGACGAGCCTTGTGAAACGAGGTCGGTAGGCTTCAAGCCAAGTTACTGTTTGTAAGAGCTCTGGCAAGTAGGAATCGCTGGGGTGTACCAAACCACATGATTTGATACGGCTAATTCTGACGGAATTTTACCTCGACTTGTCTATACCTTGCGGTCTCTGAATCGAGGACCCTTTGATACAACGGGGTCGCCCTCTCTCAGGGGGATCGAGTTGGCTCCGCCTGCGTCTCGGCCAGGCGCGGAACCGTCTGAGATCGCCCGCAAGACCGAGACTCCCACACTCCACGAACACCGAGCCGCGTCCTTGAGTGCGGTCGTACGGGGCCCCGGCCGCGATTAAATCTAGAGCTTAGGTAACCGGCGATGCTTCACCTGTTTCGGGCCTGCTTCGCGCACGCATGATTGCGTATCGGTTCCCAACCCGCTGACTTTGCAACCTTTCGTCTGCGAAACGCCGCTTCTTTCTTTGTTTCACAGGTGCTTCGCGTTCTGCGTCATTTCCCCGTACTACAGGCACACTTTTTCCTGTAAGAACTGTTCATGGCTTGCTCAATCTGTTCGCGCCCGGGACTCCGCCTGTCAGTGGACGCTGAACTTATGCGTGGACTGTCGGAGCGTGCGGTAGCGGCTCAATTCGGCGTGCACCCATCGAGTGTTCATCGGCACAAGCTACGGTGTTTAGGGCGCGCGCTGAGCCTTGCAAGGAATGATCGCGAGCAGGCCCATGCGGATGTTCTGGCTGCGGATTTGGAGGCTTTAGCACGTGAGGCGGCGCGGTTAAAGGCTGCCGCTGAGGCGTCTGGTGATCTGCGCACGGCGCTGCAGGGGCTTCGCGAACTGACTCGCCTGCTCGCCCTCCGGGCCGCGCTCGCCGGACGGCTGCGTACCGGCGGGATGACCACGAACGTCGTGAACGTAGGTGTGCAACTCGACCCAGAAACTGCAATAAAGATAGCGGAGACATATTTGGAGCGTCGCAAAATCTTGGACGTGGAGCCGCTGCATGGCAAGTGATGCCGGGAGTATCCTTCTCTTAGCAGCTCAAGATCTTGCCTGCTATGCATTTGCCCTCCGGCGCGATTTCGAGCTGGCGGCACATCATCGTCTAATCATTGAAACCCTTGAGGCGGTGGAGCGGGGAGACATCAAACGTCTGGTGGTGGTTCTGCCGCCGCGATCCGGTAAGACTCTTCTCGTCAGCCAGCTTTTTCCCGCCTGGTTTCTCGGCAGAAATCCCCAGAAATCGGTTATCAGCTGCACCTACGGACAAGACCTAAGCGATGATTCCGGACGCAAGGTTCGCAACTTCGCGCTCAGCGACATCTCCCGGGCGATCTTTCCTACTCTTGAGCTTCGCGCCGATTCGACGAGTATGCGTCGATTCGACACGACGATGGGCGGCTCATACTACGCCGTCGGACGCGGCGGTCCTGTTACAGGCCGCGGGTGCGACCTGCTGATTTGTGATGACCTCCTTAAAGATGCTGAGGAGGCGCGTTCGGAGCTCATCCGAAAGAATCTCCATGAATGGTATAAGCATGTAGCTCGGACGCGGCTTACTACACACGGCGCGATCGTCCTCGTCGGCACCAGATGGCATGATGATGATCTCATCGGCCACGTCCTCCGCGAACACCCAGAGGAAAATTGGAAAGTCTTGAACCTGCCCGCAATCGCCGAGGCAAACGACGCGCTCGGCCGGGACGAGGGCGAGCCGCTATGGCCAGAAAAGTTCCCTTTGGCAACCATCGAGCAGATCCGCCAAGCCATTGGACCACGCGCCTGGGCTTCGCTCTACCAGGGCCGTCCCACAGAGGCTGAGGGTGCGCTTTTCAAGCGCGAGTGGTTCCGCACCTATCGGGAGATGCCCGGCTCGTTCGAGAAGATCGTGCAGAGTTGGGATTGCGCCGTGAAGACGGGCGCGGCAAACGATTACTCGGTCGGAACAACCTGGGGTGTCACCGCAAACGGTTACTACTTGCTCGCGCTGTACCGGGCGCGTATGGAATTCCCGGAACTGAAGCGACAGGTCATCAGGCAAGCCGATGAATGGAAACCTCACGCGATACTTATTGAAGACGCCAGTGCGGGCGCGAGCGCAATCCAGGAATTGAAGGTTTCAACGCGCTTCCCAGTGTTAGCAATCAAAGCTGAAGGGTCAAAAATCTCACGAGCTGAAGCCGTGACGCCGATGTTTGAATCTGGGCGAGTGTTTCTCCCCGAAGGTGCGGCCTGGCCTAGCGACTTTATGGACGAATTGTGCGCGTTTCCTGCAGGCGCACATGATGACATCGTGGATAGCGCGACGATGGCCCTTAACTATTTGCGCGGCGATCCACTGGGCGGGCTTTTTGAGTTGTACCGGGACCAAGCGAAGGCCATTCGCGACGGCGAGTTCGATTCAGGCGTACCCAGAGCTGCTGAACCGCTTTCGGCCGAGGAACAATTCAAGCGTCAATCCGACGCGCAGATGAAAGCAGCAGCCTCACAATTCAGAGTTGGCGGAATCTTTGGCGCTCCTCGCGAAACGATCATGACCACGCGAACGGTGCAAAAGGTGCCTGCGGCGCCGAGCAACCTGTGTCCCCAATGCGGCGCGTACCTCACTATGTGCGGCGTTGAGGGGCCTTCGGGAGACATTGACTTGTCGTGCGGCGCGTGCGGATTCAAGGACCGAATACTAGCGAGAATCTTTCACGCCCATACCTAGCGTAGCGAGATCGGGAATGCGATTCCACAACATAAGGGGATTACCCTCGAGGGGATGAGGCGTTCTTCATTGTGTTCGTTACTTCTGCTGGGCAATTTGGCTCGGCTCAGTCGCTATAATCTCGGGCTTCTCTCGATGAGTGGTGATTTTGCCCGTTATGCACACCCTCGCATCCCGATATTTCGTCTCGGGCGTACCGAACTTCGCGCGATCACTGCCCCAGATCAAAATTGTGAAATCCTCTTTCGGATAAGGCTCGTCGAGGTTTAAGAAGGTAGGTTGCCCTTTGCTGCCGGCCGCGTAGTGGGTGCTGACTACTTTTCCGCAGACGGTACGGGTTTCGCCGACGTGATCTTTGGCCTCAGCCGCAGTGATCTTGTTGGTTTGCGCGTCAGCGGTGACCGCTAATAGAAAGAATAGGAAACAAGCGGTGATGAGCGAGCGAGGAGATTTCATTGGGGCTGGGGCCTCCGGGCCCGGAATGTATCATCCCTTTGGTTAATCTCTCAATAGACGACTCACGAGTCAGGAATCGATGAGCATGTCAGAAAGGTTCCTTTGTAGGCGAAGCAGAGCATAGCTCGGCAGCGCGGTTCAATGCTTTTTGCATTCGGCCCGCCATAGTCTCATTTTCTGCTTTCGGCCTGCCAAAAACGATGGCCGCACTGTCCGCGTTCAGAACATTTTGATCCACAATATTTCCATCGGCGGATTTCTTGGTGCGCTTCTCGCTGACCGCTTTTGGTGCTGTAAGCATCTCTACATAATAAGAATCAATGATTTTTTCAAAAGTGAGATGCTTGACGGAAACTGATTTAACTTTGTCCATGGGGACAGTTTGAACATCGACGTTCGTAGTTTTAAGAAAGGAGTCGTAGACTGAATGCGTGAATTGCAACTTGCAACTGTTCATTGAAACATCTTCGTAAGACTCCGTTTCGTTCCCGAGGGACGGGTTAGGGTGCGTGCTCCCGGCCTCCTCGCTTATTTTTGTGACGATCCAATCGCGTGTTTGCTCGTAGGTAGGTTTCTGTTGGGGAAGCGCTCGACCTACTGAAACCGTGACCACGAGCAAGAACAGAGTAAAAAGTAAGGCGCGTTTCATGGCAGGCTCTTTCTCGGATTTTGACAATGTCACCGACTACCCTACCCTTTCTCATATTCGCGGACGGCCTCTTGCAGCAACTCAGTAAGTAGAACTTTATTGTCTTCAAACCCTTTAGGGGTCAACGTCACCCGCAAGAAATCGTTCTTTACGTCCGCGGCAAGCCCACTGTCCAGTAACCGCTTGAGCCAAGGCTCCGTGGGGCTAAGAGCTTCAAACTGCACGTTCAAAAATTCCTTCTTGGGTCTGAATGTAACGAAGTTGCTCGCCCGTACCCCATCATTCAGTCCGATGTAGTGTCTGAGGTAAGCGGCCCTTCGAGCCGTAGATGCCGCCTGATTGATTATCGTTATGCACTTCTCGGCGAGTTCGACAGTCGTGGAGCTTGCTTTATCAACCCAATCTTGGCGGGTGACAACCTTCTGCATGACTTCGCCCGCCTCATCCTTGCGCAGTCGTCTGCTGTCGAGAACTTTCACAAAGTTCAGTACAAGGTTCCCGTCTACCGTTAAGCCGTTCACCTGTATCGCCACGAACGGTACGGTGCCGCTAAATAGGCTAATGACATTCAGGAAACGAGCAGTCACACTCTCCGCAACGAGCACCGCACAGTGTTCGTATCCCGGCCACATCCTTCGTTCGACGTCCCAATACTCGACAGTCCTTATCAGGTGACTTTCATCGGTGGAGCCGAGCATTAGTTCCAGTTCGTATCTCTTTTCGCCGGAATCGTCTTCAAGGAGCAGATCCAGCCTGCCCGCTTTTTCTTGGCCTCTCTGCCGGTCTTTAACCTCCAAGTCACCAAGCCCGAGTATGGATGGATCCTTCTGAATTTCATTCTCCAGCCAAGCCTCAGTAACCCCCGCGTCTTTTAGACCGATTGGCGTTGCTTTGACCAGTTTCGGCCCCCGTTCCTCTGGCCCAGCTATTGGCGATGACATGAGTGCCTCGCATTGAAGCCGATTTTAGTTCGAATAGCTTTGTGAACAAAGGGAGATATTGTCGGCCTAAAGATTACGCTCTCGGTCTGTAATTGGTCAATAACGTCTGCTAGAATCGCGGTCGCGGAGGTTTTCCCACCCCGTAAGCTACGCTTCACTCAGTCCGACTCGCTCGGAGTGAAACTCATGGCCGCTTCATCGGATCTCACCGGCCTCCTTCTGGGGCACTATCGAGTCCGTGGCCTCATAGGGGCTGGCGGAATGGGCGTTGTCTATCGCGCCTTCGATGAGCGCCTAAACCGAGAAGTCGCGCTAAAAGTTCTTCAACCCAACACATCAGTAGAGGATTTGCGTCGCAAGCATTTTCGCAAAGAAGCTCTACTCCTCTCTAGCGTTAACCATCCCAACATTGCATCGATCTACGATTTTGATTCTCACGACGGAGTGGATTTCATCGTAATGGAACTGATTGTCGGCATTAAATTGTCCGACCGAATCGCTGAAGGGCCACTTCCCGAAAGTGAGGTTTCATTTCTCGGACAACAAATTCTAAGCGCCCTACACGAAGCACACAGTCACGGAATCGTTCATCAAGACTTGAAGCCCGGAAATATTGTCGTAGGGCCGGATCAGCATCTCAAGGTATTGGACTTCGGGCTGGCTAGAGTTTTTGAAAGCGCTGATTCTGTTGCGACGGAGTCACTGTCTGAGTTCGAAGGCCGCGGCGGCACTTTGCCTTACATTGCTCCCGAACTACTCCGGGGCCACACTGCCGATCCGCGCTCGGACATCTGGTCGTTCGGAGTCGTACTGTACGAAATGGCATCGGGCAGGAGGCCTTTCCAAGGTCGGACGAGTTTTGAAATCAGTTCTGCCATTCTCAGCGCCGATCCCCCAAAGCTTTCCTCAATTGTTTCCTCTGGCCTCGAAGCAATTGTGTCTCGCTGTTTGGCAAAAGAACCCGGAGGACGATTCCAAACAGCGGGAGAAGCCACTGCTGCACTCAGAACCTGCGATACCGAACCCACGCGTCGCCGTTCGATTAGCACTTGGCGGATCGCGGCGGCGATAACCGTCTTCGCAATCATTGCCTTTGCTCTGGGTTACTGGAGAGTCCGAGAAAAACAAAAAGTAGCGTTGCCTCATACGAAGCAACTCGCGATTCTGCCCCTGAACGACTCTAGCGGATCACCCGAGATGGCCGCATTCGGCGCTGGCCTTGACGATACGCTGACTACTCGACTGACCGAACTTACCCGAACCCACGATTTGCAGGTCATTCCGGCAAGCGAGATTCGTTCCAAGAAAGTGACAACTCTCCAACAAGCTTCGCAGGAGTTCGGTGTAAATCTGGGGTTGGAATTGGGCGTTCATCGTTCCGGCGAAATGGTGAGAGTCAATTACATTCTCGTGGATGCAAAAACGCACAGACAGTTGCGAGGCGATACGATTACCGCAACAGCTTCGGATCCGTTCACTTTAGAAGACCGAGTTTCAGACAGCATTGTGAAGGCGCTCGATTTGGAACTCGAACCGCAAGAACGTAGCGCTCTCACTGATCACGGAACGATACGACCCGCGGCATACGATTTCTATCTGCAAGGACGGGGATATCTGAAGGACTATCAGAAGCCAGAGAGCGTTGATAGTGCCATTGCGGTGTTTACGAAAGCACTGGAACAGGATCCGAATTACGCATTGGCTCAAGCGGGTTTGGGAGAAGCGTATTGGCAGAAATACCGTCTGACGAAGAACGCCTCCTACGTCGAAAAAGCCAAGGCGGAGTGTTCCTTGGCAATTCAGCACAAACCGCTTGCGGAGGGATACATCTGCTTGGGTCTAGTTGAAAACGGGACGGGAAAATATGAAGCGTCAGCACGCAGCTTTGAGGAAGCCATTACTCTCGATCCGACCAGCGACGACGCGATGGTTGGCGCTGCATCAGCTTATGAAGCGTTGGGTAAACGGAATGAGGCAGAACAGACCTTCCGCCGTGCAATTAGCTTGCGGCCGCAATACTGGCGAAACTATGCAACTTTGGGAGCTTTTTATTTTCGTCATGGGCGGTATCCGGAAGCCTCTGAAATGTTTTCTGAAGTCATTGCGTTAGCGCCCGATAGCTTTCGAGGGTACAGCAACCTGGGCGGCACAAAAATCTTGCAGGGCCAATACAACGACGCGATCGCCGCACTTCAAAAGTCCATTGAAATCCGACAGACTGGAGGCGCTCTCTCCAATTTAGGAACGGCATATTTCAATCTGCACCGATTCGATGACGCTGCCCGATCGTTCAAGGAAGCTATCGAATTCGATAAAGACAACTACGTACTGTGGGGCAATCTGGGTGCAACCTACTACTACGGCAATCGCCGGGATGAATCGGCGAAAGTCTACGATCAAGCGATCAATCTGGCATCCAAACACCTGGGCGTGAACCCTCAAGACGCGTTGGCGCTTTCAGATATAGCAGGTTTTTATTCCATGATTGGCATGCGTGACGATGCGCTCAGGGCAATTCAGAGGGCCCTAAAGCTTTCGCCCGATGATCCGGAGGTTCTGTTCAGCGCGGCTCTGGTTTATAACCAATTGGGTGACAAGAATCATGCAAAAGTATTACTTGGAGAATCACTAACCGCGGGTTATTCTCCGACCGAAGTCCGTGACAGCCCGTCGCTTGACAACCTGAGAGGCGATCCGGAATTTCAAAAAATAACTAAGCCCCACTCTGAAGCAATAGGCTCACGGTAGGGATTTGGCGGCAGTTTCACAGGAGGATAATCATGCGGAAGATCTTGGGCTTGTTACTGACAACGATAGTGTCTTCTGGCGCGATTGGGACTGTTCATTCTCGTCGAGTTGATAACGCGAGTGCTTCCATTTCGTCTCTTCCTACTCATACGAAGCAAAAGTGCGAGATTCAGGACGCTGTCCCTTGTCATATTACCAATGACAAGGAAGACTATATCCGGTTTGTAGCTCCTCCGGAGCACGATTTGTATGTATGTTTCGATGCTCCGCCCCCGTTTGACTCCGCAACCTACCATATCCCGAAGCACCAGTATCTTGACGTGGGGCCGGTTGTACTCCAACCTCCGCCGACACCCGGAACAAAGTTCCCCTATCACACCCAACCGCAGCCGTGCGATCAGTCTTCCGATCAAGGCAGAAACTCGTCGAGAGTAATTATTGATCCTTAAGTTGAAGAAGGTGAACGTATGCTGATTATAGGCGAACGTCTGCGGACAATCCGCGAATCAAAGAACCTTTCTCAGGGCGACATCGAAAAGCGGACTGGCTTAATCCGTTGCTATACATCCCGCGTCGAGAACGGCCACACAGTTCCGTCAATCGACACGCTCCAGAAGTATGCACAGGCGCTCGAAATTCCGCTCTACCAACTTTTTTACGATGGTGAAGAGGCGCCCAAGAAGATCAAAGGGCTAGGTCTCAATGGGGCAAAACTGTCCAGCAGCGAGCAGCGCGAGATCGAGAGTCTGGGCCGGAAGTTCACGAAGCTGAAGGAGCGCGATAAAGGGCTAGTGCGGCTGTTGGTCGCGAAGCTCGCGCGGGCCACATCGTAAAAACCACTACGATCCTTATCGCCTACTGCCGGCCTGCGGATCGTTCTGGCCTAAACGATTGCCACTCGCGGATTTGTTCGGACACCTCATTCTTCTCGCGCTCGTCTGTCGCGTTTTCCCACCGACGCCGAAGCTCATCGAGTCGGGCGTCTACAAATCCGGCGCGTCCTGATTTGCGTTCTGGTTTGTCGCGGCGACCGTATCCCATGTTCAGATCGCTCTTTTTTTGGCTTCATTGTAGGCATCAGCGCCGATGTCAATTGCTTCGTCCAGTTTCTGCCGCGCAGTGTTGACGGTTTTTTGTGCTTGGCGTCTTAGTTCCTTCACTCCGTCATTTACGACTTCAATTATATCGTCACGCAATTGGTCAATTCTCTTCGATCCGAGAAGGATCACAGCAGTTGCTCCCACTCCTATTCCCACAAGGAAAATGAAGAATGGTACCGTTGAATCGTTTCTGGACATTGACACCTCCCATTCCTCTTTTTTCACGACCCACATTTCGATTCAGCGTTCGTATTCTACCTCATAGGGGCTTCAGTCATGCAGTCAGATGCCGTGGATCGGATTTGTGGGCATCAGCAAGAACGGTTCGTGTATCTATCCCGGCATAACACGCGTATCATCGAGCTGTCTCACTAGCATCCTGCCGTGCCCCGCGTTTTTACCCCGGCTCCTTGCAAATCAGACGCTTGGGAATTTGAACCAACCTTTCGTTTGGGGTGAAAGCCATGACAGTATCCGCAACGAACTTGAAGATGCCGCTCGACATCCGTCCATTGTGTATTTATCACGATCTTCCAATGATCCCCGCTCAGGAGACGCGACATCCACGACGTTTTCTTGAGGAGACGTATTACTGGTTTTGCTGCTCTGTGCCCGGCTGCAATCAGCACTACGATATGGAGCACGGCTACTACGCGATAAATAACGGCAAGCGACAGTACGGAGCGAACAAGCCCCCATGCCCGGACTGCTCAAACCGCCTTTATTTGGTGACACGCGGCGCACTAGATGAAGCCACAGTGTGGCGCTGCGCCAACGAGACGTGTCCGTCGAACAGAAGCTGAATGGCTGTGAGCCACGACTTTCGATTGTCGGCTGTTGGCTGACGCGCGGCGCATCCTAATAAATAAGTCTCTATCGCGGGCGAGACAGGCCGTTGATGAATTCGGCCCGGACTTATGGAATCAGGTGTGGAAAAGTCAAAAATTCCCGTTTACTGCCTGCATTGCAAACAGAAACAGATTGTTCACGTCTTTGTACGACTGGGACGAAGTCCGATGAACAACCAGACCATCAACTGCATGACGTGCAAGAAAGAATTTGACGTGCTGCTTTCCGACCCGATTATCGGCGGGCCATTCCCAGAATAAAAGTTCTGCTAGGCGAAGGTGCGTTTCACCCCTTGGTTGAATTCCGATTCCGTTTGGCCTCTAATTCGGGTTGGACTAGAATCCGACACGCCGAGGTCATCGCCGATTCATTCTGAAAGGCATCGAGCGCCGCGTTTCCCCTTCGTTGCTGGGATTCAGGTCACAGATCTTGTGACGGAAAAGCAACTAGCGGCGCACATCGAAGATTTGAGCCTCTTCGGATGTTTTGTGGAGACCGTTGATCCGTTTCCCGCAGGGACGAAGATCAGACTGCGAATTTCATACGGTGGCGCGAATGTTTTAGCTCAAGGCACCGTTGCTTATTCACGAGACAACGGGGGAATGGGAATCGCGTTCACTTCCATTGAGCCAAGCAGCCTGCCAATCCTAGACGCTTGGCTCGACGACCTCAGAAAGAAATAATGCCCGCGTAAAACGAGACGCCTGCTCTTGGACTGGCTTACGGCTTTACTTCAGCGGGCGGGAAGTCCACACCGGCTTCGATCGCCGGCACTAGATCTGTGGGTATATGAACCTTCGCGATGTAGCCGCGAGCGCCGACTTCCGCCGTGGCTCGCGCCATTTCGAGCGAATCATATTGAGTAACGAAATAGATTGTGGCCGAGGGCAGATACTTCTTGATAATTTCGGCGGCGTCGATGCCATTGAGATTTGGCATTGCGACATCGAGCAGAACGACGTCTGGATTGAGAGCGAACGCTTTCTGCACCGCGTCCTCTCCATCCGCCGCTTCCCCGCATACATTCCAGCCTTCATGGGTTTCCAGAAGCAATTTTAATCCGGCCCGAACTATGGGCGCATCGTCCGCAACGAGAATTCGCAGCATCGGCACCTCCGAAAAAGCAGAAGCAGCGAGGTCAATGAGAAAAAGGGCAAGGTCACGTCTTCGTCTGCTACATTAGATTGGCACTTAGCAGGAAGGGGCATATCAGGTAATTACTGTATTCGTTGTGATGTGCGTTTACTGCATGGGCACAAAGACAGGAATACAGACCTGCTGGTACGCTGGTTTTGCGTGGATCATTATGACGACGTCCAAGCGGATTCTAATCGCGGACGACAGCAACATCGCTCGCGGTGTCCTAGCCAAGTTTTTCGCCCAACGAGATTTCGATGTCTGCGAAGCTGTCGATGGCGAAGATACCATCGAGAAAGCCCGGAAACTCAAGCCCGATCTGATCCTTCTGGATGTGGCGATGCCCCACACGAATGGCATCGCTGCGGCCTCTGTCCTAAAAGAGATGTTGCCAAACGTTCGCATAGTTTTATTCACCATGTATACCGAAGCGATCGCGAGAGCATTCCCTCACGGAGAGCTTGCCGCTGACGCAGTGATCAGTAAAGGCGACGGCATGGGGAAACTGGACGAATGCGTTCGAAGCCTGCTGCGTTCGCAGCAACCGTAGCCTGACCACGAACACCTTGCGCGACGAGTACGGAATCCCCCGAGCCGAATATCGCCAGCTATCGAACGAACGCCTCGACTCATCGCTTTATTGCATTTTCACCGCATACTCCGCCGTTTCTAGCGTCAAAATACCGCTAACTGCTCGGAAATACCGAGAATCGGCGGCGTACGAGGCGGTCGTGCCGGTGGATTTGCTGATTCACGAGATAGGAGACGCCAATACGAATACAATTTGCTATATGGAGGTGCAGGTCATGGCTCAACATTCGCATAGGTTTACAATCGGCGACGACGACGCGGTACGGGTTCTATTGGCCAAGCTGGTGAAGGGAGGGGCTAAACAGATTCGGCGCGATAAATTGCTTCGCGCGCTTGATGATGCGGCTCGCCACTACAAAGACTCGAATCAAAAAGTGCGGCAGGCATTCTTCCATGGGCTGCTGACGGGCTACGCAGTCGCACTCACACTCCGGTAAGAGATGAAAGCATGGAGTTTAATTTTCGGCTTGATTCTGTGTTCCTGCGCTCTCGCTCAACAGGCTTCACCCGTCCTGCTTGGCTCGTGGACGGCAACAGCGGGTCCCAATCAGATTTTCCGTGGCACATGGTCTGCGCAGGTTTCACTTCGTAGTCCCAATCGCGCAATCGGGTCGTGGACGCTTCTGAACGACGCTGGTGACGTGTTACTGGAGGGGACGTGGTCGGCGCAGAAAACGGGCCAGCGTTGGCGGGGCACGTGGACAGCCCGGCCAATGAGAGGACAGTTGCTGTCTGGGACTTGGACCGCCGATGCGGCGAACTTAAATGTGGAATCCTTAGCAGAGATGCTGAAAAGCACGGCAACGAAAGAAGTCACCGGCTCATGGCGAAGCGGTCGCTATCAAGGCAACTGGTCGCTGAAGGGCTCCCAAACCAAGAAACTTCCGTGAAGACTGCCAGAAACCCTGTGTGTTGTGGCGTTCTGTATCTCGACGCATACTTCCTTCGCTAACACTTCGCCTGTCCCAAGGACAGTAGAGTTTTGGGCAAATTGACCGTGCAGGAAGCGTGCCCCCCTCGACCGATAGCGTTAGTCTCCGAATTGATTCGAAAACTCGTCTTAGGGGGACAGATTCATGTTAGACGAGATGGGACCGCACGCCCCAACTGGTGTAGGACGCGCAGAATTTGCAGAGTGTCTCCGACATCTTCATGACGAGCATAAAGGCATAGCACTCGCACACATTCGCCGCGCTCTTAAGGCAGAGCCGCAAAATCCGTTCTTTCTCTCCTATGTGGGCATGCTCTGCGCTGTGGCTGAAAAACGTTACGTCGCCGGCGAGAAGTTGTGCCGCGAAGCTCTGGAAATAAAGTGCAATCATGCGCAACTCTATTTGAATCTCGCCGAGGTGTACCGCCAAGCCGGGCGTCATGGCGACGCGATGAAAACGCTCCGAAAGGGATTCATTTCGGCAGGCCGCGACCTGCGCATTCGCAAAGCACTTGAAAAAATCGGCGGGCGACGCCCTCCCATACTGTCCAGTCTTGGACGCTGCCACCCTTTGAATCGCCTGCTGGGTCGGTGGCGGCACCGAATGATTGGACCCGCCGTGTAAAGATAGGGGTTCATCCAAGGTTCAATCCCTGCCGATGCACGATTCTTAGTTACTTTCAGACTTAAATATGCTATAAGTACTAGCGTGCGGACGTACTCTACCCAGCAGGCTGCAAAGAAAGTCGGCATCCACTGGGTCACGCTCCACCGTTGGTTAGCTGCGAAGAAAGTACGACCGACAACTGCCGTGCCGATGGACGGCGGTAGAACTCTCTGGCGATGGACAGAAAAGGATATAGCGAAGCTGGAGAAGCTGAAGAAATCGACCTATAGGAAAGGGCGGGGAAGAAAGCCCAAACGAAAGAAAAGGAGTTGAAGTGAGGAAGCGAGCAGCAATTTACTGCCGTGTAAGCACCGGAGACCAGCACCTTGAAACTCAGCTGCTTGACCTGCGCGAGCTGGCGAAGCAGCGCGGGCTTGAAATTGTGCGCGAGTACAGCGACGTAATTTCCGGTGCGAAATCGAAGCGTCCCGGACTTGACCAACTCATGTGCGATGCTCGTCGTCATCGGTTTGACGTTGTGTTAGTTGCGGCCTTCGACCGGATTGCCAGAAGCGTTCGCCACTTCCTTGAGGTTCTGGATGAGCTAAACCATATCGGCATCCAGTTCATCAGCCTGCGGGAAAATATTGACACGGGTGGTCCGCTGGGCCGAGCAATGTTAACCATTATTGGCGCGATTGCTGAACTTGAACGGTCGCTGATTGCTGAGCGCGTAAAGGCTGGCATGAGGAGAGCTAAGCTCGAAGGACGGCGAATTGGAAGGGCTCCGCTGCAGGTTGACCGGGTTGCGCTGCTTCGTGACCGACAGCAAGGACTCAGCCTGAACCAACTCGCGAGAGCTTACAAAATCTCGAAAGCTAGCGTTTGCCGGGTTCTTAACGAGGCAAAAGCCCCTGTCTCCATAGGCTCCGTACCGAACGTTTCCACTTCCGTTGCAAATCAAGAACTTGCTCCGCTGAAAATGACCGCCTGAAGGTTGTCTCCGAAGGAACAGGTTGCGAACCACAGTTCCCCTAAAAACCTGCCCGAAAAAGCTCTCGGAAATGAAGGTGCTACTACGAACTTGCTCCTGCGCAACGATGAAATCGTACCGTTATGCGATGCTCTTTTGTGGGTGCCCGTTGGCAAGGTCACGAACTTTCGCCTTGTCCAGCAACTTCCATTAGACTAGCGGCGTTGCAGCCCACATGCTCGAAGCCAATTAATACGCAAATGGTACGAACGTAGCAGCATTGAAAAGAACAGCTAAGGCGCGGCTTTTGTCTTCTGCTTATTAGATGGACAATTCTCGTTCGCGCAGAGCCACACCGAGTCTGCCAAGGTTGCAGCGCGCTTAGCCAAGTAGAGATAGAGCGAACACTCAGGACAGGGTTGCTTGTTTGTTTCGTCTTCGGCTGCGCCCTCCCTCATCACATAATAACCGCGTTCTATGTCATAACGCTGATTGCAACCATATACAGAACAGGCGAACCAGTGATAGGTTTCCCCAAGAAACTGTCTCGGATGCAGGGTTTCCTGGGCAGGAATCATCGGGATATTGTGGTAAAGGCACAGCGGGGAGATGCCGAGGAGCATTTGCGCCTTCGTTACCAGCGCCTGACGTAGGTGCTATTCTACATCGCAGGTGCTGACTGCTGCTATCCACTGCCTGCCGCTACCGTTACGCATGTAGTGTTCGCCCGCTGACCGAGCGTTCACAAAATTCCGGTAGTTTGGGCTTGCTCTGCCAAAAGAGCGCATAACAAGCTTTTCCGTAAGGTGATACCACTCATCCTCTGCTGCCTTCGCCTGCTGATAGTCTTGTTCCTTCAAGGCTTGCAGCTTTTCCAGTTGCGCCGATAGAAGCGAATAAGCTTTCTCCGGTGGAAGGTCTGGCGCTGTTTCTTGCGACGGCGGGCGTTTGGGTGGCACGGCGTTTTCTTGTTATCCAACTTCCCGCAAATTGTACTCTGAACCTTGCTACTCGGGCGAGTCCACCAGCTCAATTTCAGCGCCGTTAACATCATGACCTGTTCCGTGACTCGCCCGTTCGCCCTTGTCCCGTCCATGGACTCGCGGCGTGCTATATTTCGCGTTGCCAGACACTATGCGGAATTACCGAACTGCACTGCTGCTGATTCTTTGCTTCGCGCTGCCTTGCATCACGCAGGCACAGACCGCTCATTTAACTGCGGCAGAAGCTAAAAATCATGTGGGTGAGACCGCTACGGTCTGCGGACGTGTTGCGAGCGCTCATTTTGCCGAGAAGGCGAAAGGTCTGCCTACGTTTATGAACCTTGATATGCCATATCCGCACCTGATATTCACAATTGTGATTTGGGGGACGGACAGACCAAAATTCGGAAACCCAGAACGTACCTACCGCGACAAGAACGTCTGCGTGAGCGGGAAGATAACTAGCCATCGAGGGATACCTGAAATCACAATTAACACGCCCGGTCAGATTCAAATCCAAAAATAAGCGCTTCTAGCTATACTCCGTCGGATGTGCCATCCTGCGCGCTGACGGCTAGAGATGCCGAAGCTAACACCTGAAAATGTAGCGGAAATAATTGCGGAGCGCTTAGGAGAGGTTTTTTCGTGTTCTCAGTTCATGTCCCTGTTTGAAGGCCAAGCCCTCTCATCAGCCTGGACGTTAGGGGACGCGCTCGCCGTTTGGTATTCGCTCGGGAATCTAGCTTTAGTGGTCTCGCTCTGGGAAGCCTTCAACGACGAAGCAAAAACCTCACGTATCATCCGCCTATGCCAGACAATGCTGCCTAAACATTGGGGGATGTCATATGAAATCTGTGCCAAGTTCCGAGTTGTTATCGAAAACACAGAAGCCGCTGCCTTCGCTTCTTTCAATGCCTGCAAGGACGGAACCGAGCTACTCGTATTCTTTTCCCGATACGTGGGCAGAATGTTGGGTACATCGCTGCCCTTTGCCAAGCACAGCACATTTGAAGATGACCCATCGGATGTTAGATATCAAATTACGGACCCAATTCTGGCTGCGTCTGTTTGCGGATTGTTCGTCAAGTTCTGCACCGCGACGAAGGAGTTTCTCGAACAAGCCCCAATTGACTGGTGCGGCACGACGCCGAGCAAACCGTAGGTAGTTTCTTGGATATGACGGGAGCATCCATCTCTACGCTCATTCGGATTGCTGTTGCGGACTATCTGAAGAATTTGCCTAAGAGCTTTAACCAGCACGGGGTTGAGCAAACCTCATAGACTCGTGGAGTTGCAAGCCACACGCCTTAGGGATTTCCGTGTATTTCCTCCGTCTCCGTTGACTCCTAAAGTGCCATTAAGGTGTCAGATGGCAAGCTGGACTCTGGAATGCACCAACTGCGGATTGCCGTTCCAACATTCGGTTATCGCAGCGACAGTGATGAATTTCTTTTCCCCTATCAAACCTGATTTTCCGGCGGGTGGTAGCGAACTTCAATGCCCTAACTGTGGAAAAACCGCGACGTATCAGCGCACGGACCTTATTTATCGGGCTTGAGAATACTTCACTTCTTAGGATGCTTATCGGAAGGCGGTTCTGAGCTGGACAAGTTCTTGGGTTCGGTCGCATGTTTTTCAGCTTCGATAGTGACTTCTACATCAGCACCCTTCTTTAGGGCTACGGGCTTGCCATTCTCGTCTTGCAGTGTATTTTCGACGCGAATCTCTTTGTAGAGGTCATCCGCCCCTTCGACCGCAATTTGCGCCTTGTCTGGTATCGCTGGGACAGGTCCCGGTATGATTTTTTCGACTTTTCCGGGAAGCGTCACTGATGGTTTTTCGGGAGCATCGTCAGACTTTGGCCGCTTACCACTCATTACTCCCTCCTTTCCCTCTAATTGGCTTACGAGACCGTCCACCCACCGTCTTGCTCATGGGTATTTGCGGATTATCGGAATATTATTCGGAAATTTTATGTTCGTCAACTTGGGCTGCTTATAGCTTCTACGTGTCCAAATCTAGAATAGTGCTAACATCCGCACACTGTGCCCAAGCCCCCGCCTCACCTCAAAATTAAACGCGCCAAGGCCATCGTTGATGACGCTGGCCGCAAGGTTCTGGTCGAGTGTGAATCATGCGGCGAAGAGAAGTACCTGTCGAAGGTCCGATGAGTGCAGAGCGCGGCGTAGACGCGAATAAGCTAAACTGACGCGAAATGTCCGATAGAATTACCACGCAGGAAGTCGCTAAGCTTCTCGGAATTGACCTCACAACCCTGCGGCTGCTGATGCGTAAGGGAAAAATAAAACCGCCGCCTATCGCATTTGACTCCAAGAATAACTCAATTGGTCGGATGTGGTCGGAAGACGACATTGAGCAGGCACGCAAGGTGTTGGAGAATATCAAGAAGTGAATAGATGTAATGAAGGCCAGTGCGCTCTCCAAAAATTCCCAGCAGAGCGTCATCCGTTAGGCGCGTCAGGATATTGCGAAATCCTGGTCCACCCGAAGTAAATTCCAAATCGTTCGCTATTTGCTATTTTCCACCCTATACGGCGTCATTTGGGTGACTTTGGTGTGTGGTGAGCGGGAAGGAAGGTTGAGGGGACGACTCGTAAGGAGGTGCGAACCGTCCCCCCCCGGAAGAGAGGTCACTTGCGCGGTCGAAGGATGGGTAACGGGGAAGGGGGAGCGACCCCGCCGAGCCAAGGACAGGACCGTCCCCCTCTCTTGCACCGGGGAGATGCAAAATCAACTCGGTCACCGTAGCGCGGAGTCAGGGGCTTGTGAAACTAGGGAAAGCCCTAGTGGGCTAGGACCAAGAAGTGACTCTGGTTTGGCGACAGGTGGGACCGCTATCGGGTGGGCTAAGGAGGGAAAGGGGAACGACCTGCCAGCCGTGCCCAAGCCGTCCCCCCTCCCTTCCATGGGAGCGAACTTCCTTGGGTTAATCGTAGCGATGTGGTGAAGGCTTGTGGAACTAGGGAAAGCCCTAGCGCGATGGCCACTATGATTTACCGGCGGATAGGACATTCCTGTGAGGTAGCATTGCCAACGTCCTCAGCTACAAGCCTTCAGTGCCCATTGCCTGCGAGTCAAAGCCACCTCGAAAATGGGTCCCTTCAAGACTCTCCCGAAATGCATCGAAGCGATGGTTAGTATCTTGGATAGATTTGGCTTTCAAGACCGAAGCGTCGGCCTTTAAGTGCGGCTCACGGAGATTCCAATCGGGGTAGTTCAGTAGCCAACTTTCAAGGAGTGTAGCGTATTCAGAGCATCTGCAATTGCTGCTTTTTCCTCTTGATGGTTGCTATCGGCGGAAATTGTTTGAAATCGTCGGAGAATTTTCCACTCGGCGAGATGAATCTTAGCTTCTAACTTCTTGTCTGACTCTAGGAGAGCCTCCTGATAAGGTGTTTGCCATTCAGGGTATTTGAGTTTGCTCACGGTTCTCCGCGCTTTTGACCCACGAGCTAAGCACGCGCGTTTAAAGGGAAGCGCCGGGCAAAAACTCTATGGGGTGTAGCACTTACCCGGCGCTTGGCCCCGCAGGGTGGCTGCTGTCTCCGTACTAACTTCGCGCATTCGAGCGCGTGGAAACCATAGAGTCATGGCTTGATTTGTAGACGTGAAGTACTGAATTAAAAGGAGTGGACGCCCTGTAGAAATTCGATGAGAACAGACTAAAAGGGATTCTGCTCCGGCAGGCTCTTGGCGGGAGCGACCCACGTATCCCGCACACTGTGCCCAAGCCATGACAATTCAACGAATAGTCCGCCGTCGGTTTCAGCATCTGGCATAAATAGACTCCACCTTTAGTGGGTCCCTAGCGTTGTCCTGCATCGTCTTCTTGCAAGAATTGGTGAACTAACTTGTGGCGGATGAGAAAGTTCTGCTCCCGCTCTCCCATCCAAAGAGCATAGGCGAACATTACCAAGTCGTACGGCGATTTATCGTTTTCCGTATCTTTCACAAACGCAGGGTCGAGTTCGCCGCAGACGGCCATTTCGTTTTTGCGGCGTTCGATTTCCCTATACGTTAAATCTACTTGGTCTGTATGACGGCTCTTCATCCAAGCAAGCACGTCTGCCTGACATTGCTCCACGGATGGCCGCTGCGACTGTGATTTTGGTTGTTGAGAAAATGCTGCCGACACAAACAAAACGGCAACTGCGGTCAATACGATAGTCTTACTCATTAGCGGCCTCCACATATGCCGCATTAACTCCGCCCTCGCTGCGCGAGAATTTTTGCTTTGTCCGTCCAGTCAGGATAGCATCCCTCATCAACGGGCGAGGAAGGGATGCATTGCCTACCAATGAGACGCAACTCAACGAGTCGAACAAGTCTTGCTTGCGCGGTGATGCTGCGAATTTTCTTGATTTGGGTTGTGTGCAGCGCCAGTCTCCACGCTCAATCAACTACAAATCAACGTACCGATAAAACCGCTCCTACGACATGTCCGGTGACACTTCCTCGTAAGGCGCCATTAGCCCCAAGCGAGGCCGCGAAATTTTTCGGTGCCGGGAGTGCACATTGGCACGGCGCTCTGTTTGTTGGCGGCCTGTGGCCGGATGGCACTATAGTGTTTCAACCGGGCGGCCCGGGATTTATATTGCCGGATGGCTCGTTAAGCATGAAGTTTGGGTGGTTTAGAGGAGCAGGACTCCGAGGCAAACTTACGATACACGGCAAGAGGCTTGATGCATCAGCACCGCCTTTGCGTGCAGATATTCCAGAGGGGTACGGCGATACAGGATTTCAAGCCACTGGGTTAATCTTCCCAACCGAGGGATGCTGGGAAGTTACAGGCAAAGTCGGTCAGACCAGTGTGACTTTCGTGACGCGCGTGGTCAAAATTGAGAACGCTAGTAATTTCCGGTCCTGATGAAGAATAAGACGCCGTAGTTCAATCACACAACAGGAGACAACGTGGACTTCGTAACCAAATTTGAAAAGGCACTTCGCAAAAGACACCACCTACTGATGACGGAGTTAGCCAAGATTGAGCATTTGATTGATGCGTTTGAGAAAGGTGCGAAGCGCGGTGCCAAAAAGGGCGTGAGTAGGCTATCAGCAGCGGCCCGTAAGAAAATCTCAATAGCACAGAAGGCTCGTTGGGCTAAGACTCGCAAGGCGAAAGTAGCCAAGGGATAGCGCGGTCGGCTCTTTTGGACTGTCGAAGTTCTTGAGTGAAGGACCCTCTTTAGGTGGAGCGGTTCGGTTAGCTTTCCCAAGACTCAATCGCTCGCGGTTCTTTGCGTGACCGTTGCAGCCTTTATCGCCGGAATCACTTCGGTAACGAGTCTCATCTTATCCAACAAGGTGACTGCTCCAAGACTCTCAGCGAGAATCTGCGTGTCCCCGTCGTTCCAGAAGGACATTGCAATCAGCCGCGACCCTAGTGTGTCTAACTGGGACTTGATTTCCTGCGGACTCACAGACGAGTCATCGGGCATGTGCAAGTCCATAACGATAATCTGCGGTTTTAGTTCGGTTGCACGCTGAAGTGTCTGCTGAAAGTTGGTGGCCTCTCCAACTATGCGGATTTCTGGGTCGGAACCAAGCAGTAGCCGAATTGAGTTGCGAATAACTTCTTTGTCGTCGGCGAGAAGTACGGTTATGGGCATAGCCCTCCCCGATCTGCTGCGGGACGCGAGGTGAATGTACATCATTTGACCGGAAGAGTGAAGCCGCTGCCGGGTATCGCGCGGCCTCAGCGAAAACTAAAGCGCCGGCGGAGTCTCGACAGGTAGTGATCCACCGGCGCCGGATTGTGGGTGTTCTAGATGTGGCGAGTCTAACAGAAAACGCTCGCGCAATCGTGCAAATGACATTGCGCTCCACATCGCGTAGGTGTACAAAGAAATCCCTCCTGAAGCGCGCATCTCCCGCTCAATGGTGGCCTCCTCGCTCCTTCAGCCGGAACGGGGCATCTCTATGGCCGGGTTGATACAAGTCGCTTGATACGTGCGTCGGAAAGAGCAAAGGCAAAGGGCGCGGCTTAAAGTGCATTGTTGACTGACACGCTCCAAATTCCTGGCTGTTTCCGAAACAGCAATACAGGAAGTACCCTATTCTTCGCGGTTACGTCCCATGCGATTGTTTTGAGCTGCATTCTTCAGGCCATTTCAGCACCGCGCCAATGACCAACGGAATATTGATCGCTGACGATAGCAGAGACTTTCGAAAAGCCGTTCGTACCTACCTGACCCTACAAAACCTTGAAGTTTGTGGTGAGGCAATCGATGGCACTGATGTCGTCGAAAAGGCAACGCAGTTAGAACCCGCCATAGTTCTTCTGGATCTTCGAATGCCGAACATGAATGGCGTGGAAGTCGCGTCGGTACTGAGGGGCCGGATGCCTAATGTTCGGATCGTGCTCCTCACAATGTACGAAGAAGTTTTGGACTACCAATCGCTCATGGCAGCAATCGGTATCGATGCGATGATACCCAAGATGGAGTGCTTTGACACGTTAGCGCAATGCGTCCGAGGTTTGCTTAGTCAGCCGCGCGCAGTGAACTCAGCCGATTAGCGCGCTCTCCAAAATTCCCGGCAGAACGTCCGTGACAGCGGCGTGAAACGTTACGCTTTCGACTTGCATGCCAAGCGAGATTGACTCGGACGAGTTGCCCCGACTTAAATGTAGATTCCATTGACGGTCCTTAATTTTCTCGCTCGCCATCCCTTGTCCACTTTCTCCCCGCCCTAAGCTTTCCGTTAAGAACGTTCGCGCTCTTTGCAATCCCGACAGTGCCGAGTCCAAGGCACGGCTTCCAAGCGAGCTCGGGAGATTGGTTTTTGGCAGGCCTCGCAGGTGCCAAACGTTCCATGCCTGATTCGGCTAAGTGCATCCTGGATTGCTCGCTGGAGCCGCAAATCAGCCTGATGCAAGTGGATCTGAAGTTCAGCTTCGGCATCCGCATTCGCTTGGTCCACGGGATCACCCTGTTGGCGGCCGGCGGCCGGGATCGGGCTATCAGCTGCACCGGTTGTGACCGACATTCCGCGCCGTCGTTCTAGTAGCACCCGTTTATATCGGCCCAAATCTTTCCTGTCCATTTCCGGTTCCCTGATACAGGAAATCCCGAACTGGAGGTCAATCTTACACCTCTGAAGAGGCGCCGTCCGCGAATGAAACCTACGGCACCTCTGCGGCGCCAAAAGCGTAGAATCAAAGTCCCGGCAACCTGACACCGTCGCTCGCTCCGAGAGCAATCATGAAAGAGCTAAAACACCTGCAGATTGGACTTCGGGCCGGTGTTGCGTCGACCCATTGAGACCACCGGATTTATCAACAGTTACCGCGGGGAAGCTCGGCTATCGGATGCTACTCTTCCGTTCAGCACGTGCCATGCAAGGCAAAACTGACACTGTTGTCGTGTTTGCCCGCTACACTGAACCGTAGCTCGAGCTAGCCGTTTGAGCCTTGTGGTTTGTTTTCAGTGCATTCCCCCCCTGAATGAAGACCATCGTTAGTGGGACACGAATTGCATTCTTGTCTTCCAAAGGAAGCAGGGCTTGCTCAGAGGGATTTGAAAATGCGACGTCGCTGGATAACCCTCGCGTTCACAATTCTTGTACCCATCGCGCACTGCTTTGGTCAGGATTCGACTCCAGTCAAAACATCTCTTCGGCATCTCGGCAGCCCCCAGTTTCCAACTGGATTCTGGATGAGCGAATCTGACCCGCATTTCCGGCATCGGGCAGATACGCTCTCTTGGCTAAGCGTCGATAAAGTCGCAACCACATTCTTTAAAGAATACTGCTGCAGGTCAGGGGATAGCCATGGTGAGAGATACGCGGCTGCCGTGTTCGACCTCACCGGAAAGCCAACTGCGACGCATCAGTGGACCTCTATGCCTGATGCACCTTTCCATGTGGGAGGCACCGTTGGTGGATTTTGGGTCAGATACAAGGATCGAGTTGACATACTTAGCGACGACTTTACGACAATAGGCCACATACCTCTTATCAAATCTTCCAAACTCATCTGGTCGAAATCCGGCCTCGGAGTGGCCTTGCAAGAGGCAGATACGATCTTGCTATACCGTCTGGCCGACCTGGCAGCTGTGACGCGTTTAGCGGCACCTGTGGGCACTAGAGTAGTAGATGTGCATGGCGACTCGGTATTGCTGGATTCACTTCCCACAAGCCCTTGCTATGTCGGCATCGTCCAGGCGAGCAGCGAGCATTCGTGGAACGTCAGCTCACTCACCAACGAAATTTCGACAGGGTGTGCCTCGGGTCTAGCGCTAATCTCGGCGGACGCGGTTCTCGTGAGTGGACCGGGCCGAAGTAATCGCACGATTGCGCATCGCAACGGGACAGTCGAACCAATACTTGCTGAGGGTACGCTCCTGGGAATAGCGGATTCAGGTCGCATGGCATTTCAATCCTTTCGCCCGAACCCGTTAGCAGAAAAACTGGATCTGGATTTTGGCGGGCAGAAGGAAGTGGTTGTCTACGATCCTCTGACCAAGGTCACGGTATTTCGGACAAGTATTAGAGGGCAGTCGGCGGCTGCATTGTCGCCCGACGGACGTCATCTTGCGGTGGTCGACGGCCATGAACTGTTGATTTATACAATGCCGCGATGACTCTGTTCCGCTAGTTTTCGGCCACCATGATGCGGGTAACTGTTGCGAACAGGGTTTATCACTAGCTATCTCAATCTGAGATAGCTGGTGCGAAGAGGATTTCTCGACATCTCTAACGAAGTCGGCCACGTCAAGAGTCTTTAACTCTTTTTTTATTCCTTTCGCACAGACTCCTGCATTGCGCAGTCCCGCTGTTTCCTTCGGCGGGCAATGCGCCGCAATTCTCGGATTGTTCTTCCTGTCCAACCTACGGGACTCGGTTCGTGTCACTTCATCGACTCGGTGTTGCCCACCAGACATCTCTCCGATCACGTGCGACCATGATGATTTCTTCGAACTCCCCGCAATGGGGAGGCGGGTAGCCTATTCACTTGATCCGGTCACTATGCTGCAGGACCACTGTCGAGATCAGGCATCCCCGCACGGACACTACCGCTTTCCTGCCGCGCTTTTCCGCGACGGCAGAACTCTTCGTAATCGATCTGGTCACGCATCATGATCCAGAGTCGGATCCCGAGTTTCCTGGCTGCAGCGACTCTCGCTTTCCCCAGCCCTTTCTGCACCAGTTTGCGCCGATAGAAGCGTTTCAACTCCGGATCCCGCTCCACCGCGTGCATCGCCGCTTCGCACCACAGATAACGCAGCAGCGCGTTTCCTTGTTTGCTCATCGCACCCAGCCGCTGCCGGCCTCCGCTGGAGTGTTCGCTCGGGATCATGCCGATGTAACTGGCCAGTGCTTTTCCATCGATGAACCGCAGCGGATCGCCCAGGAAAACTTCGGTAGCTAACGCGGTGATCGGTCCCACTCCCGGGTGCGTCATGAGTCGCCGCGCCGAGGGATGTTGCTGAACCTGCTGGCTGACCTGCTGATCCAGCTGGTCGATGGATTCCTGCAAACGAGGGTACAAAGACAGCAGTGCCGCTCGCCGCTCGCTGGCATGAGGAGCCAGAGGCAATGCCCGAAGTGCGTGCAGGCCCGCTTGACTCCATAGCGCGTGGCCTCTCCTGAGACCGTGGTTGAGTGCCATCGATTGCAGCGTGTGTTGGACTCGAGATCGCAGGCGCACCCACTGATGACGATGACGTAGCAACGTGCGCAGATCGCGCTGCTCGCTCGAGGGCATCCAGATGGTTGGAAAGCGATTCTCGGCCAGCAACTTCAGAAGCAAGAGCGCATCCCGCCGATCATGCTTTTGTTTGCGCGTCTCTGCTCGGCGGATCTTCTGGGGATGGCCGACGCGGCATTCGATCCCCAGCTCTTCCATCAGTTCCAGGAACCACTGCATCGAGCCAGTCGCTTCGATCCCTACCAGAATCGGACCAGACAGTGCGGAATAAAACTCCCGCACGGTCTCGCCTTGATGTTCGAGGGTCTTCTCTTCCAGCTCGCCTGTATCGCTATCCAACATCGCGATCGTCTGTTGTCGAGCATGTAGATCGCATCCTATAATTCGCATCTCGGCCTCCTTCGATCCGAGCTCTGTACGTTGGATACCGCACAGTTTACTCGGCTCGTTGTGAGGCCGACTTCGTTATGTCATCACCTATCCAGTCAAGCCTTCTCACCTCATCTGCAAAGCCTAGTTTCCGATTACGCAACTAATCAGGAGTTGGCAAACTCGCTGCCTACCACTTGAGGACCATCGTGAGGGTATGATGCTCTATGGTCAAACGTATCCGGTTTTTGGCGCTCGTCGTTTTAGTAACGTGGGCCCTCCTCCCTTCCCGAGTACTGTCGCAGTCGGCGGTGGCGGTGAAATACACGGAGGGCGTGGAACGCGGGTTCCTTGTGCTACGCACGCTCGAAGGCAACATCCTCGCCGAGGGTGATTCAACGCAGGTCGCCCGTGGCGATCGCGTGACTAACCACACGATTCTTCGCTTCAAGGACGGCTCGATAAATGAAGAAACCGTCGTTTTTTCTCAGCGCCATGTTTTCCGGCTCATAAGCGATCACCAGGTCCAAAAGGGCCCCGCATTCAAACAACCGATGGATGTCTCGGTGGACGGCCTAACGGGTCAGGTCACGGTCCGCTATACGGACAACGACGGCAAAGAGAAGACCGTGACCGACCGGCTCAAACTTCCGTCCAACGTCTCCAACGGCATGGTTATTACGCTGCTGAAGAACATCCGGCCCGACGTTCCGCTGACAACACTTTCAATGGTGGCAGCCACGCCAAAACCCCGGCTCGTGAAACTCTTGATCTCTCCCGAAGGCGAGGACTCGGTCTCGGCAGGAGGCTCCTCCCAGAAAGCTACGCGTTATGTCGTGAAGGTCGACATCGGAGGCGTCGCCGGAGTGGTTGCGCCGCTTATCGGCAAGCAGCCCCAGGACACCCACATCTGGATTCTCAGCGGCGGCGATGCCCCGTCCTTCGCTAAATCAGAGGGTCCGCTGTATGGCAGTGGCCCCATCTGGCGGATGGAATTGACCAGTCCGGACTGGCACGATCATTAAGCTTTTCCGGTCGTGCTTGATTCGCACCCGCAAAAAACCAGAGTCGGGCCGCATGGTAGCGTGTTGTCGTTTTCTTCATGGCGGCATGGTCCTAGGTCCTGATAAACGCGGTAATCGGAAACTGGCGCGTTGCAAAATAAAACTGTCGAGAACAGGTGCCAGCTCAACTGGTCGATGCAACACCATCCAGTGCATTGATTCGGCAATGCTTCCGCGGAAGAACCATCTGTTGGCTGTAGTTGGCCAAAATCCAGCCAGGGCAGCGTTCCTACTGGTCTAACCCTAGTGAGCGATTTTGGCTTTTGTTTTCAATGCAAGGTGGGTTCAAGCTTAGTGTTGCATCGACCCATTGAGACCACCGGGATTATCACTAGCTATCTCAGTCTGAGAACGGCAGTAGGGGGATTCCTACAAATATTCGACACACCGCCGGATGGATCGCTGCGTCGACCTCGGCTGACCATCGCCCCAGGAGAGCTACCAGGTTCTCCTGATTGGATGGGCTTCGGTGTTGAAGACCACCTTCGTCAAATCGAGCGTGTTGGATTGAGCATACAGCAGGTAGAGATACTTCAACGTTTCAGCAAGAAAGAAACTCTCCATCCTGTCCGCCTTTGTCTTCTCTTCCACATCGCTTAACGCCGCATACGCCACATCGGTTTTGCAGTATTTCTCAATTGCATTGAAGAATGTCTGGCTCATATCGAGGTAGCGCGGATCTTTGGTGAAGTGGTAGAGGTAATACGCCGACTCGATAATCTCCGGACGAAGCGCATATCCGTTTTCGACAATTTTCATGTTGGAGTAATTCAACACTTCCGGTTCAATTCCCCATTTCGTCCACATCCTGTAGCAGGATTCTTCCAAGCTCCTGGCACGATCCAGGTCACCGGATAAGGCAAGCTCGCCAGGGAAGAAAGCGTACAGCGCGCCAAAATAAGTGCCCACATGCTTTCCGCTATTCATGTTTGCTTGCCCGTACCAAAATCCAGAGACGGCATCGTTTGCAAGATACTGGTTCACCGCCTGGATACTCGATTTCCACATCCGCTCGCAATCTTTGTCATCGAAAAGGAGCGAGCCCTTTAACAGATACTCGTAGTAGGAATCGATACCCCCGCCGATATGGCTCGTTTCGTCCGTCCACGCCCCGGTTCTGATGTTGATCCCGGAGCCAACGAGCCCGATGGGAGACCGCCGATTGTATAGTTCAACCAGCGCGTGTTTTGCCTTGTCGTAATAGATCGGTTTTCTCACCAGCTTGCTGAGCGTCCCGAACTCAATCAGAAGGGTTCCGACCTCAGCAGGATTGGTTTCCTCGCCGCTAACCCTACCGGTCTTGAGATTCACATTCACATAGGGCATGCCCGTCGGAGAGTTGAACACCGGCAACAAGCGGTTTCCCAAATCCTCAGCTAGCGCCAACAAACGCTTGTCGTCAGTGAGTTGATAACTACTGAGCAGGCCGCCCAGCATCCGGATACTGATCTCGAAGTTCTTGACGGAAATATCCTGGTCAAATGACAAATTCTTTGCGATGAACTCCCTCGTCTTCGCAGCTTCGTCGTCCAGTCCCATCAAGATCATCGTATCCAACGCATCGACGGGCGTTATGTAAAGTGAAGCGCTGTACCAATCACGATAGCTCTTGCTTAACGGTTTGAGTTCATCGTGTCCCCATGCGTACTGCTTGTACCCATTCCAGGCGTGCAGGAACTCTTGTCGCACGCGATTTGCCATCTCGGTCTGTTCCCTGGCGGTGACTTCGGTAGATTTTTGCGACTGAGCAAGGTTGGCGTTTACGAATTCCGGATAAATCGAGGATGCTGAAAAGCCCACCGTCTTCTCAGGTGTGAACATGTCAGATGCCTCTTGTGGACTGATCGGCAGAATGGCCGCCCCAAGAGCAAAGACCAAGGCCGTGACGGAGGTTCGCTTGTTGTTGAGTAAAGCTTTCACGGGAATCGCCAATATATTTTCACATGTTCGCTTGATGGGAAATGTCAATTTGCCAAAGAATTTTGCTCGGAGCGCAGTTAATGAGGTAATCGGAGGTAGGGTATTTTCCAAAATAGGTTTGGATACTAACGGCCAACTGGCCCTGCGATAATCTTAATCTTCGGTACGTATAGTACTCAAAAATATCTTGACTCTCAGCCACGACTGCATAGTATTCGCATACAAAGCTGCCTCATAAAGGAACTCGAATGCTCAACCTAAGGCTGGTCGCTCTGCTGGGTATCTGCTCGCTCTTTTTCTGCACTGCCGCAATGGCGGATGAGTTCAATCTGACCGTCACGGGTACTGGTGTCGATATAACTGCAATCATTGACGGAACCGAATCGGCTACCCCCGGAGTGTTTTACGTCCCCGACTTCTCAGGTTTGGTCAACGGCCAGAGTGCCTCTCTGATCCCCACGTCAGCTCCCGGAGTACTCACCACTTCAAATTTTGTAGGCGGCTTTGCTATCGTTTTCGATAATGTCTTGAATTTGAACCAACCTTTTTTTGATGACATCGGTGGACTGGGGCTTACGTTGGCAGACGGAAATATAGGAAACATATTTTTTAACGATGTTAATTACAGGTACATCGAATTTTCGAATAACACTCCACCCATTCGTGAGAATGTTACCGTCACGGTAACTCCGGTTGCTGCTCCCGAACCTGCCAGTCTCTTTCTTTTAGCGATCGGGCTTTTTAGTCTTTGCATGATGACGGTCCGAGGTAAGATGCGGACCGTTTAGTACGGCAGTCGCCTGTTTCCGAAACGACCCGTCGTTATTGCTCGATGCTCCGCAAGACAATCCTTTCCTCAACACATTTTCATTTTCTGACATCTGCGTCCTGGAGCGCGCCTCGGCAGCCGGAGGTGAATGGGGCGATTTAAATTGTTGAGAAGTTTAAGCATCAAAGAACACGAGCCAGACTCACGTCGTTTGGGTAGGAGAATGGGCCTTGCGCTGGGCGGACGCGGGCTTGCTGGAAGCGCAAGAAGAAATTCCGGCCGCCCCGCCTTGCGAGTTGGCTCTTCCAGGCAGGCTCTTCCGAGTTAACTGTTGGGAACAGGGGTGGGTGTTGAAAAACTCGCCCACTGGAGGGAGTTTTGCTCTGTGGTGATTTTCCTGCGGCGGGGTATCGCTTTCTTTTTTCTATCTCAGATCGGAACCGTGGCTGATTCTAGAGATCTTGATCTTAGGAAGCGAGCCAGTCGTTTCAAGTTCTGGGCTGTAGCCGCGAGAAAGAATTGTTCGCGAACATGCTTCATTCTCCTCAAACGCACCCTCCGCAGTCCGATCTGGTTTTTCAACTCAGCAAACAGTGCTTCTACTTTCCGGCGTTGGCGTTGCGCTGCTGCGAAAGCCGGAACGGTTGTTCGCTCGCGTGTCCGTTGTCGCGCTGGTTCGTGGACATGGATAGCGATCTGCCGATAGTGGCCCCTGGTGCATTGCGCTTTTTGCGGGCAGTCGCGACAGCGCTTCCGCGTAGCCACATACACATGCGTTCGATTTATGGCATTGATGCCAACGTAGTTGAGCCGCTTTCCTTCAGGACATTGATAGCTGTTCGTCTCGGCAACGTAGGTGAACTTCTCGATCCCGTACAAGTTGGTTTTGGGAGCAGGACTTTCTTTCACGCGAATATAAGGAGTGATGTTTCGTTCCTCAAACCAAGCTAAAAGCTCACCGTTCCCATAGGTCGTGTCGGCGGCAACCGACTGTGGGAAGCGGCCGCGTCTCTCCGCTGACCGTGTGATCATCTCGCGAGCCGCCGCACTTTCCTGGCTCAGCCGAGCTGCCGTCGCCTGAACGCCCACAATCACGCAACTCTTGTTGTCGATCAGATAGTTGTTGAAGTACCCCAGCTCCGCCGCCCGAGATCCCTTGGTCGCATACGTGGAATCGGGATCGGTCGTCGAGACCAGGGCTTGTTGATGGGTCGGCTCTTCGATCGGGTTCTGTTGCTCGAGTTCGGTTAAATACTCGCGGATGGTGAGTTTCACCTGCGCGGCTTCCGCTAACTGCTCCCGCGGGATGCGGCTGGACCGGCTGGCGTTGGCGGCAATAAAGCTGCCATCGACCGACAGGTGTTCCCCTTCCACTAATCCCGCTTCCTGGCAGCGATCCACGATCTCTTCAAAGAGTTGCTGAAACAGGTCGGACTCATGGAACCGTCCGTGGCGGTTCTTCGAGAAGGTGGAGTGATGGGGAACCTCTTGATCGAAGCTGAGTCCGGTAAACCAGCGCCAGGCCAGATGCATCTGCAGTTCCTCGACTAGCTTGCGCTCGCTGGTGACGCCATACAGATAGCCGATCAGCAGGATGCGCAATAGGAGTTCCGGATCGATCGAAGGTCGGCCCGTATCGCTGTAGGAGTCCTTCAGCTTCTCACGAACGAAATCGAAGCTGATGTGTCGGTCCAGGAGACGCAGTAGGTGGTTTTCAGGAACCTGATCTTCAATGCGAAAGTAGTAGAACAGCGACTCGGAACGGGAGTGTTGTCCCATCATAATCCGCAAGCCTCCGTGAATAGCGATGAAGAAGAGCATCGGCAGAACGCTTGCTCATATAGACGTTGCTGCCAACGCTTCAGTGCGCATTCACGAAGACTTTTTCAACACCCACAGGGATTATCACTAGCTATCTCAGAATGCGACGATTCTGGATTACTCGACTGCCATTTAATTCAGGCAGTCAGCTGGAACAATGCCCGGGTGCCATTCCCCTTCCGGTTGCCTTGTTTCTGCATCGAAGTATGCGCAGCCGCCGTTCTCATTGACTTCTCGCAGTAAGCTTCCTTGCGCAACCGAGGCATGCCTAAAGATATCCGACAATAGTTCTTCGTCTTTATCTCTCCACTCTCTATCGTCGACTAGGTCACCAATCCAAAGTCTGGCTGCTCGCATTCGATGCGAGATGGCTTCGATGAAATCTCTGCCGTAACTCGTATATTCCACAAGGCGGTCAACGTCAGGCCCTACTTCGAGTGCCGATATAACTACTACCATGCATTGGGCGATGTTCCGGTCTTCAGCATCACTGATTTTTTCTATTTCCAATTCAAGTCGCACCAGTAAATCACCTGCAGGAAAAGATCGCTTTTTCTCGCTCATAGGGTTCTCCCCTTCATTCCGAAATACTCGTGCCAACCGCGCCGTGCCCTTCTCCGTTCCACCCGTCTAATCCCCCTGATCCTCCTTTCCGCCGTAATCCTAACTGCGGGTGCATCCTCATAGAAACCATCAAGCTCCTTCCGACGGAATCTCCACTGTCCGCCGATGATTCTGCCCTCAAGCTCTCCGCGACGGAGGTACTCCCTCACGGTGCGCGGGTGCAGCCTCAGCACTGCAGCGGCCTCTTTGAGCGTCAAGAGGTGCTCTCCAATCGGTGCCGGTTCGGGATTTTGATGCTTCATTCAATCACTCAGCGAACCTGCGTACCAGGTTCGTCGAGACTCGCCCTGCTGGCTCCTAGGCGTATCAATCACTGGAGGCGAGTCTTTCTAAATTTGCAGGCGACGCACTCGCCCGCAGACCACACGACGGACGGCTTCATTACACCGCACGTTGAGCAATCGCATACGCCCAATCCAACGCAGTGCCAGCAAGTCACGCTCGCCATTTGCGCGTCGGCGGCTGTAAAATTCGGAGGTTCCTTTCGCAAGACCTCCAAGAGGGCGGGCTTCGCATCTCGCACGCGCTTCAATAAGGTATCGTCCAAGGCGCGCCTGGGTTTGAGGCAGAGGATGTCGCCTTCGACCGTCACGCTGACCCCACGCCAGCGAAGCTCGGTTAAGAGTTCAGCAGCCTGGTTCATAGGCGGACCGTGTCGTCGCCGTGCTCGGTGTCTGAAACCACCATCGAAGTTTGTGAATCTTCGGGAACCGGAATGCGCTCATTCTTTTCAGTAATTTGGACCCGATCTCCGGATTCTGGTTTTGTGGTTCCCGTCATATGTTCGGAACCACTATTCGGGAATGCGTACAGGAATGGTTTGCCCTTCTTTCCGTCTCCTGTCCTATCCACTCTTCCGGTGGCAACGAGCGCGGTCAAGGCGGCGCGAGTGACTTTCGTTTGACCCTCGACGCCATCGCGGATTTGCTCCTGCGTTTGTTGGCCACTTGCTGATCTAAGGAATTCGAGGATTTCGATCTCTGACTCGTGACGTTCCGCGTCAAAGCGAGTTCCACCCAGAGCGAGCTGCCGGGTGGTGGGATCGAATCGCAAGACGGTCTCAGGAATGTCCGCGCCCACGCGCTGGACGGTTTCGAGGGTTCTGTGGGCGTTTGTCCGCTTGAGGATAAGTAACGTCGATACGGCTCCGCCGATGGCTGTACTTCCAAGAGGTGAGTCAACTGAGTCGGCCTTCATACCCTTACCCGCGTGGTGGCAGAACATGACGTGAGTGCCAACTTCACGGGCCACGTCAATCAATGGGCCGAGGGCTGCGTAAGTCTCTGCATACGCCTTTTCGTCACGAATGCGGGCGAGTCGAAACAGAGGATCAATCACCACTAGAGCGGGTCTCCGCTCCCGGACCAAGTCGCAGAGCGCAGCAATTCCCTCAGCCGGGGCGCTCGCGGCATGGATATAGATAAGCTCGCTACCATCCGCACCCATCGCGCGAAAATCTCGGCGGATGTCCTCCTCGCGTTCTTCAAGCGCCAGGTATATGCACTCACCCTTTTTTGTTTTCAAACCCAGGAAGTCCTCGCCGCGGGCGACCGCCAAACACAGATTTCTGGAAAACGTGCTCTTACCCACCTTCGGTTTTGCAAAAACTCCCGAAACACCGCCTGTGACGAGCACGTTTTCGAGAACGAAATCAACCGGCACCTCTGGTTTGTTGAGAAGATCACTCAGCGGCGTCAGGACAAATCCTGTCCGCGTGGAATGGGTCATCGTGGCCGGAGTAAACGGTGCAGCTCTGTCAAGCATTTGAAGCGCCGAATCGTCACCAGCGACGGCGATTAGATCATCCGGGCCATTAACACCTGGCTGTCGCGGCGTGCTGGCTATGAACACCTGTGCGCCGCGACTTAGTAGTTCCTTCGCGAGTGCGAGCCGTGCTGCTTCGAGATCGCGGCGGCCAGCTACGTTTGAATCAAACGCGATGATCACCTTCCGGCCTTGCCACACTACCCAATCAAAGCTCGGGCTTGGGCCCGTAACAGCCTTGCGTTCGCCGTCGGGTGTCGATTCGACCCCGATCTTTCGCTTCCAGCCATTTACGCCGCCGATTGCCACAACTAGCAACTTTCTCCCCTTCCGGTCGGCAAGCGCCGTCAATGCGAGCGCAGCTTTTTCAGACTCGACGATCACCGCCAGGAACGATATGTCGGTCAGTTCGCTGTCAAGAATTGGCGGAAAGAAAAGAGTGCGGCAGTCTTGCTCCGAAAGATACTTCTGTCCATCTTCAACTGGCGTGTCGAGACGCACGCGATGGCCTAGAACGCGACCGTTTCGCGGATCACGATACGGGTAGACAATACCGCTTAGGTCCTGGTGCCTGCGTCCGTGAATACCAAGCAATTCGCGAATCTCGGCGTCTGGGATGTGTCGAACGGCCGCCGCCTCCAGTAGCTCTCGCGGGATGCGGAATTGCTCCGAGAGCTCGGCTATGGTCATGGTTGCAGCTCCGAAGTTAATTGATTGACTAGACGTTGGTCAGATTTGAGCGGTATGTTTTGCCGTAGTTTCGCAAACGACACGTCGGCACCTATTGCTGTACCGAAGTCAGGCGCGGTGCGAGACCTTCTCGCTCGATTCGCTCGATTTCAGCTGCAGGAACATAAAGCCGTTTGCCAAATCGAATCGTTTTGATACGGCCTGCTTTCGCAGCTCTGAAAAATGTGTCGTAGCTGGTGCCGAAACTCGCAGCCACTTGTTTCAGGGGTTCTGCTCGCCTTTGGGTATCCATCACTCCTCCCATAATCCAATCGCAGCCAATTGCGGCTGTTGACAGCGTAGGTTTACGCGCGTAAATTGTCTCTTACTTTTATGACGTCTCTTACATCAGAAAAGCATGTATCAGGAGCACCACGTGTCTATCGCGGACAAAATGATGCCGGTCCGGTTGTCCAATGGCTCAATCTAAACGCTAAATCAGAGGCGGCCCGGCGGGTTGCGATACTGATCGCCGATCTAGCGGCACTCTGCGGTTCTGCGCGGCCGCTTATGTTGAGAGCTCCCGTCGGGCGAGGATTGATTTCGGATCCCGCCACGTGGCCTGTAGTTGGCTGTTTTGGTAACACATGGGACTTTGACGCGCAGCGCCGAGCCCAAAAGGCCCTTTCCCGCTATTCGTTTCGTCCTTACATTTTTGGCAGTAAACGGAAAGGCAGCGGCTTTCAGGTAGAGATGCTGCCATCAGGTCTGTTCGATCCTTGGATCCCGAGCGTATTCGCGAGTAAAAGCGCGCGCCCCCGGCAATGGATTACGGTAGCCGATGCAGAGGGCAAAGGCCGGGAACAGGAATCATGGACAATTCTGCACGTGATCCGTCTGGCTGGGGATGGGCTAATTGCCAGGATACGCCGCTGCTCGTGCGGTGATTGGTTCTTCGCGCAACACTGCCGACGCCAATGGTGCTCGACCAAATGTCGGCTGCGCGATTATAAGTCGACACCGGAATGGAAGGAGAAGCGGAACCGCTACATGCGCGAATACTACCGCGATAACTATTCGCAATTCGGCAAAGTCGCGAAGCGAGGTAAGTAAAGATGGCTCTCTGGAAGCGAGGCAAATGGTTCTGGGCCGATTTCAGTGTCAACGGCGTGCGCTATCGCGTCCCACTCAAGGACACGAAATGCCGGAGAATCTCCGCTGATGACGATCACCGCGAGATAGCCGCTCGCGCAGAAGAACGGGAGATTACGAAAGCCGAACGCGGGGAGATCGCACCCCAAAGGCGAAGCACCGGACGGCTGCCTTTTGGCAAAGCTGCTGACGAATATCTTGCCAGCCGAAAAATGGAGCTCGCCCCGTCGAGCCTCGTGAAGGAAACCGACCTCACCACCGCGCTCAAACAGTACTTTGGACTCAGAAGACTCTCGGCAATCAAGACGAAAGACATACTCGCTTACCGTGAATGGCGGAATGCAGCGGGCATGGGGCCGTCGTACATCAACATGGAGACTGGTTGTCTTCGGCGCATCCTGAAGAAAGCTGGGCTGTGGCATCTTGTCGGCGAGGGCATTAAGCCACTGCGGGAACCTCAGACGATTGGCCGCGCGCTCACGCATGAGGAGCGGACTCGCCTGTTCCACATAGCGGCACAAAAACCCGAATGGGAGACAGCCTATAATGCGGCTGTGCTCGCCGTTAACACGACAGCCCGCAAGTGCGAACTCCGCGCTTTACAGTGGCGGCATGTGGATTTCATCCACCGAACGCTCGAGATTTCTAAGAGCAAGACTGAAGCCGGGATCCGTATGATTCCTCTGAATACCGAATCCTACGAGGCGCTTTGGAAGCTCCGCCGCCGTGCGGAAACATTTGGCTCCGTTGAACCTTCTCATTTTGTATTCGCGGCCCTTCGCCCCAAGTTCCGCTTCCACGGTAGAAATCGTCTGGACAGCGTTGAGTGGGAGTTTGATCCTACGCGGGCCGTCGGTAGCTGGCGTACTGCATGGCGAACACTGACGAAAAGGGCCGGGCTTGGCGGGCTTCGATTCCATGATTTGAGGCACACGGCGATCTCCGCCCTGGGTGAAGCTGGAGTGCCCGATCGCGTGATTATGGACATCGCCGGGCACGTTAGCGCGCGAATGCTCCGACGCTACTCCCACATCCAACTCGATGCGAAGCGGGCGGCAATTGAGGCTCTGTCGAATCGTCCGCAAATCTCGGCCTCAGACTCAGAGGTAGTCAATGGCACAAAACACGTCACAAAAGCGGCTGAGGTGGAAGTGATGCCCACGCAAGTCATTGAAAAGGATGGTAGGCCCGTGCGGGCTCGAACCGCAGACCTCTACCGTGTCAAGGTAGCGCTCTAGCCAACTGAGCTACGGGCCTATGAACGCTAGTAATCTTAGCACACAGCAACTGATGCGCGGTGCCGGCAACCGAGCGGCACGATTCAGCCTGCTGCGCTCCTGCCGCCAGGCAAGCCGAATTTAATCCAATATCAATATTCCTCTCGCCGCCGGCTCATGTAAACTTGCCGTCCAAATTCGGGTCACAAGAGGCTCGATGGATAAGAAGAATTTCCTGTTTGTCTCACTCACAGGATTGATCAGCGACATCGCCTGGCAAGTCTCGAAAGAAGGCCACGAAGTCCGCTATTTCATCGGCGACAAGAAAGAGCGCGATATTGCCGATGGTTTCGTCGCCAAATCGAAAGACTGGGAGAAGGATAAAGAATGGGCAGACATCATCGTCTTCGATGACACTCTCGGCCAGGGCGAGAAAGCGGAGGCGCTGCGCAAGGAAGGCAAGCCCGTGATCGGCGGCACCGCCTACGGCGACAAACTCGAAGACGACCGATCATTCGGCCAGGAAGAGCTGAAGAAAGCCGGCGTGAACATCATTCCCTACGCCGAGTTCGAATCTTTCGACAACGCGGTCGACCACGTGACGCAGAATCCCGGTCGCTACGTCATCAAGCCCAGCGGCGAAGCGCAGAACGTGAAGCGCCGGCTTTTCGTCGGCGAGGAAGAGGATGGCCAAGATGTAATTCGAATGCTCGAAGCCTACAAGCGGGCCTTCTCCGATGAAATTAAAGTTTTCCAGCTCCAGCGCCGGATGATCGGCGTGGAAGTTGCCGTGGGCGCTTTTTTCAACGGCAAGAATTTCATCAGCCCGATCAATATCAATTTCGAGCACAAGAAGCTATTCCCCGGCGATATAGGTCCGCC
This sequence comes from uncultured Acidobacteriota bacterium, assembly GCA_963741045.1. Taxonomy (GTDB): domain Bacteria; phylum Acidobacteriota; class Terriglobia; order Acidiferrales; family UBA7541; genus Palsa-295. The sequence goes on from CAVUGO010000005.1 coordinate 63,556, forward strand.
CACCGGCGAAATGGGCACCTCGATGTTCTGGAGTGGCCCAAATCACCTTTTCAATCAGACGCTCCTCAAGATGGAACCCAAGCTTGCGGAAGAAGGCTACGTTGGCTACATCGATTTGAATTGCATCGTCAACAACAATGGTATTTATCCGCTCGAATTTACCGCGCGTTTCGGATATCCCACAATCAGCATTCAGCAGGCCGGCATGATTACGCCCATCGGCCAATTTTTCTGGGATCTCGCCAACGGCGCAGATCCGAAACTCAAAGTGCGCAGCGGCTTTCAGATCGGCGTTCGCATTGTCGTTCCGCCGTTCCCGTTCGACGATGACGAAACCTTCGACTCGTTCTCAAAAAATTCCGCCATTATCTTCAAGAAACCGCCCGCAGATGAAATTCACATCGAAGACGTGAAGCAGATCAACGGCCAGTGGCTCATCGCCGGAACATCAGGCGTGATCTTGATCGTAATCGGCACGGGCCAAACCATGAAGCAAGCTCAGGCGCAGGTCTACTCGCGCATCAAAAACGTGTTGATTCCCAACATGTATTACCGCACTGACATCGGCGACCGCTGGGAGGAAGATAGCGACCGCCTGCATAACTGGGGCTATTTGCGGTGAGTCTTCGATCTTCTGCGGCTCAGGGCTTCAGATGCCCAATCGCTCCATGGCCGCTTCCATTTCCGTTCGGCGTGTGCACCGCAAACGGTTGCGAAACGAGTTCCAGATCGCGCGTAACGGAATGCTTTCGCGCAGCCGCCGCAATGGCGTCTTCCTCGCTCTTCGGCATGCTTCCGCCATTCGCTCGCATCGTCAGCATCGAAAGGAATTGCTTCCGCGAATCATTTTCCAGCAGCGCCAGTATTTTCACTTTCAGTTGCGAAAACACGCTGCGAGCATCCGCTGAAGCATCCACAGTCTCAAATTTGAATTCTTCGCTCAGCCGGTCAAACTCCGCCAATAGTGCCGCCTGATAATTGCAGAAGCTTTCGTACATATCTTGCCCGGGATAAAGATCCATTCCCGATTCCCAGTAGTCGAACCCTCTGGAAAAAATCACTCGCGGCACAAGTTGCTCCACTCCCAATCGCAGATAAAACACCGCGTCCGGCTTCAGCGCCACGCTATAGATGCTGCGAATCCATTGCGCGTCCGCTCCACGCACGATCGCGCGCGCCATCAGCGAATAGACGTAACGGTCGGTCAGCACGATAAATCCCGCTCGCAGCGCCGGCACGATTTCATTCTCGAACCGGTCCACAAAATCAGTCGCGTAGAAGAGGTTTTGGGTCACGCGCCCCAGATTCACTCCTTCCTTCGCGCGCCGGATTCCGTCTCCCGCCAGCGTCGAGCGCGTCATGCCCGTATCCAGCACCGCGTGCCCCAGTTCTTCGAGCCACGGTTTTAAAAGCTCTATCTGCGTCGTGCGTCCCGCCCCGTCGGTTCCTTCGATTACGATCAGCTTTCCGTTGACGTGCGAAAGATCCATCCCTGGCAGGATTTTTCCATACGTCTCTCTCATGGCTGCATCCTCAATTCCGCCCCATTAGCGATGTGCGATTTCACGATCTGTCTCACGCGTGTCTGCTGAATCTCAATCGGTAGAGTTGCGTCGATCACGGTAAGCCCGAATTCAGGAATCATTTTTTCGTACTCGTCGATGATGCGCCCTTGAAACAGGCGAAAGCTTTCTTCCGCATCGTCGCTGAGTCCCAGGTCCATGCCCGCTTCGTAGAATTTGAATCCGTCGCGCGCGTCGAGCAGCCGCCCGATGGCCGTCTCCAGCGGAACACGAAAATAGAACGCCACCGTCGGCTGCACCGCGAATCCATAGAGATCGCGCACCCATTCGCGGTCCATCCCTCGCGCCACGTCTCGCGCAAACGCCGTGTACATATATCGGTCGCACAGCACCACCGCTCCCGCCTTCAGCAGCGGCAGAATGCTGCGCTCCGTCCGGTCGGCAAAATCCGTCGAATGGATCAGCGAGAAAGTCGCAGGGGTAAGCAGCTTTTTCTTTTTGCCCAGCTTTGTCGTGTCCTTCACCAGTGGTGATGAATTCCACTCACTGAACACGACGCCATAGCCTCTCGATTGCAGCCACTTGTGCAGCAAGCTCAGTTGCGTTGATTTTCCCGAGCCGTCGATCCCCTCAACCACAAAAAGCTTGCCCGGCAGTTCAGGCTCGCCGCGTTTTTTTACGGCAGATGCTGCCGCCCTCATTGCTGCGCCAGTTTCAAATCCTCCACTTGCCATGCCAGGAGAAATCCCCATTCGTGTCCCTTCCGCGCGAAGCAATTCGCGTCACTTAGCAGAAAAAGCCAATTTATCGTCGCGCCGGCCTCTGAGTTCCGGCTCGCGACCCAATAAGGTGTTTCATATTGGCAAACTTGTCAGCAAGCTTCAGGCGCTTGTGTATCGAAATGCAAACGGGGAAGTACTAGTCCCAGCCTTCAGAGGAAAGACTTAACCGTAAGAAAGGAAGCGGTTTAGTGCGCCGCGTTCTCTGCCCACCATTCGCGCCAATCGGTCGGATTAGTTCCATACCGGGCGCCGGTAATCTCGCGCAGTGCCTGGTAAGTCCAATTTCGGGTGTTGGAATCGATCGAAGGATCTTCGCCAACGCTCATCAAAGCAGGCACAGCGGTGAGCCGCTGTTGCTTCGTCAACATGCCTGACTGTGCCAGCGCTGAGCCTGCCCTCTCGCGCACCTCGATCGAAGGATCGTTGCGAAAAATATCAATCAGCGCCGGAATTGTCGCATCCGTCCCCAGCAGCGACATTCCCTCCACAGCCCAAAATCGCGTTTTCTCATCCGCATCATGCGAATACTGAATCAATGTTCGAAGCGCCTGCTCCGGCTCAATACCGCGATTCCCAATCGCACCCAGCATCCATAAAGCCCATGAACGGCCAGCCGGATCGCTCGCGATTCGTTCGATCAAAAGGTCCGAACTCTCTGGCGTTTTCGGAAGATCGTAGGCGACTAATTCCATCTCAATGGCCGCGGCCCGCACGCGCAAATCCGGGGAGTTCAGCCCGGAATCGAGTAGGCTCGTCAGCTGCGGACTCATCGTTAATTGCCCACGCCAACTCTCCATCTGCGACAAGAGCTTCCCGGCGTTGCTCTCGTAATCGTTCACGGTTTCTTTGAGAAGAAATTCGGCTTGCGCTTGGGGCGGAAGAGCGGCCAAATTCACGTTCAGCGTTGCGGGAATTTTCGCAGAACCTGCGATTCTGCCGGTGCCCTTGAACTCAATCATCCGGGCGAATTGTTCCCAGACCACGCGAGCAGAAGTCGGCTTCAAGGCCAGGAAAAAGGCCAGAGGCAGAACGAGCACCGCCGAAAAAATCGCAAGCCGGAGACCATGGCCCATCCGGCGCCGCCCCGCGTTAGTCGGCATTCGAGGGCCCAATCGTGCCACCCTAGCTCGTCCGTTGTTGATTTTCTCGTTCATCTTCCGCCTGAAATTCATCTTCAAGCGTACGCGTGTCAGAGCCACGAGGCAAGGCGGGGGGCGACCAAATCGAACTTGGATTGCCCTCAAAGTTATCTTGTACCGAAGGACGGGGTGCGCGAAGGCGCGAAATCAGGGGCTAAAGGCGTCATCCATCTATCTCACAACCGTCTTCAAAAACGTCAAAGTACGTCTCCATGCGTCCGCCGCAGCATCCGGCCGATAGGCTTCTGCATTGTTTGGATTCTCAAATCCATGGCCCGCGTTATCGTAGATTTTCAGGCTCACGAATTTCTGAAGTTTTGTCATGGATACCTGAAACGCCTTCACATCGTCCGGAGTGATACCCCTGTCCAGCGCTCCGAAATTTCCTAGGATCGCCGCACCAATATTCTGCAAGTCGCCAGGATCGGTCGGTAAAGCTCCGTAATTCACCACGCACGCCCTCAGCCGTGGTTCGTGCGGCGCGAGTTGCATCGCCAGCCCCCCGCCAGTGCCCCACCCAATTACGCCGATATTGTCCGGCTTCACGTCTGGCCGCGCCGCAAGATAGTCAAATGCTGCTCTAAGGTCTTTAATTGCATCGGCTCCCGGTAATGCACGCATTAGTTCGTGGGCCTCTGCCGGATCGGTCGTCGTCTTGCCCCCGTACAAATCCACCGCTAGCGACACGTAGCCCTGCTCGGCTAGTTTTTCCGCCTGTTCCTTCACCCAGTCGTTCAGCCCCCACGACTCATGAATCACGATCATTGCCGGATGCTTTCCTTCTTTGTCTGGTAGAACCAAAAAGCCGCTAAGAGCCTGATCTCCGTTCTTGAACTGTACAGTCGCGGTTTTTGGCTTTTCCGTCGCCCTAGCGCCCGCGCAAGCCAATAGGCCCACCACCGCTACTGCCAATAGAATTCTCCCCCCGAGCCTTGCGCGCTCTCTCTTTCCGGTCACCCGCGCAATTTCCGGCAACTTCATCCACTCCTCCTCGACTAAAATTTGCAAGTCGCCCCAATCCTCCATTCTATTCCGCTCGCGGAACCTGCGCCATCATTCATGCAGGCTGCACCTGCACCGCTGACCCGTACGCCAGCACCTCCGTCACGCCCTGCATCACTTCGGTCGCGTCGTACCGCACCCCGATCACGGCGTTTGCTCCCCGCTCGATGGCGTGCTGCATCATCAACTCCAGCGCTTCTTCCCGCGTCTTCTCGCACATATCTTCGAATAAAGTAATATTTCCGCCGACCAGAGTCTCAAGCGATGCTCCAATCGTCCCGAAAATACTTCGCGACCGCACCGTCACCCCGCGCACCAGCCCCAGATTTTTCACCACTCGATAGCCCGGCAATTCGAACGCCGTCGTCACCATATTAATATTCACGCTCACGTTCATCACCCCTCCCCTTCGGCGCCGTCATTCTGAGCGAAGCGAAGAATCCCAACGTAGAATGCTTGGCTCCGCGGTATCGATCTGCATCACTCCGCGCTTACTTCACCACCACCGGAATCTCCACATTCGACGGATACTCCGCCGTCCTCCAAATCCTCTGCGTCGCCTTCTGATAATCCTCCGCCTTGGCCTCAAATATATTCGGCACAAATTTCTGCGGATTCCGGTCGATCACCGGAAACCACGTGCTCTGCACCTGCACCATAATTCGATGCCCCTTCTGAAACACGTGGTCGTTCGTATGCAGATCGATCGTAAACGGGGTCACTTCCCCCGACACAATCGCTTCCGGCTTCTCGAAGCTCTTCCGAAATCGCCCTCGAAACACCTCGTCCGCAATCATCAGCTCGTAGCCGCCCATCTTGCGCTCCGGCTCGTATCGCTCGGGATACACGTCAATCAATTTCACTATCCAATCGCTGTCCGTTCCAGTCGTCGACGCGAATAGATGCGCCACGATATCCCCCGCCATCGTCACGTTTTCCGTGAGCGGTTCCGTCTCCCACGAAAGCGTGTCCGGCCGCTGCTGGACGAATCGCTGGTCCTCGAGCAGCCACGTGAACCACCGGCTCCCCTCCGAATACGTTTCCTCCACAGGACGCGTCCGGTACGGCACCGGATTTGCCGGATCGGAAAGGTAGGAATCGAACGCCTCCCGCTTGTCTTCAGGCGCCTCGAATGAAAGTTTCGCATCGTCGCGGAAATAAAGCTTCCGCGGCGTCACGCCCTCATGCGGCGGCCACGCCTCCCACGTCTTCCATTCGTTCGTGCCCGTCTCAAACGTCATCGCTTCCTTCACCGGCTGCGTTCCCTTGTCCTTCAACCAATATGCAAACCACGGCGCCTGAATGTTCTTCCGGAAATACGCGCTCGTATTGCTCCCAAAATCGATGTTCCCAAGTTTGGTCCCATCCGACCGCGCCCATCCGCCATGATTCCACGGCCCCACCGCCAGATAGTTGTTGTGCTTCGTATCGTTCTTCTCCAGCAGCTCATACACCTTCATCGGACCAAAGAAATCCTCCTGGTCCCACCATCCCGCCACGTTTAAATTCGGCACCGTAAGCGTCAAATCCTTGAAGTACGGCGCAAACGCCAGCTTCTGCCAGAATTCGTCATAATTAGGATGCGCCACGAAGTCGTTCCATGTCGGCAGCGTCCCATGAAAATATAATTTATTCGCATTCGACAGCGGCCCGAGCGCCAGATACCACTCAAACGTGTCGTACTTGTCGAACTCAAATTGAAAATTTGTCTTCCCCGTCTCCATCATCGCCGCGTATTCGAATCCGTAGCTCAGCCGGAAAGCGCCGTTGTGATGAAAATCGTCGCCGAGAAACATATCCGCCGGCGTCGCTTGTTCAGACACCGCCTTCAGCGCCGGATGCGGCTCGATCAGCGACATCGCCGTCAGCCATCCGCCATACGAAATTCCCGCTTCGCCCGCGCGCCCGTTATTGTTCGGCACGTTTTTCAGCAACCATTCGATAGTGTCGTAAGTGTCTGTTCCTTCATCGATCGACTTGGGATCCTTGCGATCCCGCGGTGCTCGCCCCATCACGAATTTCCCTTCCGAACCGTATCTACCGCGAATATCCTGCATCACGAAAATATATCCATCCGCAAACATCTCCCGGTAAAGCCCCAGCAGCCGCGAATAACCGGCGTCATCATCTGCAGTTCCGTACGGCGTCCGCGTAATGAACAACGGCAATTTTTCTGCCGCATTTTTCGGGGCATAGATTTCCGTGTGCAGCTTCACGCCATCGCGCATCGGAATCATCGCATCAGTCTTCACGAAGATGGCGCTGAACGGTTCCTTCTCGGCTTCCTGCGCCGAAACTTTGCCACCAGGTGCCACCGCCCAAATCGCAAAAGTCGCCAAGCTCGCAACAATCAAAACCAAAGAAATCCTGCCCGCATCTCGTAGCTTCATCGCGCCTTTCCCTTGCACTGATTCGTATATGCCATGAAAGCGCGGCGAGAATATCACAATGCCTTCACCCCAAAGCCTTTGAACATCGCGCTGCCGTGCCCTCTCGCTTTGCACAACGCAGCCCATTCTTCAAGCCGTGCAGAGGGCACCTCCGAGGCAGATCTCTCATGCCATTAACCGCAAAGCCGCCATTCCGTAACGCCGGCGTCTCGCCGGCTCTTTTGACTTCGCCTTGTACTGGCGCAGACAAAAGTGCCGCGGATCGGCCCCAAAATAACTCGAAAAATGTGGTATAATCCGACTGCGGTTGTTGCTCCTGAAAAATTGGCAGGACTTATGCCGGGGCTGCAGGGTCGCACATGCAGCCCTTTTTCTTTGGCCGGGCGCAACCGGCAAAGAGGCGCGATTTCTAATCGCAAATCTGGAATTAGAAATCGTCGCAAGTTGAATAAAATAAAGGACGGCGAATAGTTCTAATCGCAAATAAAATGCGATTTTTTAACTCAATTTTCATCCGGAATTTAGGCCGGCGGCCGAGGGTGGGGTCATGACCGCCCCGATCCGCAATATCGCCATCATAGCGCACGTCGATCACGGCAAGACCACACTTGTCGACGCCATGCTCCGCCAGAGCGGCATCTTCCGCGCCAACCAGGAACTCGTCGAGCGGGTGATGGACTCGAACGATCTCGAGCGCGAACGCGGAATCACGATTCTCGCCAAGAACACCGCGCTCACCTATCACGACACGAAAATCAATATCGTCGATACGCCCGGCCACAGCGATTTCGGCGGCGAAGTGGAACGCGCCCTGCGCATGGTGGATGGCGTGCTCGTTCTCGTGGATGCGAGCGAAGGCCCGCTGCCGCAGACGCGCTACGTGCTGCAAAAAGCGCTCGCCGCGAAACTTCCTCCGATCATTGTTCTAAATAAAATCGACCGGCCCGATGCCCGTCCCGCCGAGGTGCTCGACGAAATTTACGATCTCTTTATCGATCTCGACGCCACCGAAGATCAGCTCGATTTTCCGATCATCTACACGAATGCGAAAACCGGCGTCGCGCACCGCAAGCTGGGCGATTCATCCACGAACTTGCAACCGTTGTTCGATGAAATCGTCGCTTCGATTCCAGCGCCGTCGGGAGATCCCGCGGCCACGCTACAAATTCAGGTCACAAATCTCGATTACAGCGATTTTCTAGGACGCATCGCCATCGCGCGCGTTTTCCAGGGAACACTCGTTCGCGGCACCGAAGTTGGCATCGCAAAACTCGACGGAAAAATCCTGCCCACAAAGATCACCAAGCTTTTCACCTTTCGGGGCCTCGAGCGCGATGAAGCGGAAGAAGTGAAAGCCGGCGACATCGTCGCCATCGCAGGCGTGGAAGGCATTCAAATCGGCGAGACGATTACCGACCTCGCCAATCCCGCGCCGCTCGAGCCGCTCAGCATTGACGAGCCTACTCTCACGATGGTTTTCACCATCAATACTTCGCCATTCGCAGGTAGAGAGGGCCAATACGTCACCTCGCGCGACCTCCGCTCGCGCCTCGACCGTGAATTGCTCACCAACGTCTCGCTCCGCGTCGAGGATATGGGCGCCACCGACGCCTTCCGCGTCCTGGGCCGCGGCGAATTGCAACTCGCGATCTTGATCGAAACAATGCGCCGCGAAGGCTACGAGGTGATGGTCGGCAAACCGGAAATCGTGGTCCGCACCGAAAACGGCCGCCGCGTCGAGCCCCTCGAACTACTCGTCATCGACTGCCCGGAAAATTTCATCGGCATCGTGATGGAGCTTCTCGGCTCGCGCCGCGGCGAAATGAAAAAAATGGTCAACCATCATTCCGGCCGCGTGCGCATGGAGTTCAGCATCCCGTCGCGCGGCTTGATCGGATTGCGCGGCCAGCTTCTCACCGATACGCGCGGCACCGCGCTGATCCATTCCATCCTCGAAGGCTGGACGGACTACGTCGGTGACATGGCGATGCGGCCTACCGGCGCGCTCGTTGCCGACCGTCCGGGCGTCTCCGTCGCCTACGCGCTGTGGGGAATTCAAGAGCGCGGTGAAATGTTCGTCGGGCCGGGCGTCGAAGTTTATGAAGGCATGATTCTCGGCGAGAACGCGCGCGAAGACGACATGAACGTCAACGTCACCAAAGAAAAAAAGCAGACCAACATGCGCTCGTCCTCCGCCGACGAAGCTATTCGCCTAATTCCCCCGCGCGAAATGACGCTCGAAAAAGCCATCGAGTTCATTGCCGACGATGAGTTCGTCGAAGTAACTCCGAAATCGATCCGCCTCCGCAAAAAAGTTCTCGACGCCAAGCGGCGCCCCAAGCGCTGGCAGGAAATCAAGGCAAGCGCCGAAGCCGCTTCCTAGCCATGTCCAAAGCGGCTTTCCTGAGCCTGGCCGATTGTTCGGTCGTGGGACGAACGATTCCCAAGTCCGGGCAAAATGGCCCCTCGCCGGTGTTTCGAATCGTCCGTAATCAATTAAATATAAGTGACTTACAGCAGTTCTCGCGCCGGAGTGTGAGTTGCGATATATATACGCGAGGTTGTCTCCCATGGACATAGCACGCCCCGAAGCCAAACGACAGAAACGCATCCGCCGGACGATTTATATCGCCGTCGCCGTGGTACTGATACCGCTCGTCACCTACGCTCTCTCGAAGTTGAAACCCGCCGCGCCCAGCGTGGATCGCGCCACGGTTTGGACGGACACGGTGAAGCGCGGTCCGATGCTGCGCGAAGTTCGAGGCCTCGGAACGCTAGTCCCGGTAACGATTCGCCTGATTCCCGCCATCACCGATGGAACAGTCGAGACGCGCTATCTGCTTCCCGGCACGCTCGTTAAAGCCGACACCGTGCTTTTCGATATGCGCAATCCGGAGTTGCAACAAGCGGCGCTCGATGCGGAATACCAGCTGCGCGGCGCGGAAGCGTCGCTGAACAACATGAAAGCGCAGCTTCAGAATCAGCTCATGGATAAGCGCGCCCAGGCGGCGGCGATTCGTTCCGCCTATCACACAGCCGCCCTGCAAAAAGCCAACAACGAAAAACTTTTCGCGCTCGGACTGGTGGCAGACGTCATCGTGAAGACGTCGGAAGTGCAGGCGGAAGAGCTCGGAAAGCAGAACGATATTGCCGAGAAGCAGGTGCAAACCTTCTCCGATTCGATTGGCGCGCAGATCGCCGTCCAGCAAGCCAACGTGGACGAAAAGCGCGCGATGTATGACCTAAAGAAATCGCAGGTTGACCAACTGAGAGTCCGACCGGGAATTGACGGCGTGCTGCAGGAACTCGATGTCGAAGTAGGACAGAAAGTGACGCAGGGAACCGTGCTCGCGCGCGTTGCGCAGCCCACACACCTGAAGGCCGCGCTGAAAATCGCAGAGACACAGGCAAAAGACATTCAGATCGGGCAGAAGGCTTCGGTGGATACGCACAACGGCATAATCGCCGGCCACGTGATGCGCATCGATCCGGCCGTCGTCAACGGCACCGTAACGGTGGATGTCGCGCTCGATGGTGACTTGCCCACCGGCGCCCGTCCTGACCTGAGCGTCGAAGGCACAGTTGAAATCGAGCGCCTTACAGACGTGCTGTACGTCGGCCGGCCCGTGCACGGCGAAGCGAACAGCACCGTGGGTCTCTTCAAGGTTATCGACGATGGAGCGGATGCCACGCGCGTGCAGGTGGAATTGGGCCGCACGTCGGTAAACACGGTGGAGATTAAAAAGGGTTTGCAGGTGGGCGACACTGTGATTCTCTCCGACATGTCCGCCTGGGACAATTTTGATCGGGTGCAATTGAAGTAGGCGGGAACATTTCAGCCCCGTTGTTCGTAGTTTGATAGCGAAGGAGCACAGAATGAATAGCGACGCGCAATCCCTGATTCGCCTCGAAGGCGTAACGAAAGTTTTCTACACCGACGAGGTGGAGACCCATGCCCTCGGCGGCGTGCACCTCGATATCAAGAACGGCGAATTTCTCTCGATCGCCGGGCCGTCGGGCTGCGGCAAATCCACTTTGCTTTCGATTCTCGGCTTGCTCGATTCGCCGACCGACGGCAACTACTGGATCAATAAGCAGCCGGTGGCGAATCTTTCGCTTTCCGATCGCACTCGCATTCGCAATCGCGAGATCGGTTTCATTTTCCAGGCGTTCAATTTGATCGGCGATCTCACGGTTTTCGAGAACGTCGAGCTGCCGCTCACCTATCGCAGCATGGCGTCAGCCGAGCGCAAAAAGCGCGTGCAGGAAGTTCTGGAACGCGTCGGAATGGCGCACCGCATGAAGCACTATCCTTCGCAGCTCTCAGGCGGTCAGCAACAGCGCGTTGCCGTGGCGCGCGCTCTCGTCGGCCAGCCGTCAATCCTGCTGGCGGACGAGCCGACCGGTAACTTGGACTCGAAGAACAGCGAAGCCGTGGTGGACTTGCTGCGGCAACTGCATCGCGAGGGCGCGACAATCTGCATGGTAACGCACGATCCGCGCTACGCGAGTATCGCCGATCGCACGATTCATTTGTTCGACGGCCGCATCGTGGAAGAGACGATCGGCACACGGACGGCGACCGTTTAGCGGCGCGATTTCATAAATTTTCCCAGCACAAAAGCCCAAAGAACCTATTCGGCGCTTGCGCAGGGGTGTGTTTGAAATCTCAGATTCGAAATTGCGGCAGCGGAAGTTGTAAGGGGCGAAATGGAAACACTGCTGCAGGACATTCGTTATGGAATCCGGATGCTCGCGAAGAATCCGGGTTTCACAGCGGTAGCAGCTCTCTCGCTTGCGCTAGGCATCGGCGGGAACGCAACTGTTTACAGCTGGCTCGAAGCTGTGCTTCTTCATCCGCTGTCGCTCGTCCAAAATTCTGAGCAACTCGTCGCCGTCGAAAGCGTGATGCCCGACGGTTCCTATCACACAAGTTCTTATCCCGATTACAAAGACTATCGCGATCACAATCACGTTTTCTCCGGGATGATCGGTTTCGAGCTCGTCGGTACGAACCTGAAACTCGAAAAGGAACAGCTGCCGCAGCGCGATTGGGGCTTGATCGTCACCGAAAACTATTTCGATCTCCTCGGCGTGAAAGCGGAGCGTGGGAGGACCTTTCACGCTGACGAAGCGCACGGGCCGAACTCGGATCCGTACATAGTCTTGAGCGACGGTTTGTGGCGCCGGAGATTTGGCGCCGATCCAAAAGTAGTGGGCAAATCCGTCGAGATCAACCAGCACCCATTCACCGTGATTGGCGTGGCTCCGCGCGGATTCAACGGCACGATCGTGGGCATCGCGGCCGAATATTTTGTGCCGATGATGATGCAGCCCCAGGCGCTGCCGGGTGAAGACCTCGAGAGTCGCAACCCAACTTTCATTCACATGATGGGTCGCCTGAAGCCGAGTGTAACGCTCGCGCAGGCGGGCGCCGAAATGAGCACGATCGCTCGGCAGCTCGAGCAGCAGTATCCCAACACCAATAAAGATGTCGGTGCTTATGTCTGCCCGGTGTGGGAGGCGCATTACGGTTTGCAGTCATTTTTGCTGCCCGTTCTAGCGTTTCTGATGGTGGTGGTGATTCTGGTTCTGCTGATTGCCTGCGCGAATGTGGCGAATCTGCTTCTTGCGCGTGCCACGGTGCGCGAAAAGGAAATAGCGATTCGTTCGGCGCTGGGTGCGGACCGCGCGCGGCTGATTCGCCAGCTGCTCATCGAAAGTCTGCTGCTTGCCGGAATGGGAGGCGCAGCGGGAATTCTGATCAGTCTGTGGACCACGAATTTCCTCACCGTGTTTACGCCGCCCGCGCACCTTCCGATTGGCTTACCGCTCGGAGTAGACGGCCGAGTTCTCGCCTTCACGCTGGCGCTCTCAATTTTCACGGCGATAATTTTTGGCCTCGCGCCCGCATTGCAGATCACGCGTCCGAGCGGAAATGTGTCGCTCAAAGATGGCGGCCGCACTTCGTCGAGCGGCGCCGGCCAGCATCGGTTGCGGAATCTCCTGGTCGTGACGGAAACGATTCTCGCCGTCGTGCTCCTGGCGGGCGCGGGTTTGTTGGTGCGCAGCTTGCGAGCGGCGACGACGTCGAGCCCGGGATTTAGCGCCGATCATGTGCTTCTCACGGCTTTCGATCTTCGCGGCAATGGCTATTCCGACGATAAAGCGGCCGTATTCTTCGAGCAGTTGACCGACCGGTTGAAGACGGTTCCGGGAGTGGAGGATGCGAGTCTCGAACAGTTCGTTCCAATGTGGTTTACGGGCCGGTCCTACACGATTCCTGAGCTTGAAGGTTACACGCCAAAACCAGGCGAGCAGAACCTGATCGACCTGAACGTGGTCGGCCCGAATTACTTCTCCGTGATGCGTATCCCGATTCTTTCGGGTCGTGAATTCACCGCGCAAGATCGCAGAGATGCTCCGCTCGTCTGCATCATCAACGAGACGATGGCCCAGCGCTTCTGGCCGGGACAAAACCCAGTCGGCCGGCACGTCAGCACGTGGAAGCACCAATGGACGATTGCGGGCGTCGTGAAAGACGTGAAGTACCACAGCCTGAGCGAATCGCCCGAGCCTTTCCTCTATTTTCCCTTCTGGCAGGACACGGCCGCCGATGCCAACATCCTGATCCGAACTGCGGGCGATCCACTGAAGTTCCTGCCGCAGGTCCGCGAACAAGTTCGCGCTATCGACCCCGGGGTCGCCGTCCTCGAAAGCGACTCGGTGTCGAATTTGCTGTCCGTTTCGCTTTTCGCCTACCGCACAGCGGCAACGCTCGCAGCAGTACTTGGCGGACTCGGACTTTTGCTTGCGGCAATCGGGATCTATGGCGTGCTTTCGTATTCGGTAAGCCAGCGCTCGCATGAGATTGGCATTCGCATGGCGCTGGGCGCTGATCAGCGGAATGTACTCGGGCTGGTTGTTGGGCAAGGAATGCGGCTCACACTGATGGGAGTGGGACTTGGATTAGTCGCAGCGCTCGCGACAATGCATTTGCTCGGCACGCTCCTATACGGCGTCACAGCGAACGACCCAATCACGTTTGCCGTCGTGATGGTGACGCTTTGCGCGGTGGCGCTGGTCGCCTGCTTCATCCCGGCGCGAAGAGCGATGGCGGTAGATCCAATTGTGGCGTTGCGCCACGAATAGCACGAGCAACAGAGCGCCATTAAGAAATTGAGAGCAGCAGCGAGCTGGTGAGAGGAATCGAAATGGGAACTTTCGTTCAAGACATTCGATACGCCATCCGGATGCTGGCGAAGAATCCGGGGTTCACGATTATCGCGGTGCTCACGCTGGCGCTTGGAATTGGCGCGAACACGGCGATTTTCAGCGTCGTGAACGGCGTGATGCTGAATCCGCTGCCGTATCCGCAGCCGGCCAGTCTCGTCTCGCTGTATCGCAAAGTCTTTGGCTTCGAGCACGGCTCGGTTCCGTATCTCAGCTTTCAGGATTGGCAAAAACAGAACCGCACCACAGAGGCGATGGCTTCCTATCGCGAAGACAATTACAACCTGATGGGGATGGGGGAAGCTGAGCGAGTGCCCGTGGGGCAAGTGTCCGCAGATTTCTTCAAGGTGCTTGGCGAAAATCCGATGATGGGCCGGCTTTTCAATGCTGATGACGACCAGCTTGGCGCTTCTCCTGTGATCGTGCTGGGCGAAGGATTCTGGAAGCGGAAATTCGGTGGCGCTCCGGACGTGCTGGGGAAAACCATTCTGCTGAACGGAACGGACTACACGGTAATCGGCGTCGTTCGCGACAATTTCAAAATTTTCACTGACGGCCAAGTATACGTGTCGATCGGGCAATGGAACGATCCCACATTTCGTGATCGCACTATGGGCAGGGGCATGGATGTGGTGGCGCGGCTGCGGCCCGGCGTATCGGTGGAGCAAGCACGAGCGGACATGGATTCCGTGGCGCGAGAGCAGGCCATTGACTATCCGAAATCGAATGGCGGCATGGGCATCACAACAATTCCCCTGCTGCAGGATCTGGTGGGTGATCGCAAACCAACCCTTCTGATACTTCTCGGCGCCGTGGGATTTGTGCTGCTGATTGCGTGCGTGAATGTGGCGAACCTGCTGCTCGCACGCGCCACCGGACGCGCGCGGGAGCTTGCGATCCGCCTGGCGCTTGGCGCGACGCAAGGGCGAATCATCCGCCAACTGCTGACGGAAAGCATTATCGTCGCGCTCGCCGGCGGCGTACTCGGGCTCGCGATAGCGGCGTGGGGAACGGGCGCGATGTTGAAATTGCTGCCTGAGGCGCTTCCGCGGATGGATGAGATCGGCGTGGACGGGCGCGTGCTGGCGTTCACGTTCGGGGCGTCTCTGCTCGCCGGAATCCTTTTCGGTTTGGCGCCGGCGCTGAAGATTTCGCGGACGGACGTGCAAGTGGCCCTGAAAGAAGGCGGACGCAGCGTGGTGCGGACGCGCAATCGCGCACAAGGCGTGCTGGTGGTGGCAGAGATGGCGATGGCCCTGGTGCTGCTGGTGGGCGCCGGTCTGATGATTCGCAGTGTGTGGCAACTCTGGCACGTGAAGCCGGGATTCGATCCGCACAACACCGTCGAGTTCAGCATCGCACTCGCGCCCGACAAAGCCTCCGAAGCAGCAAAAATTCGAGCCACCTACCGGCAGCTTCTCGAAGGACTCGAGTCGACGCCGGGCGTTGAGTCGGCCGCGCTGATGGCCGGTTCGCTGCCATTGAAAGGCGGCGATTCCGATTTTCCGTTCTGGCTGGAAGGGCAGCCAAAACCGGCAATCGAAAGCCAGATGAGCCTCGCGCTTTGGTATGCGACAACGCCGAATTATCTGAAGGCCATGGGAATCCCGCTGCTGCGCGGGCGCTATCTCACCGATCAGGACAGTGAAACGGCGGCGGCGGTGATGGTGATCGACGAAGAGTTCGCGAAGCAATACTTCGGCGGCGCGAACCCGATCGGGAAACACATCAACATCGACATGATTAACGTGAGCCCGGAAATCGTCGGCGTGGTGGGGCACGTGAAGCACTGGAGCCTTGACGAAAGCGCCCGGCCGATTCACGCGGAAATGTACGTCCCCTTGATGCAGGTGAGCGACAAATTCCTTCCGGTGGTGGCAACCGGCGCCACGGTCATCGTCCGGACGAAAGGCGCACCGGCCTCAGCGCTTGGAGCGATTCGAGAAGAAGTGTCGAAGCTCGATAGCCGGCAGGTGATGTACGACACGATGACGATGGATGAAATCGTGACGCGTTCGGTGCGCGCGCAGCGCTTTTCGATGATTCTGCTGGGATCGTTCGCGTTGCTGGCGCTGCTGCTCGCATCGATTGGAATTTACGGCGTGATTTCCTACCTGGTTGGCCAGCGCGTGAATGAAATCGGAATCCGCATGGCGCTGGGCGCGCAGCGGAAAGACGTTCTGCGAATGATCATCGGCGAAGGCGCGCGCCTCGCGGCGATTGGCACCGGCATCGGCATCCTTGCGGCGCTTGCTCTCACGCGGCTGATGGCCAGCCAGCTCTACGGAGTAAGCGTAACCGATCCAGTCACGTTCACGGGCGTTGCGATCATGTTGGTGGGAGTGGCACTGTTTGCCTGCTACATCCCGGCGCGGCGAGCTATGCGCGTGGATCCGATGGTTGCGTTGCGGTACGAGTGAGGAGATCGAAAAGATGGGCTCCCTTTTACAAGACATTCGCTACGGATTGAGAATGCTGGCGCGCAATCCGGCATTCAGCGCCATTGCGGTGCTGACGCTGGCGCTCGGAATCGGCGCGAACACGGCCATCTTTTCTCTCACTGACCAGATTTTATTGCGGCGCTTGCCGGTGCGGAACCCGGAACAACTTGTCTCGCTGCGGACGACCGGGTCGAATCAGGGACACGTGTGGAGCGACAGCGTCGACGATTCGGGTATGTTTTCCTATGCTGTATATAAGGACCTGCGCGAGCGTAACCAGGCTTTCTCCAATTTGCTGGCGCGATTTCCAACTTCAGTGAGCGTCTCGGGGCAAGGCTCGACGGAGCTGGCGCAGGCCGAACTCGTCTCCGGAAATTATTTCGAGATGCTCGGAGTGCAGCCTGCGCTCGGACGCGTCTTCAGCGCGAGCGACGAAACTGCTCCGGGTGCGAACACGCTGGCGGTGCTGAGTTACGGCTACTGGGCGCGCCATTTCGGAAGCGATCCGGGCATTCTCAACAAGCAGATTGTGGTGAACGGTACTTCTTTGACGGTGGTGGGCGTCGCGCGCGCGGGTTTCACCGGAATTCAGATTGGGCAGCTCCCCGACCTTTTCATTCCGATCACAATGAAGGCGCAGATGACGCCGGGCTGGAACGGGCTCGACAATCGTAAGGATTATTGGATCGCCGTTCTCGGGCGGCTGAAGCCGGGGTTCAATCGGGCCAAGGCGCAGGTGGCACTGGCGCCCACTTACCACGCGATTCTGGAGTCGGACGTTCATTTAATCGAGGGAACGGAAAAGAGCCGGCAGAAATTTCTCGCGAAAAAGTTGCTGGTTGACCCTGCGTCGAACGGCAGGCAGATCGTGCAACAGGGTACGGGAAAGCCGCTGCTGATCCTTACGGCGATGGTGGCGCTCGTACTGCTGATTGCGTGCGTGAATCTGGCCAGCTTGCTGGTGGCGCGCGGCGAAGCGAGGCAGCGCGAAATTGCGGTGCGGCTCACGATGGGCGCGAGCCGTTGGCGTCTGGTGAAGCAGCTTCTCACCGAGAGCCTGATGCTTTCGATCGCTGGCGGCGCGGCGGGGCTGGCGCTGGCGGCGTGGACTCTGAGCGCGCTCGTTGGCTCGATTCCGAAGAGCGAAGGGATTTTTGGACTCGAAGCCAATCTCGATTATCGCGTGCTGGGGTTTGCGATCGCGCTGACGATCGTCACGGGAGTGATGTTCGGATTGGCGCCGGCCTTGCGCGCCACTCACACGGATTTGCAAGGCACGCTGAAGGATCAAGGGGCGAATGTTTCAGGCGGCACTGCCAACGTGAGATTGCGGAAGTGGCTGCTTGTGTCGCAGGTGGCGCTGACGGTGATTCTGCTTGCTGGGGCGGGATTTTTTACGAAGAGCCTGGTGAACCTGAAAAATCAGGATCTCGGATTGCGCACCGACCACGTGCTTCAGTTCGCCGTATCGCCGGACCTGAATCTGTATTCGCCGGCGCAAACGGCTGCGCTCGTGAAGAAGATTCGCGATCAGGTGGCTGTGCTGCCGGGCGTTCGCTCGGTGAGCGTTTCGCGAATGGCGGTTCTTGCCGGTAACAGCGCGGGTTCGGACATGGTGGCGGAGGGTTACGTTCCGCAGGAGTCGGAAGACACGCACGTCAACGAGGATTGGATAGGAGAAGGTTATTTTTCGACGATGGGAATCCCGCTGCTTTCCGGCCGCGAATTTACGGCCAGCGACACGGCGACAAGCCCCCGCGTGGCGATCATCAGTGAAGGAATTGCGCGACGATTTTTCGGCGGCCGCAACCCAGTCGGCATGCACCTTGGAATCGGAGCGAAACAAGATAAGAACCATCCGGACATCGAGATTGTGGGATTCGTGAAGGACAGCAAGACCGCCGACGTCCACGAGAAGCTTCGTCCGATGGTTTATTTGCCGTACACGCAGGATCCGGCCCTCGGAAGCGTGACGTTCTTTGCCCGCACGGGACAAGATCCTGACGCGCTGGCCAATCCCGTGAGGGCCGTGGTTGCCGGCTTCGATCCGAATCTGCCGGTGTTCGATGTGAGGGCGCTGGCGACGCAAGTGGCTGACACGGAGTTCGACGATCGCTTGTTGATGTTTTTCTCGGCGTGCCTGGGCTCGCTGGCCACGCTGCTGGCAGCGGTGGGACTCTACGGCGTGATGGCCTACGTGGTGGTGCGGCGCACGCGCGAAATCGGCATCCGGATGGCGCTTGGAGCGACGCGGGAAAATGTCGGCTGGCTGATTTTGCGCGAAGTGGTGCTGATGTCTGGGATCGGGCTCGCGATCGGATTGCCGCTGGCTTACGGCCTTGGCAGGCTTGTCGAATCGCAGTTGTTCGGAGTGAAGGTGAGCGATCCGCTCGTTTTCGTTATGGCTGCAGCGGCGCTCGCGAGTGTCGCGATGCTTGCTGGCTGGCTTCCTGCACGAAAAGCGGCAAGCGTCGATCCGATGGTCGCGCTGCGATACGAATAAGTATTCGTCGCGCACGTTCGGTCCAGGATTAGGTCTCAAGATTTGAAGCGGAAGGAGTGGAAAAATGGGATCACTGCTGCAGGACATTCAGTACGGCTTACGGACGCTGCGAAAAAATCCAGGATTCACAGCCGTCGCAATCTTGACGCTGGCGCTCGGAATCGGCGCGAACACCGCAATTTTCAGCCTGGTGGATGCTTTTCTGCTCCGTCCTCTGCCGGTGAAAGCCCCCCAGCAGATCACCACGCTCGCCTATCAACTGAAGGGCGGCCAGCTGATCAACATTTTCACAGTGCCCGACTATCGCGATATCCGCGAGCAGACCAGTAACGTCTTCTCATCATTGTTCACCTATCAGATCAGCCTCGATGGCCTGAGTGTGAACGGAAAAGCCGAACGGATCGTAACCTGCTACATCGACGGCGATTTCTTCTCCTCACTGGGAATCAAGCCGGCGCTCGGACGATTCATTTTGCCGTCGGAAGAAGAGACCGCCGCTCCCGTACTTGTGCTCGACTATTCGTACTGGATGACTCGATTTGGCGGCGATTCGCAGGTTGTGGGTAAAAAAATCTCGGTCAACGGCCACCCGGTAACCGTCGTCGGAGTTGCGCCCGAGGGATTCTACGGGTTGTTTCCATTGGCGGAAATGCAGGGATATTTGCCGATGGGATTGGCGACGATCGCCGGCAATCCGAACGACTTCACCACAAATCGCGGATTCCGCAACTACTTCGTGTTTGGACGGCTGCGGCCCGCAGTGAGCATCAAACAGGCGCAAGCTTCGCTTGATGTGGTTGCACAAAGGCTCTCGCAGGAAAATCCTAAAGATGACAAGGACCTGAGCATTCGGGTTTTTCCGGAGCTTCGCTCCCGACCTAATCCTGATCCGAAAAACACGATCGTGGTGATCTCAACTCTCTTTCTTGGCCTTTCGTCACTGGTGTTGTTGCTGGCCTGCGTCAACGTAGGGAATATTTTGCTTGTGCGAGCCACCGTGCGCGAACGCGAAATGGCCATTCGAGCTGCTTTGGGTGCAGGTCGCATCGGGCTCATCCGTCAGCTTCTGACGGAAAGCATTTTGCTGGCAGTTTGCGGCGGGTTAGCGGGGATTGCGCTTGGTTATTGGGGAAGCTCCTCGCTGGGCCACATAAGCCTTGGCACCGATCTACCTGTGCACTTGGACTTTCATTTCGATTGGAGGGTGTTTGAATTTGCGTTTGCGGCAGCGCTGCTCACCGGCATTGTTGTAGGGATCGTGCCGGCAATCCGTGCGTCGCGGGGAAATCTCGCGCAAATCCTGCATGAAGGCGGACGCGGCCTGGTAGGGGGGCGACACCGGCTGCGCAATGCGCTGGTCGTGGCGCAAGTGGCAGGTTCGCTGATGCTGCTCATCATTGCGGGACTCTTCACGAGAAGCTTGGGCGAAGCACAGCGAACGAACCTTGGATTCGATCCAAATCATCTGGTGAATTTCTTCATGGACCCAAATGAAATCGGTTACAACGAAGCGCAGGCGCGCGAATTCTACAAGACTCTGCTGGCCCGCGTCCGCGCCCTACCCGGCGTGATATCGGCGAGTACCGCGAATTCCATTCCTCTGGGTTATACGAACAACGGCGACACCGTGGTCGTGGAAGGCTATGAACCGCCGGCTGGCCAGCCTACCCCGGTTTTGATCTACAACACAATCTCGCCTGACTACTTCCAGACTATGGGTATCCCGATGCTTCAAGGGCGCGTGTTCACTGACGCCGATGATCAGAACACGCAGTTCGTAGCGATTGTGAATGAGGCCATGGCCAAGAAATACTGGCCGAATGAAGATCCGATGGGGAGGTACTTCAAGATCGGCGCCGAGCCCGGACATTCGATCAGGGTGATCGGCGTAGCAAAAGACTCCCGCTATCAGGGCATGACAGGCCCGATCAATCCATATTTCTACGTTCCTGTTTCGCAGCACCTCGCGGTCAATACGTTCGCAGCGCTCCAAGTGCGGACGGCGGCTGCGCCTGAATCCATGATCCCGGAGGTCGAGCGAGTGATCCAGTCGATTGCGCCGGAATTGCCGGTATTCGACGTGAAGACGATGACGGAGGCTCTCGATACGTTAAACGGGCTCTTGATTTTTCAAATCGGCGCGGTGCTCGCGGCCGCGTTGGGAATCCTCGGATTGATTCTCGCGCTCGTGGGCGTCTACGGCGTGATCTCATTTGCAGCCAGCCAGAAAACGCATGAGATTGGAGTTCGCATGGCGCTGGGGGCGCAGCGATGGGACGTCCTGAAAATGATTTTCGGCCAGGGGCTCGTCATCGTGGGCATCGGCCTGGCGCTCGGACTTGCGGCTGTACTGGCCGCTTCGCGCGTAATGAGCCAATTCCTGATCGTGAGCGCCACAGACCCGCTCACCTATATCACAGTGTCGGCTCTATTAGCTCTAGTGGCGCTGCTCGCATGCTACATCCCCGCGCGCCGTGCAATGAACTTGGACCCTATGGTGGCTCTGCGGTACGAGTAAGTACCGGAGGCATGAATGCAATCCCTGCTACAGGATATTCGCTATGGCGTGCGCATGCTCACCAAGAACGCCGGTTTCACTGCCATTGCGGTGCTCACGCTCGCGCTCGGAATCGGCGCGAATACGGCCATATTCTCAGTCGTGAACGCCGAGCTGCTTCGTCCGCTTCCGTTCCATGATCCGGGCAGGCTTGTGAGCATCGGCGTTACCAACTCGCGCACCGGCTGGAAATCAGGTAACGCTGATTATCCCGATTTTGAAGATTGGCGCTCGCAGAATCAGGTCTTCGAAAAAATCGCTGCCTATTACGACAACAAACTCACGCTGACAGGCGTCGAAAGCCCGGCTCACCTCGAAGCCGAGGTTGTTTCCGCCGATCTCTTCACCCTTCTGGGCGTCACTCCCAAACTCGGCAGAACATTTTTACCGGTCGAAGATGAAGCGGGCCACAATGTCGCGATATTAGAGCACGAATTCTGGAAGCAGCAGTTTGGCGGCGATCCGGGAATCATCGGCCGCACCATCACGCTCAATAATAGGGCTTACACGGTTGTAGGAGTGATGCCGGCCGGTTTCGAATTCCCGCTGCAACGCAAGCCCGCCTCCGTATGGACCACGTTTTCGGCTGACCAGTCATCAGATGACAACACTCCACCGCTCACGAAACAGAGGGGAGCTCACTGGCTCCGCGTGATTGCCCGTTTGAAACCCGGAGTATCGATCACCCAGGCTCAAGCGGCGATGGACGTGATCACCAGCGGGCTCGCAAAGCAGTTTCCGGATACCGATAAATACTTCGGAGTGCAGCTGGAATTCGAACACGAGAAGATGACCAGCGCCATCCGTCCTGCTCTGCTGATACTGATGGCCGCGGTAGGGCTGGTTTTGCTCATCGCCTGCGTGAACGTGGCGAACCTTCTTCTCGCGCGAGCCACCACTCGCGGACGCGAAATTGCGATTCGCTCGGCTCTGGGC
>CAVUGO010000006.1:0-311901 GCA_963741045.1 uncultured Acidobacteriota bacterium
ATCGACCGGTTGAGCCGGCAGGGACTATCACTACTTATCTTATCCGGTCCGGCTCACTTTTTGGGGAGAGAGTCGGCGAGCGGTATAGCGACCATGGACAAGATGATGTCTCCGCTTGACTTCTCAAGTCCACCCTTTGTGTGAACAGTGATTTACACCTTGGAGTAACTGATTCGTTCGGATTCGGCCGCACAAACTGGACTGCCTGTTTGCTCTCACCTACCATCAGCGAGATGAGGCTGCGAGCGACGAAGCAACCATGAGTTCAATTGCAATCAGTTCGATTGTATTCGTGCTCGTTTTCGGAGGTGCGTTACTCGGTATCTTATTGCGCGCCGTTTTGCCCGAGCATCATCTGAGTGCCGACTCGAAAGATCTAGTGAAGCTGGGCATGGCGCTGGTTTCCACGATGGCTGCCCTTGTACTCGGGCTTTTGATCGCTTCGGCAAAAAGTTCGCTTGATGCGCAGAATGCAGGACTGATGGATGGCTCCGCAAAAGTCGTGCTGCTAGATCGCGTCTTGGCTCATTATGGTCCGGAGACGAAGGAAACGCGGGAGGTGCTGCGCGACTCGGTCGTTCGAGCTCTGGACCAGATGCGGCCGAGAAACGGTGCTAATCCTCCGAAGCTGAGTGAACCATCTACCGGATCGGAAGTTCTTCTCGACAAAATACTGGATCTCTCGCCGAAGGATGAAAGTCAGCGTTTACTTAAGGCCCAGGCATTGAGTATCGCGTGGGGTCTCGGACAAATACGCTGGTTGCAGTACGCGCAGCAGGCCAATGCAGTATCCATGCCGTTACTTATAACTCTGGTATTTTGGCTCACAGCAATTTTTGTTAGCTTCGGTTTGTATGCACCTCGAAACCCGACTGTGGTCGCCTGTATGTTCGTTTGCGCGGCGTCAGTTTCCGGCGCGATCCTCATGATACTTGAAATGTATAGGCCTTACGCCGGACTCATACCGCTTTCAACTGCCCCCTTGCGCGCAGCTCTCGCCCAGCTCGGTAAGTAGAAGTGGTGCTCAAGAAATTTCTTTTCGAGACTCTTCGAGTCAGGTGCGAACGATCTCGGATTTCGCACTCAACGGCGCGATTAGTAGTCCACGTCCAGCAATTCGTCCACGCTCAAAGCTTCGTTCGCCTTCAGGGCCTGCTTGCTGAGATTAGATTCGCCCAGCCGGATGGTCACCTTGTCAATCTTGCCGGTGAACTTGTTATCGCCCTGCTTGTAGTCGTCGGTCACAGCCGTGTAGAGGTTCTCGCCCACGTCCGTCGTTTCCGTGCCAAATGCGTTCGGGTGAGTGTGCTCGATCCGCCCTGTGGCGATTTTTTCGCCGTTGACGAAGATCGATCCATTGCCGCCTGCGCCCGGCCTGCCTCCGTCGTAAGCGAACTCGAAGCGCAGCGTCACGTGCCCGGTCGGCAGGCGAGCGGGACCAGCGATCGTGTAAGTCTCGCGACCTAGAAAGTTGTAGGCGAACTTTGGCTTGTCGTCCTTGACATACAGACTCCAACCGCCCATTTCCCCGCCCTGGGCGAGCACCACCCCCTCGGCGCCAGCCTGGGGAACCTCGATGTCAGCCGTGATCGCGAAGGATCGGTTCTTGATATTGATGAAGCCATTTTCGGGTATTCCGACCATTCCCTGATAGACCGTCATTTCTGTGCGACCTTCCATCAAATCGGGACGCCCGGCCAGGGCAGGGTTGAAGCGCTCCCAGGAGCGGTCGTCGAGCGGCAACACGTTGTACTTGACGGCCTCCTCCAGGAACAGTCCTTTCATCTCTTCGAGCTTTTCGGGATATTTCGCGGCAAGGTCATGCGCGCAACTGAAATCTTTCTCTACATTGTAAAGCTCCCACTTGTCGTTGGCAAATGTGGCCCGCGGCTTAGGTTCCCAAGGCGGGCGATGCACCGTCGTCGCGAACCAGCCGTCTCGGTAGATGCCCCGGTTGCCTGCCATCTCGAAGTATTGCGTGGTGTGGCGCGATTTTGCGTCGGCATTATTAAATGTGTCGAGCATACTCACGCCTTCGATGGGTTTCTGCCGGACACCATAGACGACCGCTGGCTGAGGTACTCCAACTGCCTCTAACACCGTCGGGGCGATGTCAATCATGTGATACCACTGCGTTCGCAGGCCGCCCTGCTCCTTAATACCCTTCGGCCAATGGGCCACAATGGGCTGGCAGATGCCGCCGTAGGAGGCCACCTGGTGGCCCCAACCGAAGGGCGTTGCGCCGGCAAACGCCCAACCGTTGTTATACAAAATGTGAGATTTCGGTCCGCCAATTTCGTCATAGTTCCTTAAAGCGATGTCGAGAGGTTCTGGCAGCCCGTTGAACACGGACAGAACATTAAAGGCGCCGTTGGGGCCGCCCTGGAAAACCGAGCCGTTGTCGCCGGTGATGTAGAAGATCAACGTGTTGTCCATTTCGCCTAGGTCTTTGATCGAGTCGACGAATCGCCCGATTTCGTAATCTGTCACCTCGGCAAAGGCGGCATAGATTTCCATGTACCTGGCAAACACCTTTTTCTCGTCAGCCGTTAATTGATCCCATTCCTGAATCCCTGGCGGCTTAGGCGCGAGCTGGGTGTCCGGTGGCACAATCCCCAGCTTGATCTGTCGCGCTAACGTTTCCTTTCGTACCTGGTCCCAACCCTGGTCGAACTTGCCCTTGTACTTGTCGCGCCAGTTGTCGGGCACCTGGAAAGGGCTGTGGGTGCCGATGGCGGAGTAGTACACGAAAAATGGCTTGTCAGGCGCGAGCGACTTCTGGGAACGAACCCAGTCGATGGCCTTGTCGGTGATATCTGTGCTGGCGTAGTAATCGGGGTCGGGGTGCAGATCCACCCTGTTCATGTTGTCGTAAATTACCGGGTGAAAGAGGTCGGCCTCGCCGGCCATGAAACCGTAGAACCGTTCAAACCCGCTATTCAGCGGCCAGCGGTCGAACGGTCCCACAACGCTGGATTCCCACGGCCCCAGCTCATGATTCTTGCCGAACATGGCGGTGCTATAGCCGTTAAGCCGCAGAATCTCGGGCAGCATCGTGACGCTGGCGGGACGCATCGCGGTGTAGCCCGGGAAGGCGGTGGCAATTTCCGAGATCACGCCGAAGTTGGCGCTATGGCTGTTGCGGCCAGTAAGTAGAGCCATACGGCTGGGGGAACACAGCGGCGGCACTTTGAAATTGTTGTAGCGCAGCCCCGTCTTGGCGAGCCGCTCCAGCGTTGGCATCTGGATCGGTCCTCCGAATGTCGCTGCGTCGCCAAAGCCGAAGTTGTCGAGGAGGATGACCACCACATTGGGCGCGCCTTTCGGCGCCTTCACCTGAAACCGCGGCGGGGCTTTTGCATTGCGCGCATCAAGCTCGGTGATTGGCGGATACTTCGGCTCCGGGACGGGCAGCACCGTTCGGTCCACGGAGTCGGCCGCGTTGTTTTGGGCCTCGGCCTTGTTGCCAGCATAAATCGCCGCCAGCAGTACAGCCAATACGAGAGTAAAAAAACTCTTCATGGTCTTCTCCTATCGATGAATCTCAACCGCAATCGCAAGTGACGAAGCCAGAAGCGAACCGACTACGGCGTTGCCGGCGCCTCCGGTCCTGATGGCGGCGCCTGCAGTTTGGGAATGCGGAAGGTATACGAGCCACCAAACGCAATCGTGCGGCCTTCCGGGCGCGCAAACGCCCGGTACTCATCCTCGAACTTAAAAAAGAAATTCAGCGCCTTTGCGGGAAGGATGAAGTTGGTCTGAAACCCGATGGCATGTACCGAGTAATACGGCAATACATTCGCTGGTATGTTGGGAGAAGCCAAGCCTTGATTGTTGCTCACTTGCCATTGATCGTAGCCAATTACGCCGAGCTGCAATAGCCTGGTGAAATCTTTTTTCAGCGGCAGAACCTGGCCAATTCCCCATTCTGTTGTGAACGCCTGGCCCGGCGTCGCATTTGTCCCCGTGGCAGTCGCTTTGGTCCCGTGAAACTCCCAATCGGTGAACAGACTGGCGCTGGTGCCTTTGTTCTTCGTTATGTAGAAGGTGGTCCCCGTCACGAAGTGATTTCCCCAATATCCGGACCCGACATTATCGGGCGCCCCGGCCGAGTAACGGCCTGTCGGCGCCATAAATGCATATCCAGCGTATACATCGACACGCTTGAGCGTCCAACCCAGCGTGACGGGTTGCACCCACGTGTCAGCGATGCCTTCGCCGCCAGCATTGAGCGCCACATTCGGGAATCTAAGCGAACCCAATGTCAGCGAGCCGTTTGCGAGGACTGGTGCCGCGACCATAAATGCGAGCTTCGCGCCCAAAAATTTGAACTTCGGAACATAAAAAAAGATGTTTTCCACTGCCCATATGTCGTAGGAACCCGTTAAGGGAACTGAGTTTCCGTTCCCGTTCTTGAGAGTGTCTGCAGAATAGTTGATCGTCAGATTGGCATAAGTGAATCCAGGATCCGGGAGGACACCCGCGTTTAAGCCCTGCTGCCCTGGAATGTACTGGCCTTTTGTTGCGCCTTCGCGGGCGCTACGCTGAAGACGAGGACGCATATGAGGGCCGTTAGCCTTATCTTGATTCTCACGCGATTGCTCCTCATGACTCACGGATATCTGGTTCTGCGGGGGCAATCCTACCATCGGCTATCAATAGAGCATTGCCAAAATTAACGCTAGCTATCTCAGACCAGATCTCGGGCGAACTCCTCATTGGTTCCCAAACCTCCAGCTGACACCGGAACTGGTACCGTAGTCGCTGCCGGAGAAGCCCAGGGGCGGACGATTGTCCCAGTTGCCATAGAACGAAATGTTCCAGGTGAGCTTGCTCCACAACTTGACGTAATACGCAGTGTTGAGGTTGAAATGCACGCGGCCTGGTTCCGAGAGAGCTGGGAGTAGATAGGTGCTGATCGAAAGATTGGTTTTGTTGAAATAAAAAAGCTTCACCTCACTGCCAATGAGGCCCGCAGCGGCATTCTGAGTTGTCGAGGGCAGGACCTTTTGCTGATAATTGATGCGTTGCCACGCCAACCCGCCAAGCACTGAGATCACCACATGATCGTTGTTCTTCAAGTACCGCCCGATGCCACCCCCAATGCTGGTCTGCAGTTGAATACCCTGTACCGAACTCTGCAAGAAATCGGCAACACCCGCGTAGTACCAATTGTTCCAGCGTAGCAGGCGCTGCACGTTCAAGGTGACCTCATTGCGCGTGGAGGGTGTGGCACCCGTGCTGGATGACAGCACTGAATCATAGCTGGCGCTGGCCGTCCACCGCTCGCGAGGGTAACTCACTGCAGAGCTCAAGTTGTATTGGGTGGACTCGTTGCCTTTATTGTAGGTGACCCCTAGGCCGACGTCCCCATTGAAGCGCTCCCAGAAATTGCTGGACGTGGGGTCCAGTTTGGTGATTTGAGTTTTCTCGAGGTCGACTTTAGTGTCGGAAGCTCCCAGAATTTGGATCCTGACGGGGCGTCCCCCGGAAGTGCCGGGAGTGGAGAGCGCGCCAGAGTACACCATCCCTTCTTGAGTCTTGACAATAAACAGTTGTTTGCTCTCGAGATGATCGACTTTCGACCAATCCACGGAAAGAGTATTCAGAATGTAGTCGACACTGATAAATAGAGTATTTGCATCGAGGCCTTTGATCTCGCAAGTGACGCGGTCGCCGTTCTTCATAAAGATGACATCGCTTTTGTCGCGCGCAAAAAGTGGCGCGGCAAGAAACAGGGTAAGCCACAAAACAACAATTCTGACATTCATACCAGATCCCCTTTACTGCCTAGGATATGTACCCTGCATCCCCTCGATGTTTGCTGGTCGAGTTTCTGTGTCTTGTTCCGCCGAGATCCCTTGGCGCCCACGAATTGCTCGCAGCGAGCCACTTGGCTTAAATCTTCTGGGCATCTGCTTCCGCAGTAATCAATTCGCGCTGGGCAACGAGCCAAATCGAAGAAATTCTTCTCGACCTTCCTCGCTGTTTCCGTCACCGGCATTCCCGCCTCAGCCTTGGCGACATTCTCGTCCGCTCGCGAGATTTTGCGAGTTGATAGATTGAAAGAAGCGGTGTGGCCGGTCGAGCCGCGGCAACGTTAAATCCGTTTGATTCTTGTCAAAAGATGTTCACGGGCACGCTCACGATCGGCCCTAAGATCTTACGTTGCACCGTAGGCACCGGGCCCATTTACTTGTTGATGTAAAGGTTTGCGAATTGCGTGCTGATATCGCAATCGCGGGAGGCTCGGACGTTTTCCGCGCGGACCGTCAGTTTTGCCAATTGACCCGGTCTCGCCATAAGGCTAGTGTGTGTGGCCGGTACGGTAATCAGCTTCACGGATTCCGCCGGATGATGTCCAGATCGCCGTATCCAGCACAGTAGAGATACCAATTACCGCAAGAACCACGGAAGAAAAACAAAATAAATAGAAAATGAGAATCGAACATAAGTTGTTGAAGCAGGAGGAGACCGCCATGAAGTGCATGAAGGCTCTTACCGGATTTCTCGTACTCCTGTTGACGGCGGGTTCCCCCGCCTTCGCGCAGGATCCTGGTTGGCCTCGCAAACTCGAGAGGCCTGGCGGTACGGTCATCGCGTATCAGCCACAGGTCGACGATTGGAAAGATTTCACCAATATCACCTGGCGCGAGGCGTTTCAAATGACCCCAATGGGTGGCAAGCAGGTGATTGGCGCTGCAACTTTTGCTGGCACCACAAACGTCGACAGCGACAAGCACACGGTCGTCATCTACGGGATCAAGGTCATTCATACTTACTTTCCGTCACTCGATGAGGCCACAACCGCAAAGGCGGATCAGCTCTTCAGGACCTTTGTTCCGGAAGTAGTCAACATCTCACTCGAACGGGTCGTGGCCTATATACCCAAGCCCCAATCCGTCCAGGAGGTGAACTTGAAAAACGATCCGCCTTTCATCTTCGTGAATTACAGCCCTGCAATCCTTCTGGCCGTGGACGGCGAACCTATTTTCGCGGCAATTCCGAACACGGAACTGAAATTCGTCGTCAATACGCAGTGGGCAGTGTTTTGGGATACCGGCAAGTCACAATATTACCTGCTGGTTGGACCGCGCTGGCTGACGGCGCCCGACCTACATGGCCCATGGTCCGCTGCGACAACGCTGCCGAAGGACATGGAGAAGCTCCCCAAGGATCCTCAATGGACGGATTTGAAGACAGTGATTCCGCTGCCTACGCAGTCCAGCGGTCCAATTCCCAAAGTTTTCTACAGCACTGTCCCGGCCGAAGTCATTCTCTTCAACGGAAAACCGGTTTACGCAAAGATTCCGCAGACGCAGCTTCTGTACGCCACCAACACGGACAGTCCGTTCTTTCTATATACAGTCACGAATGATTATTACTATCTGGCTGCCGGACGCTGGTTCCGGTCCAAGGACATGCAGGGCAAATGGACATTCGCATCCACGGATTTGCCGGAGGACTTCGCCAAGATTCCGCTCTCCAGCCCTGCCAGCGCCGTGTTGTCCTCGGTGCCAGGAACTGAAGAAGCCAAAAACGCAGTACTAATCGCACAGATACCCACTATTATGGAGATTGATCCCACAACGGCTGCAGAGCAGGCCAAGGTGAGCTACAGCGGTGATCCGCAGTTCGCGCCCATCGAAGGAACCTCACTCTCCTACGCAACAAACACCCCCGACAAAGTGATCAAGGTTGGCGACGTGTACTATTTGTGCCTGCAGGGCGTCTGGTTCATGTCTCCGAAGGCCGAGGGACCTTGGACGATAGCCAGTTCAGTTCCACAAGTGATCTACACAATCCCGCCAAGTTCTCCGGTTTACAACGTGACTTACGTGACGCAAACAACGACCTCCAGTGGAACCGTGCAATGTAGTCACACGTCCGGGTATCTCGGCGTCTTTGTTATAGGAGTTACCGTTGGTGCAATCGTTGCCAACGGAACTGGATATTACTATCCGCCGTACATATATCGCCCACCTTATGGATATCCCGTTTATCGGCCGTATCCAATGCCGTACGGATACGGCTCTTTTTACAATACGGCGAACGGTTCGTACGGTCGTTATCAGACTGCTTACGGTCCCTATGGCTCGGCAACCAGGGCGGCTTCCTACAACCCATATACTGGCACGTACAAACAGGGCGCTTCCGTCGCAACCCCTTACGGCAGGCAAAGCGTTGGGCAGGCCTACAACCCTTATACAGGAACCTACGCGGCAACGCGTCAGGGATCCAGCCCGACCGCGCAGTGGGGTCAATCCTACGTTTCGAACGGAAATAAATCCGCGTACGCTCAGCACTATTCCACCGCGCAAGGAACCGTTGGTTCCGTGCAGGGCTCGCAGGGCGGAAAGGCAGTCGGGGCTTCCACCGCCTACGGCAATGCGGCGGTCGGAAAAACTTCGAGCGGGGACATGTATGCTGGAAAGGACGGGAACGTCTACAAGAACACCGGTTCCGGCTGGCAAAAATATGACAACAGTTCTGGTTCCTGGAACACCGTAAACAAGCCTCAAAATCAGCAACAGGCACAACAACAAAAGCAGCCCTATCAGCAACAGAATCCGAATAGTCAGGCCAATGCACAACAGGCCCAGCAGCGTCCCACGAGTTCACAACCTTCTTCGACAACCACACAGCAACGTTCGCAAGGTACGAGTCAGGCGCGCCCGTCGAGCACCATGTCCACCGAAAGTCTCAATTCGGAGATGCAGAACCGGCAGAGAGGATCAGCACAGACTCAAAACAACCAGCGCACGGTCGGGAGCAGCGGCGCGCGGAGTACGAGCGGAGGTGGTTCTCGGCGACGCTAGAGGTTCACACGATTTCAGTTTTCCGGCGAGGTCTCCGTGCGATAGCGCCATACCGGGAATTTAGATCATCCACAAGAGGTCGTCTGAGACCATGAAGACTACGTACAAAAGAAACATCCTCGCTCGAGAGAGAAGACGAGTTTCTTGCTTACGGCCGAACAGCAGCGGTTGACTCCCAACAGAGTTGTCTTCTACCTATGGCTTTGCAGCATCGCACAAGCACCCCCAAATGGGTGCAGCCACACGGCGGTAACCGGAAAATGGCGTTTCCCAGGTAACTGTTGCGAACAGGGGTGGCTGTTGAAAAAGTCGGGTTTTCTGAAAAAAGTCAAAAATCGGGTGATAGAAAATGTCCAGGAGATTCGGAAAAATCGTTTATAAAGCTTCCTGACGCGAATCAGTTTTTGCGAAATCGCAGTAAGCGAGTTTTTCAACAGCCACGCCTGATTTCGTCAGCCTTCCCGCGAATCAGCCCAAACGGAAGCGTGGCGTCGTTCCCTTGACTCCGCGTAAAGCCCTGCTATCGTTCTTTGCGAAGAAGGGAGGTCTACATTGGCGCTTAAACGACTGTTGATGCTTGGGCTGGTTATTTTCGGAATCATTGCAGTTGTCGCTGCGCGTGGCCAGCAGGGACAGTGGGCGGCCGCCGACAACCCAACCGCTAAGTTTATGGTGGACGCGGAGCGGCAATGGGCCGAGGCTGCGTGTAACCACAACAGAATTGCGGAAAAGATTCTGGCCGAGGATTTTCAGGGAACGTCTCCGGAAGGGGAACGCTACCCTAAATCGGAAGAAGTAGCAGATTGGACGGACACTTGGTTGAAGCGGAAGGGCAACTGGCAAATCATCGCGGCGCAGGATACGCAGTTCGGCTGTAAGTAGAGCCGACCACGAAGCGCCGCTCGGCAACAAATCGGCGGGCCGTATGGGAAAACAAATCATTACGAACTAGAGTTCAACGTTTCTGGAGGCCGATGTTTATGCGTCCGTCGAGAATGGAAGCTCTGGCCGAATCGTCCCCTTTCCCAAGGCAGCAGCCCTAATCGCGATACGGCAAACCCGCTGGCCGCGCCGCGCCGATGCACTTCGGGCACATTCCAGGCAGCGGCCGATCGCGTAATTCCGGATGGCAGATGTAGCAAAGGCTATGGTCCCCCGCGTTGTGGAGAAGCGGAATCTTGATGAGGTGGTCGCACTGCTGAAAATGCAGATCGAAAGTCTCGCGGGGCATGGGCACTCCGACCCTACTCCCTACTAGCGTTGGTGTCACTTCTTTTGATTTAGCGCCCTCCTCGCCACAGGTCGCGTGCCGCCGCGGTTCTGGTCTACCGGCGGATGCCTATTCGAGTTGATGACAAGCAAAACCAGAGAGTTTCTTTCAAGCTCCGGCCCGCCGTTAGGAGCGTTCCAGCCTCTCGCGCACTGCGCCTATATGCAATCTGACATCGTACGCGAGCGCCTCGAACGGCGCCGGAAGCCTCAAATGAACTACCTTCTTCTCCAAGAGGTCCAGTCGTGAGAGTAGCTCCTCCCTGTCCCGCGGGGCCACGGGTTCGGATCCGATTTCCTTTTCGAGCACGCGCAAATCGTTGTAGAGCAGATAGACCCGGCGCCGCATCATCCATCCGTAAGCCTGGGGCGCCACCACCAACAGGGGATAGACCACTCCGAACAGGGGAATAAGCAACACCAGAAGTTCCTGACGAGCACAGCCAGCCCACCGCGTTAGCCACCGAAGTGTTCCTGGGCGATCCGATGCGGTTCATTGATGGGAAAGCACTGGCCAGGATTCACGCGCAGACAGTAGACGGCTCCAGTGGCACGATTACAGAATGCCTTGCAGGCCATCGCACTGAGGACTCGCTGTGCAGCCGAGCGACAGACCGCACTGCGATCGCTGTATAGGCACCTAGCGCAAGTAATCGATGAACCAGATCGAGCGGTCAAGCTGCAAGTCTCCACGCAAGATTTCCCAGCCGGAAGCAATTCAGAAGCTGAATTTTCCGCCGAACTGAAGAACTCGCGCCGGGAACGCCTGCGTAATCTGTCCAAAGCTGGCGCTGCCAACGTTATTCACGCTGAATCCACCAAGAGCACTCCAGTTCGTCTGGTTGAAAGCGTTATATGCATCTGCCCGAAACTCCACGCTCATGCCTTCTCTGGGCAAATTGAATAGCTTTCGCAACGACAGATCCCACTGGTAAAAGGACGGCCCTGTGATGTTTGCGCTGGGAGCATCGCCCGCACCGAGCACCGATTCAGGCGCAAATGCGGCTGGATTGACCCAACATATTGCATGTGCGTTTGGGCATGTGCCACTAAATCCAATCGGCTGACCGGCAACAATATTGGCCCGCCGGGCGAACGTGATACCCACGTTGGGGGCGCCTCCAACGGCTACGGAATCAAGTGCAGTGAAGGGTGCCCCGCTTTGGTAGTGCATGATCGCACTCAGCGACCATCCTTTCGCCAACGCCCCTTCCACGCCCGTGAGGTTCTTGCCCCAAGGCGACGCGACCGTGAAACTAGTAGCCACGATGTGCCTCGCGTCGAAACTCAAGAGACCATAGTTAAATCTCTTCCACGATTCCACCACCCCGCCCGATTGCGTGCCTCCTACGCCCCCAGTCCCACCCGTAACAATTACAGGATTTGCGGCTGTGCTGACCAAGCAGGTGAAGGGGCATTCTGGTTCCGGATTTTCGTTATAAGCGTCTCCGGCGCCGGGCTGGTCCGATCCGGCGCCATCTCCTAGTGCCTTGGAATACGTATAAGAGACCAAGGCTGTGACGAAGCCAACGCGCTTCGTCAGGCTAACCTGCAATGCATTGTAGTTGGAATCGACATCGCTGAACTCCATGCCAAGATTCGAGTATCCGAGGTACGGGCGAATCTGGTCCTTCCCTAGAGCGGCAGGAGCGAAGCCCCCCACGCACCCATACGCCGCAGCATTTATTCCAGAAGGACACGCGTACGTGTTCGGGTTTGGTGAGAGAGGTATGAATTCCTGCGGCGTCCAGGTGGGTTGGTTGATGTTGCTGGTAGAGGTGCCCCCGCGCAGGATGTGCCTTCCCAGATTGCCAACGTAAGACACCTGGAGTAACATGCCTCGCGGCAATTCGTGTTGTACTCCCAGGCTATATTGATAGCTGCGAGCGACCACCGCACGAGGATCAACCCCACTCAGATTCAAAGTGCTTGGAGGCGGTAACGCAGCCGCACCCGGGGCAGAATCGAATGACGATAATGCGTCGTTAACCCCTGCAATCGAGGCCGACTGTGCCCACGGTACGTAGCCCTGGGAGTTGATGCCGTTACCCAGGACATTGCCTTCCGGATGGTCGTAGAATATGCCGAAGCCGCCGCGAATCACGGTCTTATCATTGACCGGCGCATAGGCGAAGCCGAATCGCGGCGACACCAGGTTTTCCGGCTGATAGAAACCCCGCGCCGCAGCGGCTGATACTGAAGCCAATAGTTGGGGATTTGTTTGCGTAACGGGCACCCTGCCGACCTGGTCGTAAGGCACCCCGCCCGGCCGCTGCAATCCGTTGCATTCGATCGTAAGTATCGGCGTATCTATAACGTTGAGTTGCGGTCCGCTGCAAAGGCCCGGTGAAGTGGGGTTGATAGAGCTGCCTGTCCCTACCGACGTAAAGGTCGGGACGAGGCCGGTACTGAATGTAAAGGGATTGAAATTCGTAATGTTGTTACCCTGAGCATAAGTAGGCGTTGTGTGTATGTAACGAATGCCCAGCACCAGACTTAACTTCTGTGTGACTTTCCAGGTATCCTGAACATAGGCCTCAAGGTCATTAAACCGGAATTGGCCGAGTAAGAAGGCAGAGTTCTGCGTGAGGCTGCTAAAGTTCCCGAGGAGCGCGTCCGCGAAGGGGTCTCCCGTCGAATTTGAGCCGCTGGTTGCACCCGCATTATTGGCAAAGGTTATTGCGCCGAGATAATTTGTTCGCGAGTTCTGTGTCTTGCGGTTCCGCGCGAAGTAACCCCCGAACTTTATCGTATGGCTATTCTTCACCACGGAAACGTTATCCGCGAAACTTATGTCCGTCGAGGGAGATTTGAGGAAGTTCGGCGCTGGACCATACACTGTTGTCGGTGAGGCCGTCGGAAAACCCGAAACACCGGTGAAACTTATCTGCGGAAGCCCCTCGGTGAACTGCGCTGGATTTCCGAGCGGCGGAATGAACTGGAAACCATAAACGGTCTTCATCCAGGCAGTCCCGACGAGCGGAGTATGTTGACTGTGCCAGTCGGCGTTGAATTTGAATTCGTTAATTAGATTCTGGTTTATCAAATCCGTCCACCCGATTTGAATGTTGTACCCCGGACGATCGCGCTGATCCGGATCCACCGGAACCTCCGGAGTGGTGCCGAATGTCGAATACGGATTGGTGATCAGAACGTTGTCGTGGATATACCGGAAATAAATACTCTGCTTCTCATTGAAGTGTTCATCCACGCGAATGATGTCCTCCCGGAGGTTCGCCGGGTTCGGAAGGTTGAAGGTCAAGTTGTTTGCAGCGGCCGCGGTGGGCAATCCTCCTAGCGTGGACAACTTCGCCGCCATCGTGTAGAGATTCTGAATAGCTGCGCCGTCGCCGGTGATACACGCGGGATTTATGACGTTGGGTGCAGTGAAGAGGGTGCCGCCGCAGCTCGCCGGAATGATCGCCGGCGTTTTGAGCACCAGCCCGGCACCGCCCGTAAAGACGTCGGTGAAGTCGCCCTTGGCCTCGGCTACCGTTGGAAAGGTTTGCGCTTCCGTCGACGATTGCAATCCCGGGGCAGACCCTCGAAACCTCTTCCACTCTTGGCCTGCAAAGAAGAACAGCTTGCCTTTCGGCTGAATATAAGGAATGGGCCCGCCCAAATCCCATCCAAAGTCGTTCAGATGAAATGGCGGCACCGCATTGTAACCCGTCAACTTCGGCACCGTCGCGCTGGGCACAAACGTCAGCTTGGTGCCCGCATTTGCAGCATTGAAAATATTGTTCTGAACGAATTCGAAAAGGCCGCCGTGGTATTGATCTCCTCCACTTTTGGTTATCACATTGACAGTGGCCGAAGCAGAGCGTCCAAACTCAGCGTCATAGTTCGAGCTCTGCACGTCTACTTCCTGAATGAAATCAATACCAACCTCATTGAACACGCTGTTGTTCGAACCAGCGTCGAGGTTCCACCCGCCGTCCACGCTCCAGTTCTGTCCATCAAGCCGTTGGCCGTTGATGTCCGCGATGCTGTTGTTGTAGCCACTCGTTATGCTGGCAGCGCTCAGTCCCGAGCTCTGGAGAGACGCTCCGGGAACTAAGCCCACGAGCGTCTCATAGTGACGTTGATTCAACGGCGCGTTTCCCACTTGCTGATCCGTGATGGTGGTTGAGATCTCGCCTGAAATTGTATTTGTTGTGGTGGGGATCCCTACCACCGTGACCGTCTCCGTAACGGCGCCAACTTCCATGGCCGCATCCACTCGCAGCCGTCCGCCTGCCGTCACTGCGTTTCCAGCCACCAACGTTTTCTTGAAGCCCTTTGCCTCGACGGTCACCGTGTATTTGCCAACCGGCAGATCGTCGGCCACATAGTAGCCGCTCACGTTGGTGGTGAGCGTGCGAGAGATATTCGTCGCTTCATTGGTGATCGTGACGTTCGCACTGGGGACCACCGCACCTTGCGAGTCAGTGACAGTCCCAGAGATGCGCCCGACGATGTCCTGCGCGCTAGCTTTTTGTACGGCTGAGCTCAAGACCAACGAGGCCGTGAAAATGGCCGTCAATGGCCATGTTCGAAATAAACGGACTTTCATGGTCGCCTCCCAATGAGACGCGCTACGAGTCTGGAGCGCGTATCAACTCCGGAACAGCGTGGCGTGCATTCGGCTGACTCGACGTGTGTAATGAATATTTTGGGGTCGGGCCAATTAGTTCTTCACATGCTACCGCGCCAGCGCCAATTTCGACCGCGAGAGCCCAGCGCCCACATCCGACCTCATGAGTCATCTTGGCCATAGAATATCGATTTTTCTTGTTTCCAACCCCAGTTTGGGCCGATTTAGCTCCAACGGCGTGTGGTTTGTCAAGAGGAAAATATCGATTTTCTAGGGCACTTTAGGCGACTACCCGCAATCGGCCAGTGCTTCCAAGGGCCGTCTGCGGTAGAATGCCGTGGCCTTTGGCACGTCCCTTTGCGGTGCTCGTGCCAAGGTGGAAAGCCTCTGCGTCGCTTAATTCGGTTGGAGGCTGAGGATTCTGCGATGAGACCTCGGCAGAAGAGAGTGCACGACAAGAAGCACTCTCCGATAACATTGAGAACCGTTGCGGAATATGTTGGGCTCACACCTGGAACGGTTTCCGCGGTTCTGAATAACTCCGATGCTTCTCGTTCCGTGCCTCCACACACCAAGAAACGGATTCTAGCTGCGGCTGCGGAGCTGAATTATCGACCCAACTTCTTCGCACGTTCGCTGCGAGTGAAGCGCACGTACACCATCGGAGTGATTACCGAGGAAATCGGCGACCCTTACGGTGGGATGGTCATCAGCGGTATCGAGCGATATCTGAGGCAGAATGGTTTCTTCTTCTTGACCGTCGCTCATCGTCACGACGCGAGACTTCTTAAAGATTATTCCCACCTCCTGCTGCAAAGAGGTGTCGAAGGTTTCATTACTGTGGATACGTCCATCAGCCAGGTGCCGCCTCTTCCCACCGTAGCAGTCGCAGGGCACCGGCGGGTGAAGGGCGTCACGAACCTCGTTCTAGATCACCGAACAGCAGCCTCGATGGCGCTAAAGCACTTGACGACACTAGGTCACAAGGAAATTGCGTTCATGAAGGGGCCGACGACCAGTTCTGATCATGAAGACCGCTGGATGGCCATCGTCGAGGTCAGTCGAAAACTCGGCATTCACATCAGGCCAGAGTTAACGGTGCGGCTTGAAGGGAACGCCGTTACGCCGGACTTGGGCTACATTTTCGCGAAACAATTGCTTTCACGAAACGAACCGTTCACTTCATTGTTTGGCTATAACGATAACTCTGCCATTGGAGCAATCCGAGCAATCCACGAAGTCGGCTTGCATGTTCCCAAAGATATTTCTGTCGTGGGGTTTGACGATGTTCAGAGCGCGGCTTTCAGCAATCCGGGTCTCACTACCGTGCGCCAGCCGCTTCAGAAGATGGGCGAGCTGGCCGCACGCACTTTGCTCAACCGAATCGAGAACCGCGAAGCCTACGTTCCCGAGATCACGGTCGAGCCCGAATTCGTTGTGCGTAAATCGACGGCTCGCGCATCCGCACGAGCCGCGCACGCAGAGGGAACTGCGGTTCGCTCAGGAGCGGAGGCCTGAGAGGGCGATGGTCAGGCACTACGGCGAATGGCGAGACGTGCCCGAAACGTTATCTTTTGCTCTGAGGGTTTGCCGGTGTGTGGTAAATAATGCCCGAGCCTACCGGCTCTTCGATTAGCGCAGCGCACTTTTCGCAGAACGCTTCGGCGTTGGCAATGGCTGAGCAATCTCCATACCCCAAATGGCGCCAGGCCGCATATACATGGAAGCACGATAGTTCCCTGTGATATCCCATGCTTCCGGTGTGCGAAACCAATAGCCCTTGGTTTCATAGGTCACATGGTACACGCCCCAGGCGGTGCGATAAGCTTCCGCGTCAAGTCCCTCGGCCAGCATAAGCGCAGCCAACCCGAGGGTGGTTCCCGTCCATACCTCTTGAATTTGTTCGTTGGTGTGAACGATTGACCCATCGGGGGCAACGCCGTTTACAGCGCCCATCTCTCCGTTGGCAAATTTCATCACGTTGAACTCGAATATCTTTCGAAGAGCCTTCAGCCTCATCTCGCGGGGAACCAGGTCGCCGAGGCCAGTCAGATCCG
Source organism: uncultured Acidobacteriota bacterium (assembly GCA_963741045.1). Lineage (GTDB taxonomy): Bacteria > Acidobacteriota > Terriglobia > Acidiferrales > UBA7541 > Palsa-295. Next base: position 16,722 of record CAVUGO010000006.1, read on the forward strand.
CGTACCATTGCCCGGCAAGCTGATCGGCCTGAATACTGTCTCGGTATTCGCTCTGAGTGTCGTAACGAAAATACTCCCCGTTCCAGAGCTTGTTGACATAAGTTCCTTGCGCCTTCAGGAACATCGCATGGTATTTGGATGCAGAAGTACTTTCACCGACCGCGCGCGCCATTTCCTCTGAAGCACGCAATGCAGCGAGCCATAAGCCACCCGAATACGCGCTTTCCCCGCGCACCACCCAATCGTCATAGGTCTGATCGGGATAACCGCCATTTTCCGGTATGCCGCTACCATTGTCGAACTGCTGTAAGTAGGATATGGCATCCTTTACTGCGGGCCACGAATATCGCAGAAAGGCTACGTCATTGCGTCCGGTTAAAACGAAGTCGCGATACACTTGCAGTACAAATTTAGAGTTCAAGTCCTTCCAGCCGTTTGTATCCTGCCAACTAAATTGATTCACAAGAAGGAAGGGATCTTCCTCAGGCACACCTAGATCGTGCGGAACCGCACCTTTTTTTTTGCGAACCCGGAATGTAGGAGACCGTGTCTGTTCGGATTTCCAGACCCACAGACTTCTCTGCAGCAGCTCGCGAGGCACTGTATCAGCAAACTGCCGCAGGATTTGCTTGTCCAAATCCGGCCAGAACTTTACCAGCGGCATCGAACCGTAGAAGAGAACATCCAGTGTCGCGTAATACGGGTAATCGAAGCACTCCATGAAAGCAAACGTGGGGGGCTCCTTCTGATTGGAACCGACTGGACGCCCCCAAAAGGAACCGCCATCTGCTATGTCGTAAAGTTCGTTGAATAACATGCCGCGGTACCAGAGCGGCTTGCTTTCATCGCCTACATAGGGGGCCTGCCAGGAATCAATGGCATCGCTCCAGGAACTTGAACTCAACAGGCCATCGCGGGCAATCGACCAAGCCTGAGCGCCGCTAGTACCGTAGAAATCGGTGTAGCGGCGATACCACTTCCGTCCTTCACCGAACTGTGTGACGGGCAGGTCCCACGCAATAACCATCGGAACAATCCGGGTTTCGCCCGGTTTGAGAGTAAAGCGAACGGCGATGGCGCCCGCGAGCTTCTCGCCGCTGCTCACCCATCTTTCATCGTCGTTGGCGAGGCGGCCCTCCTTGGCAAATGGCTCCCACACGGTCTTTCCGTTCCCGTCGGCCTCAAATGTGGTCTGGTAGCTGACTTCGACACCCTCCATTTCGAGCGTTGTAATTGCGATCTGACCGTCCCATTCATTCTCTGTGCCTCTGACGTGCTCGCGATCGAACACGATTCCCTTCATCGTGCCGGCGTTACCGAGCGATTCACTTGCGAACCGATTGTGGTTGCCCTGATTCAGCGCTCCGCGAAAATCGTGGGAGAACGAGCGGAACCAGCCGAGCATGTTAGTCCACGATAGCAGGATTGACACCGTGACGGCACGCTCGGTGGGGTTCTGAGCGTGCCACCTGTAAACCGCCACCGGATAGCTTGATTCCCGATAATTCCCGGGAAGAATCGGTGAGAATTGTTCGAGGATGACGTGTGCCGGAAATTTCTCCCAGCGATAGTCAAACCAGGACTTGGGATAGAGTGCGAAATAATCGCCCGCCCCGACTGGATAATCCCACGCCCAAGAGCTCAGCTCCCGGTTCGCGGGGTGGTTGGTGAAAAGGACCCGAGCCACGCCCTCGGTTGCACCCTCCGCTTTCTGAAACATCGCAAACTGATTGGCGTAGACTGCCTGATACGTGTGCACACCGGCCTTGATGTGCCAGCGCGCAAAGTCGCCGCGATACGTGCGGGAAAAAGTCCCTGCTCCGAATCCGCCCACAGGGGCGCCTTGCCAGAAACCATCGTCGATGTGATCGGGGTCGAGAGATGGTTTCTTGGTACCAGCGTTCGCGAGTGGAAGTCCAATCGGGCGTTTCCAGGCCGCCTTCGGAATTCCATCTCCAGCTCGAGCCGCCGGAGCCGCGAGACACAGAAGCAAACTCAGGGCCGCTGCCAGGCGAAATTGTATTTTCACGGAATCACCAGACAACAACCGTATTTGTAATAAACGTGATGCTATCGGATCAAAAACGGTGGCGATATTACAGAAAATCGTTATTCTAGTAAAGAAAATAGTAGTATAAAGATTCAGATCTCTAGGCCTTCGAGTTTTGAGGAGGACCGGGAATGCAGAAAGCGCTATGGATCGTCGCGCTCATTCTGTTCGTGGGCCGTTTGGGCGGCGGCTGGGCACGGACGGCGGATGGCAGTGCAGCTCTTTCGCGAACCGGCGGAGGGCAGGCGCAGAAGGAGCCCTCGGCGTCGGGCTCCGCAGCGATTGTACCGCCCTTGATCGCGAACATACTGGGACGGACCACAATCAGCCTCAATGGCACCTGGAGAATCATCGTTGATCCCTACGACTCCGGCTTCAGCTCTCGCTTCTATGAAAACAGAAAGCCCGTAGATAAGCAGGATCGTGTGGAATACAACTTCAACACTTCGGATACGCTGAAGGTTCCTGGCGACTGGAATTCACAACGAGATGGACTTTTCTTCTACGAAGGAACTGTCTGGTACGAAAGATTCTTCCTATATCACAAGCGCGAGCACAGACGTACGTTTGTCCACTTTGGCGCGGCGAACTATCAGGCCGCTGTCTATCTGAACGGCCAAAGGGTCGGCGAGCACAGAGGTGGTTTCACACCGTTCGATTTCGAAGTGACAGACATGGTCAATGACGGAAACAATTTCATCGTCGTCGCCGTGAACGATGCGCGCCGCCCGGACGGTGTCCCGGCTCTCAGTACGGATTTCTGGAATTACGGCGGCTTGACGCGCGATGTTTCGCTGGTCGAAGTTCCCGACATATTCATTCAGGACTATTTCGTGCAGTTGGCGAAAGGCTCGGCGAATGAGGTCGCTGGCTGGCTGGAGCTCAACGGAACGACTGCGCCTCAGCAAGTTTCGGTCGAAATTCCAACGGCGGACGTCAAGCAGACTGTGACCACGGATAGGAACGGCTATGCCGAATTCCATTTTCCCGCAAAGCTTGAGCGCTGGTCACCGGAAAATCCAAAGCTCTACCGAGTTGTCCTATCCTTATCCGGGGACAAGGTTGAAGATCAGATTGGTTTCCGTACGATCGAGACGCGTGGCACGACAATCCTGTTGAACGGCAAGCCTGTTTTCCTGCGCGGGATTTCAATACACGAAGAGGCACCGTTCCGCGGTGGACGCGCGTTCTCGGAAGAAGACGATCGGATCCTCCTGGAATGGGCGAAGGAACTCGGATGCAACTATGTCCGCCTTGCGCACTACCCGCATAACGAGTCAATGATTCGTCTGGCGGACCGGATGGGCTTGCTCGTATGGAGCGAGATTCCGGTGTACTGGGGAATTGACTGGCAGAATGCCGACACACTCGAGAATGCACAACAGCAATTGCGGGAGCTGATTTCGCGTGACCACAATCGAGTGTCCGTGATGCTGTGGTCGATTGGCAATGAGACGCCAAATGAACCAGCCCGGCTCGAGTTCCTGAAAAACCTCGCCGCAGTCGCCCGGCGGCTCGACTCAACGCGCCTCATCACGGCTGCAATGAACACGGCTGCGAAGGAAGGCCCGAACACACGATCATTGAGTGACCCCTTGGGCGAGGTTGTGGATGTCATCGGTGTGAACGAATACATCGGTTGGTATGAAGGCCGGCCCGAGGACGCCGACAACATTCAATGGAAAACCATATACGAGAAACCCCTCGTGATTAGTGAGTTCGGTGGGGGAGCCTTGTTCGGCAATCATGGCGACGCGGACACGCGCTGGACGGAGGAGTATCAGGCCAGCCTTTACGCGCACCAGATTAAGATGCTCAAGCAGATTCCCTTCTTGGCGGGAGTGTCACCCTGGGTGCTTATGGATTTTCACTCTCCTCGCCGGTTGCTGCCGGGTGTTCAGGACTACCACAACCGAAAAGGCCTCGTTTCCGATCGAGGAGAGCGCAAGGAAGCCTTCTATGTGCTGCAGCAGTACTATCGCGCCCTGCAGGACACTACAAACCAGTCCGCGAAATGAGTCTGATGCAATTTGCTAACATAGACGTCATAAGCCAACTCGGTGACGGCACAAAGTCCCGGTTCACTCTCTCCAGGAGCCGCCTGAGCCGATGTAACGTCCCCTACCCGAATGTATATGTCGCGGTGAGTGAGTGACGATTCTCGACGAGGACCGGCTTTTCCCGGCGGAGCCCACCACTCGTTCCATTGCCAGACGGCTTTATTCCAGCCTACGCGGCTTGCCAATCATCAGCCCGCACGGCCACACGAATCCTCGCTGGTTTTCCGAAAACGAGCCCTTTCTGGATCCCGTCCAATTGTTTGTCATTCCTGACCATTACGTCTTTCGCATGCTTTACAGTCAAGGCATCCCCCTGGAACAGCTGGGAATTGGATCAGCGTCTCTGGAAGATCCCAGACGTGTATGGCGCATTTTCGCGCAGCATTACTATCTTTTTCGCGGTACACCGACGAGGCTCTGGCTGGATTTTGCCTTCCAGGAGCTCTTTGGTCTAGATGCGCGGCTGACTCCTGCGAATGCCGACGAATATTACGACTCAATCGCGGAGAAGCTCAGAACCCCGGCGTTTCGTCCTCGGTCTCTCCTTGAACAATTTCGTCTTGAGGTGCTAGCAACCACGGATTCGCCGCTCGATTCGCTCGCTCATCACGAAGCAATTCGCGCGTCCTCCCTCAAAGGGCGAATCATTCCGACGTTTCGCCCCGATCCGGTCGTTGACCCTGATTTTCCCGGCTTTAAGGAAAATCTTGCGCGTCTCGCGCAGATTACACGGGTGGACACAAGCAATTGGCAAGGATATCTTTCCGCATTGCGGCAGCGGCGGCTGGAGTTCAAAGCGTTCGGTTGTACCGCGACGGACCACGGCCATCCTACAGCAGCAACCGCCGATCTAAACCTTGATTCCGCAACTCGCCTCTTTCAAAAAATAGCTTCGGGCAGTAGCGATCCGGACGAACATGAATTGTTTCGCGCTCAAATGCTCACCGAAATGGCCACGATGAGCCTTGACGACGGCCTTGTCATGCAAATACACCCGGGCAGTCTGCGCAATCACAACACGCATTTATTCAGGCGCTTCGGACGAGATGTTGGCGCGGATATCCCCGTGCCTACAAACTTTGTGCGGGCGCTAAGGCCCTTGTTGGACCGCTTCGGAAACGAGCGTGCCCTCACCATCATTCTGTTCACTCTCGATGAATCGACTTACAGCCGTGAACTTGCTCCGCTTGCGGGACACTATCCCTGTCTCCGGCTGGGTCCCGCGTGGTGGTTCCATGACAGTCCGGAAGGCATGATGCGGTTTCGCGAATACACGACAGAGACCGCCGGCTTCTACAACACGGTCGGTTTCAACGATGACACCCGGGCGTTTCTTTCGATTCCCGCGAGGCACAATGTAGCGCGGCGAGTCGATTGCTCCTTCCTCGCACGCCTGGTCGCGGAACATCGAATCGATGAGGACGAAGCAAACGAAATTGCCGCCGATCTCGCGTACGGGCTCGCGCGAAAAGCTTATCGTCTGTGAACGTAAAACTGCACCTTGGTGTCGGCGACCTCGATGAGACATACAGCGCGCCCCTTATCCGCACTGGGAGACCGGGAAATCTCGTGGTGAAAAGATTTGGTGATTTCTCTCTGTGGCGGCACTCAAAAAGATCGGACTGGCCGCCTGCTGTGGCGGAAAATTTCGCTCCTTTTTTGAACCCTCCTGGCGCTTCCTTGTCTAGAGTGCGTTGGTCGGTCTGCGCGATGCTGTTCTTCGCGGCCTCGATTAACTATTTGGATCGTCAGGTGCTTGGACTCCTGGCGCCCACACTGCAGCACTCCATCGGTTGGACGGAAGCGCAATATGGGTACATTGTCGGCGGGTTTCAATTTGCCTATGCAATTGGACTCGTCCTTTCCGGCCGGCTGGTCGATAAGCTCGGTTGCCGCATCGGCTATGTAATCATCATGGCATTCTGGAGCGTGGCATCCATGGGACACGCGCTGGCTGCTTCCGCACTTGGTTTTGGAGTCGCTCGCTTCTTCCTCGGCCTTGGCGAATCGGGCAGCTTCCCTGCCGCAATCAAGACCACAGCGGAATGGTTTCCTCAGCGAGAGCGCGCGCTCGTAACCGGCATCTTTAATTCCGGGACGAATGTTGGCGCGATTGTCGCGTCTGCTCTCATTCCCTGGATCACTCTCAGATTCGGCTGGCACGCTGCCTTTTTGGTGACGGGCCTCTTGGGCGCAATCTGGATCGTCTGGTGGATCACGCGGTATTACAGTCCTGAGGATCATCCGCGCGTCAGTCCCGTCGAGTTTCAATACATCCGTGACGGTCGTCCTGAGCCCATCGCCCAGATTCCTTGGGGAAAGCTACTGACTTATCGGCAAACCTGGGCGTACTGCGTGGCAAAGTTTCTCACGGATCCCATCTGGTATTTTTATCTTTATTGGCTGCCGAAGTTCTTTGATTCCCGTTATCATCTCGGACTCGGCAGCATCGGTCTGCCGCTAATTGCCGTTTACAATTTGTCCGCAGTGGGAAGCATTGGCGGAGGATGGCTGCCGACGGCTTTCAACAAATCAGGAATGTCGATGGAAAGGGCACGTCTGTCCGCGATGCTCATATGCGCTTTTCTGATCTTGCCCATTCCCCTGGCGAACCTGACCACCTCTCTTTGGTCCGCGGTTGGTATTCTCAGCCTCGCGACAGCGGCACATCAGGGATGGTCTGCGAATTTGTTTACGACCGCTTCGGACATGTTCCCACGCGGTTCCGTGGGCGCAGTCGTCGGGATCGGTGGAATGGCGGGTTCGGTGGGTGCCGTCTTATTTTCATTGAGTACGGGCTGGGTGCTGCAGTCTTACCACAGCTACACCCCTTTGTTCTCCGTCGCAGCAGCTTCGTATCTTGTTGGTCTTCTATTTCTGGTGATCATGGCGCCGAGCCTGCGAAAAGCCGATGTGCCCATCGAGAGTAGTGCAGCCGGCTAAGTAAGACCCCGGATGGAGATATATTGGCTGATGATTCTTCTCGTAATGGGCGTAACCGGATCAGGGAAAACCACCGTTGGAAAGCTTCTGGCCCAGCGATTGGGCTGGCTATTTCTGGATGCCGACGATTTTCATCCTCCGGAGAATATTGAAAAGATGAAGCACGGGGTTTCGCTCACCGACGAAGACCGCGAGCCGTGGCTGGCTGCGATTCACACGGAACTCTTGAAGTGCGCCGCCAAGAATCAGGATGCGGTGCTGGCCTGCTCCGCCCTGAAGCAGAGTTACCGCGAGAAGTTCGCCTCGGGAGTGGATCTGCGGATTTGTTACCTCAAGGGCATCTACAGTGAGATCAGGTCACATCTCAAGAGTCGCAGCGGTCATTTCGCCGGCGAAGCGATCCTGGCTGGACAGTTTTCGGAACTGGAAGAGCCGAGCGACGCCATAGTCCTGCGAGTCAGCAACACGCCGGAGGAAAGCGTCCAAGAAGCGCTGCAGAGCCTCAACCTCTTCTAGCCTCGAAAGAGGTGAGGGCACGACTGCGCCCGGGAGTGCCGAATAATGGCAGTCCTGGAAAGTTCAGATTGCTTTCGTGATGTTAGAGTTTGAGCATCGGTAATGAGTCTCTATTGCGCACAAGGTGGCCCCGATCGCGAGCTCTCTTCGAGCGAGTTAAGGGACTTCTTGTCTGCCGCACTCAAAAAGCTTGGCAGGCGAAAGAAGGTTCTGGCAGTTCCTCCTGATCAAACGCGCACAGCGTCGCGAGCCGGCGAGCTGACGCGTTATGCTTGGGATTATTACGGAGAGAGCCTTCGCGCGGTGCTTCCGGCGTTGGGAACACACAAGGCGATGTCGGCAGAGCAAATCGCCGGAATGTTTGGCAATGTTCCGCGCGATCTCTTTCATGCGCACAAATGGCGCGAGGATGTGGAAACAATTGGGGTCGTTCCGAAGAAATTCGTTCACGAGCAGTCGGAAGGAAAATTGGACTACGAATGGCCGGCGCAGGTGAACCGGCTGGTTTCCCGCGGAGAGTTCGATCTGATTCTGTCCGTGGGGCAAGTTGTGCCGCACGAAGTGATCGGGATGGCCAACTACAACAAGAATATCCTGGTGGGAACGGGCGGACCAGATAGCATCAATCGCAGCCACTATCTGGGAGCTGTCTACGGCATGGAGCGGATCATGGGACGGGCGGATAATCCCGTTCGGCGCGTGCTGAACTATGCGGCTTCTCATTTTCTAATTAACCTGCCAATCGTATATGTCCTGACCGTTGTGAGTCGGAATTCTTCGGGAGCAACTGTGGTCCGGGGTTTGTTTATCGGAGATGACTCGGAGTGCTTTCATGCTGCTGCGGAGTTGAGCTTCCGGGTGAACTTCACCCTGATGCCCAAGCCGATGCGCAAAGCTGTGGTCTATCTGGACCCACACGAATTTCACAGTACTTGGCTCGGGAACAAAGCGATTTACCGGACACGGATGGCGATCGCAGACGATGGTGAATTGATCATATTGGCACCGGGCGTCCGCGGCTTCGGTGAAGATATCAGGATCGATAAGCTGATCCGCAAATATGGCTACCACGGCACAGAGGCTACAGTGGCGATGGTGCAAGAGAACATAGACTTGGCCGCGGACTTGAGCGCGGCGGCGCACTTAATTCACGGATCATCCGAAGGACGGTTCCGGATCACTTGGTGCCCGGGGCACTTAACTCGCGAAGAAGTGCTAGCCGCAGGCTTCGAATACGCCGAACTCAGCCAGATGCTGCAACTGTACGATCCAGCGAAGCTGCGGCAAGGTTGGAACCAAGTAGCGAGTGAAGAGATTTATTTTATTGAGAATCCTGGCTTGGGTTTGTGGGCTTATCGAGATCGCTTTTAGCGGCGCGACTGGCCCGCACGGCGATGCGAGCGCCAAATCCACTGGAATCCGAGAAATGATCTGAAACGACTCCGAAAAATCGTATGGGCCATGGAGGAAGCAAACAAAATGTCTCCAGTTTTGGACTTATCGGGCAAGGTAGCGGTCGTTGTTGGCGGCACATCTGGGATAGGCAGAACATTGAGCCTGGGGTTGGCAGATGCCGGCGCAGACGTGGTTGCCACGGGGCGGAATGGGGCGACCGTGGAAGCGGTCGCCCAGGAGATTGAAGTGCGGGGACGTCATACACTAAGAGTGACGGCGGACACGCGCGACAAGGGTTCTTTGCAGCGGTTGCTTGCGGCATGCCTGCAGCGTTTTGAAAAAGTCGAAATCCTCGTGAATTGCGCGGGCAAGATCAAGCGCGCTCCCACTGTGGACTTCCCCGAATCCGAATGGAACGACGTTCTGGACACGAACCTGACCGGAACTCTTCGTGCCTGCCAGGTGTTCGGAAAGCATATGCTGGGCCGCAAAAACGGAAGGATCATCAACATTGCTTCGCTGAACAGCTTTGTGGCCCTGCACGAGGTAGCAGCATACGCTGCGAGTAAGGCGGGCGTGGCGGCGCTGACGCGGGCGCTTGCAGTGGAATGGTCAAGACACGGGGTCTCGACGAACGCTATCGCTCCAGGAATCTTTCGCACGTCAATGAACGCGGAACTGTTGGACAATACGCCGCGCGGAAATGAATTGTTGATGCGCACCCCGATGGGGCGATTCGGCAAGCTGGATGAACTGGTGGGAGCGGCCGTGTTTCTTGCGTCGGACTCGGCATCGTTCGTGACTGGACAGATTCTTGTTGTAGATGGCGGATTTCTGGCAAGCGGCGCAAATCAGTAGCAATGGCTAGCGTTGAGTCTGTGGAAGTTTGGTCGGAATCATTCTCAGATCAGAAAATGTGTTTGAGGGCTCGTCGTATAATCCACGTCCACTGGCATCCATGCGTGCGAACCGGTGAGATTTTCAGTGGATACGACGGCGGCGCCGTGATGCGGGTCACCAATTGAAAAAAACAGTCCGTTCTCGGTCGTGATTCCTTCCGTTCGCAGCGCCGCGTGAAAATGGTAACTGTGGCTGGGCTCAACGGGAACGAACTCGAGGGGCTCGCTGAGATCCAAATTTGCGCCGCCGCTGAAATCGAGCCGCAAGGATCGGCCCCCGGACGAAGGAGGCGGGGCATCGAAACCGATCGAAGCGCCAAAAGGTGAACTCCAGCGCCAATCCAATCCGCCGTTCAAGAAATCCCTGGCGAAATCCCCATTCCAGATTAGCGATTGGTTCGCAGGCTCGCTATGTGGGAGTCCGGCTGCAGCCAGGGCTTCTCGCCACACGCGGCTTGTATCCTCCGCGCGGTCGCTTTGAATCAAGAACTCGAGAAGAGGAAACGAGCGTCGCAATTCAACGGGTTTGCCTAACGTTAACAATCGTTCCCAAATCACAAGTGCGCCCGCGGTTTGGCTATTAGCCGCCATGAAGTCAATTGCCTGGAAATAGGCATCCTGAGTGGCCGGCAACACCTGATTCAAGAGCACGTTTGCGTCCTGGGTCTTATGCCAGGCTTGAGAAACAGCGGGCAGCGCGAGACTCGGATCTGCTTGCACGGCGTGATTGATTTGGGCAAAGCCACTAGCGTCGTCGCCCTGACGCAGAAGAAAATTGCCGTAGCCCCATGCTACCACCGCTGACGCAGGATACGCGGCCCTCGCGCGACTAAAAGCTTCCCGCGCGAGTGGAATGTTTCCGGTCGATTCATAGGCGCCCGCCAAGTCCATCCAATATGTCGCGGACAGTGGAACACGCGCGACCGCCTTCTCAAAATCTGTGACTGCTCCTGCCGGATCCGGATTTACGAAATCTGTCTCTCGAGCGCGGCCAAGACGATCCCACGCGGAGGCGTTTTCAGGTTCGAGGGCCACGCCGCGTTCCATCTGATCGATCCGATTGCTATGGACGCGATAGTCAGCTACCCAGAGTCGAATCGCTTGAAATATGAGAATTGCCGCTACAACGAAACACACCAAGAGCAGAGATCGCCGTGACCAGAGATATTCAGACGGAGTCTTCATACCCACCGTAATTTCCTATGGAAATCGGCTCCTCGGCAAGCGGTATCTGAAGACAAGGCGGTATCTGAAGACAAGGAACGCTTCACAGCCTGCTTGGCTTGAAGCAGTTTCGGAAAATGTCGCTGTGGCTGGAAGCAACGAATAAAACCGACCGAGTGCGAAGAGCACCAGCTATCTCACCTTGAGCTTGCTATCCTAGATTGGGAGTCTTCGAATTAGAGCCGGTGCCCCAAAACCCTGCTGTTGGCATAATCAATTCAACCGCAACCTGCGTTTTACCCATGAAGCTAGGACCCAAGCTGGTGACTCGGCAGAGCAATTCTTCTCCCAGATCGGGGTTCTCAAGACGTACTATCTGATTAACCTCTACTGAAGCTGCGAGAAGTATCAGTGCTCCGTGTTGGTTCACAATTACGGTGTGCGTCTCTTCTGATATGGACTGTTTATTAGAGTCCTGGAATCGAACCACCACGGGGATCCTCGCTTTGACACGTTTGCTCCGTCGGCGATTCTCGGACCACAGGTCGGTAGACGTCACGGGGAAAACGTAACAAGACTGCGCTGGATACTCAAGGTTCAAGATGCGGACGCCTACCTGTCAGGGCGCGAATGTGGGACCGGTAACAGGCTATGCAGCTCGATTTGCGGAATGAGGGATTGAACGTCGTCCGCCGAAATTCTACCTTCGAACTCGGCCAGGCAGTTGGCTGCGCCGCAGGCGACAGCGAGCCGGAGAGCTTTCTCCGCAGCGAATTCTTGAAGTGAAGCGTAGGCAAGGCCGGCAAGCGTGGCATCGCCGCAACCAACCGAGGATACTGGATTCAACCGAGGAGGCCGGGCGCTCCATGCCGGACCGTCCTCCGACTGGAGCCATACCAGGCCCTCGGCCCCCATCGTGACTGCCGCGCTCCGGGCTCCGAGACGAATGAGTTCGCGCGCGGCGGCGAGGGCTTCTTCCGCATCGCGGATGGGCCGTCCAAGAAGATCTTCCACTTCTTTGCGATTGGGTTTCACAAAATCCGGCTTGGCTTCAAGTCCAGTCCGCAAGGCATCGCCGCTCGTGTCGAGAAAGACTTTTGAGCCTGCAGCGTGCGCGGCATCGATGAGCGACGCGTAAAAATCCACCGGAACATCTGGCGGCAAGCTGCCGGAAATCGCAACGAGCGCGCCCTTCCACTGGTCACGAAGTCCCTGGGCGCACAAATGCGACATTTCGGCGCGGCTGGTAGAGCCGGGATCTCCTCCCGGTTCGAGCACTTCCGTAATTCTTCCGGAGTCCTCAATAAGTTCAAGATTCACCCGCGTGGATCTCTCAGAGCGGATCGGCACCACCTCGATGGCGAGCTTTCGTAACCCAGCGGCAACTTCTTCGCCAATCGCACCTCCCAGGAAACCGATCCATATCGAGTGCGCACCCAAAGCGGATGCGGCCATAGCCACGTGAGCCGCTTTTCCCCCGGGCAAAGCCACGGAAGCCTGCGCGCGCAGCATTTCACCGGGAAGAAGAAGGTGGACTTGAAGGCGGCGGTCGAGCGCGGGATTGGCGCTGATACAGACGATGTTCGGGGGAGTCATAAGGGCTTGTTCCGCCGGTATATTTGTGTCAAGCTATCACAGTTCGGAGAAAATAATAACGAAAAGAAACGAATCGAAACCGCGCCTTGGGGCTGAGGTTCTGCATGCTGAGCGAAGAGCGGCGGCGCAAAATCCTGGACCTGGTCCAACACGACGGCCGTGTGGTCGTCACGGATCTGGCTCGGCGCTTTTCCACGTCACTGATTACAATCCGCAAGGATTTGGAACATCTTCACCAGCAGGGCCGCATCCAGCGCGCACATGGCGGAGCGCTTCCTCTCGATGCGACCGCGCTGCGCGATCCATCGCTGCACGAAAAAGAGCGGCTGCATCGGAAGGAAAAACTCCGAATCGCCGCGGCCGCGGCACAGCTGGTACAGCCCGGCCAAGTGATTATCCTCGATTCGGGCACTACCACCACGGCGGTGGCGCGGGCGACGAAGCATACCCCGAATCTTACGGTCATCACGAACGCCGTGAATATAGCAGCCGAACTTGCCGGCACCGACGTGGAAGTGATCCTCACCGGGGGCGTCTTGCGAAAGAATTCATTCTCGCTGGTGGGGCCGCTGGCTGAGGATTCCTTGCGCGACATTACGGCCGATCTCCTTTTTCTCGCAGTCGATGGATTTGATGTCGCCTACGGCTTGACCACGCCTAATCTGCTGGAAGCGCGGGTGAACCGCGTGATGATGGAAAGCGCGAAGGCAACCGTGGTGGTGTGCGATTCGAGCAAATTCGGGCGGCGCAGCCTCTCGCTGATTGCTCCCACGTCGGCCGCGCATCACACGATTACGGACAACAAGATTTCGTCCAGGCATTTGCGCGGTCTTCGCGAAGCCGGGGTCAAAGTCATCGTCGTTTGAATCCTCGTTTGTCAGAAAGGCAGGAGATTCGCTTGGCGGACTCGAATCCAAAAACCGGTGCGCAGACGATCAGGGAGATTCTATCGGAGCCGCGCACGTGGACACAATGCCTGGCGCAACTAACAGAAACGGGGCAGTTGCGCGCACTCAGCGAGGAACTGCCGAAAAAAGCGGAGTGGGTTTTCGTAGGCTGCGGCTCGAGTTTCTATCTCGCCCAGGTTGCCGCGGCGACGTGGTCGATTTTAACGAGCGGCCCCGCTCGTGCGATCCCCGCGTCTGAAATTCTGCTCTTTCCGAATCTCTTGCCGGAGGCCTGCCAGCCGGTGCTCATTTCGCGATCGGGGCAGACATCCGAGATCGTCGACGTGGCACGATATTGCGAACAAGAATTAAAGATTCGTACGCTCGCCGTGACTTGCGGAACGGGGACGCCGCTGGAAAAGAATTCTTCTCATGTGATTCAGCTTCCGATGGCGGACGACAAGAGCACGGTGATGACGCGATCCTTCACTTCGATGCTGTTCGCTTTGCAAGCGCTTGCGGCGGAGCGCGCCGGTCGGCAGGATTTCCTGGCTGCGCTGCGGGATCTTCCGGCAGAGATGGAGCCACAGCTGGCGGATGTGGAACGCACCGTCCGATCGCTGGTGAACGCAGGCGCGTATGCCGACTATGTGTTTCTCGGACAAGGTCCGTTTTTCGGAGTTGCTCAGGAATCGATGCTGAAAGTGAAAGAGATGTCGTGCTCGTACGCACAGGCCTTTCACACTCTCGAGTTTCGGCACGGGCCGAAAGCGATCGTGAGCGAAGAAACTCTGGTTACGTTTTTCCTGAGCGAGAGCGGTCTCGACGCAGAGACAGCCGTTCTCGAAGAAGTAAAGGGATTGGGTGGAGCAACGCTGGTCGTCACCAATGCCGCGAACGGCATTGTTCGCAGATGCGCGGATTTCTTGATTGAACTCTCGCTCGAAGCCCCGGAGGCGGCTAGGCCGGCGGCCAACGTGATCGCCGGCCAATTGCTCGGTTTCCATACGGCCGTCCGAAAGGGCTTCGATCCCGATCAGCCTCGGCACCTGACTCGTGTGGTGATGCTCGATGGCAGGAGTGACAGGAGTCCGAATCGTGCCCGCACTTGAGGTCTGCGTGGTCGGCGAAATTAATCCCGACCTGATTCTCTACGGGCTACCCAAGGTCCTCAAACCCGAGCAGGAAATTCTGATCGATGGATTCCGGTTGACCCTGGGCAGTTCCTCGGCGATTTTCGCTCATAATCTATCCGTGCTCGGCACTCGCGCGGGGATGATTGCCAAAATTGGCGGCGATCCGCTTGGAAAAATGGCGATGGATTGGCTTGCTGTCAGCGGCGTTGATCTCACGCGCGTGTCGCAGGCAAACAGAACAGCGACAGGCCTGAGCGTAATCCTCGCCCATCCCGGCGAGCGCTTCATCTTGACGTATCCCGGCACGATGTTTGAGTTGAGCTATGCAGACCTCGACCTGGACTACATTTTTGCCTCGCGACATCTGCACGTCTCGTCATTTTTTCTGCACCGCGCGCTACGGCCGAAATTAGCAGAGCTGTTTCGCCAGGCGAAGTCCAAAGGTCTCACGACTTCGCTCGACACCAATGATGATCCGGAAAATCAGTGGTGCCAGGATTTGTTCGAGGTGCTGCGCTTCGTGGACATTTTGTTCCCCAATGAACGGGAAGCCAAGAAGATCGCGCGCACCGATGATTTATCCGTGGCCATTGAAAAAATTGCGCAAATCTGTCCGATGGTGGTGGTGAAACTTGGCTCGCAGGGCGCCCTCCTGCGGGAAGGAGCCAAGGAATGGCGGTCGCCGGGGATGAAGGTGAATTCGATTGACTTGGTGGGCGCGGGTGACAGCTTTGACGCAGGTTTCATCCATCGCTTTTTGCAAGGAGGAACCCGTGAAGAGTGCCTCACTTATGCAAATGTAGCCGGGGCTTTCTCCACCACGCGCGAAGGGGGGACGGAGGCCTTTCGCGATCTCGAAGGCATGGCGCGATTCTTTCAAGATCATCTTCCGCGGAAGTGAGGACCGCGCGCTTTACTCCTTCGTTACCTCAATCAAAAGCTGCCCGGTAAAACTCGTCTGCAGGTGAGCATCGGGCGCCGTCACCGACCCAAGCTCCTTGTTGTTTACGTAATCCACCACGCGATACTTCCCGGGTTCGAGGCCACGCAGCTCAATCTCGCCCGCCCAACTGGCGGCTTCGGATGCACCTTTCACTGGCGCAGGCGCAAAGAACGCGTAATACATGGCGCCGTCTTTTTCGATCGCGTACCCTTCGGGAACATCGTAGCCGTAAGTGTATAGGTCTCGAAAAGTGCCGCGCGAAAGCATCTTTTTGTTGTACAGGCCGATCCACTTCTTCCAGTGCTCCTCTTTTTGCGGCGTCAAATTCACATCGCTGAGTTTGCGGCCGTAATCCGGCCAGGTGAACTTTGTGCCGAGAACGCCGCCCGTGCCCATCGTGGACGCGAAGTCTGAGCCGATGTCCTTCTCGTTGCTATTGGGATTTTGGATTCGCGTCAGTTCGACATGGTCGCCGTAAACGGCCGCGTGAGCGCCGAGGAGCGCCTTATACATTTTGATGCGCTGGCGCACTTGCACCGAGCCGACGGGATCCGCGGTGACAGCTTGATCGATGTAGCGAAGCCACGCGATGCTTGGAGGCGTGCCGCAGGGACAACTTTGCGTTACGCTTTCGGGCTTCAGCGAGCGCGTGGTTTCGAAAATGATTTTGTAAACTTCGCCCATGGCATAAATCGAATCCTGCGGAGATTTGTGGTGGTGCGCGGGGTTGTAGCACGCGGGTACGCTGTAGATGTTGTCGAGCTTATGGCCGTCAAAGTCCCAGTCGCGGATGAAACGCTCGGTCAATTGCTTGTAGTACGCTTGCACTCCGGGCACCGCCGGACAAAGAGTGGCAAGGTTCCTGGTCATGCGCGCTGGTTTGCCGCTTTTGTCGAGGACGAGCCAATCGGGATGCTCCTTCACCACCTCTGAGACCTCGTACTTGTGCGATTCGTATCCCGGCCCGCCGTCTTCCACGGCGAGCGGAAGCCACCAGAGCTGGACTTTAATCCCGTCCGCGTGGAACTGCCGGACCATTTTCTGGATTTCGCCATCGGGAAATGTATCGGCGCGCGGCTCCCAATCTCCGTAATTGTTGAACCATCGATCGTCGAGCGTGGCCCAATGAATTCCTAATTCCTTGAGCTTCGGTACGGTGCCGAGCATTTGCGCAGCCGTCACATCGGCCCGATAGCCCCAACCGCACCAACTCACCGCGTAATCCTCGTCGGTGTTGGTTGCTTTGCGCAGGCCTTCGCGGTCAATCACGTCCGAATAGACGCGCAGAGGCTCGTAGTAGTCTCCCGAATAAACGGCGAGAAAGGTTCGCGGAGTCGAATAGATCTCGCCGGGTGCGAGACGCATTTCCGGCGCGACGCGCACGGAAGCTGCGACACGCTCATCCGATTGCGTCTCCACCGGGATGGAGAGCACCAGAGGAACAGTTTCGACATGGCCGATGGCTTCGCCGACCGTACGCGTCCAAAACGCGACCACCGGAATCCCGCCTCCCACCCTGCCCAAGTCGCCCTTCACCTCGACCAGCGAGCCCATCTGATTCTGTTGCTGGAATTTTTTGGGGATCCTAAACACATTGTCTTTTCCCCACTTGATGCTTGCACCGTGGAAGGACCACATCTGGTTCGCAGCTGCTGCCGAGTCCACAAGAGAAGCATTTAACCGGTGGCGATCGAGATCAATCTGGTCCAGCGAAATTTCACGCGGGCCTCCATTGCGGATACTGCTCGATATCAGCGCGAAGGCCGGAAACTCATCGTTCACTTCGATAACGAGAGATGCTTCGAGCCCCGTGCTCGCGCTTTTTCCAATCACCTCAACGCGCTGCCCCACTGTTCCCAGCTTTCCTTGCGGCTCCGAAATGCGCGCCCCAGCTAGGTCGAATATGAAGTCGTGAACTTTTTCCCCGGCTACAACCACGAGCAAACCAGGCTCGGTTCCGGGATCGTCCAGCGAAAGCCTTCGCTTCCCCGCCAGCAGGTTGGCTGCGACATATCCATCGGGCGAAACAACAAATTCCGCTGCGGGTGTCTCGATCGTGATCGAGTCGGCTCTCTTCGATACATGTACCGCGGACGTTAGGAAGGACGGAGAAGCGAGTGCGAGATTGGATTTCTTGTTGCAGGCTCCCACGAAGGTGACCGTGACAGCGATGACGGCGAGCCAACTGAGAGCGATCGGACTCGGGCGACGTTGAATTCCGGCCTGAAACCGGAGCCAACAGGGAGTCATGGCTTAGCCGCGCTTTCTGCCGGCGCGCCTTTGAACTGCGCGAAGACCCGCTCGGCATTCAAATGATATACCTTTTCCAGAATCCCATCCGGGAGACCCAAACCGTAAATCTTCCACCGGCCCTGGCCAGGATAGCCCCAATAGTCAAAATACTCGTCTTCGGTTTCGAGCCAGCGGAAATAATTCTGGTACATCTCCTCGACAGGCTCCGCATCCGTGCCAAACAGGATGCGGTCCTGGTAATCCTGAAAGAACTTGGCGGCGCGGCTCGGCTCGCGGCCAAGCTCGGCTTCACGGGCTCCGAATTCCACCATCATGTTCGGGTAACGGTCGAGCCACGCGGATACGGCGTCAAGATTCTCAGGCCAATTCGCTACGTGAAGAGCGATGAAAGTGGTACGCGGATGGCGCTCGATAATGCGATTCCGTTCGTCGAGAAGCTCCTGCTTGCTCGGAAATCCGTGATCGTAAAAACTGCACGATGGATTTGTCTTCAGCTCTTCGTAGCGTTCGTTTTTCGCATCGACCGGAGCAAAAAACGCTTCCGGGTCGGACGTGTGGATTGCGACGGGAATCCCGAGCCGCCCACATTCCTCCCAGATCGGATCGAGGCGCGGGTCATCGACCCGAAGAAGTTTCCCTCCGGTATCGCGCACTTCGAGGCCCAGATCCTTCAAGACTTTCAAGCCCCTGGCGCCGCGCCGCACTGCGTCATCCAGATGCGCCACCGCTTCGCGGCTGAAATTCGCGTTGTGCAACCGGCTCCAATCGATCTGCGTGAAAACGATAAAGCGGTCCGGGTACGGCTTCACGATCTTGTCGAGCACGCGCTGAAGGCTCTCGCCCCAGCCGCCGGTGAGAATTACAATTCTCGCGACATTCACATGATCCATCGAACGCATCAGTTGCTCCGGCGGAATGCGCTCGCCGATTCCCCGCGCGTCGTTCACGTGATTGTGAACGTCCCAGACGGGAAAACGCGCACGAGCCACGTCGTGAACGGGAACATGCAGCATCGTCTTCGGATAGAAGTTGCGCAGTAGCAGCGTGATCCGTTGTGCTGCGCCGGGTTGTTCGCCGTACTTAATCTGCTCGAGCGCCATGGCCAGCGCCGACGACGCCACAAGAGCGGCAACCGCGGCTGCCGCCAGCACCAAACGCTTACACAGCCATGGAGAAGCTGAGGGTCTCATCGCGCGAATGCTTCCGTTACCTGCTCGCACCGGCCAATAGCCCATTCCAGGGTTTTTCCCTTGACACCAAAACAAATCGAAAGTAAAAGTAGCAAATCGAAACACCGGATTGCAAGTAACTTTGGGGCGCTGTTCACTCTGGCAAGAGTCGCGCCTGTCCTGCCCCGCTGATTGGGCGCGCTAACGAGTAGCGAGTAGAAGGAGAATATCGATGAGCCGCTGCCGCCGTCTCTTTCGATTCGCATGGATTCTTCCTGCGCTTCTCCTGACAGTTCCGGAAGCCTTCGCACAAAAAGATACCGGCAGCATCGTGGGAGTTGTAACCGACCGCGGCGGTGGCGTGATTCCGGGCGCCAGGGTGACCGTTCTAGACGTGGACCGCGGGACCAAATTCACAACAACGACGAACGCACAGGGCGAGTACGTTGCGGGACCGCTCAAAGTCGGGCGATACACGGTCACGGTTGAGAAGGACAATTTCAAAACGGCAGTGGCAGGGCCCTTGCAATTGGATGTGCAGGGGAGAGTCGAGGCAAACGTCCGATTGGAGGTCGGCGAGGTTGCCGAGAGGGTGGAAGTGAAGGTTCAGAGCCCGTTGCTCGAGACCGAAACAAGCTCGCTGGGCCAGGTGATGGACAAGACGCGAATCGAGACACTGCCGCTAAACGGTCGCAATTTCGCGCAGCTCGCCCAACTCGGCGTGGGCGTTGTGCCAAGTGAGCCCGGGTCGCGCGTAAGCGGTAGCTATGGGTTCAGCGTGGACGGAGCGCGCGCGCTGCAGAACAATTTCCTGCTCGATGGAATCGACAACAACTCAAATCTGGGAGACATTCTCAACGAATCTTCCTATGTCATCCAGCCTCCCGTGGATGCGATCGAGGAATTTAAGGTCCAAACCAACGATTACAGCGCCGAATTCGGACGCGGCAACGGTGCGATCCTGAACGCGGTCATCAAGTCGGGGACCAATCAATTTCACGGCGATGTATTCGAGTATTTTCGAAATGACGCCCTCGACGCCGTGCCCTTCTTCTTGACGAAGGAACCCTATAAGCAAAACCAGTTTGGCGCCACATTTGGCGGCCCCATTCAGAAAGACAAGACATTTTTCTTCGGCGATTACGAAGGATTTCGCGTGCGGCAGGGATTGCCGCAGACGGCCATCATTCCCGACCAGAACATGGTGGGAGGCAATTTTTCCGAGCTTTTGCAGCCTGGTGTGACGGCCCCCCAAGTGGACATGAACGGCAATCAACTGCCGAATACAGTGGCGCTTGATTGCAGCAGCAAGCCGACTTTTCTCGGAGAAATATTCAACTCGCGCCTTACGCAGGTTTCCGGTTTGAACCCCAACGGTTTTTGCGGAGTGCCAATCGGCGTGGATGGTGCCGGTAATCCGACCAATGTATTCCCGAACGGCTCGATTGATCCGCTGGCTTCCCGGCTTGCCGCGCTCATTCCGCCACCGAATTCCACGAACCCGGGGTTCAATTACATCGCTGTTCCGGTGCGCACCCAGAATCGCAATAATTTTGACGTGCGAGTCGACCACACCTTTTCGCCCAAAGACTCTATTTTCGGGCGCTTCAGCTATGAGGATCAGCCCAGCTTCATTCCTTCTCCGTTTCAGAACGAGCTGGACGGCGGAGGGTTTTTTGACGGTACCGAAGATTTTTCATACCGCAGCGTGGCTCTCAGCGAAACGCACGTTCTCGATTCCACCCACATCAATGAGTTTCGCTTTGGCTATAACCGCATCAATGCGCATCGCTACCAAAACAATTTCAACGAAAACGTCTCGGCCCAGCTCGGCTTTCCAGGCGTCCCCTTTGAGCCGGGCACATTTAACGGCGGCCTTCCCTCTCTGACGTTTAGCGACGGCTCGGCGCCTCCGCTGGGTAGCTCGGGCTTTCTTCCCTCGATCGAAAAGCAGAATAGTTATGTTTTCACTGATAATTTCACGTGGATCCGAGGGCGGCATTCTCTGAAATTTGGCACCGAGATTCGCTATGAACAATTCACGATCTTTCAACCGTCGGCCTCACGCGGGACTGAAGACTTCAGCGCGGGGTTTACGGATAATCCGGCTTCTCCCGGCACCGGCGGATTGGGATTTGCCAGCTTTCTGTTGGGCCTTACCGATGGCGGTTCGATCGTCAATTTGCACAACGTGGACTACCGACGCCAAATTTATGCCGGTTTCGTCCAGGACGATTTCAAGAAATCGCCGCGCCTGACGCTGAACCTGGGTTTGCGCTACGAGCTCTATACAACGGTGAAAGCAGCAGGCAATCAACAGGCAAATTTTGATTTCGGCTGCGGTTGCCTGATCGTTCCGAAAGGACAAAACGCGCAACTCACGCCCACGCTAGCTTCTCAAATCACTATCGACCGCACCGGATCGCCCGGCCTGGTATCGCCGACCCTCCACAACTTTGCTCCTCGCGTGGGGCTCGCATACAAGGTGACGGACAAGTTGGTCTTTCGCAGCTCCTACGGAATTTTCTACGGTGGCCAGGAAAATGGGCCCTTTTCGAATCCGAGTCCCGGATTCAACCCGCCATTCTTCGTCACTCAATCATTCAACATGCCTTGCTCGCTCAATATCGCCAACCCGGCGCTATTTAATTCCGACCCAAATTTAAATCTCAACTGCGCCGTCCCGGGCCTGAGCAATAATCCGGCCACCGCGCCGCCCGGCACCGGAGGTATCGCCCAGGGATTCCCTGCCAATGCGCTCGTCGATCCCAATACTCCGCTGCTTTTCTCGATCAGCCCAAAGATTCAGACCCCGTTCATGCAGCAATGGTTCCTGGGCTTCCAGTACGAGCTGCCCGCGAACATCGTCGCTGAGATTTCCTATGTAGGGTCACATGGTTCGAATCTTTTCGGTGTCTTTAACGGCAACCAGCCAGTCCCCACTGCGGACCCAACGATTCCCTTCGCCCCACGCCGCCCCGATCCCAATATCGATGCAGCTATCAACACGCTGCGATCCAACCTCTTCTCAAACTACGACGGTTTGCAGATGCGTCTCGAAAAACGGTTCTCCAACGGCCTGGAGTTTCAGGCCTCCTACACCTACAGTCATGCGCTCGACGATGCCTCGAACGCGAGCCTTGGTTCGCAAAACCAGGGAGACTTCCGTTTGCAAACGGCGCCGGCTCTCGAGTATGGGAATGCGGATTTCGACGTCCGCCACCGCTTTGTCTTCAACTACATTTATCAATTCCCTTTTGGCAAGGATCAACGATTCGGCGGAAATCTCTCCGGATTCTGGACTCAGATTGTTGGGAACTGGCAAGTCGCGGGGATTATCTCGGCACAGACCGGCAATTGGTTTACGCCCACCGATGATCTGGTCAACATTTCGAATTCCGAATGCGGCGGCGCCGTCTTCAATTGCGTGCGTCCGAACGTCATGGGGAATCCTAATGGTCGCCACTGCGTTCCCGGAACGCTATTCAATACTTGTGCCTTTGTGGCCGACACGGTCCAAGGCACATTTGGCGATGCCGGACGAAACATCATTCGCGGCCCCGGACTTCAAAACTGGGACGTCTCTTTCATAAAACAATTTCCAGTGCGCGAACAGATGCACTTCGAATTCCGCGCCGAATTCTTCAACGTTTGGAACCATCCGAATCTGACGTTCGCCGATGAGACCACCACGGATGAAAACTTTTCGACCGAGCGGGGCGCGACTCAGTTCGGCTTCGCCACCGCATCGCGATCTCCTCGCCTGATTCAGTTCGCGCTGAAATTCTTTTTCTAGTCGTTTGCTCGATTCCAAGAGCTCCACGCTCCGGATCGAAGCCTGTATGTACTCGAAGCGTCGAGAGTTGTAATGTCTCGTTGAAACACCCAGCCCCAATTACGGAGGGTGCTTCATGATCAATTCTGGCTCGGATGCTGCGGGATCTCTAACCGCGCGCTTGCGCGAAACGACTGTGGAACTCCAAGAATTAGAACGCTCCGTGATTTCGGGCGATCTAGACCCTCGAGTGCTCAGTGAGTTTCGCAATGCAGTAGATCACATACGCAATACCGCATGGGCCGTTCAACAATGGGTTGGTGCGAAGGAGCAGTCCGGCGACCCATATGCGGTTTTGCCTGCTCTAGCAGCACAGCGCGTCCAGCGCGCCACTCAGCTCGCGAATGATTTGTGCCTCGACCTCCAGACTGTAGAGGTAACTGCAGACACAGAGGGAGTGGGCGATCTCTATCGAGCGGTGGACGACCTGCGCAGGCGGTTGGATCTTCTGTTCAAACGGGAAGTATAGTCCAGACAACGAGTTCGGCGCCCCGAACTCATTGGTTAGTGGGTTGCCGCTACACTCCCCGCCGGGGGGTTGGCGTAGTAGCCTTTGCGAGCATAAACCTTATAGCCTTTCTCCCCCGCGGAAATCTGGATCTTGCGGAACTTGCCGTCCCAATTTTTGTTTTCGGGGTAGTAGCCCAGGCTGTACTGGTGGTGCAGCTCGTCGGAGATCTCGTCAAGCGCGGCTTCGAGTTTACCAATACCACGGACTTCTAACATCCGCCCGCCGGTGGCCTCGGCCAGTTTCTTGAGCAGGGACTATCCTGCGACGCGGGCCGTCGGAGTGGCTGCGCCGATAGAATCGGGCATCGCAATTAACGCAGCGGGAGCGGACGGACTCCGATTATGGCGAGGAGACACCTCTCCACGGTGCCTCGGCCAGGAAGGCGCCTTTCACAGCCAGGTGGACCTAGGGAGCATTAGAAATGCAGCTTGATCCCAAACGGCAAGTCCACACTGCGATCGCCCGGCGCCGAAAATATTTCATCGGCGTGCTGGATCCCTGTGCCTCGATCGAATTCACGCGCGGCTGCCCATGGGATTGCTCGTTTTGCAGCGCTTGGACGTTTTACGGGCGCAACTACCGCAAGCTGAGCGCAGAAGTGGCCGCCGAAGATCTCGCCAGCATTCAGGAACACGGAGTGTTCATTGTTGACGATGTGGCGTTCATTCAATCCGAGCACGGCCTGGCGCTTGCGTGCGAAGTGGAGAAGCGCAACATCAAGAAGGAGTATTACCTCGAAACGCGCGGCGATGTTCTCGTACGCAACAAAGAAGTGTTCCGGATGTGGAAGCGCCTCGGCCTGAAATACATGTTTCTCGGGATCGAGGCCATTGACGATGAAGGCCTCAAGAGCCATCGCAAGCGCGTCACTGTGAAGAAAAATATCGAAGCGCTCGAATGCGCACGCGCGTTGAATATCCATGCAGCCGTGAACATCATCGCCGATCCCGATTGGGACGAGCGCCATTTCGAAGCCGTCCGGGAATGGGCGCTGCAGGTGCCCGAAATCGTGCACATCACCGTGAACACGCCATACCCGGGAACGGAAACCTGGGTCACCGAGTCGCGCAATTTTACGTCTCGCGACTACCGTCTCTTCGACGTGCAGCACGCCGTGCTACCCACCAAGCTTCCTCTCGACCGCTTCTACGAAGAGCTCGTTCGCACCCAGCAGATTCTCAATCAGAAGCATCTTGGCTTCGCCGCGCTGAAAGACACTTTCTTCATGGCCCTCGGCTTCCTTGCCAAGGGGCAAACGAACTTCGTCAAAATGCTCTGGAAGTTTTCGAGCGTGTACAACGCGAAACGCCAGATGCAAGATCATCAACGCGAAATTCGCTACCCGATCCGGCTTCCCGAAACCGCCCCGCCAAAACGTGTGGATCAGACGCTTCTCTACATTCACACGCCCGAAACAGCGCACGCCTCGCATGAGCTGTAGAATCAAACGCTCTTACTGGACAATGAGATTCAGATAGATGTTGCGAACAGGGGTGGCTGTTGAAAAAGTCGGTTTTCCCGAACAAAGCCAAAAATTCGGTGATAGAAAATGTCTAGGAGACTCGGGAAAATCGTTTATAGAGCTTCCTGACGCGAAGCAGTTTTTTGTGAAATCGCGTGAGCGAGTTTTTCAACAGCCACAGGGATTATCACCATCTATCTCCCCGGATTAGGGGCTCCGTTGAGAATGAGGACCACGCGCCCTCCCGAGACCGTCTGGGTTATGATTTATTCTGAAAATGCGGTCTGCGTTGATCAGAGTCCCCGATACGATTCTTTGCAATTTCAAGTTGGTTCTGAGTACGGGGATTGGGGGCCAAAAGGTGAAAATTGACCTTCACGGGTATCATCCGTCTGAAAT
This sequence comes from uncultured Acidobacteriota bacterium, assembly GCA_963741045.1. Lineage (GTDB taxonomy): Bacteria > Acidobacteriota > Terriglobia > Acidiferrales > UBA7541 > Palsa-295. The sequence continues at coordinate 41,940 of CAVUGO010000006.1, forward strand.
CGTGTTCAACGGAACTCTTGGGATAATTGTGCAGCAAACTTGGGAGATGGGTGAAAACGAACTGATACTGATTCATGGTCATGGCCGCAATCGCGGCATCACTCCTGGTTTCGTGAATACAAACACCGGTTACTTTGGTCTGTGTATTCGGCAAGCGTTGCGACATGACCAATCGCTTCGCCGATGGATTAAGTACACGACGTTGGATTGTCGCGAGATGGGTTCTACCACGATCAGGCTGAAGGCGAACCCGAACCCGACGAGGAAACAATTTGATATTCCCGGGATGTGAAGACGACACTCCATCCTCTAGGGAAGTTCTGCAGATTTAGCTGTCCACAATTCGATCCGATCCTTCACTGCTTTATCCAAACGCTGAGCCAACCTTGGCTCCGAACAGTACCAACGACGCCGCTCATTGAAGTTCAGATAAGTGTCGGGAACAGGGGTGGGTGTTGAAAAACTCGCCCACTGGCGGCAGTTTTGATCTGGGTGATTTTCCTGCGAGGGTATCGCGCTTTCTTTTTCTATCTCATTCTATCTCAGATCGGAACCGTGGCTGATTCTAGAGATCTGGATCTTAAGAAGCGAGCCAGTCGTTTCAGGTTCTGGGCTGTAGCCGCGAGGAAGAACTGTTCGCGAACGTGCTTCATTCTCCGCAAGCGCACCCTGCGCAGTCCGATCTGGTTCTTCAACTCCGCAAACAGTGCTTCTACTTTCCGGCGTTGGCGTTGCGCTGCCGCGAAAGCCGGAACGGTTGTTCGCTCTCGTGCCCGTTGTCGCGCCGCTTCGTGGACATGGATCGCAATCTGCCGATAGTGGCCCCTGGTGCATTGCGCTTTTTGCGGGCAGTCGCGGCAGCGCTTCCACGTGGCCCGATAGATATGGTTTCGGTTACGCAGGTTCACCCCAAGGTAGGTTAGTCGCTTTCCTGCGGGACACTGATAACTGTTCGTTTCCGGCTCGTAGAGAAACTTTTCAATCCCATACAAGTTGGTTTTGGGTGCCGGACTTTCTTTCACGCGGATATAGGGAATGATGTCTCGTTCCTCAAACCAGGCCAAAAGCTCACCGTTCCCATAGGTCGTGTCGGCGGCAACCGACTGTGGGAAGCGCCCGCGTCTCTCCGCTGACCGCGTGATCATCTCCCGAGCCGCCGCACTTTCCTGACTCAACCGGGCGGTCGTAGCCTGAACGCCAACAATTACGCAGCTCTGGTTGTCGATCAGATAGTTGTTGAAGTACCCCAGCTCCGCAGGACGATGGCCCTTGGTCGAATAGGTCGAATCCGGATCCGTTGTCGATACCTGGTCTTGTTGGGGGGCCGGCTCTTCGACCGGGTTCTCTTGCTCAAGGTCCGCCAAGTACTCTCGCACCGTCCCTTTCACGTGAGCGGCTTCCGGCAGTTGCTCCCGCGGGATGCGGCTCAATCGGCTGGCATTCGCTGCAATGAAGCTGCCATCCACGGACAGGTGCTCGCCCTCGACCAATCCGGCTTCCACGCAACGATCCACGATTTCCTCAAAGAGCTGCTGAAAGAGATTCGACTCCTGAAAGCGTCCGTGACGGTTCTTGGAAAACGTGGAGTGATGCGGAATCTCTTGATCGAAGCTGAGTCCGGTAAACCAGCGCCAAGCCAGATGCATCTGCAGCTCCTCGACCAGCTTGCGCTCGCTGGTGACGCCATAGAGATAGCCGATCAGCAGGATGCGCAACAGGAGTTCCGGATCGATCGAGGGTCGGCCCGTATCGCTGTAGGAGTCCTTCAGCTTCTCACGAACGAAATCGAAGCTGATGTGTCGGTCAAGGAGTCGGAGTAGGTGGTTTTCAGGAACCTGATCTTCAATGCGAAAGTAGTAGAACAGCGACTCGGAACGGGAGTGTTGTCCCATCATAATCCGCAAGCCTCCGTGAATGGCGATGAAGAAGAGCATCGGCAGAACGCTTACTCAGATAGACGTTGCTGCCAACTTTTCAGTTCGCATTCACGAAGACTTTTTCAACACCCACAGGGATTATCACTACCTATCTCAGTCTGAGATAGCTGGTGCGAAGCGGATTTATCAACACCTATCGGAGATCGGAGCATCTTCAGAGCTGCGTTGAATGTCGTTTCGGATTTACCAACCAATCGGGAATTAATTCAGACCAGGCAAATAGTCACGTTTTGCTATCGCGACCGCTACGATCCGTGAACTTCGTCTACGCGCTCCCGAAAATTCTTCGCCCAAGCGCGAAATGCGGCTTCAATATCTGCCCACTTCTTGAACCCGCTGAGACCGCTAAACCACCTTCGGCCTGCTTTACCGGTGACAAACGCTACCAACCTCTCGCCGGACGTTGAATCAAGCATTTCTCCCTCGATACTCACCCTCCCCACACTGAGTCTGGGAACCGCCAAGCCGATGCCTGGTACCGTGGCAACGGAGGCAGCGGTTGTGGCTCCCGTCACCGCAGCGTTCTTCCCTTTTCCGGTCGGTTCCACATTCGTGATGGCCACATTCAATTCGAGTACATCGGGCCCTGGAGTAGTCACCACTTGATAGCGGCCGGATTTGGTGAGTTCGTCGGTTACGGCATCCTGGAAATACTTGGCCAGCCGTTCGAGATCGTCGGCATCGATACCACGGTCGCGAGCTTCGGGAAGCAAATAGATCGTAATCGGGTCGATGATGAACTTGTTGTACTTCTTCATGGCCGACCGATCCTTCTCGTAGAGAAGTAGGTCGCTATTCTTCGGATCGGGAGCCAGCGAGGAGTAATCACCCAAGAACCCTGATACCTGTCTCGAGCCTGCTGTTTGCTTTTTTTCCGAGTCCTGCGCTCGAACAGCCACTCCGAGAACAAGCACGCAAATGGCCAGCACAGAAAGAGAGGCCAAACCAAAAGGTCGCCCACGAGTCAACCGCCTATTCTTAGGATGAGGAGCCGCCCCTCGATTTGTCGGGATCATCGTCGCAACGCCCTGATTTTGCATACCTACCTCCAGTAGAATTTTGGTCGCGGATGTATATGTCCCTTAGGTAGCACCCGCAGATATAAGCCGAGCGTATCCTCGGCGTCAAGTGTTCTCGAAGTTGCCCAGCCGTCTTAACGTCCTTCCGCCATACGCTACTTGCTCCGTTATTTTTGATAATTGCACTATGTGCGAAGACGGGGTAACTTTTGCGGCGCGGGACTCGCTCGCTCCGGTAAGGCGTCGTGTGGGGGTGATGTCCTAGCCGTGGCTCCGAAACCTGAGGAGGGCAAAATGGGCGGGAACAAGATAACGGCAACGTCGATTGCGATTCTTATGCTGCTGGTTACACTTTCAGTTCCGGTCCTGGTGAGAGCGCAGGAGCCGGCGCCGCCATTGCAGGAACTCGAGAAGAGCTTTCCCAAGAAGCCTCCATACTCTCCGTATGCAGGCCGCCACTTCCCGGAGCGCGTCTATTGGGGCGACACGCATTTGCACACATCGTTTTCAATGGATGCCGGTGCTTTCGGCTGCCGTCTCGGCCCCAGAGACGCTTATCGCTTTGCCAAAGGTCAGGAGGTCACTGCTTCCAGCGGCCAGCCTGCCAGGCTCGCGCGCCCGCTGGATTTCCTCGTCGTAGCAGATCACTCCGACGGCTTCGGTTTTTTTCCGCTGATGCTGAATGGTGACCCGGCAATTCTAGCCGATCCCCAGGGCCGGCGCTGGTACGACATGGTTCGCAGCGGCCAGGGCGCATCCGCTGCGATTGAGATCATCCAAAACTTCGGCAAAGGAACGATCTCAAAAGCGATTTTTCCTGTGCCAGGAACAACGGCCTACCAGAACGCCTGGCAGGAGATTATCAAGTCGGCCGAAGAGGCCAATGATCCAGGCCATTTCACGGCGTTCATCGGTTTCGAATGGACGTCCAATACCGGCGGCAACAACCTGCATCGCAACATTCTCTTCCGGGACGATGCGAGCAAGGCAAGCATGGTTGAGCCCTACACAACTATGAAACCGCTGGGCAGCGACAATCCTCGCGACCTCTGGAAATGGATGAGCGCCTACGAGGCGAAAACCGGCGGTCAAGTGCTAGCCATCGCTCACAATGGCAACCTCAGTAATGGCCGGATGTTTCCGCTCATCGAGTCGTTCACCGGCAAACCAATTGATCGGGAATACGCCGAAACGCGCGCTCTGCGCGAGCGAATCTACGAGGCGACCCAGATCAAGGGTGACGGCGAAACCCATCCGTTCCTCTCACCCAATGACGAATTCGCCAATTACGAGCGTTGGGATAAGGGCAACCTCGATCTCTCGGAATTGAAAAAGCCCGAAATGCTCGAGTACGAATACGCCCGCGCTGCCCTTCGCAATGGGCTGAAACTCGAACAGGAGCTCGGCGTCAATCCCTACAAGTTTGGCATGATCGGTTCCACCGATTCCCACACCGGATTGACTGCCATTGACGAGGATAATTTTTGGGGCAAGGTCTCCTCCGAAGAGCCCAGTCCGGAACGCGCCACCCATCCTTTTGTCAAGACTGAAAAAGCGGTCATCATGGGCTGGGAACAGACGGCTTCAGGCTATGCGGGAGTCTGGGCTACGGAGAACACTCGCGAAGCGCTCTTTGACGCGATGCAGCGCAAGGAAGTTTACGCGACAACTGGCCCCAGAATGATCGTTCGCTTCTTCGGAGGCTGGGAATTTGCGCCGGGTGACGCTAACACCCGCAACCCAGCCGTGGTCGGTTACGACAAAGGAGTCCCCATGGGAGGCGATCTTTCGAATGCGCCTTCAGGCAAGTCGCCCACCTTCCTGGTCGCAGCACTCAAAGATCCTATTGGCGCCAACCTTGACCGCATCCAGATCATTAAGGGTTGGCTCGACGCGAAGAACGAAACTCACGAAAAAATCTACGACGTCATTTGGTCCGGGGACCGCAAACCGGACGCAAAAGGCAAACTTCCGTCCGTGGGCGACACCGTGGACGTCCCTAACGCAACCTACACCAACACCATCGGCGCGTCGGAACTGATCAAAGTGTGGAAGGATCCCGAATTCGATGCCTCGCAGCGAGCGTTCTATTACGTGCGCGTGCTCGAAATTCCGACGCCGCGTTGGACAGCCTACGACGCTAAATATTTCGGAATCACCATGCCTCCCGAAGTTCCCATGAAAGGCCAGGAGCGCGCTTACACCTCGCCGATCTGGTATACGCCTTCGGCAAAATAAAACGGACACATTTATGAGACTATTCCGCGAGCCGCTATTCCACTTCCTCATTCTCGGGGCCGTCATCTTTGCGGCCCATGGCTGGATCACACGGTACAAAACAGATAAACCCGGCGAAATCGTTGTCACGCAGGGCGCGGTTGAAAACCTCATAACCGGCTTCACCCGCACCTGGCAACGCCCTCCTACACAAGATGAGCTTGATGGACTGGTGAGCGATTACGTCCGAGAGGAAGCCGCATACCGCGAAGCTCTCGCCTTGGGACTCGACCGCGATGACATGATTGTGCGTCGCCGGCTCCAGCAAAAGCTTGAGTTCCTTTCCGACGATCTGGCTACCCGAAGGCAGCCCAGCGACGCGGACTTGCAGAGTTTTCTGCAGGCACATAAAGCGATGTTTCAGACTGAGCCGCTCATCTCGTTTCGCCAAATTTACTTCAATCCGCAACTGCATGGAGCGAATCTTCGTCGGGACGCAGCTCGCGTGCTCGATCGGTTGCGAACACCGGGTTCGCACAAGTCCGAAATTGATGCAGGAGATCCCTTTCTTCTGCAGGAGAACTTCGACCATATTTCCCCGGCGGATTTGAAGAACACATTTGGTGAAAAGTTTGCCTCTGCCATCAGCGTTCTGCCAGTTGGCTCCTGGCAAGGACCAATCGATTCCGGGTATGGGGCTCACTTGGTGTATGTCGCTCAATACACACCTGGCCGTCTCCCCGACCTTGCTGAAGTGCGAGAACAGGTTCGCCGCGACTATTTCGACGCCAGGCGCAGGGAAGCGACGGACAAGTTTTACAACGCTCTCTTACACCGCTACAGCGTGAGAATCGAACCGCCCACAGAGAATAAAGAAGACAAGAAGGAAGACAGGAAAGAAGAAAAGAAATTGGGACAACTGCGGTGATGCGCTGCCGGTTCGCTCTGCTACTTGCCCTTGTCGCCGTGTGGCCAGCTGCCATGTCGGCCCATGAAGTACGCCCCGCCTACCTGCAACTCCATCAGACAGGCGCAGACACCTACGACGTCTTCTGGAAAGTGCCGGCAGTGGGCGATGCCATGCGCTTGAGCCTTTACGTCGAGTTCCCGCAAACCTGCTCCAATCTCAAACCGCCTCACGGGTTTTTTGCCGACAATGCTTACACCGAACAGTGGAGCGTCAAGTGTCAGGGAGGTCTGTCCGGTTCCACAGTCCGCATTGAGGGACTCACCGCCACCCTCACTGACGTGCTTGTGCGGGTTGAACGTCTCGACGGCTCCTCTCAAGTGACCCGGGTTATGTCTTCCTCGCCTTCGTTCGTTGTGGAAGCGATGCCGCATCCCTTGGAGGTTGCCCGCACTTACCTCGTGCTTGGCATTGAGCACATCCTCACGGGTGTCGATCATCTCCTTTTTGTTTCGGGGCTTTTGTTGCTGGTTAACGGCATAAGGCGGTTGCTCCTTACGGTCAGCGCTTTCACGCTTTCACATACGGTCACCCTGACTCTCGCCACCCTCGGATTTGTTCATGTGCCTCCTGCCCCTGTCGAAGCGGTCATCGCGCTCAGCATCCTGTTTGTCGCCTATGAAGTGCTTCGAAAGAAGGAAAATCCGTCCGGACTGGCGCAGCGCAAGCCATGGCTGGTGGCTTTCTCGTTTGGTTTACTTCACGGCCTCGGATTTGCTGGTGGTCTCAGCGCAGCGGGTCTGCCTGCCGGTCATATTCCGCTGGCTCTCGGCTTCTTCAGTGCGGGAGTTGAGATTGGTCATTTTTCGTTCGTCGGGGCAGCGGCCCTGGTCATAGTGGCGTTTAGAAACAGGGTCTCCCAATTACCTTCGTGGTCCTGGCAAATCGCGCCCTATGCCATCGGCAGTTTTGCGTGTTACTGGCTCATTGCACGTCTCGCCGCCTTTTAGAAATTTAATCGAGCCGCATGCCCAACTCTTCGCGCCTCTGGCAACGGAGTGGCGCTTTTCCGGATAAGTGTTGCGAACAGGGATTATCACTACCTATCTCGTTTTGAGATACCTGGTGGGAAGAGGAGTGGCTGTTGAAAAACTCGCTCACTTCGATTTCGCAAAAACTGCTTCGCGCCAGGAAGCTCGATAAACGATTTTTCCGAGTCTCCTAGACATTTTCTATCACCCGATTTTTGACTTTTTTCGGGGAAACCGACTTTTTCAACAGCCACAGGGATTATCACCACCAATCTCAGTCTGAGATACCTGGTGGTAAGCGGATTTATCAACATCTATCCGGACCAAGGCGTCCAGCCCATCTGCAAAGTCTAGTTTCCGATTACGCGACTAATCAGGAGTTAGCCGCCTTACAGCGCCTATTGAATACACTCGTAGGCATGTTGTCGGGCTCAGTGGATTCACATCCATAGCTGCAGGAGTGGGACCTTTTCATGTGCCTATCGTCCCTATGAGCGTCAAGGCACCGGTGGCGGCATCGATGCTGTAAATGGAGACATCGTTAGAGGCGGAATTCGTCACATAGGCGAATTTGCCAGACGGATGGATAGCGATCGCGGTAGGAGTCGATCCTGCGGCTATTGTTCCGCTGGGCGTCAAGGCGCCGCTGGTGTTGTTGATCGTGTACATGGAGACGTCGTTCGAGCCAGAATTCGTCACATAGGCGAACTTGCTAGTAGGATCAACGGCCACGGATAAAGGATTTGTCCCTGCAGCGATCGACCCTACAGATGTCAAGATCCCCGTGGTGGCGTTGACGCTGTACATCGATACGTCGTTCGAGACGGAATTCGCCACATAGGCAAACTTGCCGGACGGATCCACGGTCATTAAGGTAGGAGCTGGTTCTGCCGCTATAGTTCCTGCTTCTATATTTCCAATGGACGTTAAGGCACCAGTCGTGGAGTTGATGGTGTACATCGATACGTTCCCAGCCGATCCAGGAGTGCCGCTCGCAGCCGCCAAATAAGCGAACTTGCCTGATGGATCCACGGCGACCGAGACGGCATAGCCGCCTACTGCGATCGTTCCGGCAGGCGTTAAGACGCCGGTCGTGGCGTTGATGGTATACGTCGCGACGCTGTTTGGCTGACCGTCCCCATTCGGCACGTAAGCGAACTTGCCTGATGGATCCACGGCCACCGACACGGGAACGCACAATCCCGGACAATTTCCCATTATCGCTCCTGTGGACGTTAACGCCCCCGTCGTGGCGTTAATGGTGTACGACACGACGCTGCCATCAGTGCTGAAGTCGTCGCCCGCATTTGCCACGTAGGCGAACTTGCCAAACGGATCTACGGTCACCGATTCGGCGCTATAATCTAGAGAGGATTCCGGTGGCCCTATGGACGCCAGGGCCCCGGTGGTTGAGTTGATCGTGTACATGGACACGTAGCCAACAACGCCGCCACTGCAGCCCGCATTCGCCACATAAGCAAGCTTTCCGGCAGAATCCACAGCGATTGACTTCGGATCGACTCCTCCCGGCGTTGTGATAAAGGTCAAGGAGTTCGAGCTACCGCCGCCAGGTGGAGGATTGAAGACGGTGACGGTGGCAGTCCCTGGGGCGGCAATGTCACTGGCCGGAACCTGAGCGGTGAGTATTTTCCCCAAGCTATTGCTATCAAGATTGGTCGGCAGGTCGGTGCCGTTCCAGCGCACGACTGAACTGGCCACAAAATTACTCCCACCTACCACCAACTGATTATCTACCGAATCAGCGAACTGTTCCCCTGCGGGAACGCAGCTTGGATAGAAAGAATTGATCATCGGGACGGAGCTAGGGACGCCGCTGGTAATGGTGAAGTTCATCGCGCTGGAGGTGCCACCGCCGGGAGCCGGGTTGGTCACTGTCACGGCGATCGTACCGGTTGAGGCAATGCTGGTGGCAGGGATGGCCGCAGTCAGTTGCGTGGAGCTGATGAACGTGGTGGCGGGCGCCGAACCGCCGAAGTTGACCATCGAACCTGCAACGAAATTTGTCCCATTGATCGTGAGCGTGAAAGCCGCGCCACCAGCCGCGGCACTGTTCGGCGAGATCGTGGTGATCGTTGGAGTGGGTGGCGGGGGCTGATTGCCGCCTGACTTACTTCCGCCCCCGCATCCAGCAAGGAATACAAGACTCACAATGCCCAAAGTTACGAGCCTTCTCCACCAACGGGAAGGTCCTGAGGTCACAGTGGCGATATCCGGAGCAATGATACTCGGATGAAATCTCACGCTCGTGAATGATCTAGATCGCCCAAATGTGCCTGAGTCCTGCATCGTTCGCCTCCAGCCGACGATTCATAGCACCAATGGGGTCGCAACCATCACTCATCGGCCATTTCTTCGATTCGTGGTCTCACGCTATTTCGGCGAGATTGGCGCGAAGTGGCTTGAGCCGCAATGGTGGGCGTATGGTTTGTACCTGTTTTTGTTCTGACCGTGTAGCTCATTGAGTTCAGGCCAGTTGCGAGGAACTCCGCTACATATTGCTTTGGTGCTACGTAGGTGGTGATAAACTACTCGCACTCTCGGAAGCCTGCTATGGAAGCTACTGACCGAACCCGCAGGACGCGCTTCGGCGCCTTCGAAGTGGATATGCGTGCAGGCGAAGTGCGCAAGCACGGTATCCGCCTGAAGCTTCAGGTCCAGCCTTTCCAGGTACTCCTTCTGTTGCTGGAGCATCCGGGCGATGTGGTTACCCGCGAGGAGCTTCGCCAGAAACTCTGGCCCAGCGACACTTTTGTCGACTTCGATACCGGTCTGAACAGCGCGGTCAAGAAGTTGCGCGAAGCTCTTGGCGATTCAGCTGAAGAACCCAGGTACATCGAAACTCTGCCGCGACGTGGATACAGGTTTGTCGCGCACGTCGAAAATGGGTCCTCGGCCTCCGTCTCTGCTGCGCCGGTCCCCGTCTCGACAGCCTCTGGGGAGCCGGTTTCCGTCGAGCAACCACCCGTGACGGCTCCCGCTTTAGCGACAACTTCAGGAACCAGGAGCAAGTGGCGAGCATGGATGGCGGCTGGCGCTGCCGTGCTGATGCTTGTTGCCGCTGTCGTTGCATGGGGAGTGTATTTCAAGCGTCCTGTGCTTACGAACACCGACGTGATCCTCGTCACGAACTTCGTCAACAAGACAGGTGATCCGATCTTCGACGGCACGCTCGACAAAGCGCTCGAAGTGAAACTTGCCGAGTCGCCCTTCCTGAGCGTCTTCCCCGCGGCAGACGTCCGAACATCGATGCAGATGATGCGGCGCGATCCAAGCGAGCGAGTGACGCCCGAGCTGGGCATCGAAATCTGCAAACGGCAGGGACTGAAAGCCCTCGTCGCCCCGGAAATTGCCGCCTTCGGAAACACTTACCTAATCACCCTGGAAGCGATCGACGCGCGCACCCAAAAGGTAATCGCGCGCCGGCAGGAGGTGGCCGAAAACAAGGACAAGGTGATCGCCGCACTGGGAAAAGCGGGATCGCAACTGCGAAGGCAGTTGGGCGAGAGCCTGAGTTCACTCGAAAAATACGACGCGCCACTCGATCTGGCGACTACGAGTTCGCTTCAAGCCTTGCAAGCCTACCGCACAGGACAAACGCTTTTTCGCTCTGGAAAACAGAGTGAGGCCATTCCGTACTTCGAGCGGGCTATCGAACTGGATCCCGAGTTCTGTTCCGCTTATTCCGTTCTCGGCACCGCCTATTTCAGCGTGATCAACGATGAAGCAGCCCGAAAGAATTTTGCGAAAGCCTACGAGCTAAAGGACTCTCGGCTCACGCAGGAAGAAAATTTCCAAACTACCGCTCTCTACCACTCCTACATTACGGGCAATCTGGAAAAAGAGATCACCGTGCTAGTTCTGTACCAGCAGGCCTACCCACGCAGCGCTTTTGCTGCCAACCGGTTGGGAATCGCTTACGCGACGATCGGCAAAAAAGACGAGGCCTTGCGACAGTTCAATCGCGCGATCGAACTTTCTCCCGTGCCTTCCGCTCAGTACTACTCCAACGCCAGCCAGGCGCTGATGACTCTCGACCGGTTGGATGATGCCAAGGACTTGCTTGGCCGCTGGCAGAAGGTAGGCTCGCTGAATCCGTTTGAAAGAGATGTGCTCTACCGAATTGCCTTTTTTCAGAACGACACCGACGCGATGGCGCGGTATGCCAGCCAGACGCCGCGCGATGATATGCATTGGCGCCAATTGCAGATGCAGTTCGGATTCCTGCGCGGCGACATGAACCAGTTCCGTTCGCTGAGTGAGGGCCTGGTGAACGAGGACCTCCGCGCCGGCGAAAAAGAAAACGCATCCAACGAGCTTGCGCTGCGCGCTCAACTGGAATCGCTTCTCGGAAATTATGACCTGGCTCAAAAACTCTGCCGGCACGCTTCAGATCCGGGCAACTTCAGCTCCTCGGAGCTCTGGCGCTGCGCCGAGGCGCTCGGGGAGGCCGGCGATTTCATGGCTGCGGAAACCTTGGCGGCAAAAATGGGAGGAATGGATCCGGAGGATACGATTGAGCAAAACGTGGAGCTGCCGCTGATCCGTTCAATCGTTGAGCGACGCCGAGGAAACGCAATCAAGGCCCAAGAATTGCTCGCGCAAGCCGAACCATACGAATACTCGCTGGACGTTTATTACCGGCGAGCGCAAGCCGATCTGGCTGCGGGAGACTCCGGCAACGCGATCGTGGAGTTCAAGCGCATCGTGCTCCATCGCGGATGGGGTTGGTGGCCGGTTTACTTTCCGCTCGCTCAACTCGGGATCGCGCGCGCCTACGCGATGCAGGGAGATCACGAGAGCAGCCGCAAAGCGTACGACGATTTCTTCACCACCTGGAAAGACGCGGATCCGAGTATCCCCATCCTCCGCCAGGCCAAAGCCGAATACAGCAAGCTCGCGCCCGCAGCAGCTCCGCCGGCTTCAGCGGCGGTCGCAAAGAATTAGCGCTTCATTCTTCACACTCGCCCTGGCGACGGAATTACCGGGACTTCTAAGGGGCATCCGAAGCAACACAAGCAATGTAATCTGGCGTTCTAAGGCCAGTTTCCCACGTCTCCCGCGAAGTCCTGGTTAACGCCGTAACCGGACATTGAGATGCAAATAGGTGTTGAGAACAGGGGTGGCTGTTGAAAAATTCCCTCACTCGGAATTTGCAAAAATTGGATCGCGTTAGGAAGCTCTACAAACGATTTTTCTCAGTCTCCTGGACATTTTCTATCACCGATTTTTGACTTTTTTCAGAAAAACCGACTTTTTCAACAGCCACAGGGATTATCACTACCTATCTCGTTTTGAGATAGCTGGTGCGAAGCGGATTTCTCAACACCTATCCGACCGAAGCCGTCCTCGGCCGCCGTGCGAGATGGCTCTCGGATTGTCGGCTACACGGAGGTTATCTGGAAACGAAGTTCTGCGATGTCGGTCGGATGCCGTAGGTCCTGATCAACGCGCAAACCGGACAAATAAAGTATCACTTCTCTGGTAATCCGAATTACCAGGCGCTACGCAGATCGATGGCTCAGATGCGACAATGCCGCACCAATTGCTCGGGATTGAATCCGATGCTTTCTCGCATCTTCTTGGTGAACCTTATTTCCCGATTGAATAGCCAACAGCGAGGCGTCCGAGGCCCGCGCCATAGAATTCCGCAACCGCATGCCGCTCATTCTCGCGCATCTGGCTAGCTATCGTGCGCATCGGCAGACCTATATCGTTTGAGCGACTATGGCTAGCGAAATCATCGAGCTGACCCAGCACATAGTCGGAATTTTGCGATCCAAGCGAAGGAGCTGCGCGTACGTAGCCAATGGGGCCATGACACGCTTGGCACGGAGGTATGCCGCGACTCGGATCGCCCACGGAAAGCATTCGCCTCGCAGCGTTGGTTAACGATGTGTCTTGCATGTTCTGCGGAAAATTCAGGTTGAACTGCGCATCAGGGGTAGTCGGCAGCATCGAAAAATAGGCAGCTACGTCCGCTGAGTCGCGGGAGGAGAGTGCAGAAGCCACGCGCTGCATGATTATAGATTTTCGCTTGCCGTTGCGGAAATCGTCCAACTGCTTCCAGACGTACTCCCGGTCGAGCGCTGCGAGATTCGGCGTGGAGGACCTCGAGCTAAATCCTTCAATCCCGTGGCATGTTTCGCAACGTCGCGCGATAAACTGGCCGCGAATCGGATTGCCATCCAAAGCTGTCGAAATCGTGCTCTCGTTCCAGGCAACCAGCGATGGTGCGCCCGGAACCGCTGGACTCTCGGCCGGAAAAGCTTCGCGCGCTTTCGTCCGCCGAAGCATGGGCACCCCCAATAGCTCGGAGATAACCACAATGGCGATGCAAATCAAAACTCCGCCGCGCACTCCGATGGACGACTTAGCGGGATCCACGTGCCACTCCGGATTGAGCGCTAACACTGGAGTCTGAGAGATTGCGGGCCAGGAAATCTTTTTTGGACACCGCGATGAAACGCTCTGTCATCGCGTGGTGACCGGGCCCGCAGAATTCTTCGCACTGAACTTCGTACTCCCCCGGCGAAGCGAATGATAAATGTGCCTCGGTAACAAAACCCGGTACAACTTTCACTCTGACTCCTGCGACACTGAAGGCGTGCGGCACGTCTGCGCTAGTAATGCGAAGTCGAACCGGGACACCCACAGGCAGGGTGATTCGGTCCGGCACGAAAAGGTATCTCTCAGCAATCATTCTGGTGGTGACTGAGCCATCCTTATCAAGCGCCGCCCCCAAGTTGGACTCGACGAATTCGCCTCGCACATGCAGCTCGGCAGGATTGACGTGGTTAGGATTTCCAAGCGAGCGGAAGGACTCCAGAGTGCTGGAGAAACGGAGGGATCCGTAGACCAGCGAGAAAATGACGACAATAACGTAGGAACGGATATCTATCTGACGAACCATAGTAGTTCTCGCACTTAATATATTGATGCACCCCACGCAGAGGTAGCCGCACGCGCAAACCGGACGAGTTGAGTTCTACTTCAAATTTGCGTTCCCGAAGTCAGGGCCCACAGGGGTCGGTAACGCTCAAAAAACATTGCCCCTCTTGCCGCGCGACAAATGTAACCCGCCACGCAGTGTACGTCCAGACGTGAGAGTGAAGCGGGGCTTTGAGAGAGGTGGTCAGCACGATGAGGAAGCCTTATCTTCTGATTTCGGCGGCATGGCTGCTCCACTTCGTAGCCTGGTTCCTTCCCGTAATTAAGCCTGGTGAGTTCCGCCCGGCGATACCCGGGTGGCAAGCATTTCGCTACGCCGCCTGCGGAGTTTGGGCTTGCAAGGGCGTCCAATTCGACGCTTGGTACTACGCGGTCCTTTCAACCAGAAGCGCGATAACGACGCTGTTTTTTATTCTGGCTTCACCGTGGGTTTTGTTGCGCGGGTCGCGTTCACTTCAAAGGGGCTTTGCATGGGCTGCGGCTACAGCCTTTATTTTTAACGCTCACTGGATTGTCATCTTTGGCTCAGAGAGGTCCGAACTCACAACTGGATACTTCCTCTGGTGGTGTTCGTTTCTGCTTCTGGCGATAGGTTTGTTCGGTCTCGCAGGGAGAAATGGGACGGAGGCTGCCCAAAGGCAAATTGCACCACTTTCAGGATGATTTTTGATTGCAGAGGGATTATCACAACCTATCTCGTTCTGAGATTGCTGGTGCGAAGCGGATTTCGCAACACCTATCCAGCTTTTCGCCAGAAATCGACCAAGGATAACTTCCGACTGGCCGACAATTCGACAACAATAGTGCTCCCAAGCCGTCGCACTCGGCATTCCAACACTCCATCAGTACTTGCGTTCCCGTACGTGTTATCGCACTGGCTTCCCACTAAGCCTTGCCGTCTTTAGAATTATTTCATGGGTCCCAATCTTAGGGCGCGGCACGCACTGAATGGTCCTACCTCAGAAATGCATGGGATTCTTTAGCGATCTTTATGTTGGAGACGCGGCGGATGCCACTGGCAACATTGAGGGCAATAAGGAAATCATTCTCGACTAGGAGGATCTCCTCGTCATTGATCCAGCCCACGAGCATCGCATGCGCAACCCTGGCGACTGGCTTCGGCGGATCCCCCACTCTGACCACTTCAACCTCGGGCAGCTCGGCAAGCGCCTTTTGGACCCGGGCCAGTTCACCGGGATTGGGTTTGCCGGACTCGGATAAACGAATTTCCGTCCCCGAGTTCTGTGTGGCTACCACTGTGAAGGCCACGAAAGCGGCATTAGGAGCAAGCTTGGCAGTGGAGGTGAAAAAGCTGACATCGTAATCCTGGTTTTGGTACCGCTTAAATTCATCGAAAAGGACAGTCGTTTTCCCGTTCTTGGTTAGCAGCGCTTGGTCGTCGCTTTCATTCTCCCAACCACAACATCCAGCATCGCGAACAGCTTCAATCAGGTCCACGCCATTCCCATCGGAAGCAGAGTCAAGAATCTGCTCTACGGCAGCCGGGAGCTTGCTCGCTGACCATTTGCCTGCAGACCGGCGATACAGAAAGCTATCCCGATAATCCGATTGAATTTGTCCCGGTATCCAATGCGTCGCCAGGAAAAAGTCGCTCACGCCCTCTTCCGGCACCCAATAGGCGACCTCGGGACAGCTTTCCGTGCAGGCCCCGGTTTCGCATTTGCAGGTCGGGAGGGAGTCAGAGGTGATTTCTTCCGGCTGTCCGCCCGATAAGTCTGTTTGCCAGGCTCGGAAGGTGGTACTGACCGATAAATCTAGGCTGAGATCGGGAGGCATCAATGTTTTCATGCGGTTCTCAAACCAGAATAAGTGGGTGCCGTCCGTCGACAAAAAACATCTAGGCATCGCGGTTTCCACCAGTTTGTTCGTCCCGCTTGAGGCGGTGCTTCTGCTCACCGGCCGATGCATAGACGTTCCCGAGCGTCCATCCCACAACCAGAACTTAGAGTCCGTATACTCGTGAACAAGTCCGTCCGATTCCCGCACCTGACCAGGCAGGAACAGCATCTGCCCTTTCTGGTTGATTTGCAGGTCTTGTGAAGACTTAAAGATCTCTGGAGGGATTTCTTGAGTTTGCCTTGGCGCGAATGTGGCTGCATCGTACTCCACAATTGCGCCGGGTTTCTGCAACACCCAGAGCTTTTTATTGGGCTGGTCCTGCGCCAGCAAACTCACGCTGGCGAAAGCCAGCACCGCCGCTAACATACTGGAATTGCGTGCGATCATTTGTTTTCACCATTCTTATGCCGTTGGCCGCAATCCGCAATAGGAGGTTGTCCGGAAGTAACGCGCTTACCATCTAAGGAACGCGCGCTTTTTCAGATAACTGTCGAGAACAGGGGTGGCTGTTGAAAAACTCGCCCACTGGCGGAAGTCTTGAGGTGGGGTAATTTTCCCACGATGTTTCGCGCTGTCTTTTTCTATCTCAGATCGGGACCGTGGCTGATTCTAGAGGTCTCGATCTTAGGAAGCGAGCCAGTCGTTTCAAGTTCTGGGCTGTAGCCGCGAGAAAGAACTGTTCGCGAACATGCTTCATTCTCCGCAAGCGCACCCTTCGCAATCCGATGTGGTTCTTCAGCTCCGCAAAGAGTGCTTCTACTTTCCGGCGTTGGCGTTGCGCGGCCGCGAAAGCCGGAACGGTCGTTCGCTCTCGTGCCCGTTGTCGCGCCGCTTCGTGGACATGGATCGCAATTTGCCGATAGTGGCCCCTGGTGCATTGCGCTTTTTGCGGGCAGTCGCGGCAGCGCTTCCGCGTAGCCACATACACATGCGTTCGATTTATGGCATTGATACCGACGTAGGTAAGCCGCTTTCCTTCGGGACATTGATAGCTGTTCGTCTCGGCAACGTAGGTGAACTTCTCGATCCCGTACAAGTTGGTTTTGGGAGCAGGACTTTCTTTCACGCGAATATAAGGAGTGATGTTTCGTTCCTCGAGCCAAGCCAAAAGCTCACCGTTCCCATAGGTCGTGTCGGCGGCAACCGACTGTGGGAAACGCCCGCGTCTCTCCGCTGACCGCGTGATCATCTCGCGAGCCGCGACACTTTCCTGGCTCAACCGAGCGGCCGTCGCTTGCACACCCACAATCACCCCACTCTGGTTGTCGATCAGATAGTTGTTGAAGTACCCCAGCTCCGCCGCCCGAGATCCCTTGGTCGCATACGTGGAATCGGGATCGGTCGTCGAGACCAGGGCTTGTTGATGGGTCGGCTCTTCGATCGGGTTCTGTTGCTCGAGTTCGGTTAAATACTCGCGGATGGTGAGTTTCACCTGCGCGGCTTCCGCTAACTGCTCCCGCGGGATGCGGCTGGACCGGCTGGCGTTGGCGGCAATAAAGCTGCCATCGACCGACAGGTGTTCCCCTTCCACTAATCCCGCTTCCTGGCAGCGATCCACGATCTCTTCAAAGAGTTGCTGAAACAGGTCGGGCTCATGGAACCGTCCGTGGCGGTTCTTCGAGAAGGTGGAGTGATGCGGAATCTCTTGATCGAAGCTGAGTCCGGTAAACCAGCGCCAGGCCAGATGCATCTGCAGTTCCTCGATCAGCTTGCGCTCGCTGGTGACGCCGTACAGATAGCCGATCAGCAGGATGCGCAAGAGGAGTTCCGGATCGATCGAGGGTCGGCCCGTATCGCTGTAGGAGTCCTTCAACTTCTCACGAACGAAATCGAAACTGATGTGCCGGTCCAGGAGACGCAGTAGGTGGTTTTCAGGAACCTGATCTTCGATGCGAAAGTAGTAGAACAGCGACTCGGAACGGGCGTGTTGTCCCATCATAATCCGCAAGCCTCCGTGAATGGCGATGAACAAGAGCATCGGCAGAACGCTTCCTCATGTAGACGTTGCTGCCAACACTTCAGCTCACATTCACGAAGACTTTTTCAACAGCCACAGGATTTATCAACAGCAAACTTTTTGCGTTTAGACGTTTAGAGTACTCCCCGCGTAAACGTGATGACTATTCGTGCTTTTCGTGGCCGTTTCGCAGTATCACGGGACGTGCGTTCCTTAATCTGGAGAGGCTCGGTGGCCGGTAATCTCCTTTACGTCGATGCGGTAGAAGACCGGCACCAGTGGCCGGTCTGTGCCGTGAAGGATGGTCTTAACGTAAGCCGGCTCCCACCAGATAGCATTTTGTTTCAACAATTCGTATGCGAACGTGCGCGCGCCTTTCCACTCCGGCGTGTCAGGTAACTCCTCATATCGACCGAAGACAATCACACTCATCCACTGCTGCGAGTTCACCACCTCATCTGCCTCGACGCAGACGAGGGGGTTGACGCGCATCCACTCAATCTTTCGTCCTACCGTGGAGAAGCTGTAGAGATAATTATCGCGGTAGGTAAAATATAACGGCACGACATAAGGCTGGGTGCCTAGAGCGCACCCCAATCTACCAAGATGCGTGCGGGCGAGCAGTTCGAGACTCTCTTGTCGAGCGAGTTCCCGGATGAGCATGATTTCTCACGTTTCCTGACAAGGCCGTCGCCATCTTGGGTCGATTAGGCCAACTCCATTCCTTGTCCGGCGCGGCATTGACGGCGATTTAAAGGTTCTGATTCCTGACTTACTGTTCTCTCGGGAACTATCTCATTCTGAGATAGCTGGCGCGAAGCGGATTTCTCGACATCTATTGGTTCAATGCTCGCGCCGTGGACCGCAACTCGGGGCCGTTCAAGGCGCCGTTCAACGAGATCAACAACGAGGCGCTAAAGACATGTAAGCATGTAGCCGCCGATTCGCCGAGGCTACAACCAGCCTCCGGTAAAGCCCGCCCGACGCAAACCGGTCACGACCGGCGAACAATGGCGCATGATGTCCCACAGCAACCCGGTGCGGTAATTCTCGATCATCAGCACCACCGGCCCTTGATCGATGCCGAAGTGATAAGGCGAAACCCACCAGCCGGTCGGACTGCCTTCCACTGCGAAGGATTGATTGAACGAAGGCAAGAACCCGTATTTTCTTGTCATGCCCAAATCCAGTTGGGCAAAATGGCGCACAGCCGGTATGACAATCTCCGGAGCGAAAGGTAGGGAGGCGACGACCACCCAGGGTGCGACGGTGCCGTCATCGGGACCGAAGGGGGCGCCGCGAGCGGTGTAGTCGAAGAACTGGCGCTCAACACCGTTGACGACTCGTTTGATCCCTCCCGGTCCATCGCATGCCGTGAATCCCCAGCAATCTTTCCCGTAGCCGGCGAAGTTCATGGGGTTGCGAATTGCGTACTCCTGCTGCACAAAGGTCGCCTGACGGCTGTTCTCGAAGTAGTCGCTGCTATGCTGTCTCATGAATTCGTCACGAATGTCGCGAAAGTCGATCCACATGTGTGACAGTTGATGGGTAAATAGCGGGCCCGAGTAGAGCAACTCGCGGGCGTAGATGCTTTTCCAATGGTAGGTTGCGCAGTAGGCGCGATAACTCTCCGGCGGCAATGGATGTGTGGGCGAGCCCAGCCCCAAGATGTAGAGCAGCAGGCCTTCGTCGTAGCCTTGCCACCGGTATGGGATGAATCCGCTCTCCGGTCGCCAGCCGTGCGTGAGTGTGGCTGCGCCATCGCGAGCCCAGTTCCAATCGGCGCGCTGGTAGAGCGCGTCGGCGAGGGTGCGGATCTCGGCCTCGTGGGCGGTGTCGCGGTCAAAATAGGTGGCGACCGTCAACGCGCCCGCGAACAGAAAGGCCGAATCGATGGTCGACAGCTCGCACTGCCAAACGCGCCGGCCTGTTTCAATGTCCAGAAAATGATAGAAGAAGCCCTTGTAGCCGGAGGCCTCGGGCTCGGGACCCTGCGGGCATTGCAGCAGGTATCGCAGTTGTTTCAAGGTGTGCTTGGCCGCGAAATCTCGGATGAGGATGCCGCGCTCGACAACCACCGGGAGCGTGGCCAATTGCATGCCGACGGCCGCAATACTTACCGGGGCCGTCGGCTCAGTCTTGTCGCGGACCAGTAGGTTGTCTGGATTGGTTTCGTGCAAGTAATACAGCACCGTGAGGGACTGCAGAAGAGTCCACGCCTCGTTGGCGGGCACCCGAAAATAATCGCCGTCATCGTCGATCGCTTTTTCAGCCATCGCCAAACACCTTCAAGTCAGCACGATTGCATGCGAACCTCGAAAGAGGGCCGCATCATCCCGGCGAGGTCGAGTTGCTGATCTCGGGATGGTCCGTGCCTTCTTCGCGGGCATATTTCAAGTTGGTGATGATTTCATTCGTCATGCTCTCGTTGAGATGTGCAGCCTTGTTCTGCAACCGCCGTGCCCGGTCGATCACATCGATCACCCCAACCAGTGAAATGATGAGATTGTCAGCCTGGAGAATATTTCTGGATGGTAATTCATTTTGCGGGCTCGGAGTATAAGGAATTATAAAGACCCATATAGTGCTGGCTGAAGACCTCGAAACAGCCTTAACCGAGGTCCTGTTTTCATCCCGCCTGATTCAGACCCAGATAAATGTCGAGAACAGGGTGGCTGTTGAAAAAGTCGGGTTTTCTGACTCAGGATAAGCCCTGTGGCTGTTGAAAAACTCGCTCACTCGGAAATCGCAAGAGTCGGATCGCCACACCGAATACTAAGTCCGTACTTGTAACGCCATGGAGAAGGAACGTATGCCTTCCTCGGGAATTGCAATCGTACCTTCGGACCTTAAGTCGGAATTTCTCGATGGATTGCATCCTTCTCACCGCAAGACCATCCTTTCAGCCGCAACACTACGCCGATTCTCCGCTAATTCTGTAGCCACAAACCAAGGCCACCCTGCTGACTATTTTTTTCTGCTGACAACGGGTAGCGCCAGGTATTTCTTTGTAACAGACAATGGCAAGAAGCTTCTTTTGCGTTGGCTTGGACCAGGAGACGCTTTCGGTGGTCGGACAGTCTTGTCGAGCCCTTCTTCTTATCTCGTCAGCACAGAAATGATAACGGACAGCTCGGCGTTGGCGTGGGACCGCACCACAATCCGAAGCCTTGCCGAAAGGTTTCCCAGATTACTCGAGAACGCACTGTTGATGGCCTCAGACTATGTGACATGGCATCTCACCGCCCACATAGGGCTAGTCAGCCTCACCGCTCGACAGCGGGTCGCCCAAGTGCTAATTACACTTGGCCGTACGATCGGCAAAGAAACGCCGGGTGGTACTGTCCTCGATATCACCAACGAGGATTTGGCGAATGCTGCGAACGTGACGTCTTTCACTACAAGTCGGTTGATAAGCGAGTGGCAGCGTAACGGCGCCCTCGTAAAGCGCCGCGGCAAAGTGCTTCTACGGTCATCTGAACGATTGTTCTTGCGCACAGTCTAACTGCCTGTTTCAAATTCCGCCCTCTCCGTTCCCTTTGCGTGTGCTCCTCATAGTTGCGCTTGAGCAAGTTCAAAGCTGCGCGGACGCAACGACGGGGTCGTGCCTTTATGGGATGCTATTTCCGCGGCAACCAGTTCATCACCATCACTCCGTCAATTTGGTCTTGAGCCCTAAATAGGAGCAGGTTATCGGTAGTCACCCTCTTGTCCGTATTCTCTTGGCAGACGATTTTGCCCCTTGGCGACGTTTCGTCATCGCGAAACTCAGGCCGAAGCACGATATGCGTATTGTCGGGGTTGTGTCTGATGGGCTTGCAGCGGTTCTGAAGGCAGAAGAACTTCAGCCGGATGTGATTTTATTGGACGTGGGACTGCCAAAAATAAATGGTGTTGAAGCCGCGCGACGGATTCGCAGAGTCGCTCCCAAATCCAAAATACTTTTCTTGAGTCAAGAGATTGATGTAGAAGTGGCGCGGATAGCTCTCAGTGATGGGCACGGTTACGTGGTTAAGTCCGATGCTGAAAATGAACTGTTTGCCGCTATCGAAGCGGTAGTGCAGGGGAAAAAGTTCGTAAGCCGCAGATTGGCGAGTCCCACTTTCGCGGATCGTGCAGACCCGCAAGCCGCCGTCCATCAACGCCGCGAAGAAACCATCGTGTCGTCCTCTGTACCGCCCTTAGTTAAAAGAGAGGTAGGTCGCTGCCACGAGGTTCAGTTTTATTCGGATGACTCACACTTTCTAGATGGATTTACTCGCTTTCTAGGCGCAGCTCTGAGGACCGGGAACCCGGCAGTTTTTATTGGGACCGAATCGCATAGAAATAAACTCCTGGAGAGGCTGCACGCACAGAGCCCCGATATTCGTACCGCCATTCGTCAGGGAAGATACGTCCCATTGGACGCTGTGGAATTTCTCTCCAATTTCATGGTGAATGACATGCCTGACCCAGGCTGGTTCTTGAAAGTTGTGGACGATTCAATTGTAGCGGCGAGAAAAGTTGCGAATGGAGAGCATTTGCGCATCGCAGCCTGCGGTGAATGCCCATCTATCCTGTGGGCACAAGGAAAGGCAGATGCTGCGATTCGACTCGAAGAACTCTGGAACCAAATTGCCAGAACATATGACGTTGATATTCTCTGCGGATACCCACTGGAAAGTCTTCGCTGCGAAGAAGACAGTTACACCTTTCGTCGAATCTGTGAAGAACACTCAGCTGTCGATTCCCGATGACAGGTCGGCCGCTCCTTATGGAACCGACTGTGTCTTTTTACAGAAGCTTCGACTTAGTGCCCCATTCAGAGTGGATCGCGGCCTCGAACAGGTTTATACTCTCACCGTACTTTTCGAATTCCCTTTCCGCCGATTTTTGCGATGGGTTTTTGTTCTAACTGAAGAATCCTGGACCGGGTTGAATTCAAGCTCCCTCCTTTCGACTTGAACCGGCTCTCAGCGATTAAGACGTAACGCACACCCGACGTAATTGCCACAAAAGGATTCCGAACATGTTTACCTACGTTTGCTGTTGCTGTACGAACTGCACCGCGCAGATTATTTTGGAAGAGCAGAGCTCTGATGCATTCCGTCGACCTCCCAGGCCACGTGCCGGACGCGAGGCTTGTCCATACTGTCGAGCGGTGTTCATGACTGAAAGCTATTACGTCACCGAGAGTGGAACACCTCTCTTGCAGAGGGCCTAAACGGGCCGTTCGCAAAGTGAACGCTATTTCCAAGACCTCGGTCTGTCCGGTTCACGGGGTGCAAAAGATTAAACATAGAAAGGAGTCGCCATGTCAGACGGTAAGGAGGTATCAGCGCGGGAGGAAATAGAATTGCGAGCTTACGAAATCTACTTGGAACGAGGCGGCAAAGAAGGAAATGCGCTTGAGGACTGGCTTGCTGCCGAAAAGGAACTAACCGAATTAGAAAAGCGAGAACTATCCGACCCTTTGGTGAAACGTGCAACCGCTTCCTGACGTTCGTTTCACTACACCGAATCCATTCAAACCAGACATTTTGATGTAGCTTCTGAATCAGGAGGTCAGCCATGACCGAAAGAATCGATTCAAACGCAGGTTATTTCCTAGCGGGACTGACTATCGGCTCGCTCATCGGAATTTTCTTCGCACCGAAATCCGGTGAAGGGACTCGATCATACCTTTCGAAGAAGGTCAAGGAAGGGAGGAAACACGCGCGGGAGAAGGCTCGAGAATTGAGAGGACACGCCGAAGACTTGGTTAATTCCGGAAGGGAATTGGTCAACCAGAAGAAAGAACAAGTCGCAGCGAAATTGGACGACACTGTCGCAGACTACCTGCCGGAGAAATCAAAAGCGAAAGGGGTCTAGGCGAACGACGAGGGCAACCCCAATACCGTTGTCTTGAAGATTTTTTCTTGGTTCGCAAACTTAACATGGGAGTACACGTCAGCGGCGACTGGGTCTCTTCGGTCTACCTCCCACTCTGTGGAACGGCGCATCCGTGAAGGACTGGCCGTTGCATGCGCCTCCATAGACAACTGAGTGGACGAACAACTGCTGCCAGTTGGTATCGCCAGCGGTGTTGGAAGGTCCGCCTGCATTAGCGATAAATCCCGCAATGTCCCCCTGCGAGTCCGTTCCGAAAAAGTCCAAGATGTCCCCGGACGCGAGGCTGGGATCAGTTTTGCCGTTGATGGTGAGATTCGCGAAGCAGGTGCTCCCGGTGCTCGTGACTGTACCGGTCAGATTGTAGTTGGCGTCTTCGACGAGGACGATAGTGGAGGTGAACGCCGTTCCGCCCGCATCCGGAGTGAACGATCCAACATACTTACCGGTCGCTGGCTTATAGAGAATGGCTGTGAAGCCGCTACCGACATCGTTCTTGCCGCAGTTCTGCGATCCCGCATTGTACTTGACGCCCGTTCCGGTAACGGTGGTGCCGTCCGAGGAAAGCGTCCCGGTCATAGAATAGGATTCGCCGTTATCCACTGTGATCAGGAAGGTCACTGTCGAAGTGAGGCTGAAATTCGCTGACATCGTCACGTCGCTGCCAGTGCCGGAGGCGGAACAAATGGAGTTGGTGAATGCGTGGTCCTGGAAACCGTTGTTCGAGAGTGCTTCGGTCGAAGCGCTGCTGGATTGAACGACTACATCAAAGGTGAACTCGGTTTCGCCGATCTGGCCCGGAGGAGGATTAGCCGTGTTAGAGAGGCGCAAGTCCCACATGCCGCCGAGATCGGGAAGTGAGGCAGGCCAGTTGCTGACGAGATTGGCAGCATTCACGGTGCCGATGCCAGTGGCGAAATCCCAGCCCTTTGTGGTTCCGAAAGCGGGGCTGTACGAGCCGTTTGAAGTGGAAAGGGCACCCACGAGAGCGTTCGTAAATGTGCCGCCCGGATCGTAGCAATTGTAAACGTGAGTTTTGTTGAAGAACGAGCAGTTCACATCCATGTCGCCGAGGGTGACGTCGTTAAATATGCAGGTCGTGGCAATGGCATTGCCCTTCGATGAATCGCAGGCGCTGCTGCCGGTTGATCCGTACTCGGCCGAGGCGAGTTGGTAATACACCGGATTGGGATTGCCCTGGCGCGAGCCGTTCCTCTGGTCCACGAGCGACTGAATCGCGGCCATGATGGGAGAAGCGAAAGAAGTTCCGCCCGCGCCGGACCAAGTAGAAGGATCGCCGGTGCAGGCGGCGCCACCTGCCGCCGTGTCGGACCAGCAATAAACATAGTAGTGGCTCCAGAGACCGTTGGCGGCAAACAGAGAAACGTCCGGAATATCGCGCACGCCGTCGCTCGGATTGCCAAAAATCGATTGCCATGAGGGCTTCGGCCATCCCGCACAAGAGCCGCCCACAGCAGCAAGGTCAGGACCGACTGGCGCGCCCGTGGCGCAACCGCTCGGACCGCCGCTTCCAGCGGCCGTGGTATGGAGCGACATTCCGACTGAGGAATTGTTGCAAAAGCCCGCCGTGCCGTAGGTCTGGGAAAAGCCGAGAAATGTAGCCACCAAGACGCTGGCGCAGGAGTCGTTCCACGGGATTTCCGGAATATAAGATTTCGCGGAACCGAAAGTGGACGTATTCGTTGCGTTCCAGTATGTGCTGTTGTCTTTCGAGAAGGTGTCGCTGAAATCGGTGCCGCCGACCGCGACGTTATAAACAGTGGAGGCGAACGCGCTGACGCCGATTCCATCCGTTGCTGCGACGGCGTTGTCGTCGCATCCGGCCGCTCCGCTATCGCCGGCGGCGACAAAAACCGAGACTCCCTCAGCAACCGCCTGCTGGTACGCCGCATTATAGGCTGCGTTGGCTGAGGAGCCGTTCACGGTCTCGCATTCCCCGTAACTGATGCTCATGATGGCGGGCGGCGGCGCAACCCCATTGATGAGGTTCTGTACGGCGATCAGCCCTCCGAACGTAGTAGTAGTGTCCGCGCAAACCGCCATCTCGATGGCTGCGCTCGGTGCGGCAGCGCTAGCCCATTCCGCGTCCAGAATTGCTTCTCCATCATTGGGACTGACCACGCCCGGAGCCGTGCAGTTGTTGGGGCCGCTCGGAGGCGTCGGGTGGACAGTTGTCAGTGAACCCGACGTGTAGCTGGAAAGGCCGAACTTTGACCGGAAGGCAGTCCAGTCCGATGCGCTGAACAGGTCGGTGTCTTCGATTAACGCAATCGTTTGTCCCTTCCCGGAGTATCCAGCGGTGAAAACAGGATTGAGGTTATAGATCGTGGCGAGATCCGCGGGAACGAGGGAATAATATCCGTTGGATTCGGTGAAGAGAGGTAGCGGCTTGTGCATTTTGTACATCGGGTGCGGCTGAAAGTCGTGTAAGGAGACAATGCCGGCGATGGCGGGAGCAAACGCAGCTGGAATTCGGGGATCGCTCATATTGGCGATGTGCTTCTCACCGTTCACCTCCAGGTTGTGCACCTCGGTGTGAAAGGCTTTGCGGACCTCCCCTGCGGTGCCAGAAAAATCGATCAGCATCCCGCTCGAATAGACTACATTAACCTTGAAACCATACGACTCAAGCCAGCCCACAATCGTGTCGAGATCTTGCCTCGCTAGGCCAAACGTCTCTCCGAACTTCTGAGTCGTGACCCAATGGTGGAATTTCGGCGATCCTACGGTATGGAGTTCATCGATCAATTGCTCGAGCTCTTGCTCCTGCTCGGGAGAGCGACGCAACTGCAGAAGCATGTGATCGATAGGAAAGTTATCGGCAACTTCGCCACGATCATTCTCGGCTTTCGCTTCGGGATGAACGTTTCCTTGCAACGTGACAAGTTTTCTGTCATCGATTCTCTCGGTGATGAGGGCGCGCGCCCGCAGTCCTGAGTGAACTTGTGCACTAGCAGAATTGACCGCGAAGAGAAATCCTACGGCGATGAGGGGAAAGGTTGGTAATCCTAATCCTCGGAACATCGACCTCCATCCGAGACGCATACGTTGTCCGGCTGTGACACAATGAAAACCATATCGACGGCCAAAGAGTCCTCGGGCTCGATTGCGCGTAAGAAGGGCACAGAGCCGGATCATGATCAAGTACTCCGTACGGGACGCCTCCTACGGCAAAGGATATGAGGGGATAACGGACCGACTTACGAACAAGTTTAACCATATGAAGCCGTAGAAAAATTCGTCGGAGGGACAGTTTTGGTACAGGCGTCCAATGAGTTAATTCGATTCCTAAGCCATTTGAACCGACGGCTTCGTCGAAACCAATCCTCTTGTCACGAGCAACCTCAAAGCTGGACAGATTGAGGTCCGATCAAGACCACTTCCTTCCCACGCGGCTCAGTGTAGGACGAAGAATTGACTCCTCCAAATGATTGATCTACCCTCCCCGCGCAGGAGGGCACCTAACATGCGCATGCTGTTAAAGGTTTCAATCCCGGTCGAAGCGGGCAATACCGCCGCTCGAAGCGGCCGTTTAGGGACGACAATCAAGAGCATCCTCGATAATCTCAGACCTGAAGCCGCGTACTTCGCCGAAGATAATGGCGAACGAACCGGATACATATTCTTCGATATGAAGGAGGCCTCGGAGTTACCTGCGATTGCAGAGCCGTGGTTTCTTGCGTTTAATGCGAGGTTGACGGTCCGGCCAGCGATGAATGCGCAGGACCTTGCTGATGCAGGTCCCGGGATCGAGCGCGCTGTGAAAGGATTCGGCAAGGCCGCGACGGCCTAATACGGCAATCGAAGCCGCGTGCACGCCAAGCACGCGGAGTTGTGTATCCCATCACCTGTCTTGGAAAAATCTATCGAGCGAGAAGCCCTTGGCAATGGGGTCAACTCCCGGTTAGCAGGGTGGTCTCAATGGGTCGACGCAACACCGGCCCGAAGTCCAATCTGCAGGTGTTTCAACGGCTAAATTCATTCGAGAGCGCTGATGCGAAGAAAACACTGCCCTGTCTAGGTTTAATTGAGTACAACCCAAAGGATCAGGTCTCTTTGAAATACACAATAGGATCAACAGATTAGAAGAGTGTTGCATCGACCGGTTGAGCCGGCACGACTTATCGAAGCAATATTCTGCGTCACACCTTACCTGCTTCACCTGTCGTTCCCCTCAAGTTGCGCATTTACTTTCCCGCCTTCGTTAAACTATTCTCGCATCATTCCAAATGGAAGTGTCGAATGCTTCTAGAAAGCCCTTTCACCGTCGTCTCTTGAGCTACTTTCTCACGATCCTTGTCGCGTACCTCGTGGTTCTGTTGCTCGTCCGCATGTTCGAGTCGCGCCTGATTTTCTTCCCGAATTATCCTGACCGTCTCGAAGGCGACTGGCATCCTCGCGCCTTGAATGTTGAAGATGTTTGGCTCACGGCCTCCGACGGTGTCAGACTCCACGCGTGGTGGATACCTGACGACCAGCCGAGATTTACCTATCTCGCCTTTCACGGCAACGCCTCCAACATCGCCAACCGCGCACCCGTGTATGAATTTCTCCGCAGTACCCATGCAAACGTCTTTGCCCTGGAATATCGCGGTTACGGCCACAGTGAAGGAAAGCCAAGCGAGGCCGGCGTCTACCGCGATGCGGATGCGGCTTACCAATACCTTGTGAACACGAAGGGTATCGACCGCAAAGCGATCATTTCTTTCGGCCAATCCCTGGGTACCGCTGTCGCAACCCATTTGGCAGTCCACCGCCAGGTCGCAGCTGTGGTGCTTGAGGCTCCTTTTCCTTCCGCCTCTCGAGTCGCCTCCAAGTTTTTTTGGTTTCTCCCGGGCCTCAGCCTTCTTACACATGGGCAATTCAACACGCAAGCCTGGCTAAGGGAAATCCACGCTCCCATTCTGATCGTCCACTGCAGTCAGGACCCTGTTATCCCGTTTCAATTCGGCCAGGAAGTGTATGCCGCTGCACTTCCTCCCAAAAGCTTCCTTCAGATAAACGGCTCCTGCCACGAAGAGTCCTCTCTCATCGCTCCAACTCAGTACCAGACCGCTCTCCAAGAGTTCCTGAGCAGCCTTTAGGTTTGCCTTTTAGCTGCTCTTGCCAATGCTTGATTAACGCGTGAGCCGGACTTGGGGGTACCGGGAAAGGAACTGTCCGGTAATCTGACTCGTCAGGCAAGTGGAATTGAATCGGTAAACACTAGCGCGTTTGTCGGTACTAACCCACGGAAGCACGGATCACTTCCGGATTGCCCGTTATTCACTCCGCAAGACGTCCCAAAATAGCGGTTCAAATTCCGTCATACTTCCTTGCCTGACCGTGCTTCGAGCGTAACCAATAATCCAATTGCTTATATTTAAAAAACCTCCTGTGTTGAATTATTCCCGATCGACTTCACTGCGGATCTCCTCCCGCATGAGCTCTTGCCAACTTCGCCTCGCCACCGAGCGGCCTAAATACGTCCTGAAAAATGGGAGCTCCAAGCGGGGCACCACTAAATCCGCCATCGACCACCAGCTCGACCGCGTTGACGTACGAGGATTCGTCCGACGCGAGGAATAGCACGGCTTTGGCAACTTCTTCCGGCTCGCCCCAACGGCCCTGCGGAACCGCAGAAGAGAAGAACTTCGCCAACTTAGCGGAATCTTCTGCGGAAGCAGGGGCTAATCCCCATTTCCTTGGGCGTTCTGGAC
This sequence comes from uncultured Acidobacteriota bacterium, assembly GCA_963741045.1. Lineage (GTDB taxonomy): Bacteria > Acidobacteriota > Terriglobia > Acidiferrales > UBA7541 > Palsa-295. The sequence goes on from CAVUGO010000006.1 coordinate 71,425, forward strand.
CAATGGGACGCGGAGCTGTCGGTCACATTTAAAATGCGTCTAAACCGCTGCCGCGATCTCGCCAATAAAATCGTGGCGAGTCCGCGCGGCCCCCTGCTCTCTAAGCGCGATTCTATTAAAAAATGCGAGCCGCCCAAACCTACGACACCTATGACCAATGAGATGATCTGTCGTGTAATGGAAGAATGCATGAATGCGGTCGATGCACTCGGGCGCGCGCGTGCCACGGGGCAAGAGGAGGATGAATCTTGAATTACGTCGTCGAGGCGCAAGGCGGCATCCCGCCAACGCTTTTGCTCGCTTGTACCCGCACGATGTTATCGTACGACATCCGAGACGAATACGAATCGCACTCCCCGAGCTTCAAGGCGCGGAGCTGCTTCCATGAGCGCGGCAATCGTCTCGGGATGCGGATGGCCAATGGCAATGGCAAAGCCGTCACGGGCGGCGTCGCGGGCAGCGAGATCGAGCTGCGCAAGAATCGCATCACGTCTCGGCGTGTCGTCGAGAAATACCTTGCGCGACGCGGAACGCACCCCCGCTTTCTCGGCTGTATCGTGGGCAACCGTCGCGGCAGTCGTTCGGCTATCGATAAAAAACAAGCCGCGCCTGCGCAACGCCGGCATTAACTCTGCCATTAGCGCCGCGTCCGCGGTAGCGCGCGAACCTTGATGGTTGTTCGCTCCCGCTGCGTGAGGTACGGTTTCGAGCATACCGTCAAGATCCCGCTCCACTTGATCAGCTTTCATTCCCACACGCAGCTCGATTGGCTCGGCTTTTGTTTGATCAGCTTCGGCTTCCATCGGGAGATGCAGCAGCACTTGATCTCCGCGGCGATACGCTTCCTCAGCCACTTCCGCGGAAAGCGGCAAGTGTGGAATCACGGACAGTGTGATGGGAAACGAAAGCGTGAGCGCAGCGTCAGCGGCCGCACGGTCATAACCCATATCGTCCAGGATAATCGCAAGTTTCGGACCGGATTCAGAACCACCCTGAAGCGCAGACGCCGGAGATCGCGCGACCATCGAAGTGACGACGTGAACCGTGTGGGTACGCACGCCTTTAAACGAAAAATCCAGACGCATCACACTGTCTGAATCCGCTTCTGAAATGGATAGTTTGTGGCGCCGCGCAATCGCATCAAGAGCCTGCTTCAAGGCATCTGCTTGCGAGGTATCACGCAACGTGACGTAAATATCATCGACAGAAAGGTGAGTCGCACCAGCCTCAGACGGCTGAACCTCAGGCCGAATTGCGATCTCAGATTTGCGCTGGGTTGTTTTCTGTGCCGCGGCGACGATCTCGCCGGTTATTCCGCGTATTTCATTCTTATCAATGGGTTTTTCGCCGCAACCGATCAACCACACCACGGCCAGCACATACATAAAAAGAAAAAGTTTCGCCGGCGAAATTGCGAATAGGTAGGACGGTTTATCAGGCTTGCATGTAGGACTAGTTTGCAGCGGCGGGGTCAGTTCCCCGCGCGGTTTCATCGCCAACTACGCGGCCTTTTGCGCCGCACCTGTGCCCTGAAGAATCTCAATTGCCTTCTTCACGGCAGGGTCATCCGGCGAAACGGCTCCGGAAGGAGGCGCTTGGTCTTGATCGTTGCCAGCAACCGTGTCGTCGGCGGGTTTCAGCTCGACCGTAGGCGCAACGCCATCCGCAGGAATCTCTTTTCCGCCGGGTGTGTAATAGGTCGCAACCGTCAAAATCAGCGCTGATCCATCGTCAAGCTGAACGAGCTTCTGCATGGACGCCGTGCCATACGTGCGGCTTCCGATCGCATCGCCGCGATGGTTGTCTGCAATCGCGCCTGCAAGAATCTCCGCAGCTCCGTCCGTACCGTTTCCGATGAGCACAGTCATCGGCTGCGACCACGCTACCTTCGATCCGTCGGAAGACGACACTACCGGCGAGATCGTCTGCCCCTTCAAAGTGGTGATTGTGCCGGAGGGCAGAAAGAGCTGCGCCGTCGCAACTCCCTCTGAAATATCTCCGAATGCGCAATCACGCAAGTCGAGGATCAGCTTGTGTGCGCCCTGATGCTCAAACTGCACGAGCTTTTCGCGAATCTGCTTCGCGGTTCCCGGTTCAAACTCGTGTACGTGAAGATAGGCGATGTCACCCTGGATCTTATCTTCCACGATTTTTGGAGGCGCCAGCTTCGCCAACGTAATTTCCATATCCTGCGGTTCGGCTTTACCTCGCCGAATCACCGAAAGCTTCACCACCGCTCCCGGTTCGCCAGTAAGCAACACCTGTGCCTGGTCCAAAGCCATCTGGCTCGTCGTAAACCCAGCTATCGATTCCATTAGATCGCCGATTCGCAACCCGGCCTTCTGCGCCGGGCTATCGGGTAAGACGGCGATCACGCCGATATAACCAAAACGCTTCGTGAGCGCGATGCCGGCGGAGGCTTTCGCATGGTTCGCGCTCTTCTCTTTGTAGTCGGCATATTCAAGCGGACTGAGGTAGGCGGATTGGGGGTCGAGCGAATCGAGCAAGCCGTGGAGCGCGCCGCTGGTCACTTGGTGCATATTGGGGTCGTCCACATAGTCCCGCTGAATGTGCTCGAGCACTTCACTGTAAACCGTCAGGGCGTGAAAGGCTTTGTCATCAGAGGCTCGCGCTCGTACGTACCCGGCCGCGACATACGCCATAATCAGAACCGACACCGCGACCACGATTTTTCTCGCCATGGAATTCATTCTGTTTTCCTCGACTCCGCCGTAACCACCCATCCCTGTGATGCGAGCTAAGCAGCGCTGGTTTCAAATCGCAAAACCGCTACCCATTATAATGGCTTTGGGCCGCAGTGTTTAGACGGATTCACGGCTGGATCGTTTACCCCGGGGAATATCGCCCGGGTCCGCACAAACCTAGTCACTACTGATATTTACGGACTTCGCAGCAGCAGTTACTTGTGGGCAAAAGTATGACGCCCAGCCGGAACCTCAAAAGCATCCGGGTTCGCAACGGGCGTCGCAGCCGTTATGTACGTTTGCGAAATGCGGTCCTGCCACGTGAAATGATCCTCGTCCCAAAGCGCCCATAGAAAACCGAGAGTCAGCGTCGCCCCCGAAAGTACATATCCGAAGCTGCGCCACAGAAGTTGCCGCGTTTCCGGAAGCGTCCCATCGAGTCGCACAATCGTCAGGCCTTTCAGCTGCATGCCCGGCGTCGCTCCTGCAACCGTCGTAAACAGAAAAAAATATTGCGCGTACAACAGAAAGAAAGTCGTCGCGTATACGATCGCATCCACTTTCTGCAACATCAGTTCTCCTCCAAGCGACCGGAAAAGCCCCAGAAATCCCGCGTACGTAACGATTAGGAAGATCGCATCGAGCACGCCGGCCACGCGACGTTCCCCGAGCCCGGCCACAGGGACCAAAGCCGTTTGCGGATGAGCCCGGTCGTCTGGCGAACTCGAAAAATCGAGTTCCGGCTGAATGCGAATTTCCATCCGCTCGGTGTGCCGCGGACGAGGATTCGCGCGTGGACGCGGACGTTCTGGAACAGGAATTTCCTCTTCGAATTCAGGCTCGCGAACGAAAGGAAGACCCGACTGGGGATCGTCAGGACGAAGGCGGCGACGGCGCACTCGATACTCCTCGAGACGACGGCTCACTTCACGGCGCCATTCCGGTTCGGGTTCGGTTTCCTGATGAGTCGCGCCGGCCGCGACGGGTTGCGGAACGACGCTATCCTCTGCGACAAGCGGTCCGTCACAGAACGAGCATGTATCGGTGTCTTCGAGCAGCAAGGCACCACACTTCGGGCATATCTGTATCACTGGTCCGTTTTGCGCTGCGGAAGTTCCAGTGAGGAACGGCCGTAATGTTAACACGATCGCATTCGCGCAAACCATCGCAGTTGTGGCGTCTGACAAATGTCGCGTATCAGGCAACCCGCATTAGGGCGCTTACTTCTCATCCGTGCGAGCCTTAAACCGTGGATGCTTCGCACTATTGCGTTTACAAATACCCGGAGGCGCAACTTTTTACAGCGCCGATTGCGACCACTCAGGGCGCGTGTTAGGCTCAATTCTCTTTTTTAAGCAGCTCTAATTCTCAGGCGATGCCGAGCGCGATAGTCTCAAAAGCTCTTCGTAAGTTCGCTTCATCCATCACGCTAACTCTGATTTTATTTTCATTGGGCGATCGTGCGTTCGGTCAAACAGCAGTAACACCCTCTGCTAAGGCCGTTTCAAAAAAGGCATCTCAGAGCCCAACGAAGTCTTCGCCTCAGCGGCCAAACGAGGGAGGTGTCGCCGCCCTCGAGGCCGATCAGCAGCGCCAGGTAGGCAAAATCTTTTACGCCGATGGCCACGTTGACGTTCGCTACCAGAACTACCGCATCCGCGCCGACCACGCCGAATACAACAGCGAAACGGGAGTAGTGAACGCCAAGGGCAACGTTCAACTCGATTATTTGACCCAGCACGTCGAAGCGGACGACCTGCGATACGAACTACAGACGGGCCACGCACTGCTTCACCACGTGCGCGCCACCTTCGCCTTGCAGCGCCGCCCTACGCCCACGCTTCTCATCAGCCCCAACCCGCTCTCCTTCGAATCCGAAGAGGCTGAACGGATCAACGAGAACACATACCGAATCCGAAAAGCGTGGCTCACAGTGTGCGATCCGGACAAGCCAACGTGGAAGTTTTATGCGCCGGTCGCAACCGTTTACCTGCGGAAGTCGGTCCATCTGGAGAATGGCAACTTCCGAATTCGCTCGATCCCGGTGCTCTATCTGCCCTATGCCACTTTCCCAGCGGAGCGTCGGCGCGATTCCGGATTCATGATTCCGGATATTGGCGACAGCAATCGAAAAGGCCTCGTCTTGGGTGAGGCTTTCTATTGGGCGCCCACGGACTGGGCCGACGCAACTGTGGGCGCCTCCTATTTCAGCAAACGCGGCTGGAGCGAGACGGGAAATATCCGGATGCGGCCTTGGGAAAATGCCCGGCTCGATGTGAGCTACTTCGGAGTGATGGACCGAGGTCTTCCGCAGCCCGAAGGACCTCCCATCAACCAGGGTGGGCACGAAATCCACCTGAAATTCGTCTCCGATCTGCCCGACGGATGGCGCGCCGTTGCCGATCTGAACGAGCTCTCTTCCCTCGAGTTTCGGCTGGCGTTCGGCGAGACCTACACGCAAGCCGTCAATTCAGAAGTCCCCAACACTGCATTTCTCAACAATGACTTCAAGGGCTACAGCTTCGGCGTGGCTGCTTTGGGGTACGAAAACTTCCTAAGCGCTTCGCCCCAAACACAGATACGGCTACGAACTGCTCCGGAGGCGAATTTCAGCTCCGTTGATCAGGCGCCTTTTCACAATCTGCCGATCTATTTTTCCTTCGAGACTTTCGTGGGGGCTGAACACCGGGAAGAGAACATCACTCCTTTCTCCACTCCGGGCTTTGTGGAACGAAGCGAGATTGCACCCACGGTTACGATCCCGTTCCACTGGGGACCTTGGCTCGACGTCACCCCGATGTTCACTCTTCGCTCCACGCACTACGGTGGGCAACTCTTGAACGGGGCATTTGTGGGCGAGGGGTTCTTCCGTACTACCGAAGAATTCTCACTGGATATACGCCCGCCTACGCTCGAACGCGTCTGGGGCAACTCGAACACGAAATGGAAACACGTGATCGAGCCGGACATTACCTACCAACTCGTCAACGGAGTGAACAATTTCGGCCGTTTCGTGCGTTACGATGAAGACGAAACCCTCACGGACACGAACGAAATCGAGTACGGAATCACACAGCGCTTCTATCGCCGGAAAGGAGACGCTGACGCTGAGGAGTTTCTCAGCTGGCGAGTCGTCCAGAAATATTTCTTCGATCCCACCTTTGGCGGCGCACTCATTCCCGGCCAGCGAAACGTGTTCCAGACCCTCGACGCTCTCACCGCTTTCGCCTTCGCCGATGAGCCGCGGAATTTTTCTCCCATCGTGAGCGACCTGCGAATCATGCCGGGGAAACATTGGGATGTTCAGTTTCGCGTGGATTACGATCCAAAACGCGGCAATGCCACTGCAATCGGCACGTTATTGAAACTCCGGCCCTACAAAGAGTCGTTCCTCACTCTGGCGCACTTCTCCACCACGAATCTTCCAACACCTCTTTCCGAGAATCCTCCGGGCTTCGTTTTTCAGTCGCGCTCGAACCAGGTGCGCGCTCTTCTCGGCTACGGCGACTTGAACCGCCGCGGCTGGAACGCCACCGTCGGCGCCAGCTACGATCTCACTCAGAACGTCTTTCAAAATCAGGTGGTGCAGGTGGGATACAACGGTTCGTGTTGCGGTCTGGGATTCGAATACAGGCGGCTTTCGTTCGCGAACATCCGAAACGAAAATCAGTATCGCATCGTGCTTCTAATCGCCAATATCGGCTCAGTCGGAAATCTCCGGCGCCAGGAAAAAATCTTCTAGCTGCAAAATGCTCGCACGTTCAGAATCCGAGCTGGCTTTTCTTTCCATCGAGCAGGCCGCGCGCTTGCTCTGCAAGAGGGATATCTCGTCCTCCGATCTCGTCGAGCTGGCGCTAACGCGAATCGAACAATTCAATCCGGCCCTTAATGCGTTCATTTCCGTGGCTGCCGATCGCGCCCGTGCGGACGCTCGCCGTGCTGAAAAGCAATTGCGCAGGCGCGGCACCACAAGTCCGCTCTGCGGCATTCCTGTAGCGATCAAAGACAATTTCTTTACTCGCGGCATTCGCACCACCGCCGGCTCACCAATCCTTTCGGATTTCGTTCCCGATACAGACAGTGACGTCGTCCAAAAACTCAGGCACGCCGACGCCATCGTGCTCGGCAAAACCAACATGCACGAATTCGCCTACGGTATCACCAATGAGAATCCGCATTACGGCCCGGCGCGGAATCCATGGGATCTCGATCGCGTAACAGGTGGCTCGAGTGGAGGATCGGCGGCTGCTCTCGCGATGGGAATTGGATACGCCGCCACCGGCACGGACACCGGCGGCTCGATACGCATTCCCTCGGCGCTCTGCGGGATCGTCGGACTGAAACCCACGTTCGGTCTCGTCAGCGTAGAAGGTGTTGTGCCGCTCGCGAGAACGCTCGATCACGCAGGTCCAATGGCCCGCGGCGTCACGGACGTCTGCATCATGCTCGAGGCAATCGCGGGCAATTATCATCGAGGCGCCATCCGCCCTGATTACCGGAAGCTCCGCAAGATCCGCCCCCGCAAATTCCGAATCGGCTGGCCCGAACAATATTTTTTTGAGAGCATCGATCGAGAAGTGCAGGCCGCGATCGAATCCGCGGCGAAATGTTTGAAGTCCCTCGGTGCGACGATCACGGACGTTTCGCTACCAAGCCTCGATCAGTCCGTCGAACCCAGCACCAACATAGCGCTCGCCGAAGCGACTCAGTACCACGAATCGAAGGGTTATTTTCCGGCGCAGGCGAGCAAATATAGCGACGACGTTCGGCACAGGCTCGAGATCGGCCGCAAGGTGCTGGCGGCTGATTACCTCCACGCTTTCGACGTGAAACGAAAAATCACTCAGGAATTCGATACGGTTTTTGAAGATGTAGACGCGATCCTCGCGCCCACTCTTCCTATCGCCGCGTCACGTATCGGTGAGAAAGAAGTCGTAATCGGCGGAGAAAAAGAAACCGTGCGGTCTGCCTTCGTGCGCTTGAATCGGCCCGCCAATCTCACGGGCCATCCCGCAATTTCGATTCCGTGCGGCTTCACGCGCGCCGGTTTGCCGATCGGTCTGCAATTGATCGGGGCACATTGGAGCGAAGCGCGATTGCTCTCCATCGCGCTGGCCTACGAAGACGCCACCGAATGGCACAAGCGACGCCCCCAACTCGCATAGGCGCGCGTCCCTGGTCATCTTTACTCAGCAATGTCAGCTAACGCACCTCTTCGCTCCATCAGCCAGCTTCCCGCCGCAAAGCCAAGCGCGCCCACAACAATTCCCGCCAGCACATCCGCAATGTAGTGGTAGCGGCCGTAGACAGTGGACACACACATGCTGACGAAAAACGGCAGGCACACCCAGAAAAGCCAGCGACGGTACCGCCATGACGCGAGAATTGCCACTGTCGACCCAGCCACATGGGCCGACGGAAACGCGCCTCCGTGCACACGTCCGAACCGCTCGATGAATTCGATTGCCGCGGTGAAGTATCCGCCGTTGAGCGGGGTCGTATTCATCGCGGCTAGCGCGTGATAGGGGCTTTCGATGGGAAAAAGCACCGCGATAAAATAGACTGTATAGTTCGCGACCGCGGTCGAAACCATCACGTTCCAGAACGCAATTCGGTCCTTTCGCGCATACAGAATCGCGGGAAGGATCACCAGGTACAAGAAATACGTCATGTACGCAAATTGCATGAAATCGTTCAGCGCCGGATTCGAAAATCGCGCCAGCCACACGGAAGGATGCACGCCCGCGAAATTGAAATCGAATTGAATCAGCCAGCGATCAAACCAGCCCGGGAAAATCGCGTGCACCAGCCCCTGCAACTCCTCGAAGAAAAATATGTAGAGGGGCAGCGGGTACCAATCGCGCGCGAAAAGCAGCACTCGATTCCGGGAATGTGCGGCAGCCCACGCCACACAGATAATTCCGAGAGCGATCCAGCAGTGAATCACAAAGTACTGCGCAGCATGAACCACGTTGCGATGACACAGCGCCAGCATCGCATTCAGCCACGCGAGATATACAAACGTCACCCACTCGAAAGCGCCGAGCGCCCGCCGGATATCATCGAATGACCGCGACGAATTGTCGTCGGCCCGCGCCTGCACTGCAGCAGGCCATTCCACAGTTTCTTCGGAGGCTATTTCGGGCGCCGCCGCTGGCTCGCAAGAGTTCATCGAGCTTCCTTGGGAGCTAGGGCCGCATTTTCCATTTGTTTCTTTTCCAACCTCGAAGAGCTCCAGTGGTAAACGGGCCAGCCTCCTTTCAGAGCTTCGCGCTTCAGACTCCAAGAAGCGTTTACTGCCGCAGGATGCCCCACGGCTTCAAGCATTCGTATGTCTGACATTTCATTCCCGTACGCAAAACTCTTGAGGAGGTCGAGGTCGAACTCCTCCGCGTCTTCACGTATCACTCGCGCCTTCTCTTCGAAACTCAGGTGTGGGCCGGAAAGCCGCCCCGTAAAACAGCCGTCCTGCATTTCGAGCTTCGTCGCGCGTACTTCGACGCCGCGCGGCAGGTGATTGGTAATAGCGTGCGCTAGCGGCGCGAGCGTCCCCGTGACAACCACGACCCTATGCCCACATTCGACATGCTGGCGCATACGATCGATTCCTTCCACGAACAACGGAAGCGTTCCATGCGTAATCGTTTTCGCCCACTCTCCGACAATTGATTCGCGAATTCCGGTGAGATAATGCTTGTTTGCGAATACCCCGTATCGCCCACGATTCAGCAGAGTTGTCGTTGACTGCAGCACCCACCGCGCCACGTTCTTCGTCGTGATTTCGTCACGTTCAAGCAGGTAGCCAAAGAAACGCCACTCAAGCGACGGCGGCGCGAGTAGAGTCCCGTCGAGATCAAAGAAAGCGCCGATTTCTCCCGGCGTATTCATCGCGTCAATTCATCTCAACGGCGGCCCGTGTCGCAGCAGCGCTCGAGCTCGTCAGATACCGGCGCCCATCCCAGATCACAGGAATTGCGCGGATCACGCAGAATGCAGCCGTCGCCATCACCAACCCTTGCCCGGCCCCGGAAAGCCACTGCCGCGAATTCGCATCGAACCATGTAGCCGGAAGCTGCGGCAGCGGCAGAAGCAATCCGAGATAGCAGAAGCACGCGCACTTTAGCGCTGCATAGGCCGCGCGGCTCGGCCGAGAAGCCACCAGGCTTCGTCCCCACCACGTCTCGATCATCGAATCTCGACCGAACCCGCTGCGTCCGCTTCGCGCTGCAAGGCTCCGCAGAAAATCTGTAAGCGTTCCCCGCACGAAGAACAGCACCGGAATCCAAAACGAAATCAATCCTGTGGCAGCAAAAAAGGTGAAGAAGAGATTCTCCACCACTCGGTCGCCCAAAATGTCCAACTGCGCGCCAAGCGGCGTCGCAAGATTTCGCTTTCGCGCGATGTAACCGTCCACACCGTCAAGCGCGATGGCCGCGATCGTTAACAGAATCGCCGTCACGTCCGCCAGCAGCACATCGTGCCCGAGTGTGAAGAGCGCCACAGCGGCAAAGGCTGCAACCACGCGCGCTGCGGTCACCTGATTTGGCGTCATCGCACTCTCCTCGATTCATCGCGAAGCCGTCGCGCTGAGTTATCTCCAGAAAAAGAAAGAGCCCGCATCGCTCGCGGCAAATTTCTTTGCCGTTCCCGGCTCCAGCGTGCGGGCCCTCCACCCCGCAAAATGCATTTGGCATGCCACCGCAGCGGGGAGCTTAAGGTAATGCCTTCAATCGTTTGCGGACGCTCTCGATAGTGACCCTTCCTTTCAATTGTCGAGTCTTTGCGCCACCTGTCGCCTTTCCCCTCGTCCTCCGACGCGCACAAAAAGCGCGGCGCGCGTCTAACGGATGTGGGAAAATTCCAAGTTCTGTTTCGAGCGTGCGAGACGCTGCATCCAATCACATGAAAAAGGCGTACGAAAACTGATGGAAGTTTCGATCTTTGCGGCATTCGTTGCAGGACTCGTATCGTTCCTCTCGCCGTGTGTGCTGCCGCTCGTGCCGGGCTACATTTCCATGCTTTCGGGTATTGGTGTTGAGCAGCTCAAGGAAGGAAACGCGCCGCGCGGCGGCCTGCTCTTATCGGCTGTCGCGTTCGTTCTTGGTTTCTCGATAGTTTTCGTTTCGTTCGGCGCTTCGGCCAGCGCAGTTGGGACCTTTCTCGTCCGCAATCGAAGCCTGCTCGCGCCGCTCGCCGGTTCATTGATTGTTCTTTTCGGTTTGCACCTCGTTGGCTGGCTGGCGAAGATCACGATTCGAGCGGGGTTGCTGATTGGCGGATTGCTTGTCGCTTCGGGACTTGCTCTCACACTGCATCCCGGACTTTTCGGCGGATGGCTGAAGGCCATTCATTTCTTCTCCGTCTCGTTGATTTTTCTTCTCGGCCCCTCGCTCACGCGTTGGCTCAATCGCGACATCCGTTTCCAAAAACTCGGTGGGCAACCGGGCGCCGTCAGCGGTTTTCTGATGGGTTTCGCTTTCGCGTTCGGTTGGACGCCCTGCATCGGACCCATCCTTGCGGGCGTGCTCGCAATCGCAGCCACGCGCGAAACCGTCGGCCAGGGGATTTTTCTCCTCGCCTGTTATTCGGCTGGACTAGCGATTCCGTTTCTCGTCACCGCGCTTGGCATCGGCGGTTTCCTGCGCTTCTACCAGAAATTTCGCCGGCATCTACACACGGTGGAAGTCTTTAGCGGCGCTTTGCTTCTTGCCGTGGGCGGCCTCGTGTTTCTCAACCGGCTCACATGGCTTTCAGGTAAGCTTACTTTTCTGAATCGGTTCTCATGGTGATGGGAGCGTTGCGAATGACGAAGCTTTTCAAGATCTTATTTTTCTCAGCAGCGGTCGCGGCGATGGCCGTTAGCTTTACCGGCTGCAATTCGAAAAACTGGTTTAAAGCATCGGCACAAGAGAATGGCGCTAGCAAAGGTCCGCTGCCCACCGCTCCGGATGCCACGTTCAAGAACTTAGATGGAAAGGACGTAACGCTTTCAAGCTTTAAAGGCAAAGTCGTCGTGCTCAATTTCTGGGCCACGTGGTGCGAACCTTGCCAGGTGGAAATTCCCTGGATGATCGAATTGCAGCAGAAGAATGCAGACAAAGGCTTCACGATCCTCGGAGCTGCGATGGACGATGAAGGCAAGAGCGTCGTTGAGCCATATGTGCAAAACACCGAGTTCGACGTGGACGGCCAGAAGATGAAAATGAATTATCCGATTGTTCTGGGCAATGACGACATCGCCTCAAAGTTCGGAGGATTAATTGGTTTGCCCACAACGGTCGTGATCACGCGCGATGGGAAAATCGCGAAGAGATTTATCGGTCTGGCAAACCGCGAGCAACTTGAAAAGCAGGTTCGCGCGCTGCTCTAATCGCCGCCGTCGCCAGCCACTCTTGCTCCTGCTCGCGTATCTGCTGTAACCTCCAAGAGTCACGATGCGAGAAGCGAGCGCGACAAAAACCTATGGATGAACACGAATTTCAAAAAAAGTGCGACGCAGCATTCGAATCCCTGCGCAAGCGCCTGCTCGATATTGGCGACCAGCACGATTTCGAAGTAGAAGGCGGCGCCGGCAAACTCGAAATTGAATTCGAAGACGAGGACGAAACTCGCTTCGTCATCAGCCCCAACACGCCGGTCCGCCAAATCTGGATTTCGGCTCTAACGACGAGTTTCAAACTCGGCTGGTCAGATTCAGCACAGGCGTTTGTGCTCGAGAAGACGGGCGAAACTCTGAATCAGGTAATGAGCCGCATCCTGACTGAAAAACTCGGCGAACCGGTCCAAGTCTGAACTCGAATGCGCCTGCGCTTCCGTCGGTTAACCTTCGGCTTATTCCTCGCAGCCACAGCGGCAACGATATTTGCCTCTGCCGGCAACGCGCTCGTATCAGCTCAAGAGGCGCTGCCTAGTCCCGCTGCGGTCGTTAAGCCGCAAACGTTCGTCTCAATCGAACCCGTCCCACGCGGAAAATCGTTTGAAATAGCGGTGGTTGTCGAGATTGCGAAGGGTTTTCACATGAACTCGCACAAGCCGACTGATCCGTATCTGATCCAAACAACCCTCACGCCGCAGCTACCTCCCGGATTCGACGTCGCTGACACGATCTACCCGGACGGGCATCAGGAAAAATTCTCGTTTTCGCCCAATAAACCCCTGAATGTTTATACCGGCAAGGTGATCCTGCGGCTAAAATTAACGGCGCACCCGGATGCGGCCTTCGGCGCGACTACAATTCCCATCACGCTTCGCTACCAGGCTTGCAACGACACTACCTGCCTGCAACCCGTAAAGATTCCGGTGGATGCAAAGTTTCAAGTGGCCGCTACCGGCACAAAATCACACGCCGCGCACGCGGAGATTTTCACCGCCGCCGCGAATTAACAACGGCTTCCAACCCGCTACCGAAATTCTACCTGCTCGAATCCAAGGCCCGTAAGCATTCGCGAAAGCGTGGTGCGCGCATTCTGGTCCGCCGTTTTCAGCACGCCATCCTGCAACGCGGCCTGCTGCAGCTGCCGTTCTGCTTCTTCGCGAACTTCGCTTTCCAGATTCGGATCTGGGCTCGAAAAAAGCCCCGTGTCGCGGGAATAAACGCGCGTCCGCGCGTTGTCGATACGCGTCGTAAATATTTCCGCTGCGGGGATGCGCAGTGAAATCGTCCGCCCGTGCACGGACACATCCGCCGGCTGCACTTTTCCCAGGTCCACTCCGGCAATCACATCTCCGTGCACCACGAGAAGCAACCGGTCACTAGCCAGGAATTTCGGCAAGTACGCATTGTCACGCTCGCCCGAGATGATCTTGTCCATCGTGTAGGAGACGGTTTCAAGTCGCTGTAGCTGCTGGATCTGGCGCACCACCGTCGGCTGATTTACGTTGATTACGGTGGTGCCGCCGCGAAAAAGGCCAATTAACTGAAGAAAGCCCATGCCCGTCCACAACCACACGGAGAGGCCAACTACAGCAAGCGCAATTGCCGCTCCCAGAAGAATTCCGCGCGCCGGAAGCCGTTGCCGTTCGATGTTTGGCGGGACAAAGCTCATTACTCTAATCTTGCCTGAATCGCAGGATTTACTTCGCAGAAATTAAGGGCAGCGCTTTCCGTAGCCGTGTAATCACTCGCTCCTTACCCAGCGCAACCATTGTATCGAAGAGCGGAGGTGCCACAGCACGGCCCACAATCGCCACGCGCGTCGCATTGATCAGAAGGCCTGCCTTCACTCCCTCAGCCGCCGCCACCCCGCGCAAAGCGGCATCGCAGGCATCATGGTTCCAATCCGGCAGGGCTGCGAGTGCGTCCGCAAGCTTCGCGATGAGCCCCGGAATTTTTTCATCCTTCCAGAATTTCGCGCGCGCCTCCGGCTCATACTCGAAATCGTCAGTGAAAAACGCCCGCGCCCACCCCGAAAAATCATGTAGCAAACGCGTTCGCGGCCGTATCAAATCCACCGTCCGTGCAAACCATTCCTTTTCCGCGCCAGCCCAAGCGTCTTTCCACAATCCGGCCCGCTTCAATTCCGCTTCAACATACGGCAGAATTTCTTCCACGGGCGGTTTCTGCAAATACTGCGTATTAAACCATTCGAGTTTCGCCCGGTCGAAAATCGCATTCGTGCGGCTCACGCCCGAAAGCGAAAATCTCTCGATCAATTCCGGAGTCCGCATATACTCCGCGTCACCGCCAGCCGACCACCCAAGCAGCGCCAGAAAATTTCGAAAAGCTTCGGGCAGAAATCCTTCATCCGCATACGACCCGACGCTGGTCGCCCCGTGCCGCTTCGATAGCCGCGTCCGGTCCGCCCCAAGGATCAGCGGCACATGCGCGAAAATCGGCGGCTCGGCTCCCAGCGCGCGGTAAATCAACACCTGCTTCGGCGTATTCGACAAATGATCCGCGCCGCGAATAATGTGCGTGATGCGCATGTCAATATCGTCCACCACTACGCTCAACTGATACGTCGGCAGCCCCGACGAGCGCAGCAGCACAAAATCCTCAATCTCCGCGTTCTGCACTTCTCGTGGCCCGAACACGGCGTCCTCGAATTTGGTGACCCCGGTCCGCGGGACCTTAAAACGAATCGCGCGCGGAATCCCTTGCGCTTCTTTTGCGGCTCGCTCTGCCTCGCTCAAATCCCGGCAGTTGCAACCAGCGGTCTTCTCCACTTTCGGCGTTTCATCGTCGCCCTCGCCCTCTTGCTCCTCGCGCGTCGCATCAGCTCCACCGTAAGCCACCGGCTTGCAGTAACAGGTATAGGCAGCCCCGCTCGCCAGAATCTTCTCCCCAGCGGCGCGATACATCTCCAGCCGCTGCGACTGAAAATACGGCCCCTCGTCCCATTCGACTCCAAGCCATTTCAGCCCTTCCAGGATTCCATCAACAAGCTCCGGCCGATTGCGTTCCACATCGGTATCTTCAATTCGTAGCAGGAGTGTGCCACCCTCATGCCGTGCGAAAAGCCAATTAAAAAGAGCGGTGCGAGCGCCGCCAACGTGCAAATATCCCGTCGGAGAAGGAGCGAATCGTACGCGCGGTTTTTGCGGGGAATTCATTCAGTCGATCCCTTCGTGGCTCGGAAACCATCCATTTTAGCGGATAGCCCTCGCGAAATCGAGAGAGCCGAGCGGAAATAGATGAAACGACGGGAGTTGGTACGAGGGTACTGTTGACCGTTTTTGACCGCTCAGTCATAGTCACACTTGGATGCGGCCATCCGCCCTCGGCCTGGAATTTCATGCCGATTGTGCGCCGTGGTCCTAGACTCGCCGGAGGTTGACCTCCACGAAACTCGACTGGACACGCCGCCGGAAGGCTGGCAATTTTCTGATATTCTCGGCGGAAGACCGCTGTTCATGAAAAAGGCGCCAAGTTGTTGAGCCAACTCAATCCGACCTCCATTGTCCCGCTGGCGAGCGCCTTCCTGCTTGGGCTGTTTTTCGTCTACGTCTATCTGCAGAAACGGCAAGAATATCTGCTCGCATGGTCAGTCGGCTGGCTCCTGCTTGCTGCCCACTTCGTTCCAATGATGTTACCTCCTCAAATTACCGTGCCCAAATGGGCCTGGAGCGCCAACGAATGGATTCTCGCGATTGCAGCTCTGTCTTTCTATTGTTCCGCGCGGCTTTATGGCCGTCTCACGGTCCACTTCCGGGCGATTTTCGCCGTCGCTGCTGCTTTGGCGGTTTGGGCTGTCGCTTTTGACCGCGGTTGGACTCAGGCTCCTTTGGGCCTCTCGGTTACGCTGACCTTTTTCTTCGTCGCCCGCACATTCTGGGAAGAAGGTCAAAAGCAGGAATCGCGTGCGGATCTTCTGCTTGCGATCACATTCGTTTTCTGGGGTCTGATTCGCGTCGCTACCGTCCTTCAGCCGCGGTTCGGGGGCCGCTTCGCCAACGTCAGTCTGGTCCCGCTGGTCGCTCTGCCTGAGCTTTTCGCCGGCGTGCTGATGGTGATGGCCGTTTACGAGGAGGAGCGGCGCCGTGTTGAACGAAACATGCTAGCGCTCTCCAACCTCAACCTCGCAACGTCCAGTTTCGTGGGCGGCGAAATTCAGAAAATGCTGGCGCAGGCGCTCGACCGCGTTCTGAATGTCGTGCGCATCCCGGCTGGCGCTTTGTGCCTGCATTATGGCGATTCGGAAGGGCCCACCTCTGTCGTCGGCACCGGCATGGGCGATGCGTTTTGTTCCGCTGCACAGCAGGATGACCTTGACGAGTACATTGTAAATCTCGTCGCTCGCCTCGGCGGTCTTGTGGTCCTTCGAAATCTCGTCAGCGATTCGGATTACCGCACGCTCGAAAAAGAAGAACAGTTCCAACACCTGCGCAAGCTGCTGCTCGAACAAGGGCTTCGAACCGTCGTGGGTATCAGCCTGCAAGCCAAGGAGCGCGTATTTGGAGTGCTCTTGCTCGGGACACCAGACAACCGCAATTTCACCGCAGCCGAGTTGCGGCTTTTGCTCGCGCTTGGTCACCAGATCGGCATGGCCGTTGAGAACAGCTACTTGATTCAGCAAACTGCCCGGCGCAGCGAAGAGCTTCACATCCTGAACGAAATTGGCCGCGCACTGAGCTCCACCCTTCAGCCGGACATTCTCTTCGAGCGTATCTATTCGGAAATCCGCAGGTTGCTCGACGTGAGCAGTTTCTTCATCGCTTTCTATGACGGCAAGGCCGACGAAGTGCGATTCGAGATTGAAGTGTTGGACGGCGAACGGCAACCCAAACGGACGCGCCCGCCGGGAAACCACTTGGTTGAGTTCGTGGTCCGCGAGCGGCAACCGCTCTTGATTCGCGATCACTTCCACGATGAAACAGCGCGGCTCGGATTCGATCCCGCTCGCGAAGCAGGCTCGATCTGCGTGGTGCCGCTGATTCTTTACGACCGCGCCATCGGCGTGATGGCCGTGCACAGTCCCAACGAGCGCGTTTTCGACGAAGGCCACGTGGAGCTGCTGCGCGTTCTTTCCAGCGAAGCCTGCATCGCCATTGAGAATTCTCGCCTCTTCGCCGAAGAGCAGAAAAAATCGCGGCATCTTACGCTGGTAAATAATATTTCGAGCCATGCGATCACTACCCTGAATCCCGAAGAGATGCTCGCCAAAATCGCCTCCGAAATCGAGAATGGCCTCACCTACGATCACATCGGAATCGCCGTGCTCGATTATTCGGCGAAAGAGCTTGTGATTCAGGCGGAGGCGGGCGCACGGCACGACGCCATCGGCCGCCGCATTCTGCTGGGCGAAGGTCTCATCGGCCAGGTGGCACGAACCGGGCAACTTGCCATCGTTCGCGAGGTGAACGCCACCACTCCGCGCCTGATCGTGCCGGGAAGCGTCTCTGCGATTGCCTTGCCGGTGTCGTACGCGGACGGGCTCCTAGGCGTTTTGTATGTCGAGTCATCCGAGAAGTCCAGCTTCCCGGATGAGGAGGTCCTTGTCCTCCGCACTCTCGCCGATCTTTTTGCTGGCGCGCTGCACAATGCGCTTACGTTCCAAAAAGCACAGGAACAGGCAATCACCGACGGGCTCACGGGCGTCAAAACTCACCGCTACTTGATGGAAACGCTTTCGCAGGAATGGAAGCGCTCCACGCGCGCAAACCGTCCCTTTTCTCTCGTGCTGATGGACCTGGACCGCTTCAAGTTTGTGAACGATTTCTACGGCCACCTCGAAGGCGACGTGGTGCTGCAACGCGTCGGCCACATCCTCGAGCAGAATTGCCGCCGTTCCGACGTGGTCGCGCGATACGGCGGCGACGAATTCGTGATCCTGATGCCGGAAACATCCGTAGAACAAGCGCGCCAGTTGGCGAGCAAGCTGCGCGGTTGGATCGCGTCCGATCCGCTGCTGCGCGATAAAAATATTACCGCCAGCTTCGGTATCGCCGGCTTTCCGGTTCACGGGTCTACGCCGCAGGAGCTCATCCAGGTGGCGGACTCCTCGATGTACCTCTCGAAGCATCAGGGCGGCAATTCCGTATCAAGCGCGGAGCAGACCGACCCGAACGATACGAAGCGCTGGAAAAAAGATGTCCTCGAAGCCTATCTCGGCGTCACCCTCAAGCGCCTGTTTTCCACTGGCCCGGAAGCGTTCGACGAGATCTACCGCCGCCTGGAACAATTCACGCGTTCGCTCACGGAACAGGGTGCGGGCAACACGGCTGAATCATTGCCGCCGGCTGTGGTGGAAACCGTGACTTCGCTCGCCCTCGCGATTGACGCGAAAGACCACTATACGCAGGGCCATTCGCAGAAAGTTTCCGCGTATGCGGTGATGATTGCAGAGGCTCTCAGCATGGATGCGTCGGAAGTGGAAGAGATACGCCTTGCTGGTCTTCTGCACGACATCGGCAAGGTTGGTGTCCCCGAACCGATTTTGAACAAGTCCGGCCCACTCGACGCCACTGAGTGGGAGACGATGAAGACGCATACCGAGCTGGGCGCCAAAATTCTGGAACCGCTCGAAGCCATGAAACGCATCCGGCTGATGGTGCGCCACCATCACGAGTTCTACGACGGCACCGGTTATCCGGACCGCATGGAAGGCGAACGCATTCCATATGGCGCGCGTGTGATAGCAATCGCCGATGCCTACGACACGATTACTTCGGAGCGCACCTACAAGAAAGCGCGGACTCCCGAGGACGCATTCCTCGAACTCGAACGTTGCGCTTCCAATCAATTCGATCCCTCGCTCGTGCGCGTGTTCATCGAAACGATGCGCCGGGCCCCCCGCCAAACCGTTGAGGCCGGCGTAGGCGCTTCAGAACGTCCTACCGATTCAGCGCTCGCGTAGAAATACGCCTGCTTCCCGCCATGCTGGACGCGAGAAATTCTTCCCGGTAAAGTCTCTTGTGCGAATTTGTGCGCGCCGGAGACGACGATGCGAACTGCGGTGGTGAAATGGGCGGGTGAAGAGGAATTTCTCGCTACGATGCCTTCGGGCCAGACTGTGCTCTTCGACGCCGCGAGCGAGCATAAAAAGGGTCCCAGCCCGAAGGAAACTCTGCTCGGGGCACTGGGCGCTTGCACTGGAGTTGATGTGGTTTCGATCTTGCGAAAAAAACGGCAAGACCTCCGGTCGCTCGAAATAAGCATTTCCGGCGAAGACGCGCACGACCCACCTCAGGTTTGGACGAAAATCGAAATTGTCTACCGGCTCACGGGTAAGCTTGACGACAAGGCCGTTCGGGACGCCATCCAGCTGAGCGAAACGAAATATTGCTCGTTGGCTGCGATGCTTGGAAAAACCGCGAAAATCACCTACCGCTACGAAATCATTCCCGTGGACTAAGCTACCGCGATTACAATTCCCGCGCTTGTCTTGCTGGAGCGCGATTGCATACAATCGCCCGATTATCCCGGGTAAATGGAGAGTGTAATGGGCCGACGCCTTGCCGCGAAGATCACCGGAGTGGCCGGATACGTTCCGCCGCGCGTGGTGACCAACTTCGATCTCGAGAAGATCACCGATACCACCGACGAATGGATTCGCACGCGCACCGGCATTATCGAACGCCATTACGCCGATCCAGGAATGGCCAGTTCGCATCTGGGTACTGAAGCAGCGAGAAAACTGCTTGAAGCGAAGGGCATCCCTGCGGCAGAAATTGAAATGATCGTTCTCGCCACGGTTACGCCGGACATGTTGTTTCCCTCCACGGCTTGCCTGATTCAGGATCGTCTGGGCGCTTCGCAGGCCTGGGGATTCGATCTTTCGGCGGCGTGTTCCGGGTTCGTCTATGCCCTGACCGTGGGCGCTCAGTTTGTGGGAGCTGGCTCGCACAAGAAAGTGCTTGTGATTGGCAGCGACGTGATGACGTCGATCCTCGATTTCAAGGATCGCGCCACCTGCGTCTTGTTCGGTGACGGCGCGGGCGCAGTTCTCGTCGAGCCGGCAGCGTCGGATTCCGAGGGCATCATCGATTTCGTGAATGACGTGGACGGCTCAGGCGGCTGCAACCTTTATATGCCGGCGGGCGGCTCGCTGCATCCGTCGTCCCACGAAACCGTGGACAAACGCATGCATTACGTCCATCAGGAAGGCGCGCAGGTTTTCAAATACGCAGTGCGACGTATGAGCGAGCTGGCCGTCGAGATTCTGGAGCGCAACGGACTGACGAGCCGGGACCTCGCGCTTGTCGTTCCGCATCAAGCAAACCTACGCATCATTCGCGCGATGCAAGACCGCCTGGGCGTAGACGATTCGAAAATCCTCATCAACATCGACCACTTTGGCAACACCACCGCCGCCACGATTCCGCTGGGGCTGATGGACGCGCTCGAGCAGAAGCGGCTCCGCAAGGGCGATCTGGTTCTTTTGATCTCCGTGGGCGCTGGATACACCACGGGAGCGATGCTACTGCGTTGGGCCTACTAGGGAGTGACTTCGGAGCGCAGATGCTTAGCGAGCCTTTCGATGCGTTTGAGATTGTCGGTGAGATCCTTGGGGTACTGATTTTTCGTCACCAGCTCAATTTGAGGAGGCACGCCGTCCGCCAGTTTCCTTAATTCGTCCGCCTCCTGCTTCATCTGATCCACATTCATTTTTCGGCTGCGCATCTCCATCGGTGGTTCGACAGACTGATTCGATTGCTGGTCAGCCGTCACAATTCCGGGTGGTTTCGCGCGCTGCCCCAGAGTGGCTGAAACTGAAACGATAAGAAGTGTAAGTATGCAAAGCCACAAAGGAAATTGCCGCATAGAGCCTCCTTTGTGCGACGAGCGGTTCACCCACGATGCGATTCCCAAAGCAAAACGCCAATGGCTCCGGTCGCCCGGAGCCATTGGCACATTCAGGTCACCGAAGCTGGATCGCCGAGGGAGCAGCGATCCGGCCACGGGCTAGAATTGAAGTTTCAACCCCCACTCAATCGTCCGGGGAGCTCCGAACGCGAACACGCCGGTTCCCGCGCCGATGCGATCGGGACGCGGATTATCCACTGTGTTCGGTCCAGTGCCATTGATTGAGCCTGGAGTGCCCGTTAGCTGAGGATTCAGGATGCTGGCTGCCGAATCATAGTTGGCGAAGTTGAAGGTGTTGAAGATGCTGACACTCGGAATGATTGTCAGCCTCTCGTGCCAGACGTGCCCGACCCAGCTGAAGGTAGTATCGAAGTCCTTCAGCCAACCGTAACCGACGTTGTTGGCTGGAGGCACTGCGATCGGCTGAGCCACGGCACCCAATGCCTGCAGGTCCGCAAGCGTCACCAGACCCGAGTTAATGAGCACCTGACCCGCTGGCGTGGGAAGCCCGGCGATGTTCGTGTTGTAATTGTTGATTGCGTTCGTCAGACCGACGGGCCCGATTTGGCGCATGAAGGCACCCACCTTGTAGAGCGAGTAGTCGCAGGTGCCACCCATGGTGCCGCACGATGTGCTCGTCTCTGCGCGGGGAAGCGGGTTTCCAACCTGCCCGGTGCCGATGTAATCGGTTTCGAAGATTCCACCGGCTGCGCCGATATTGTTGCTGCCATTCACCGGCAGAGTAAAGGGCGTACCCGCAAAAGGCGACCAGAAGTGGGAAACGATTCCGATCCGGAAGCCAAGCGGCAGATCGGCATAACCGCCGATGTTGAACTGGTGGGTCCGGTCAAGAGATCCCGGCCCAGACAGTGCGTTGGGATTGCGATTGTCGAGAGCGTTGTTCACGAAATCCTGGTCGCCTCCTGCTGCGCAGGTCGGGCTGCAGGTGTTGGAACCTGAGTTGACGAAGCGCGACAGGCTATAAGCGAACTGGAAATTCATGTATTTGACGCCCTTGAACGGATGGCTAACGTTCTGCGCCAACTTGATATCCAATCCGTTGTAAACCGAGCGGCCGGCCGATTGGTACTGATACAGAGCGCCCACGTTCGGGTTGATTCCGCCAAAGGCGCACGCCTGCCCCAAACCCACCGAGCATTCGCCGACGCCTTGGTCGTAAGGCGAATCGAGGCCAAACGCACCAAATGTGCCAATCGTGGCTCCCTTATTCGCCGCCAATCCCGGAGCACCGGGTACGTTGCAACCATTCGCTGCGGCCGCCGCCTGGATATTGGCAGCTCCGCAGAATGCGAGAGTACTTGCAATTGCGTTCGCCGCTGCGTCCTTACTGAAGTATGCAACGTCTCCAGTGTGGTTGATGTCGGTTCCGATCAGATAGTGCAAGCCGACGTTGCGGATGTAATCTGCGGTTAGGATCAGTCCGGGCCGCAACTCTCGCTGCAAGCCCACATTCATTTGGAACGACCGTGGCGACTTGTAGGCGGGGGCGAGCAAACCGGTGGTGAGCAAGCTACCGTTCGCGATTCCTGACGGAATAAACGCTCCATTGGAACCACCGCCGGCATAAGACGCCTGATATTCGGTCTGGAAGTTACCGAGGCAGGCTGCAAACGTAATGCCTGAGCACGTACCGGCACCGGGTCCCACCGTCGCGCCGATTGGCGTGTTGCACGCAACACCCCCGGCAGCCTTAGTCGAGTCCCCGAGGAAGTGGGTGCTCCCATCTCCAAACACAACACTGCTCGGCCCGAAAGCACAGGGAGCCTGGACGACGTTGAACGCTCCGTTCTGAAGCCGCAGCAAGCGATCGAACAGAATGTCGTTGAAGACAGTGTTGTCGTAGTAGATTCCGGCTCCGGCGCGGAACACCATCTTGCCATCGCCCTTGGGATCCCAAGCGATGCCGGCCTGCGGGCCGAAGTTCTTGTTCGGCTGATTTACGGTGTTACCGGCGCCCGGGAACACCGCGTTCAGCGCGGGAAGAGGTCCCAGATCGCTGTCGGTGCGGCCCGTGTCGCGGACGTATCGCACGCCGTACGTAAGAGTCAGATTCGGTTTCACCTTCCAGCTGTCACCGATGTACGCCCCCAGCCGGTTGTCCGGACCGAGACCGCCATTCGGCTTGCCAAAGCGCGAAAGTTCCGTGAACGCACCCTGGCCGTTCCCGACATCAGCGATATCCGC
Source organism: uncultured Acidobacteriota bacterium (assembly GCA_963741045.1). Taxonomy (GTDB): domain Bacteria; phylum Acidobacteriota; class Terriglobia; order Acidiferrales; family UBA7541; genus Palsa-295. Next base: position 94,579 of record CAVUGO010000006.1, read on the forward strand.
GATGTAGTTCAACGGGCACGCGGCGCCGGTCTGTCCGCCCGGGCACGTCAAAGTGCCAGGCGCGGTGAGGTTGACGCTGTCAGCAATCGGGGCGATACCGAAGAAGCTGGCATTGGTCCAACCCGTGATGCGATTGTAGCCGATGCCATAACGGATGATGTGCGCGCCCCACACCTTGCTTCCGTCGTATTTAACCTGGCGGTCGCTCTGAATTGTCGATTGCGGAGCCAGGAAACTGGGGCCGCTCTGAAAACCGGTGCCTCCCAGAATGATGCCGACGGGGAGATTCGCGAAGGGCAAGTCGCTCCCTTGAACGGCGTCTCCGATTACGTTCACAAACTTCAGATATTCCGCTCGGAAGCTGTGGGTGTATTGGCCGGTGGTGAAATCCACGCCGCCGACCAGATTCTTCGTGCGGTCCCGGTTGTCATACACCGCATAGTTCGCCGCACCGCCGAAGTTTCCAACGTCGCTTGCTTGCCAGTAGCTGAAGCGGCCGAATGCATGAATCGTCTTGGTCGCCTGCCAATCCAGCCGGCCGAGAAGATTGTTGTCGTGGAACGGAGCTGGAAAAGTTCCGTTAAACGAATTCAAGTTCGTGCCGTCGCCTCCGGGAATCGAAGAGATAAGAACGCCGCCCGCATCATGGGCAAGAATTCTTTCGCCGTCGGCAAAGAAGAACAGCTTGTCCTTGATGATCGCTCCGCCTACATCGCCGCCGTACTGGCTGCGTTGAAATTGAGCGCCGCCCGGATATACCGCGGCTTGCGAGTTGTCGCGGAAGAGACCGAAACCTTCTCCATGCAGCGAGTTCGTACCGGACTTGGTCGCAACGTTGACCGCGCCGCTGGACGTAAGGTCATTCGAAAGATCCAAGCTCGATTGTGCGAGCTGGAATTCTGCGATAGCGCTTGAGGGTACGCCCGTGGTCGTGGTGCCGACGTTCTCGTCGCTCACGTCCACGCCGTCCACTGAAATGCGCGCGCTGCGGCCATAGCGTCCGCCGAATGAAATCGACGAGAAACCAATCTTGGTGGGATCAAAATTGCCGCCGTCCTGAATCTGAACGCCGGGTTCGAGTTGCGCCAGGTCGAGAAAGTTTCGGCCGTTGATGGGCAGGTTCTCGATCTGTTGTGTGGTCAAGCTGCCGGACACCTGCGCCTGGTCTGTATTCACGGCGATCACTTGGCCGCTCACTTCCACCACCGTGCTCGACGCGCCTAGTTCGAGCTTGATCGGCGCGCTCGACACCTGGTTGATCTGCACAACGTAGGTTCCGGTCACGGTCTTGAAGCTCGGCGCTTCTACCCGAACCGTATAGTTTCCCGGCACCAGTGAACCCGATGTGAAAGTGCCGGCCGACGTTGTCGCCGTGTCGAGCGCCGCTCCTGTATCTTTGTTGGTGATCGTAACCTTGGCGTTGGGCACGATACCGCCTTGCGGATCGGTCACCACGCCCTGAATGCTTCCTGCTTGTACGTTCGATTGCGCGTGAGCCGGCTGATGGCTGAGAAGCAGCACAGCCAGCAGCGCGAACGTGAACGCTGTAAATCGCTTCCAGTTCATACACCCTCCTGAAGACCTGCCAAGAATCGAATGTCGTTGAAAATTCCGCCGCACACCGGGGAAAATCTCCCCGCAGCGTCTATTGGCACGTTGATGCCCAGGCTGGAGCGAAAATACGGCTCTAATTTTTCAGTGACTTACGGGATTTTATCGACAGGCGGGACCGCAACGTCCGAATTTCCATAGAAGAACAGATTTGACCGCGGAGAAAGAAAATTCGAATTTAGAGAATACTATGACATTCAGAATTGTAAATTTCGTAGAAACGAATCTCGCTAGAAAAGTACTAAGCGATTTGCCTTACCTGGGGCAATCGAATCATTTCTCACAATCAGACGAGCGGATGCTCATTCCTTTGCGCTGCCCACGAGTTTTTCCACTTCGTCTGCTTCCTTTGGAATCGCGGCCGAAAGATTTTCGGGAGCGCCATTCGTGATCAAAATCGTGTCCTCCACGCGATAGTGCATGTGTTTATCGGGAAATTCCACGATCGGCTCCACAGTCACCACCTGTCCGGCTTTGACGGGCCCACTTACGCGCATCACGTCATGTGTTGCGAGCCCCACGAAGTGTCCCGGGTACCCATACCATTGATTGCCGATGCCGGCTTTGTCGAACACGGCTTTTCCCGCCGCGTTGGCTTCCTCGTACGTGTGGCCGGGAGTGAGAAGGGCGATGATCGCCTTCTGGCAATCGAGATCCACCGCGTACCACTTCGCTTGTTCGGGCGTGAATTTTCCGCTGATATTGAATGTGCGCGTGATGTCCATCGTCTCGTGATCGAGTGAACCGGCAAAATCGAACACGACAAGTTCGTTGGCTTCGATCTTATGGCGATTCGAAAAATAGTGCCATGTGTTGATGTCGCTTCCGGAGCCGACAATCGCCAGATACGACGCGCCTTGCGCGCCGTGGTCGAAATCGTAGAAATAGGCGCGCGCTTCGATCTGATATTGATACATTCCCGGATGCGCGTGAGCGATTGCGTCGCGATTTCCTTCGGCGCTAATTCTTCCAATGCGGCGCAGCACTTCGATTTCTTCCGGCCGCTTGATGTTGCGCATTTCGTCGATCACGGGAGTCATGTCGCGCAGATGCGACATGGCGTAGCGTTCGGCGAGCAGTTTTGCCGGGGCGAGATCGCTCGGAATCGGCTCGTGATAGGGATGCGCGAATTTCCAGGCATGGTCGCGTCCAACTTCGGGACGCGCGCCGTCGGCTTTATCGGGGAAGCCGAGACGCAGCCACAGATCGGGCGTGCCGCCGCGCGCAAGCGCATAAGAAAGCGCCGTGTCGAGATCGGAGACCGGCAGCACCACTTTGTAGCCCAGCGCCTCGCGATCCGTGGGCGTGAGCGAGAGCAAATTCGGGCCGTACACCTGAGCCGTGCGCCCCGCCTGCGCGGGTTCAAAAATTGCGGTGGTGCCCTTCTCGACGTCCATCAGCATTACAGCGCCGGGATCCTGCAGGCCCGTGAAGTAATAAAAGTCATTGTCTTCGCGGTAGTGCGTGGATTCGGGAATTTCATTGCGGGCGAAAAGGATTGCGTAGCCAGTCTTCAGCTGCTTGGCAAGATCCGAGCGGCGAGCGGCGAATGTCTGGGGGCCGCCGAGATCGTCGATCGCCTGCTTGTCGGTATATTGCGCCGCAGCGGTGCCGCAAAAAAGCAGCACGACAACCGCGCATATCCATCCGCGTAGCAAATGTCTGCTTTCGAATCCCATCCGCGCCATCGCATTCCTCCGGAAATGATTTGTACGAATTCTATTTTCAGACGGGCGGAGCTTATCGCAGAAGCGCGAGCTGGAAAAGCCATTTAGAGATGTGTCGGTCGGAAAAACGCTCTATTGAGGACCACGCGAGCGCCGGCCTACGTCAATGGCCTGCGAAGCAGCAGCCGGCTGCAATTTTGCGCCCGTGGAAGAGCCGAACGTGATCGCATCGCGCGTCTTTGCAAACGGCGCTGAGTCGACGAACTTCACCGTGTCGCCTTCGCGCTCGACTCCGAGTTCTTTCCACAATGCATCGAGATCCACCGGATAAGGCTGATTTTTCATTTTCTGATAAAGCGGCATGAGAACAGAAACTCCGGTAGCCGCGTCGCCGGCCGTAAGAGCTTTCTCGATTGGCCAATCGTAGCGGATCTCCCCGCCGGCGTTCAGAATTCCGCGCAACGCGTCGTCGAGTCCCTTGTGATTATTCGTCTGTTTGTGAATTTCGACGTCCGCGAGGAAGCAGAAAAGGGCGCCGCCCCAGTACGTTCGGCCCCAAGTATGGGTGTGATCCAGCCCTTCGTCGCCGGGCTGCGGCAATCCTTGATGCAAATCGCGCACCAACTCGAACCACATTTCATGCGCATCCATGTTCTTGGCGCGCACGCGTGCAATCGGCTCTACATAGGTGGCGATTCCCTCTTCGATCCAATGGTGTTCGTCCGCCATCGAAGGGAACGAGAGGTGCACCATTTCGTGTGTCAGCATCCAGTCGGAGTTTAGCCCCCGCACCGTTGTCTCTCTGCCCACATGGATCGAAATGCGCCCGCCGTCTTTTGCGCCGAACGTTTGTCCCCCGCGCACACCTCGCCCGTCCGCCGGAATAATTCGAAGCGCCACTTCAGGGACAGGAAAGCGTTCGTAGTAGGTGGAGACGGAATCCGCCGCCATGCGCACCCACTGCATTAGCTCTTGATTGGAGAGTTGCATCGGGCCGCTTTCGATATTCACGTCGATTCGCGACGAGCCAACCAGAATTGTGGATGTCATCTCATCTGCCGGGACGCGCAATGCGGGAACCAGAAGCAGAAGCAAGAATACCGGAATTAGAATTCGAAAGCTGCTACGCGAAGCACAATGAATCGCGGAAGTCCCAGAGCGTGTGGTCATCACTTAGTAGGATGCGATGAAAAGGCGTTTTGCTGGAAACAAATCAGAGGAGTATCGGAACTATTTGTGAGGTTAGCTGTTGTCAGCTGTTTTCAGATATTGACTCGGCCCCGATTCGCGTACTTTTTCTCGATCAGATAGTCGAGCGCGATCTTGCCGGGTCCGAAGATCAGGATCACCAAGGCGACGGCGAGGTAAATAAACGGGTCCGCATTGTAGAACTTGGACGGATCCGAAATAAAAGCGGTAAGCGAATCGCGGTCGGATGTCATGTAGGCAGTGAGCATGTCGATGACGAGGCCAAGTGCGGCTACGCGCGAAAGCAGGCCGATCGCCAGCAGAATCCCAGCTACGAACTCGAACGTGGAGACAAAACCGGCGGTGGCTCCCGGCTCCGGAATGCCGAGGCTTGCAAAGAACTGCGTGACGTGCGGGAGATTGTGAAGCTTGCCCCACCCGTTCAGCGCAATGCCAGCAGGCCAGAGGCCAAAGTAGACGCGGATACATAGCAGGAGCGCCGACTGCAAGCTGGAAGCCACTCGGACCAGCAAGCCGTACAGGTTTTGGATTTGTTCCCGCAGGCCGCTCATCTCTTTTTCGCCGCCATGGAGCGGCAGAACCAGCCCAGAGTAGACCAAGTCTGGAACCAGCTCTGAATTTGCGCGGGCCTCTCTTCCGGCGCGATCGAACTCTTGCGCAGAGCGGAGGCAATGGCCCGGCTTAGCGTCTTGCCCGCGCGCAGTTCCTTCAGGATCAGGAATTCTTCGCGCTCGAGGCGCCGGAAGTACACGGAATCATCGAGGCGGTGCACGGCAAGAAAAATCGTCGAAGGCTTCAGCCGGGCGACCGCGCGCACGCGCTTCTGCTTGTGCCGCTCATTGAAAGCGTTGCTCGCGAAATCCGTGTCCGCTTCGTGTTTCTTCAATTCAATCAGAAGGTCATCCACAGGATAGTGCAAATCGAGAAGATGAATGTAAGGCTGCAACTGCAAGCGCAGCGTCTCCGGATCAGCTCCCGCGAGATCTTCAGGTTTCAAAGCGGGTTCTGCCTTTCCGTCGAAAGCGTCAATATCGGCCCATTCCAGCCGGACCATGTCGAGTGCCAGCTCTCGTCGCGAGCTAGTCCATTTCGGATTCTTGCGCAGCCACGTTTCCAATTTTGACCCGAGGTTTCGCAGCGTGAACGAAGTCGAGGGGCAATCGTTGATGTAAGCCTTCGCGGCTGCATCGAATTTGCGTTCGCCAAGCACGGCGCGAAGACCTGGAAAATCCTCCGCAAACGCGGAAAGCACTCGAAACCAATATTGGCGGTTGTAGATTTCCAGGCGCTCAAACGAAGTGAGCCGATCGTTCGGCTTGATGATGTCCGCAGCGACCTTCCGCAGCGACCGGCCGTCAGGCGCCGTCGGGCGCATGCGCTCGGCGGGAGTGAGAGGCGTCATCACCGCCCGCGCCATACGGCGCTGGATGCTTAGAAGACTCATACGGCGGTGGCGAGCGAGGCGCTCGCGAGAAACTTGTTGGCCTTCAGCGCCTCATCATGGACTTCCTGGAACGAAGGAATACTGTCGTCCCATTCGAGGAGCGTCGCCGTGTGGCCCACACGTTCAATGGCGCGCTCGTAAAGTTTCCATACCGGATCGATCACCGGATGATCGTGCGTATCGAGAATGTATTTCTTGAATTTTGAATGTCCGGCGATATGAATCTGCGCCACGCGGTCGGCTGGAACGCTATTTACATATGTAAACGGATCGAAATTGTGGTTCTTCGAAGAAACGTAAATATTGTTCACATCGAGAAGAATCCCGCAATCCGCCCGCTCCACCACTTCATTTAAAAACTCCCACTCGGTCATTTCCGAAACGTGAAACTCGGCATAGCTGCTCACGTTTTCCACCACCACCGGTGTTTCAATAAAATCCCGCACCTCGCGAACTTTTTGCGCGGTGATACGTGCCGCTTCGAACGTGTAAGGCATCGGAAGCAGGTCGTGCGTATAGCGCCCATCCACACTGCCCCAGCAAAGATGATCCGAAACCCACGGCGTTTTCGTCCGCTTCACCAATTCCTTCAATCGCCGTAAATGTTCGCGGTTCGGCTTTTCCGCCGAGCCGAAATACATCGAAACGCCATGCTGCACCACGCGATACTGCTCGAGAATTTGATCGAGAATCCGCAACGGCCGGCCGCCGTCAATCATGAAATTTTCAGAGATGATTTCGAACCAGTCCACCACCGGTTTCTTGGTAAGAATATGGTGGTAGTGCGGGGCGCGCAGCCCGATTCCCACTCCGTAATCCGTGAATCCGTTGAACCGATTTGCAGGCATTGAATTCCCCAAATCTACAAAACAAAGTCTAGATAGAAAGAGGGCCGGAGAATTCTTGCCGGCCCTCCGTCAGGTAACGCGGTATTGCTTCAGCGGGTCACTACGACGGCTTCTTCGAGCCGTCAGTTGCGCAGCCGCCCTTGCCCTTGCAAGAGTTCTTGCCTTTGCAACCGTTGTCGCCCGCTTTGCAACCGCCCTTGCCCTTACAGGAGTTCTGGCCTTTACAGGCGTGCTTTTCCTTCACCTTTTTGTCGCCCGAATCCTGAGCACTGAAGGTGTTGCCCTTCGCGCTCGAGAGAAGGTTCGACGCTTGCACGGTGACCGCAGTCCCGGCCAACAAACCAGCCAGCGCTGCTCCTGCTATCAAGCTCTTCTTAGACTTTGTCATGTTTCCACATCCTCCTGTCGATTTGGACTGCAACCGCCCTGATGCTAGTACGTCGCCCCAATGCATTTGGATTGGCCTTCTGGTTGGTCGAGACTGGGTTCGTTCCAAGCCTCTCGCACGGCGCGAGAAGCTGCCGGGAGCATAATCCAGGCAGTTACCGAGAACAACAGCTAATGCACCGGGTGCCGGAGGATGCCAGCGCAGAACGCTGCTCTCCGCTCTGACCGAGCGTCCAGACTGCTCGGCGGATACCACTCACAACTTCCCGCCGAGGGGCTGGGTTTCGCTCGGCGTATTTCCGGAAGGGTTTGATCCGACGCTATTAGCCGGGCATCTTGGAGCCGTCAGTTGCGCAGCCCCCTTTGCCCTTGCACGAGTTCTTGCCCTTGCAGCCATTGTCACTCGACTTGCAGCCGCCCTTGCCTTTACAGGAATTCTGGCCTTTACAAGCGTGCTTTTCCTTCACCTTGGAATCGTCTTTCTGCGTGCTGAAGGTGTTGCCCTTCGCGCTCGACAGCGGATTGGACGCCTGAACCGTTACAGCAGTCCCGGCCAACAAACCAGCCAGCGCTGCTCCCGCTATCAAGCTCTTTTTGGACTTTGTCATGTCTCTACCTCCGATAGATTTGGACTGCAACCGCCTGAAGCTAGTACGTCGTCCCAATGGTTTCGGTTTGGCTTACTGGTTGTTGAGACTGGGTTCGTTCCAAGCCCCGCGCACGGCGCGAGAAGCTGGCGGGGAGCATAATCCAGTTAGCAGGTCTGTAACAATAGGTAAAGCACCGCATGGCCGAGTACCAGACCAGCATAGAACTCGGTCGGCCGCAATCGCCGGCTTTTCGGGTCAGTATTGTTCAGGTCGCAGGCCAGGTCTGATTCAGAATCATCGCCAGGCGGAAGCCTGCCTTCGCGAGTTGCTCTTCGATGGTACGAGTTACGAAGGACTGATACGTCGGCCCCACCTTTTCCCTCAGCTTAAGCATTCTCTCGGCGATCTCGTCCGCATCGGCGCAGGTGCTCACGGGCTCGGGAGTTTCCACCGGGATCTTTCGATTCAGTGCTCCGTACGTCGCTTGTTCGGCCGCCTCGTGGCTTTCCCAGGCCCAATTATCAAAGTTGACGCCCTCCTCTTTCCACGTCGCGAATTGAGGCTTGAACCTCTTCTCGATAGTGGCGGCGAACTGCTCGACGGTCTCGCCACCAGCGATGCGCTCGACGAGCTGTGTGTCCCAAACTCCGTGAAGATTCAATTGGTAGGTCTTAGTGATCTGATCGGTCTCCAGCGGCTTTTGGCCGAAGTACGTGACCGGGACGCAGTTCCCGCCGCGGTCGTTGTTCGTTGTGCAGTGCAGCGGCTGATGAATGTCCCCCGCGAAATGGATGATGAACCGCAGCGCATTCGCTCGAGCAGTCGGATTGCTAGCCGGATCCTGAAGAATCTTCACCTGCTCGGCGAGAGCAAGCGTGATGCAGCTTTGCGTCGCGTCGCAAGTGAAGCTCCCCTTCTTGGATCCGCGAGGGATGTCAATGAAATGCCAGCCGGCGGTTTCGGGATGGGCTTTGCGGTAATCGTCGGCCCACGTTGCGGCGTCTTCCATTGGATCGGTTGCGATTGGCTTGCAGAAGCGGTCGAGCGTCGGGTCGACAGGATTGTCAGTGAGAATCTGATTCACCATCGCCAGCGCGTGAGGATTCAGGTTCTGCTTGGCGATGAGGGCGACCGTTTGATGGCCTTCGCAACCCCATGCGAGCGAGCGAGGGCAATGCAACAGAACAGAACCGAATACGAGAGCGACGAGAGTTGCGAAGCGAGCCCGATTCAGGTTAGCACCTCAGTTTGAATGCCCCAGTTGAGAACACAATGCCTCGCCATGAATTCTATTCGGTCGAGCGCGCGGAAAATAGCCTTCATTTGCGGCGAATCATCATAGATGCAGACTCTTGCCTTGGTGTCAGTCGCGGTGTCTGAAAACCCGGTTTTTCCGTGTACGTGACGCGGTGCTTTTGGCGCGAGAAATCTACGCTGCCGACAGGCAATTCCCGCCAAGTATCGCGTTCGGGCACGGCCCTCCTGCGGCGGGTCCCAGACATGCCGTGCCCCTACTGAAACCCCCGCCTTGCTGCTAATCCCAGGCGCCTAGGACGCGGCGTAGGAGAACTAGTTCGCCGATGTGATAGGCGTTGTGGTCGGCTGCTAGCAGTGCCTGGCGGAGAATCGTCTGGCCGTCGCCGTGGGAGATTTTCGCGAATAGGTCGGTGGATTCGTTGTTTATTAGATCGCAGAGAGCTTTGCGATCGGCCTGAAATGCGGCGGCGCTTTTCTCCCAGGCTTTTGCGTCAGGGGGTTCGGGCGATTTCGGCCAATAGCCCTCCGGGAATTCAGGCGATTTGTGTTTGGCGTTGCGCGCGAATTCGAGAATATCCCATTGCGCGATGCGCAAGTGTTCGAGCATTTCCCACGGTGAGTGCGCCGCACCCTTCGGTCGTTTGCCTTGCAGATCAGCGGGCAGATCTTTCACGGCGGTTTCAAAATTCGCGTGGGCTTCGCTGTCGCTGAGGAGCTTCACGAGTTGTTCGCGGAGTGCTTTGTCCTGGTTGGTGCTGGTTGCCGTTGCGGTGGTCATGTTTGTTCCTCCCTTTTTTCGATTGGATGATGGTGTCTTTCGATTCGATTGAACGAATTTCAGCGCCCTGGGCGACAGGAGGGCCGTGCCTCTACTGTCGAAACTCCTCGCGTTATTGCATGCGCTGGCAGCGGAATTCGCCCTCGAGTTTCCAGGTGGCACCATCTGGATTCAGCGATTCGCCGATCCAGTGGAATGAGTTGGGCGTGATTTCGGTGAATCGCCAGCGCGTCGGCGTGCCGTCCATGCGTGCGCCGACCTGCACGATTTCATTTCCGATGCGGCGGCCAGTTTGTTGTTCGTAATGATTCGTCACGGGATTGATCCAGCGGATGCGCCAGGCCTGGATGGACGCGTCCCAGATGCGGAGGGTGGTGCCGTACATGTTGTTCGTTTTGGCGAGATTGGCATTGCGGTCCGATACCCGCGGCATGATCCAGACGTCTTGAATGGCGCGGCCTTCAAGCACCCAGCCGAAATGGACTTCGCCTTGGATGTGCAGCGGCGCGACGTCAGTGGCTGCGTAATGCAAGACCTCTAGATCCCAGCTGCCTACGAGCCACCCGTATACGTCGCTCTCTTCGGGAATTTCGGGCGATCTTCCGAGAGCTGCCAGAAGGCTGTAGAAATCGTGCTTCTGTGTTGCTGCACTTGCGGTCATTTTTGCGGCCTCCTCGAACGTCCGTCGTGTGCGATAGACTAAGCGGCAGTGGAGGCGGGGTCTTGGCAAAAATTGCGGTGGAATTGGAGCAGGCTTTGGCGCGGCGGGCTGCCGCGGGCGCCGCGGCCTGTCATCCGACGTGCCGCGTGCTGGCGCGAGGCGATGGTTGGGCTGTGCAGGATTTGATTTGCGCGTCTGGCCCGCAGGATCCGATTTTTGAAGAACGGCACGGCGGCGTAACGATCGCGATGGTGCTGGCTGGAACGTTTCAGTATCGCGGTTCGGCTTGTCAGAGTTTCGCGAACGGGAGTTCGGCAAAAGTGAGATCGGCAAATGGCGCGATTCGCAACGAGCTGATGACGCCGGGTTCGCCGCTGCTGGGAAATGCCCGTCACAATTTTGAAGTGGGCCACGAACACGCTGCCGGCGACAGGTGCCTCTCGTTTCAATTTGCCCCGGAATATTTCGAGCGAATCGCGTCCGATGCGGGAGCGAAGAAACACGAGCGTGGATTTCGCCTGCTGCGGCTGCCTCCGCTGCGCGAATTGTCGTCGCTGACTGCAAGGGCGCGCGCAGGTTTGGAGTATTCGGCAGATACGCCGTGGGAAGAGCTGAGCATTGAACTCGCCGCCGCGACCGTGCGAGCCGAACGCGGGATTTCGTCGCGCGCGGAGGACGCGCCGCCGAGTGCGATGGCGCGAGTGACGCGCAGCGTGCGTGCGATTGAGCGGCGTCCGGATGGCGCTTTGGAATTAAGCGGCCTGGCGCGCGAGGCAGGATTGAGCCCGTATCATTTTCTGCGCACGTTCGAGCGCCTGACGGGAATTACGCCGCATCAATATGTGCGTCGAGCGCGCCTGCGCGATGCAGCATCGCGTCTTGCGGCGGAACGTAAAAGGGTGCTGGATATTGCGCTTGATTGCGGTTTCGGTGATGTGTCGAATTTCAATCGTGCATTTCGAACGGAGTTTGGCGTCAGCCCCAAAAACTTTCGACGAGACAAGTCTTCAAGGCCCGTTTCGACGTCACGCCGATAGTGATTCAGCTATTGCCCCTGAACCACACTTGCCACGCAACGAGGCCAAGATAGCTCGTAGCAAGAAAAAGAAACAAGAGCGTCAGCAAGGTATGCCCCACGACGAACATCTTTCCCTTAGGCCAGTCCTCGTGGGAGAAGTAAAAAAAGTCCACCAGAATGCGCGCAGTCCAGTAAAAACCAATGAAGCAGGCCAATGCTAAGGCAGCGCGGTCCCCCCGCAGCAGTTCCCTGTGAAGCACCAGGGTGAGAGTCCCAAACACAAGGATGGTCAACACCGTGAATCCGCTCTGCACCCAAAGCAGCTTACGATTGAAGGGCATTAGCGACCGCAAATCCTCTTTCCATCGCAAGCGGTAGGGCACCTGAAAGCTAGCGCACAAGATTACGAAGTGTCCGATTCCACACAGCCACATGCCGAGATCGAAAAATGATTTCGTCATAGGGCGCGAATCGCCTGCATAAAGGGAAGAATAACGCGCATTACGAACCAAGGATGAAAGAGCCAGAACACCGGCGCCGCAACGAACACTGCCATGAACAGCCAGCCGCGCGCTCCGTGCGCGAGACCGAGGCGTTTACCCCAGCGGGAATGTTCCATGGTGATTCCGGCACCTTGAAGCAGGAAATATCCGGTCGGGAGTCCGTACCCTCCACGAGCAGGCAATGAGATCACCAGGTCATGAACAAGTCCAGATACCAGAAACACGATCATCCCCGCAGCTTCCACGCCCAAAGATCGATGCAACGGACGGAAGATCAACTCGTAGCCCAACTGACGAAAGCCGAGGTTCCAACGCTTTCCCCAAAACTCTGCGAGCGATGTCGCTCGAAGCGGGGCGGACATAATTGATTTCGCGTTCACGCCGGCGGCCTGCCACATCAGCGCGACGATTTGAAAGGTCCCGAAATGCAGAAGCAGAACCAAGCCAGCCATGCCTGTCCATCCACGAAGAAGGGGCTGGCTCGCCGGTAGAGAGCGCGCGACGACCCAAAGCATGGTCGCACCTAATGCAGTCTCAAGCGTTGCCCAGAACCATGCTGTCGCCGGAGGACGCGTGACGCGCCTGCTCGGATTCAGGAATTCATCTGCATCCATTCCCGGCCAAGCGAGAAGATATGCCGCAGAGCGCCATCCTGCATGCGCCTCTTGATCCGTCGCTCTCCACCACGTGAGCCATTTCAAACTGATGAAGATCGCGAACGAAAGAATCCACATGAACACCCAGGCTGGCCAGAGGTTGCGAAGTGCTATGGCCGTCGCAGGCAAGACCAAGAGAGGAAGCCATCCGACCCACGCGGAGCGCTGTTCTCTCGGGCGCATCGCCGGTTGAATTTCGTCCGCCGTTTTTTCGGTTAAGGTATTCACTTCTCTGCCGAAAGCCGAACTTCATAAACGGTCGGCAATGAATCCGAGTTTGTGCGCACGAAGCTCCGCACCAGCTCTGTGCGGGAAAAATGACCGAGACTCAAGAGCCGGATGCATTCGTCCGTGGCGCAACTTTCCCACGAGGTGCGCCTTCCCCATGGGAAGCAACTCGCCTCGATTACGCGCACCGAGAGTTGGTCCTGAATACCCGATTCTATTTGCTCGCGCAGCCATCGCAAATAATCGAGTTTTTCCGCGAGGGCGGCTTTGGGATCTTCCCGGACGACCACGCCCGGAAAGTCAGGGATGTCACGCCGCAACGTGTGAATATGACCGTGTCCCTCGACCAGAATCTCGATGTCGAGCTCCATCAGCCGTTCGAGACTGGCAAGCCATTTCCGGCTATCTACGTCCGGATTAGGGGTTGCAAAATAGCTGCCCATGAAAGCATCACCCGCCAGCAGCAATTTCTCTTTGGGATCGTACAGAACAATGTGGTCGTCGCAATGGCCTGGGGCTGCTATGACGAGCAATCTGCCGGATGCGGTCTCTACGCTACTTCCCATGAGACGATATGGCTGCGCCAGGTTTGGAGGTTGTCCGATAATTGCCGCGCGAACCCAGGGAAGTTTTTTGAATGGAGTCAGGAACTGGGCCGTCATCTCCGAAACATAGATTGGCGCGGCGGTCTTCGTGGCGAGCCAATTGAGATTGCCAACGTGTTCCTCGTGCGCGTGGGTAGCTACTATCCCAATGATTTTATCGTTGCCTCGCGCGAGATGGCGTTTGAGTGATCCTCGCATCTTCGGCGAGCCGGGGTCGACAGCGAGCCCGTCATACAACACGGTTGTGAACAGCTCGCCGAAGAGAAGCGGAACCGCATTCGGCAAGAAGCCATTTAAAAACAGAATGCTTAGCTTGCCATCGAGCAAATCGAGTCGCTTGCGGTAAGTTCTGATGAAGACGCTGGCCCTTTCTGCTGCTGCTTTAAGACCAGACCACATCACCAGCGGCAGCCTTATGAAAAAACCCAGCGTGTAGCACGACCAGAACGCTCCCGCGCGCGCTTGCCGCCGAACCGCCTCCGGTTTTGCAATGCGACACGATCCACCCCGGCATTTGCTCAGCGAATATCTGTTTGTGGCCACGAATCCGTAGAGCAGCCGTCCCAAATTTCGGAATGGAAAACGTTGCCCCAGTACACCAACGAGCCATGTCAGCGGACACAGCCGAGCTAGAGACGCGACAGCGTCCCAGCCGACGCGAATTTCTCCTTCGGGCGTGACCACGTGCATCTGCCGGAGGCAATTTTGCAGTTTGAGTCGCGAGTCCACTGATGCCAAGACGTCTTCACGAATGGGAAGGCAGATTGTTTTTCTGTTGCGATCCAGAACTTTCAGCCATGCGACACATGCCTGGCAAATTTCGCACTGGTCGTCGTAGAGGACTCGGTACAGCTTCTTCCGCGTGCGAAGGTCTTCGGCGGATTTATCCAGGACGGCTACTGAGTGGTGAGCCATAGCTGTTTATGCTTCAGTCTGACACAGGTTGGCGAGATCGTGGGGGAAGGTGCGGTGAACGATTGCGCAAAGAGAGCAAATTCGCGACGGCAAGGAACGTGGGGCGCGGCGGAGCCAAGCATCACGGCTTGCGTTGTGTTTTTGTTTCGGTGGCGCAGGCTTGAGGCCTACTGAAGTACCAAGACAAAGGCGCCGGCCGGAGGCCAGCGGTACGAAGGGCAAGGGCGAAAGAACGAAAGGGCGATCGAGGCAAGCTCAATAATGCGTGGCGTGTTGGTGCGTGGGCACGGGCAGGAATGCCTGTGCTACTGGGGTTAACCAGAAATTCACAAGTTGCTGAATTTTCAACAGGGATTAATGCTTGACACTATGAGGGTGCTTCGGTATCATGGCGGTTCGTCTGTAGTCCTTCCAGTTGACCTGGGATGACCTGCTCTTTGACAATCGGATGATACATGCCAGAACCCGTTTGGTTTCTCTCTTGTTTCGGGTGTACCGGGACAAGGGAATATTGAGATAACCGAGCGATTTAACAGTTCGTTCCGATCCGTGGCGATGCAAATCGAGACGGTCGAAACATCAGGTTTCAAACGAGAGTTTGATCCTGGCTCAGAGCGAACGCTGGCGGCGTGCTTAACACATGCAAGTCGAACGCGCAGCATTCTGTAGCAATACAGGGTGTGGGCGCGTGGCGAACGGGTGCGTAACACGTGGATAACCTTCCTTGAGGTGGGGAATAACCCAGTGAAAATTGGGCTAATACCGCATAACATCGCGATGGCACATGCTGATGCGATCAAAGGCGCAAGTCGCCACAAGAGGGATCCGCGGCCGATTAGCTTGTTGGCGAGGTAATGGCTCACCAAGGCAATGATCGGTAGCCGGACTGAGAGGTTGGCCGGCCACACTGGAACTGAGACACGGTCCAGACTCCTACGGGAGGCAGCAGTGGGGAATCTTGCACAATGGACGAAAGTCTGATGCAGCAACGCCGCGTGGGGGATGAAGCTTCTCGGAGTGTAAACCCCTTTCGACCCGGAAGAATGCCCGCAAGGGTATGACGGTACGGGTATAAGAAGCCCCGGCTAACTACGTGCCAGCAGCCGCGGTAATACGTAGGGGGCCAGCGTTGCTCGGAATTACTGGGCGTAAAGGGTCCGTAGGCGGTGTAGCAAGTCGATAGTGAAATCTCTGGGCTTAACCCAGAGGCTGCTAACGAAACTGCTGTGCTAGAGTGTGAGAGAGGCGAGTGGAATTACGGGTGTAGCGGTGAAATGCGTAGATATCCGTAGGAACATCCGAGGCGAAGGCGGCTCGCTGGATCACAACTGACGCTGAGGGACGAAAGCTAGGGGAGCAAACAGGATTAGATACCCTGGTAGTCCTAGCCCTAAACCATCAGGACTTGGGGTTTGCCCTGTACGGGGCAAGTCCCGTAGCTAACGCGTTAAGTCCTGCGCCTGGGGAGTACGGTCGCAAGGCTGAAACTCAAAGGAATTGACGGGGGCCCGCACAAGCGGTGGAACATGTGGTTCAATTCGACGCAACGCGAAGAACCTTACCTGGGCTTGAACCGCACAGGACCAGCTTTAGAAATAGAGCCTTCCCGCAAGGGACCTGTGTAGAGGTGCTGCATGGCTGTCGTCAGCTCGTGCCGTGAGGTGTTGGGTTAAGTCCCGCAACGAGCGCAACCCTTACTCATAGTTGCTACCCGCAAGGGAGAACTCTATGAGGACTGCTCCGGATAACGGAGAGGAAGGTGGGGATGAGGTCAAGTCAGCATGGCCTTTATGTCCAGGGCTACACACGTGTTACAATGCGCGCCACAAAGCGTTGCAAACCCGCGAGGGGGAGCTAATCGCAAAAAAGCGCGCTCAGTTCGGATTGCAGTCTGCAACTCGACTGCATGAAGCCGGAATCGCTAGTAATGGCGCATCAGAACGGCGCCGTGAATACGTTCCCGGGCCTTGTACACACCGCCCGTCACATCACGAAAGTGGGCTGTACTAGAAATCGCCGAGCCAACCGCAAGGGGGCAGGCGCTCAAGGTATGATTCACAATTGGGGTGAAGTCGTAACAAGGTAGCCGTAGGAGAACCTGCGGCTGGATCACCTCCTTTCTAAAAGAAAAGGGAGTACGAACCGCCTCTGGCGGTTACGGCTCTCCACTCGGTCTAACTGACCGGGCGTTCGGTTCTCAGCCGAACGGGTTCTGGCAAGTCTCATCCGATCTCCCCTTTGGCCGCGCGAGCGGTTTGAAGGGCTGTTAAAGAGCAATCAGACAAACGCGAGAAGGCCCGATTCAATGCGAGTTGGATCGGGCCTTTTTATTTGGCGCGCTCAAACGCTACTACCAGATAATAATTCTGAACTTTGAAGTTCTGGCTGGGGCTGGGCCCTTCTCGAACCGCCGGGCATATTCGAAAACGAGTGTAGTGTCGCCCTTCGCCATCGCCTGAAACGTCCAAATTTCTTGCCCGCCTGCCCCAATGCTGCCTGAGTTGTCTTCCTCATATTTTTCGCCAAGCTGTTTGAGAATCGCCGGATCGGGTGGTTGGGCAAGGCGCCAGGAATAGCCGGTGGTGTGATTTGCTTCGAGCGGAATTGTAAACGTGTCACCGACTTTCGATTCGATTGTGCTCGGGCGTTTGCGCACGGATGGTTGTGCATCGTCTGCCTTCGGATTCGGCCGGACTCCCAAAGCGCCAACCTCGGTGAAGCGGCCGGATGAATCGAAGTCGAACGCGACTATCAGAGTGCCGACGCGCGCACAGGCATGGCAGCCATCTTGAAGCAGATATTCAACCTGAAATTCCTGGCCGCCGTTAGCGGTGTCGGTCGCCACAGGGAGCTCGGTGTGGTAGCGGTCGGCGGGGAAAACGCTAACGTTCGGATATTTTTGCAAGACCGCGGCGTAATCGTCGTTTTTGCGCAGATCTTCTTGCGATAGAAATTTGTAGTCGTCAACGTCGATGATGCGTGGTGTGCCATTCACAAGAAGAACGCCATCCAGATCATTGGCGCGAAAAAGATACTCGATGTATGCGATATCCACGCGGCCGGTATCGCGGAAAGCGCGAACGTAGGACAGGCCGTTGGCCGCAAACTCTTTCACGAACGCCATCGCCTCATCGGAGGCGCCGGCTGATTTCATGGCCTCTAGAAAGCAGGCTTCGTGCTGCGCGGGATCGCCTTCGGTGCACTTGCGTCGAATGTCGGACAGCACATCCGAGGCGGGAGTCCAAACCGCCTTCGCGGTGATTCGAGATGACGCATCGGCGGCAGCACTTGTAGTAGCAGCGGGCGGGGGCACAGCAGAAATAAACAATCCGAACGCTGAAATGCAAAGCACCGCGGCTGCCAGGTTTGCGCGAATCATATGACTTCTCAGTGATGATTTCTCAGCGGCGAGACGGACACAGAAAAAGCTGCGTACCAGCTCCCCAATGGAAAATTATTCGGAGGCGCCGGCCGGCACGAAGACGCGCAAGGGCGCCGAGAAATCAACATCGCGCAATTCGGTACGGATACGGATGGTTCGCATCTCGCCGTTCTTCTTCTTGCTGCGCGGCGTTTCAAACTTCAGCCAATACTGATTATTGAGCACGACGTTCAGCTGGTCGAGGAATGGGGCGAAAGAAATAGGAGTCTGCAGGCCCTGGAAAAAAGCTTCGCCGCCGGTGCTGTCCGCCATTTTGGCCAGATTGCTCTGCCCATAATTCACCTGGAACATGTTGCGGCTGAAGCGGCCCACGCCGGTGGCATACAGAGTGTGAATCATAACGCCGGCTTTCTGTGCCCGCTCAATCGTCGAATCGACATCGGGGCTGAACGGATCACCGCGGAAGCGATCGATGCCGTCGGCAATCAGCAGAACTTCCCGGCGCGCTCCTGTAACGGGCCAGCGCTTGAACAAATCCATCAAGGAGAGATAAATGCTGGAATACGCGGCAATATTCCCCAACGGCATGCGAACACTCTTCGCAACGGCCTCATGGTCCGTGCTGAACTGCGAGGCCGCCTGGACGGTGCCATTGCTTGCGTAGAAAACTCCGACCCCACAGGATTTGGGCTGGCTCTTGATGAAACTGTTGATGTCGCTGATTTGATTGCCGATGTCGATGCGATCCGAGTCATCAATGACGATAGCCAGCTCGAGACTGGCTTTGTCGCCCTGCGCGGGAACCCAGGCGATGACGTTCTGTTTGTCCTTACCCGAGTAGACCGAGATATCGCTCTGGCTGATCGCGGGCGGCGCCGTGTATTTCGGGCCGAGCGCGGTAACCACGGTGGTGATGGGAACCGTGCCGGCCCCCGATTCTTTCTGCGCTTGCGCGGAAACTGTGGGGAGAAAAATGGAAATTGCGGCGAGCAGGATTCCGAATTTGCGAGACGACGTGACCATCAAAGCCTCCTCAGAGGGAATGTTACAAGCCATGTTTCCGCGCGATTGGGAGTGGACTGCGAAACGACGCCCAGAGCCAATAAGGTAAGAGGCCCGGCTCGGTCTGTCAAGGATTGGAAATCGAGCGCCGCTCTATTTTTCGGCGCCTGGAACGAAGACCCTATCGGCGGCTTTGATCTCGACGTCGCGCCGCTCGGTCAAAACCTTAATGCCTCGATACTCTCCCTTGCCGTTCTTACTTCGATTCGTAGCAAAAGTGAGGAAATATTGATTTTTCAGGATCAGGCCTAGCTGCGTCAGGTAGGGTGCCGCCGAGAGCGGCGCAGTATTCACGCGCGGCGTATCGCTGGCGAAGGTCACGTACCCGCCGGTTCCGTCGGTTATCTGGTTGAGATTCCCCTGCCCAACACTCACGACACGCTTGCTGATGCCAGCGCGCCCTGCCGAAGCGGCGTATATCGCATGGATCACGATTCCGGCTTGCTGCGCCTTGTCGATCGTGAGTTGAACGTCCGGACTAAAGCGATCCCCGCGCAGATAGTCGTATCCATCGCTGAACAACAAAATCTCGCGGCGCGCGCCCGTTACCGGCCAACCGGCGATCAACTGCATCAGGGATTGATAGATGCTCGAAGCAGCGCCGTAATTCGAGCTGGGCACCCGGAGGGTCTTGGCAACCGCGGCAAGGTCCGGACTGAAATTCGTTGCGACCTGAATCGTACCGCTGCTCGCATAGAACACTCTGACATACGTCGAAGGAGGCTGCGACGTTATGAATTCCGACAGCGGCCTAAGCTGGGTCCCGAAACTCTTACGCAATGAATCGTCGATAACAATCGCGAGCTGGAGACCGGCTCGATCACCTTGCGCGGGAATCCAATTTAAGACTTCTCTCCGTACCTGACCTTCTCGAACGGTTACGTCTTCTTTGCTCAATACGGGGGGAGGGGCTGAGCTTTTTCCGAGCACGGTGACAACAGTGGTAATCGGGACGGTATCGGGCGAAGTTGCCTGTGGACTTGTCAGTGCGGGCAGCAACCCGACTAGAAAAGCCATTAGTACAACCGATAGACCGCCGGCAAGACGTCTAGGCATCGTACCTCCCTCCTGCGTCAATTAATGTTTGGAATAACAGATGCTGGGCAACTGTAGTGACGGCAGCAGGTTATGTCAAGACGGACGGCACGGGCGGCCGCGACATGCGCCCCGGAAGTTAGCCAGCGGAACACGGCCCTTGGGACTTGCGTTCTAGTAAGTGAGCGTAAGACGTTTGCGGCGCTCCACCCACTCTTGGCTGGCGAAAATTCGTGGAGTAAGCTCGATCAGGCGCGGAAGCATATTGAAAACGGCCACCGGGCCCCATTCCCCATCCTTGCGCGTGCGATAGCCCTTGCGGGTAAGTTCCTCGGCAACCTTGGTCAGCGAAATATCCTGGATGATGAGCTCCATCATAGAGAGCAGGAATTGCATCTCGTCAGGATTTTCTTCCAGGTGATCGCAGTCCCCTCCTACGCGCACACCGTACGGAGGATCTTCGAGGCGCGGCTCGCGCTCGCCCGGGACGACCGAAGCTTCGGCTTCGCGTTCCCATTCCAAGCCGACCAGCCGCCATCCAGCTTTTTCGCGCTGCTTCACATACTCCGGGTCAAGCGAACCTTCAAGCGACTCACGAACGCGTTCGAGTTTTGCCACGGCTCCTCCTCGTCATCGACCACGGATGAATCGACCGCAAATCAAACCGCCGGACATCTTCTATTCGTACCGCAATGCAATGATGGGATCCACGCGCATGGCGCGACGAGCAGGCAGGTAGCATGCAAGCATCGCGACCAGCGCCAGGACGACAGGAACCGCAATAAACGTTACCGGGTCCGTCGCACTGACGCCGAACAGCAAGCTCGCCAGCGCGCGCGTTACCAAAAGCGATGCCAGCAGGCCGAAAGCCGCTCCAATCAGCGTCAATCGAATGCCCTGACCCAGGACCAATCGTAGAATATCGCGCGGCGAAGCACCCACCGCGATTCGGATTCCGAGCTCGTGCGAGCGCTGGGTCACCGAATACGCCATCACGCTATAGAGGCCTACCGACGCAAGCGCCAACGCAATGGCTCCAAAGATGGCGATGAGGATCAAGTTGAATCGCATTGGCGCCCGGGCATCGTCGATATAACTCTCCAAAGGTTGCAGATTCCGAATCGCGATCTGAGGATCAAGTGTCCTCACTTGCTGTTCGACTTGCTTTATGACTGCGCCCGGATCTCCTGTCGTCTTCAGTACCACGCCCACCTGACCGAACGGTTCCTGCGCGTGCGGAATGAAGATCTGCTCACGAACGTTGCGGGTGAGATCGTGGATGCGCAAATGCGCCACGACTCCCACAACAATGGCAAACAGCCGAGGATTGTCTTTCCTGCTCAATGACTCAATTTCAAGTTTCTTGCCGATCGCGCTCTCGCCCGGCCACGCGCGACGCGCGAGCATATCGTCAACAATCACAACGATTGGATGATTTGCATCATCGGCGTCGGTAAAATTGCGGCCCGCGAGAAAACGAGCTCCGACCGTCGGAAAAAACCCGGGCGTAATGGGTCTCCAGTCAGCGGAGAGGCTTTCCCACTTCTGCGAGGTCTCGGGGTTATACGCGTAGGGCATCTGCGCACCGCTTCCGGTGAAGGGCAGTTGAAAAATTGAGCCGACCGACTGGACACCGGGCAGCGCGCCCATTTTCAATTCGAGTTCGTGAACGAAGCGGCTGATGTCTTCATTCTTGGGATAACGATTGCCAGGAATCGATACGCTGAAAGACACGACGCTGTGCGCATTGAAACCGGGTTGAACGCGTTGCAGAGCGACAAAGCTGCGAATCAGCAATCCCGCGCCGATCAGAAGCACGAGTGACAATGCGAACTCGCTTATCACGAGCAGACGGCGAGCGCTGTTCCCGCGCCCATCGCTCGATCCCCGCGCAGCATCTTTCAGAGTGTCGCTGAGATTGAGCCGGAGCGCCTGCACGGCAGGAATCCATCCGAACAGAAGCGCCGTCAGCACGCACGCGCCAAGGGTAAAGGCCAGCACCGCGCCGTCGATGCAAATGTCGTCCAGCCTCGGCAATCCTGCCGGGTGAAGCTGAATCAGCAAACTCAGGCCGAGCTGCGCCACCAGCAACCCGCCCAGGCTTCCGAGAATCGCGAGCAGCACGCTCTCGCTCATAATCTGCCGCATCAGGCGGCCGCGCGATGCTCCCAGCGCAGAACGCACCGCCATTTCCCGTTCGCGACGAGTGGCTCGCGCGAGGAGAAGATTTGCGACGTTGCCGCAGGCGATCAAAAGCACGAAGCCAACCGCGGCGAGAAGGGTGATAAGCGTCGGCCGAACATTCTTCACCACATCGAATTGCATTGGGACCACACGAATGCGCAGACCGGATTCCTTGTGAACTTCGTTTTCATTGCGCAACTGCTCGGCGATGCCATCCATCTCGGCCTGCGCCTGCGCCATCGTTACACCGGGTTTCAATCGGCCAAATACACTTAGAAAGGTCAAGTTACGCTGAAATGCGGCGTAGTCGAGTTGCTGCGGTACCCAGAGGTCGGAATCGTGAATACGGAACGCTTCCGCCGGGAGCAGCAACCGAAACTGCGGCGCAAGGATTCCTACGACGGTGTAGGGGTTGCCATTCAGTTGAATCGAGCGGCCGATCATTCCGGGATCCGAATGAAAAGTGTTCCGCCAGAGACGGTTGCTCAGCATCACCACTTTGGGACCGTGGAGCGCTCCCTCCTCCTCGGTGAAATTCCGACCGAGAACCGGCTCGACGCCGAGAAGTGGAAAGAAATTGGGCGTAACAAACGCCATCTCGAATTGTTGCGGCCGATTTCCTGCGCCCCCCGGATCGTCGAGTACGAGCGTGCCTCCGCCACTGGGACTGGCTGAAGCAAAATCCATCAGGCGCGATCGCTCGCGGTAATCCTTGAAATCCGGAGGCGAGACCGCTGGCAACGACTGGCCTTGATTGCCGTAGTCGTTCCAAATGATGGCAAGGCTCGAGGGGTCGCGATAGGGCATGCTGCGCAGGAGGACGCCGTTGACGACGCTGAAAATCGCAGTATTTGCGCCGATGCCGAGCGAGAGAGTGAGTACGGCGACGGCCGTGAATGCAGGGCTTTTCCGCAGCATCCGGGCGCCGAAAACTAGGTCCTGCCAGAGCGTTCCCACGAGACACCTCCGCGAACATCGCCCCAGGCTGCGAGGCATGTTCGTTGCCTCTCGAATGGCGACTGGAAATAGCTGATTGGCTTCGAGTTAGCTTGATGCGAGTGTCGGAAAGCTGAATTTGGCTGACCAGTTCTGGGATGGCGTGTCGCTCAATCGAACAGCGGGAAGCAGCGGCTGCCAGGGCTCAGCGCGGCGTCCACTGCGGATGGCTCGTGAATAGTCCGTTCACAAAACCAATTTCGTACACAAGAAAAAGACCGAACGCGATGCTAATCAGGCCCGACGCAACGCGCAATCCGTGGTTAAGCCGCGCGAAGCGGTTGTCGGCGTAAGCAAAGGGAATCACCATCGCTCCGGTGATCAGCATCATTCCCGCAATCGTGCCAACTCCAAAAACCAGCAGATAGGCCACTGCCCATTTCGGATTGCGAATCGTCGTGAGAACCAAAAGCGCCACCGCCGCCGACCCGGCAAGCCCGTGGACCAGACCCACGACCAGCGGCCGCACAACCTGATACAAGCCAATCTGACCGAAGTGGCGATCGAACCAGCCGAGCGGAGTTTGCGTTGCAGCATGGGGATGAGCATCAGGATTGTGCTGGTGCGGGTGAGTATGGACGTAATCGCCGTGAGCGTGCGGATGAGAGTGGCCGGCCCCCGATGTTGCGACGCCGCCGGAAAAGGCGTTAGTGATCCACTGGAGCATCCCGGTGAAATTCAAAACGCCCAGAAGAATCAGCATCAGGCCCACGGAAAATTCCATCGAGAGGCCAATACGTGCGGGAATCACCCAGCCGAAAAGAATGATTCCGCTTCCCACCGCAAAAATCGTCAGCGTATGCCCGATACCCCAGAACGCGCCAATCATGGCGGCGTGGCCCACTTTTTTGTAGCGCGAGACGATCGTCGTGACAGCGATCACGTGATCCGGATCAGTGGCGTGGCGCATCCCGAGAAAGAAGCCGAGCGCGACGATGGAGAGCAAGCCGATCATTTTTCTTTGGAGATTTTAGATGAGCTGAATTCGATGCGAGCAGGCTTGGACTGGCTCGCCAACTCGCTCACGCACCTTTCGCAAGCGACCATTCCACCGCATGCTGCACCAACTCGCGCGCATTACGCAGCGCCATTTTCTCTTTTATATGCGCCTGGTAGGACTCGACCGTTTTCGTGCTGACGTGCAGTTCATCGGCTATCTGGCGCGTCCCATGGCCGGCGCCGATCAGCCGGAAAACTTCCAGCTCGCGGTCGCTCAACTTCGCGAGCGGGTCGCGCGGCGAAATAGAGCCGTTCACAAATTGCTGCAGCATCCGTTTCGTCAGGTTGTCGCTCAGATAGACGTCTCCGCCAAGAATGTGGCGAATCGCCGTAATCACCTTATCGGCGGCTTCCTGTTTCATGATGTAGCCGTTCGCGCCGGCACGCAAAGCCCGCTCCGCGTACACAGATTCATCATGCATAGATAAAACGAGCGCTGGTAAATTCGGATATCGCACGCGCAGTGTCTTCAGCAGCTCCAGACCATCCGGCCCATTCAGCGAAATGTCTAAAATCACGAAGTCCGGCGCCGCATCTCGAATCGCCTGCAGCGCCGAGGTCGCGTCTTCCGCCTCCCCGCACACCATCAGGTCCGGTTCCCGCTCGATGAACAATGCCAATCCCTGCCGCACGATCGGGTGATCGTCCACAAGAAAAACTTTGCATTTGGGTGCCGAAGGATTCAGACGTGTCCTGCTCATCCCATTTCCTTGCTCAAGCCACTCTTCTGTTTATCACGCAGGGGCACCCAACGGAAAGGATTACTCTTTTGCTTGCTGGATTCCACGCTTGGTTCGACAAAGCGTCAGCCACAGCTAGGCACAATCTTCAGCGGATGATAAAATATTGCGTACTGTCAATGACGAAGGGCCTGTAGCTCAGGTGGCTAGAGCGCACCCCTGATAAGGGTGAGGTCGGTGGTTCAAGTCCACCCAGGCCCACCAGCCTTCGCTCAGCGTAGCAGAGCGGAGGCTGCCGCGCCGTAGCGATTTATGCGGAGGCGGGTCTCCGCATCTACAAGCTTCGGCTCGGCGAGCCAACCGAGGCCGGATTTTCATGACCTGCGTCTGCATCCTTCAAAGCACCGCAAATCCAGACCGCCACTACGTCGGAGCTACAACCGACTTACGCGCTCGCTTGCAAAAGCACAATGCAGGCGAGGTGTCGCACACGTCGAAACACTTGCCTTGGACCATGAAAACCTATATCGCCTTCACTGATAAGGACCGCGCCTTCGCATTCGAAAAATACCTCAAGCCCGGTTCGGGCAGAGCCTTTACGAAAAAGCGTCTTTGATCGCACCAAGGAACTCAAGTCCGCAATTTCACATACAGTTGAATCAAACACCCCCGCGACCCTTACAGTTTATTGAGCCCGTCGAGCGCCGCGACCTTGTACGCCTCGGCGAGCGTCGGATAATTGAACACCGTATCGCGGAAATATTCGATGGAGCCGCCGTACGCAAGCACCGCTTGGCCGATGTGAATAATTTCCGTGGCGCGCTGCCCGATCGCGTGAACGCCCAGCAGCTTTCGCGTATTGCGGTCGAACAATAACTTCAGCATTCCGCTCTCATCTCCCAGCATCATGCTCTTCGCCAGCTCTTTGTATTTCGCCATGCCCACTTCGTACGGCACCTTCGATTCGGTGAGCTTTTCCTCGGTTTGCCCCACCATCGAAATTTCCGGAATCGTGTAAATGCCGTACGGAAATAGCGCCGACATATTTTGCGAGGGCGCGCCGAACATGTGGCAGCTCGCGAGACGTCCCTGCTCCATTGAAGTGCTGGCCAGCGCCGGGAATCCGATTACGTCGCCCGCGGCATAAATATGCGGCACCGCAGTCTGATATTCCGCGTTGACCGTCACCTTGCCGCGCGGGTCAGGCTGCAACCCGGCCGCTTCAAGCCCAATCTGGTCACCGTTCGCCTGGCGGCCCACCGCGTACAGCAGCGCATTGGCCTGCACTTTCTTGCCACTCTCGAGTTCCGCGAACACGCGATCGCGCTGCTCGTCGAATCCCACGCGGGTCACCTTATCGCCCAGCCGAAAAGTAGTCCCCATCTGCCGCAGATGATAGGCGAGCGCCTCAATGATTTCCCGGTCCACAAAATCCAGCAGCTGCGGACGCTGATCGATCAGCGTTACCTCCACGCCCATCGCCGCCATGAACGACGTGTATTCCAAGCCCACCACGCCCGCGCCCACAACAATCAATTCGCGCGGCAGCCCCTGCAGCCCGTTGATTTGATCCGTGTCAAACACGCGCTTACCATCAAATGGAATCTCCGTGTTCCCTGCAGGCCGCGTCCCGCATGCAATCAGGACGTGTTCGCTTCGAATGACGGTCTTGTCGGTGTCGCCCTGAATCTCGATGGTGTGCGGATCGACGAAATGAGCCATGCCCTGGTAAATGCACACGCCGTTCCGCTTCAGTTGCGCGCGAATCACGTCGGTCTCGCGTGCCACCACGCTTTGCACGCGAAACGCGAGGTCCTTCACGGAAATATCGCCATTCCCGCGATACGCGTCGCCGTAGAATGATTTCACAGCCGATCCCGTAAGCTGAAAAATCGCTTCGCGCACGCTCTTGCTCGGAATCGTGCCCGTATGGACGCACACCCCGCCCATCATCACCGTGCGGTCGACCACCGCAACGCGCTTGCGCAGTTTCGCCGCACAGATCGCGCCTTTTTGCCCGGCCGGGCCGCTTCCAATCACTACTAGGTCAAAGTCTTGGCCACTCATAGGAGTCGTTTACTCTATCTCCGAATAAAATTACGCACAACGGCTGATACTTGGATGCGCGCAGCGAACAAATTTCGAGAAATCCGCCTCATTCGGAAGGGGTGGGCGAGGCGCGCCCGGAGGAAATTCTCCTACGGATATCTTACAGAATTGTGAATGGATTGCGGCCGGGAAAGTCGGAAGCTGTTCCACCCGAGGCAGTTCGGATCAAGCCGCGAGTGGCAAGTCAGGCCAGCGCAATCATATCGATTTCCACGCGAAAATCGCGCGGCAAGCGTGCGGCTTCGATGGTGGTGCGCGCGGGCGCGTTCGCCGGGAAATAGCGCGCATACACTTCGTTCATCGCCTGGAAATCATTCATGTCTTTCAGGAAGACGCCTACGCGTACCGCGCGGTCCAGCGATGAGCCCGCGGCTTCGACGATTGCTTTCAGATTCTCGAGACATCGCGCCGTCTGTTCCGCCACCCCTCCTTCCACAATTTTCCCGGTGGCGGGATCGCCTGCACCCTGGCCGGAAACGAAAATGAAGCCATTGGCCTTGATGGCCTGCGAGTAGGGACCGATCGCTTTCGGTCCTTTGTCGGTGGAAATCACTTCTTTCACGATGCCTCCTGAATAAACGGATGAGAGGATATTGGATGGCTAAGGACGCGATTCGTTAGCGGGCTGATACTTCGCGCGAAAATCGTTCGGGATTCCCAATTCGTAGAGCCACGTCCGGAAAAACTCCGCCAGATCTTTCCCGCTTTCCTGCTCGATCGCAGAGCGGATTTCGTTGTAGCCGACCTGCTGGCCGCGAAGCAGGCTGATCACCCGCTTGAGTGCCGCGCGCACCGGCGCCTCTCCGCATTTGTCTTCCAGCGCGATAAAAAACAAAGGCGCCTTCGCAAGGCTGATGGCGCGCTGTTCAGGCGGATCGGTCAGTTTGGCATCACCGAGTGGAATTTCGACCGCTTTCTTCGAGGCGTCGTCATACGCGCGCAGATAGTCCACGATGCGCTGGCGGCGGCCAGTTTCGCCTCTGCTTGCCTCATCGATCACAATCGTCGCGTATTCGGAAAGCCCTTCGCCGAGACCCAGCGCAGCAAACGGCGCGGGATAAATCTGCTGCCCGAACCAATCGTGCGCGATCGCATGTGTCACCTTATCGAGAAATTCCTCGTTGTTTCCCAGCGCCAGCGCCGCGCTGCTAACCAGCGCTCCACCAGGAAAAGCTGCGGCCGCCGGACCCGCCTCGCCCGTCAAATGATTACGCAGTTCGGGCGACTCAGCCACGTGTGGGCCGCTGATATGTCTGTCGAGCGGGCCAAAATCATTTTGCATTACGTTCCATGCCGATTCGATTCGTTGAGCGCTTGAGGTGATATCGCCCCTAAGTGGCTCAAGCATCCAGAACACGACCGAGCTTTTCTCACTTCGCGACGAAGATGCTTCGACGTACTGTCCGCCCACCACGAACGGCGCGAGTTCGTTCATCCCCACGATATAGCGGGACTCGATTTCATCGTCGGCCTTTTTCACGCCCGCCCTCTTGCCTCGCGAGAGCAGCAGAAAATTAGCAGGCGTTCGAATCGTGACGAGCGTTTTGTCGGGCCGCTTCGGAAATGGTGACAGCGCATGATCGGGCGGCTGCAGGACCGCAAACCAGCCGCTGAAACCGAGGCTGAAAGTTTTTGGGCTCAGGGTGATTTGAGAGCCCGAATCGTCAGGCGAGCGCAGCTCATATTCGATCAGCAGTTCGCGCCTCTGCTTCTGCTCCCACGTGGATTCAAGCGGAATACGAAGCGTGTGCGGATGATCGTACTGAAGCTCCACGGGCAGCGGGACAGCTCTCACTTCATGCCCGTTCACCTCGACACGCAGATCGTTCATGCCAAACGTCTTTTCCACGGGCAAAACCACGTCAATGAAACTCAGTTTCGAAGTGCCGGAATTCACCAGCGTGAACTGGCCGCGAACCTTCAGCTCCGGCGTCGCTCCGGAAACGAATTGTATTTCGCGCGACTCTTTGCTGATGGCGTAACCGGGAGCGAGCGGCACCGTGCAAGCGGCGCTCGAAATAAGGATGGCGATGGTTGAGAGCGGCGCGAGGCGCGAATGGAATGCGGCGCGGGACAAGATGAGTGATTCTAACGGGCGGATGCCGTTTGGAGAAGTGCGAAACGCGATGTGCACGACCGGCTAGGTTCCCGTGAACTTGCGAAGAATTTCTTTGTCAGTAGCGCGGTGCTTGCGCATCGCAAGAATTTGGTCTGCAGCAGAGTCGGGAATGCCGCGCTGTTCCAGCTCGAGAAGCGTGGATTCTCGCAGACCTGCATTTTTCAGCCTCCCCAGCGAAAGGCCCGAGAGCGACGGCGTGCCGGCCGCTTGATGCTTTGCCATTTCGAGAATGATCGCGTCAGAGAGCCCGGCGAGCCGCACTACCTGAAACTCTCCAGCACCGACGCCGAGCTGATCCATCCGGGCGAGCTCGAGAATGGTGTTTTCGCGCACACCCGCCTTTACGAGACCGGCCACTGCTTCGCCGGCTGCGAACGGCTTGCCACGCTGATGATAAATCTCCACGATGCTCACGCACGAGTCGTCAGAAAATCCGGCGCTGCGCATCTTGGAAATTTCTGGGATTTCTTCGGGCGTGATTTTCAGCGCTTCGAGTTTTTTGATTGAAGCGTAACCGACGCCGGCAGCATCGAGGGGCTTCGTGTCGAGAGGCTGAAAATGTTTGCAGCCTGCCGCTGCAAGCAAGACGCACGCCGCGAAGCAAAGCAGTGACGGCCGCCTAGACATTGTAGACGCGCTCGATGTCAAACACTCCTGGGATGCGTTTGATGGAGCTTAGTATGCGCTCGAGCTGCTTGCGGTCGTGAACATCGAGCGCCACTTCCATGCGCGCGTGCAGCGCTTCACCGCCGCTTTCAAAGGTGCGAATGTTCGCGCCCGTGTCGCTGATCGCGCTGGTAATGCTGGCGAGAATTCCGGGGCGGTCTTCAGTGAAAATTCGCAAGCGCACTGGGAACGTTGCTTGCGTCGTGCCGGCCCACTCCACCGGAATGCGCCGCTCGATTTCATATAAGAGATTCTGGACATTCGGACAGCTCTTGCTGTGCACGGCGATGCCGCGGCCACGCGTCACATAGCCGATGATATCGTCGCCGGGAATTGGAGTGCAGCACTTCGAGCGATACACCATCAAGTCGTCGTGGCCGCCGCGCACCACGATCGCGCCTTCATTCATGCCGAGCATGCGCTTGACAGTGGAAACGATCTTCGGCTGTTTGTCTTCGCCCGGCTCGGCGATTGGCTGGCCGGTAGCCTTGGCGAGCACCTGGCGGGCGGACCATTTTCCGTAGCCGAGGTCGGCGTAGAGATCTTCTATGCGCCCGCAACCGTAGTCGGACGCGACGCGCTGCCAGTCCTCGTCGGATATTTTCTTCAGCGTGATGTTCGCTTGACGCGCTTCCTTTTCCAAGAGCCTGCGGCCAACATCCGTGGCCTGCTCGCGCTCATGCAGGTTAATCCACTGACGTATTTTGCTGCGGGCGCGCGAAGTGTGCACGAAGGTCAGCCAGTCGCGCGATGGCTCGTGTCCTTTCTGCGTGAGAATTTCGACCACATCGCCATTGGCCAGTGCGTGCCGCAGCGGCACCAGCGCGCCATTCACTTTTGCGCCGCTGCATTGATTTCCGACTTCCGTGTGAATCGCGTACGCGAAATCGACGGGCGTGGCGCTGCGCGGCAGCACGACGACGCGCCCCTTTGGCGAGAAGGTATAAACTTCTTCGGGATAGAGGTCCACGCGGAGCGTCGAGAGAAACTCGCTGGGCTCCTCCATTTCCTGCACCCACTCGATCAGCTGGCGCATCCAGACGATGCGCTGGTCGTCGGCCTGTGAAACCGCCCCGCCATCCTTATATTTCCAGTGAGCCGCGACGCCCTGCTCGGCGATGCGATGCATTTCCTGCGTGCGGATTTGAACTTCAAAAGGCTGGCCTGCGTGAATCACCGTGGTGTGAAGCGACTGATACAAATTGGGCCGCGGCATCGCGATGTAATCCTTGAAGCGCCCGGGAACCGGCGGCCAGATCTGGTGGATCACGCCAAGCGCCGCGTAGCAATTCTTCACCGTGTCGGTGATCACGCGCAGGGCGAGGAGATCGAACACCTGATCGAGAGTGCGCTGCTGCTTTTGAATTTTCAGGTGGAGCGAATAGAGGCGCTTGATGCGCGCCTGCACTTCGGCGGGAATGCCGCTTTCGATCATCTTGCTGCGCACGGCGTCCTGCACTTCGTGCAAGAACTTGTCGAAGACTTTTTGCTTGGTGCTGATTTTCTTCTGGATGTCGAGAAATGATTCGGGCTCGAGGTAGCGGAACGCGAGATCTTCGAGCTCGCCGCGAATCAAGCCCATGCCCAGCCGGTTCGCAACCGGGGCATAGATGTCGAGCGTCTCGCGCGAGATGCGCTGCTGCCTTTCAGAATCGAGGAATTGCAGCGTGCGCATGTTGTGCAGGCGGTCGGCCAGTTTGATCATCACGACGCGCACGTCGTTGACCATGGCGAGCAGCATCTTGCGAACGTTTTCCGCCTGCCGCGCTTCCGGGGCGAGAAGGTCGAGCCGGCTGATTTTCGTGGCGCCTTCCACCAAACGCGCGACGTCTGCCCCGAACATTTCGTCAATTTGCGAAAGCGGAATTTTGGTGTCTTCGACGACATCGTGCAGTAGCGCGGCGCAGAGCGCGGTAACGTCGAGCCGCATGTCCGCCAGCAGGTGTGCCACTTCCACGGGATGCGAGAGGAAGGGTTCGCCCGAGAGCCGCGTTTGCGTTTTGTGCTGCTCGGCGGCGAAATCGAAGGCGCGGCGGAGAAGTTCGAGGTCGTCGCCCGGGCGGTTGCGGCGAACCTTGTCCATCAGCTCGACAAAGCGCAGATCGACGGCGCGCCGTGCGGCTGGGCTGATGGCCGATTTTGGTGCTGGATCCATTAATGTGTGATTATTCTAATCGAGCCGGGCGGCGGCGGCCTCGGATTTATGAGCTTGTTCCGTACTAGAACCGGTGCGCCTGCGGGTGTTTTTGTGGGCTACGAAAACCGCGATTTATTTGCGATTAGACTTGCCTCCATTTCTTTGTTTTCAAATACTTACGTGGATTTCTAATTCCAGATTTGCGATTAGAAACTTGGACCCGATTACTCTCGGAAGTTTGGCCCATCTGGTCGTTCTGGCAACATGTAGTCATAACTCAATTGGCACGGTAGCATAGATAAAATAGAACTTTCAAGAACCAGTACCTCCCTTACTTCAGTTGGCATGATCGACTCGCCGATGCGCTTGGCGTCTGTGGCATATCTGCTGAGTTCCGAGTAGGTCCGCTAGCAGGAGTCAGAAGATGAAAGATCAACTCTAGGAGCTGTTTGCAGCTTACTTGTCCGGTCTCTCAACTAATCAGAAGTTGAGCACATTGGGATCGGTATCGGGATTCATGGGCTGCTGACCGGGACCGGCTGCGCGACATAAATGTCTTTTGCGTAGCACGGTTGGTCGGCAATCGTTATCGCCGGAAGAATGGCGGCCTTGTCCGCTGCTACTTGAAAGTCGGCTGGCAATTTTACTGCAAACTGATAGACAGCTCCCGGGACTCCATAAAACTGATAAACGCCGCCCATGTCGGTCTGCGCCGATAGAGTAGTATTGGCCGACCGCAGGTTCACAGTAGCGTCAGGAATGCGATGGTTGAAGTCATCGGGCCCCGGTTCGGTCCTCAAAACACCCACAACCGTAGCTCCTCCTCTTTTGCGTGCTCGTAGTTCTTTAAGAAGAGCGGTCGCGCTCGATATCGGCTGCGTTGCAGTACATATTCCGGCCATTAATCTGCCTGGCTCGGCTCCGTATATAGCCATTAATGCCGCAGTCCCCTTGTAAGGGGCCACGAAATACGATTCGCCCATCCGAAAATGGTAGCTACAGTCACCTCCTCCTCGTCCTGAGTAAATATCAACTTCTTTTTGCTCGAACCCGCTTATGTTTTCATCAATTCGAAATCGGTAGCGGGATAAACCGGATTGGTCAGCAACAACTCGTTCATTTGGAGGATTGTCGATGTCGATTACGGTTCCGACGAAGCTGGGGCCAATCGGTTTCAAGTCAGCGCAATTGGAAGGACGAGGGCCTGTGCCACATGAACAAGCTGGCGAGCGCTCCGCAAAGAAAGTTCCTGCCGCCAGCAGCGCTATTGAAACACGAACCCACGCTCGACCCATGTGACTATGACTCCTTGGTGCACAAGTATACCCGAGCGGCAAGCGCGAGGACATTCATTGACGTTTGTCGATGAATAGAGTAGGCTCAAATGCGATAAGAATTGAGAGGCGGCTGATTCGATGGCGCAGAAGACAAATTGCACGACAGATTGTGCGAATGGCAGCGGGGAGTGCTGCAGGACGGATGCGGGCCCGAAACTGAGCCGTGGGAGGGCGCGAGAGTATGCGGGGTGGTTTAAGGCCCTGGCCGATCCGACGCGGATTCGGATTCTCAATTTGCTGGCGGCGAATCGCGGGGCGGTGTGCGTGTGCGACATCGTGAAGCATTTTCCGATCGGGCAGCCGACGATTTCGCACCATTTGAAGATTCTGCGAGACACGCGATTCGTGCAGTCGGAGCGGCGCGGAACGTTTATGTACTACCGCGTGAACCGGAATTGCCTGGGTGAGTTCCCCAACGCAGCGCGATTAATCATGAATGTGTAACCAGCCAGGAACAGCATTTGCGGATATTTTTCGTGTGTAACATCGAATGTCGTCAATATTCAATGGATCGTATCTATTCAATGATCTCGAGGAGGAAGGCGATGGCAAATGAAAACATCAAGGACGTGGTAAGAACGAAATATGGCGAGGCGGCACGGCGAGTAACGGCAGGAGCGGCAAGCGGTTGCGGATGCGGGACGAGCGCGACTGAATGCTGCGATCCAATCACGTCGGATTTATATGCAGCGGGCGAGGTGGCGGAATTGCCGAAGGAGGTGGTGGCAGCTTCACTTGGATGCGGGAATCCTACGGCGCTGGCACAGCTGAACGCGGGAGAGACTGTGCTGGACCTGGGATCCGGCGGGGGCATCGACGTGCTGCTTTCCGCGAAGCGGGTGGGGCCAACGGGAAAAGCGTACGGTCTCGACATGACCGACGAGATGCTGGCGCTGGCGCGAGAGAATCAACGGAAGGCGGGTGTGGAGAACGTGGAATTCCTGAAAGGCGAGATCGAAAACATACCGCTGCCGGAAAATTCGGTGGATGTGGTGATTTCGAATTGCGTGATTAATTTATCGGGTGACAAAGACCGCGTGTTACGGGAAGCATTCCGCGTGCTGCGGCCGGACGGACGATTTGCGGTTTCCGATGTGGTGGTGCGCGGCGCCGTACCTGCCGAGATTCGGCGGAACGTGGAGTTGTGGGTGGGTTGCGTGGCCGGTGCGTTAGAAGAATCGGAATACCGGACGAAACTCGCGGCGGCGGGATTTGAAGATATCGAAATCGAGCCGACGCGTGTTTACAGCGTGGCGGATGCGCGGCAATTCCTTACGGCCCAGGGGATCGACGTGGACGCAATCGCGCCGCACGTGGAAGGCAAGTTCGCGAGCGCGTTCATTCGAGCGAAAAAGCCCGCGGTGGCAAAAAGCGCATCAGAACAGCCCTGCTGCGGGCCGGCTTGTTGCGCAGCGAAGGAGTGATCACCATGACAGGACGTTACAACGTACTTTTCCTCTGTACCGGCAACTCGGCGCGGTCGATCATGGCTGAAGCGATTCTCAACCAGAAAGGCCGGCCTAATTTTCAGGCGTACAGCGCCGGCAGCCATCCAACCAGAAGAGTACGGCCAGAGGCACTGCGGCAGATCGAAGTCGCGCATTTACCCACGGAAGGTTTGCGCAGCAAGGACTGGGACGAATTTGCGAAGCCCGGCGCCCCTCAGATGAATTTCGTTTTCACAGTGTGCGACAACGCGGCAAAGGAAGTTTGTCCCGTGTGGCCGGGCCAGCCGACGACGGCGCAGTGGGGCGTGCCGGATCCAGCAGCCGTCGAGGGTTCGCCGGAAGAGATCGAGCGGGCGTTTCGCGATGCTTTCATGACGCTCGATCGGAGAATCAGCCTGCTGCTTTGTTTGCCGCTTAGCAGCCTCGATAAGCTGGCGATCAAACGGGAAATCGATCGGATCGGGCAACAGTGAAGGCGTCGTTCGGGCGGCGTGTGGCGGCGGAATTTCTGGGAACCGGATTCCTCGTGGCGACCGTGATCGGCTCGGGAATCATGGGGGAACGCCTGGCTGGCGGAAACGTGGCGATTGCACTTCTAGCGAACACGATCGCGACAGGAGCGGCGCTCGTGGCGCTGATACTGGCGTTTGGCCCGATATCGGGGGCGCACTTCAACCCGGTGGTGACGCTGAGCGATGCTTTCGAGGGCGGCATGCGCTGGAAGGAAACGCCCGGCTACATTGGAGCGCAAGTGCTGGGAGCGATGGGTGGAGCCGTAGTGGCGCACGGCATGTTCACGCTGCCTGTCATTTCGCTCTCGCAACATGCGCGAAGCGGAGCGGCGCAGCTTTTCAGCGAATTCGTAGCGACATTCGGATTGATGTGCGTGATCTGGGGATGCGCGAAACGGCGGCCGGACGCGGTGGCCTTCGCCGTTGGCGCCTACATCACGGCGGCATACTGGTTCACGGCGTCTACATCATTTGCAAATCCCGCAGTGACAATCGGCCGCGCTCTGAGCGACACCTTTGCAGGCATCCGGCCGCAGGATGTGCCGGGATTCATCCTGGCGCAGGCTAGCGGCGGCCTCGCCGCAACACTCCTATTTCGCTGGTTCCGGGCTAGCGACATTCAGCCAACTCCAATCGAATCTTCGAATTCCAAGGCATAAACAGCGCAGTTTCAGCCAGGGTGGCCGGTTCCGATTTCGCTTGACATTCAATATTGCGATATGCTATAAGCAAATTACTGATCGCAATATGACCGTAGGAGAAAAAATTAGACATCTCCGCAGCGTGGAGGGGTCTTTGCGCGGGCTTGGACGGCCCATGACGCAGACCGAAGTAATTCGAGCGATGCGTCGCGAATTGCGGAAAGCGATCAGCCAGGCCTATCTATCGCAAATCGAGAGCGGCGCAAGGCCTCATATGACGCGCGCGACGCGCGATCTGCTGGCACGCTTTTTCAAGGTGCATCCCGGATTCCTGGTAGACGACGCGGAGGGATTTCAGACCAGCCTCGCCTCGGACTTGCGGGTGCAGGACGCGAAGGTGGACTCCTGGCTTTACAGCGCGGCGGAAAATTCGGCGAACGATCCGAAGTTGAGTCGCGCGTTGAAGGACGTGGCCGATTATGACGATTCGCGGAAATGCCTTCTGCTCCTGGGCCAGATCGTGAGAATGCCGGGACTGGTGGATCACCTTTCTGAGGTGCTCGGTGCTGGAACGGAGACGGAAGGCAATCGGGAAGGCACGGCAAGGGCCAGCGGTGCGGGGCAAAGCACGACGGAACTCGGCGGCGCGTAAGCGGCGCGGGAGGAAATCGCCATGACCCTCTCAACTTTCTATCTGATCTGCTTCGTAGTGGGATTTTCGCTGAGCGCACTTTCGTTTTTCTTTGGCGTGCTGCACATCCATTTGCCGCTGCGCTGGCATATTCCGATTTTTTCGCATCACAGCGCTCCCGCAAGTGTGCACGGAGCTGGCGGCCACGCCGCCGGCACGGCCCACGGAGCAATCCGGGGCGGAGCGTCGAAAGCAGCGGGCGCAAAACTTTCCTGGCTGAATCCGTCGGCGGGACTCGCGTTTCTGGCTTGGTTTGGCGGGACGGGTTACCTGCTCACGCAGTATTACGGAGTCTGGTATCTACTGGGCCTTGGGCTCGCGGTCCTGAGCGGCTTTGCGGGAGCCGCGATTGTTTCGTGGTTCCTTGTGAAGGTGCTTCTGCCGCACGAGGTGGAATTGCACGACGCGGATTTTGAGCTGGCGGGGACGCTGGCAAAAGTGACGAGCTCGATTCGCGAAGGCGGCACCGGCGAAATCACTTATTCGCAAGGGGGTGTGCGGCGCTGTGCGGGAGCGCGGAGCAGCGACGGGACAGCACTTGAGAAAGGAAGCGAAGTGGTGGTGTCGCGTTATGACAACGGGATTGCCTACGTGACGCGATGGGAAGAATGGGCCAAGTAGAGATCGTGTGGAAGGATTAAGGAACGGCGCGAAGAAGCGAAAGGAGAAGGACCATGCCAGCAGTAACCGGTGTTTGGGTAATTGTCGGGCTGATGGTGCTAGTCGTGGTGTTTCTCATGGGGATGCTCGCGAAGATGTTTCGCAAGGCAGGGCCTCATGAAGCGATCATCGTTTACGGATTCCGCGGGACGAGGATCGTGAAGGGCGGCGGAACGATTATTTTCCCGATGGTGGAGAGCTCGAAGGAGCTGTCGCTCGAATTAATGTCGTTCGACGTGGCGCCGCAGCAGGATCTCTACACGAAACAAGGCGTAGCGGTGACGGTAGAAGCGGTGGCGCAGATCAAAGTGAAGTCGGATCCTGAATCTGTAAGGACGGCTGCGGAACAGTTTTTGACCAAGACGCCGGCGTTGCGGGAAGGATTGATCCGGCTGGTGATGGAAGGTCACCTGCGCGGGATTATCGGCCAGTTGACGGTCGAGCAGATCGTGAAGGAGCCGGAAATGGTGGCGGACCGCATGCGTTCGACGTGCGCGGACGACATGAATAAGATGGGGCTTGAAGTGATTTCGTTCACGATCAAGGAAGTACGCGACAAGAACGAGTACATCACCAATATGGGCCGTCCTGACGTGGCGCGCATCAAGCGGGACGCGGACGTGGCCGCTGCCGAAGCGGATCGCGATACAGCGATCAAGCGGGCGGAGGCGACTCGCGCTTCGGCGATTGCTAAAGCGCAAGCGGATCAGGAGCGAGTTGCGGCGGAAACTTCGTCGATGGCGAAGCAGGCGGAAGCGCAGCGGGACCTAGAAGTGAAGAAAGCGGCGTACCAGGAAGCGATGAAGAAGGCGCAAGCGCAGGCGGACAAGGCGTACGAAATCGAAACGAACATCATGCAGCAGCAAGTGGTGGTGGAAGCGGTTCGAGTGCAGCAGGTGGAGCGCGAAAATCAGATCAAGGTGCAGGAAGCGGAAATCGCGCGCCGCGAAAAGGAGTTGATTGCGACGGTGTTGAAGCAGGCGGAAGTGGAGCGCCAGAGAATCGAAACGCTCGCGACCGCGGAAAAACAGAAGCTGATTTCCGAAGCGGAAGGCCATGCGGCGGCGATTCGTTCGCAAGGCGAAGCAGAAGCGGAAATCATTTTCAAGAAGGGCGAGGCAGAAGCCAAGGCGATGAACGTGAAGGCGGAGGCCTATCAGGAATACAACCAGGCGGCGGTGATCGACCGGCTGTTCACGAACATGCCTGAAATCGTGAAGGCTATCGCTTCCCCGCTGCAGAACATCGACAAGGTGACGATCGTGTCTACCGGGAATGGCGACGGTACAGGAGCGTACAAACTAACTGGCGACGTGACGAAGATAGCGGCGCAGGTGCCGGCGCTCTTCGAGGCGTTGTCGGGCATGCAGATGAGCGAACTGCTGTCGAAGGTGCGATTGCTTGGAGACCAGGCACCGAAGCCGGGTGCGCCGGGCGGAGCGACACCGCCGGCAAGCTTGCGGTAAATGTAAGTCCGCGGGCGCCCGCTGCAAGGCGGGCGCCGCGGATTTTCTTTTTTGTACGACGGGAATTTAGAGTAACAACGGCAAGACGTGAGGGCAAGAAGGAGGAACAGACATGGCACTACTGGAAAGGGTGAGCACATTGATTCGCGCGAACCTGAACGATCTAGTTGACCGAGCCGAGGATCCCGAAAAACTGATCAAGCAGGTGATCCTCGATATGGAAAATCAATTTCTGCAGGTGAAGACGCAAGTGGCGATTTCGATTGCCGACCTGCACATGCTGGAAAAGAAAAAGAAAGAAAACGAGGCGTCGATGGCGGAATGGCTGAAGAAGGCGGAGAAGTCAGTGGACAAAAAGCAGGACGATCTGGCCCGGATGGCGCTCGAGCGATATCGTAGCTTCCAGCTGATGGCCGAGAGTTTTCATGAACAGGTGAGCGACCAGCAAGCCCAGGTGGAAAACTTGAAATCGGCGCTGCAAAAGCTGGAACAAAAGCTGGCAGAGGCGCAGTCGAAAAAGGAGCTGTTGCTGGCCCGGCACCGCCGTTCGCAAATTACGGGACGAGCGCAGCGAGCGCAGGCAGCTATCGGCGATCAGTCAAAGGCCGCAGTATTCAATCGGCTGAAGCATAAGGTGCTGCATGCTGAGGCAGCCACCCATGCGGAAGCCGAACTCGCAGGCGAAGATATCGACGGGAAGTTTGCTGCGATCGAAAAGCAGGACGAAATCGAGCGGATGCTGGGAGAAATCAAGCAGCGCCGAGGTATCGCCAATTAGTGCGCCAAAGCGTAAGCGACCGACAGGCGTTATTTCGCGGCAGGTGCTAATGCCGGCGTTGAGGACGATGTGAGGTCGAAGACGTAGCGCACCGTGATCAGGCCGGTGTGGGAGTTGTCGAGGCGGACGCTCTCGTTGAGTTGCTTGCCGTCGGGGGTGAGTTCGTAGGTGCGGGTGATTCTGCCGCCGTGCAAGCCTTTTTCCTCGGAGACGAGGCGGGCTCCTTCCCAGTGCGCGGCGGATTCGCGATAACTATCGTCTTTTGATTTTTGCGGGTGGCGATTGTCGGTCAAGTAGATGCGCTTGCGGCCCTGATCGTCGGTGACGTCCACTTCGCCTTCCTTCTGCGCGAAGCTGAGTGACGTGGCGGGCTCGATCAAGTCCTGAAGCTGCTGGCGATCTTCGTAGTTGGTCGGATCCCCCATGCCGCCGCGCCGCCCTGAGGGATTGTTGCCGCCTCCGCTGCCCGGATAGGGAGAACCACCGCCGGGATATGGAGAATTCGTGGGCCGGCCGTAAGGACCGTTGCCGCCGCCATTGCCTGGATAAGGGCCGTTTCCGCCGCTGCCCGCGTTTGGATTGTTGCTTCCACTTCCACTTCGATTCCGCGCCTGTTCGATTTTCTGATGGACGTCGTCGCTTTCGTCGGGATTAATTCTCCAGGAGCCAACCAGATTTTCTTTTTTCTGCGGCGGGTACTGCTTCACCGGGGGGGAGGAGGAGCCGAAGAACCATCGGACGATTGCGAGTCGGCGGCCGGGGGATGAATCGGGCCGGGAGCGGCTTGCGCGTGAAGAGATGCGGGCGATGCGAGGCAGGCGCCGGCGAATAGTCCGGCTGCGATCAGGATTTTGGTGGCGTTCAGCTTCATACGGTCCTCTAAATATCGCGTTCGCTAGTTCAACCGAACCAGTTTAAGGGATGCCGGTGTGAAGGGAAAAGATGTCAGGCATCGAATGTGCGCGGCAACAGACCGGCCCTAACGATTCGCGTTCGAATACTTCTCGGCGCCTTTCTCCACCGGATAGCCTTTTTCCACCCAGTCGCTTGCAAAGTCGTGCGGAAGGAGCAGCACGCGCAGATTCGCGAAGCCCATATCGTGAAGGGCGTTGAAGGCGGGACGGATGTTCGGGCAGTGATCGAGCGGACAGCAGCCGCAATAAATCACCAGATTCGCGGTACGCGGAACGCCCTGCGCCCATCGCTTTAGGTCGGCGAGTCCCTGCTCGGATTGCGCGGCGCCATGAAACAGGGCGCCCGGCACGTGGGCGCCCATGTAGAGGGGGCGAAAACCAACGCACACGACAACGGGCTTTGCGGCGCCTTTCGATTCGCTGAGCTCTTTCAGGAGGCCAGTGGGCTGAATTGTTTGGGACGCGGACCAGGGGTCCGATGAAACGCGCGCCGAAGCTACATTTGATTGAGCCGCGCCTGTGGCAGGCGCGGAGATATATCCCGCGGCGAGAATTGTCGCGGCGAGGAACACGGCAATGCCTAGGAGACTCGCGAATCGCGCCTTTCTTCCAACCAACATTGCATGCCTCCGCGCCCGGAAAAAAATACGGCGGGCCTTTGGAGCCCGCCGTTTTAATTTCACGAACCTACTGTGAAGATTCGCAACGAACGCGGCTAGGTGGTGGGAGCCGCAGTCATTTTCTTCTGCTTGATGGCTTTCACCTTGTCTACCAGATCGTCCGCCATCTTCAGATCTTGCTCGCGAGCTTCAGCAGTCGTTTCCATATCTGCTTTCTGACGATAGAGCAGGTTCAGGTAGGCCATCGCGTCGTCATAGTCCGGACGGCGGTCAATCGCCATCTGCAAGTTCTTGATGCCCTCGTCAACGGTGGCGCCATATTTCTGCTGGAACTGGGCGGCGAGTGGCGGCGGCATCGGGTCGGTATCCTTGATTTGTTTCTTCGCGGTTTTGTTGTACTCCTCGCGCATATCTTTATTGCCGCGGTAGGCCAGCGACCAATCGATCACGCCGATCCAGTAGTAAGGCTCGGGATCCTGCGGCTTGATCGCGATGTGGCGTTCGTGATACGTCTTCGATTCTTCGAGCTTCTTGGCGTCGAAGGGGGTGCCGCCCATGTTGTAAACGATCGAACCTATACCGTCGATGGCCGAGAGGTTGTTGGGATCCTTATCCAGCACCTGCTGAAATTCCGAAATCGCCTGCTGGCCCATGCGGATGTTGTCATCCGAAGGGGCGCCTGGAATGTACTGATTGGCGTAGGCAGTGGCCAGGTAGAGGCGTGCGTTCGTCAGGTTGGGATCGAGATCCTTGGCCTGTTTGAAATCTTCGACGGCGAGGTCGAACTGGCCGCCCTTGAAGGCCTGGACGCCCTTGTTCAGCTTGTCGCGGGCGCGAAGCTTGTCGCAACCTGCTCCTGAAGCGAGGGCCGCGATAACGACGGCCAAAAGAATCCCTGTGTGGGGCTTGCGGTGCATCCCTATCTCCTTGACGATGGCTGCGCCGGACAGGGAAATCGCAGCCCGGCGTTCAGATGTTCACGAGGAAACGAACTATTGGCCCGCTTCCACCTTGGCGGTGATTAGCCCGACTTTCTCGATGCCCGAGCCTCGCATGATATCGATGGCGCGAGCGACCTGTGCGAATTCGACGGCGTCGTCGCCCTTGACGAACGCCACCTTTTCGGCACGCTGCTTGAAAATATCTTCCAAGCGCGGACCGAGCTCATCCCAGGACGTCTTGTCCTGATTGATCATCACGTCTCCGCCCGCGGTTACCTGCACGACGATCGTCTTCGCCAGCAGCGCCGGATCTTCTTTCTGATTCGGCGGCGCCGGTTGAGGAACGAGTGCGTCGAGACCGTGCGGAGTCGTCGGCGTGATCACCATGAAAATGATGATGAGCACGAGAAGCACATCGATCAAAGGAACGATGTTCGGTTCCGACATCGAACCTTTATTTCCACCAACTGCCATCCCCATTGGAAACTCCTTGAACGCCCCGCTGCTAGTCCGAGCCGCCGGCTGAACCCGGTGGCGGCGGAGGAGCTGCACCTTTTTGCTGGTTCTTTTCGGTCAGCAGACCGAGGTTATCTACGCCTGCCGAGCGAACTTCGTCAACGGCCTTGACCACATCGCCATATTTCGCGCGGGCATCGGACCGAACGAACACGGTTTTATCCAGGCGATTGGAGATCTGGTCTTTGACGGCATTTGTGATCTCGGAAAGCTGGATCTGCTTGCTTCCAAGGTACATCTTGCCGTCGCGGGTCACTGCCAGGATGATCGCATCATCCTTGTCGGCGTTTTGCATGTCTTCGGCGTTATTCACCTTGGCCATGTCCACCGACACGCCTTTTTGCAGCATGGGCGTGACCACCATGAAGATGATGAGCAGCACGAGCATGATGTCCGCCATCGGAATCACGTTGGGTGCCGCCATCACCGGCGGTGCTTTGGGTTTGTAAGCCATGTGTTACTTCTTTCCGCCTCGACGAGTAATGAAGTAGTTGATCAGCTCCATCGAGGAGTTGTCCATCTCCACGTCGAATGCTTCCACCTTGTTTGTGAAATAATTGAACGTCCACACGGCCGGCACGGCCACGAGCAGACCGAGAGCGGTGGTGACGAGGGCTTCAGCAATACCGCCGGCGACCGCCGATAGACCGGTTGCCTTGGAAGCTGAAATGCCCTTGAACGCGTTGATGATGCCCATCACGGTGCCGAACAATCCGACGAATGGCGCCGTCGAACCGATCGTGGCAAGGCCGGAGAGGCCGCGCTTCATTTCCGCGTGAACGATAGCAACCGAACGCTCGAGTCCGCGCTTTGCCGCTTCGATCACTTCTTCATCGCTCACTTGCGCGGATGCCGCCTGGAATTCGGAGAGTCCGGTGGCGACCACCTTGGCAATGTGGCTTTTCTTGTTGCGCTCGGCAATTGAAATGGCTTCGTCGAGCTTGTTGTCCTTCAACGCGCCGGCTACCTGCTGCACGAATACGCGGGACTGCTTGCGCGCCGCGCTGTACATCAGTGCACGGTCAATCATGATGCCCACCGACCACGCGGACATAATGAAAAGAATTGCAACGACGGTCTTAGCCGGGTAGCCCATGTTGTGCCACATGGTCACGAGATCCCAGCCAACCTCCTGTTGTTGCTGAAACAGAATCGCATTGGCCCACAGTAACGTCGAAAACATAGAGTTGCTCCTCCTCCATTTCCCCTAACGATCGCGGCAGCCCAGATTCTGCCGGTCGGCAATTCTCCTCAAACCGGCTCCGTCCCCCTAGTGCAGGGCTGAGCCGAGCCCTGCTTAACCGCCTAGTGTAAATACGACGGAAATCGTTGTGTCCACTTCCACCGGTTCGCCGTTCAGCTGAGTAGGCTGATACCGCCACTGTTTCACTGCGTCCATCGCCGACCTCATCAGCAGCGGCGGACCGGAGACATACTGAAGATCCTGAACGGTGCCATCCTTGCCGATGACGGCGCGAAGAACCACAGTGCCAGAGATATGCGCTGTCTTCGCAATGGGAGGATAAACTGGCATGATCTGCCGCAGCATCTTGGCAGCCTGCACGTTGCCTCCTACGCGAATGCGGGAAGGGGTGGCCTTCGGCGGAGGCGGCATATTTGAGCCCACTCCGCCGATGATTCCTCCGAGAACTCCACCTGCCGAACCGCCGGCGATACCGCCAGGAACACCACCCGTGACGCCCACGGAGCCAACATCCGGCGGCAACTCTTCTTCTTTAATCATCGCCACTTTCTTGGGGATGACGGTCGGCGCCATCATCTGCCCATTGTGAATCAAGCGCACCACCGGCTTCACCACGCGCTGAATCACCGCAGCGGGCGGCGGTGGAGGCGGAGGTGGCGCAGGCGCTACCAGGAAGGTTGTGAGCGTTTCCTTGGGCAGCGCTTCGGTGTAAATCAAAGGAATCAGGATCAAGACGCCCAATATTGCTGCCTGGACGATCGTCGAGACTACCACCGTCCATGACGTATTGGTCCTCTTCGGATTCGCACTGGAGACTACAAGATCGTCAAACATGACCACTACCTCCTTGCGGCTGCCGCCACGCGCTTTTCGGCTGCGGATCCGG
Organism: uncultured Acidobacteriota bacterium; assembly: GCA_963741045.1. Lineage (GTDB taxonomy): Bacteria > Acidobacteriota > Terriglobia > Acidiferrales > UBA7541 > Palsa-295. Next base: position 138,939 of record CAVUGO010000006.1, read on the forward strand.
CGCTAATGGCAGCTCCCTGACCCCGGTACTTATTCCAAACCACAACGATAGGGGCTGCGATTCCGAAACTGGAGTACGTTCCTACCACAACTCCCACCACCATGGCAAAAGCGAAAGCACGGAGCACCTCCCCGCCCATGAGGTACAGGACCACCACGGTCAGGAAAGTTAAGCCGCTTGTCAAAATAGTACGAGAAAGAGTTTGATTAATGGATTTGTTCACGATCGCCGCGAACGGCTCGCGTCGCATCAAGCGGAGATTTTCCCGGACGCGGTCAAAAATCACGATCGTGTCGTTCATCGAATAACCAACCAGGGTGAGCAATGCCGCGATCACCGTCAGCGAAATCTCGTAATGGAAAAGCGAGAAAAAGCCCAAGGTGATCAGCACGTCATGAAAGACGGCGATTACCGCGGCAGCTCCGTAAATCCACTCAAACCTAAATGCAATATATACCAACATCCCCAGCAACGCATAGAGCGTAGCGAGAACCGCCTGGCGGCGAAGCTGGGCGCCTACTTTCGGGCCGACAATTTCCACATTTCGGATCGTGAAATTACCCAGGGCCAAGCCGCCGGTTAAAGCGTTGATTACCGGTTGCGTCAAGCCGGGGACGCTCTTGAGTTCGTCGAAGCTCGTGACGATCCCGCCGTAATCCTTATCACGCACATCGGTTAGCTTTTGCGCCAGATCTTTGTAACGATCGCCGGCGTTCGTGCCAAGCGCGAGAGGGTCTTTCGTGGTGAGGTAATCCGCAAGCGCCGGTGCGGTGATGGAATTAAAATCCGGCTTGCCGGAGGTGTCAGTCCCAAAAGTCTTGTGCAGTACGTTGAGAATTGCGTCCTTGCCCGCATCGAGCGACTCATCGCCCGTGCCCTTTTGCTCGAGGCCGATCACCACGTCGCGCTGCGACGCCGAGTTCCCGATATCGCTGATGGACTGAATGGTGCTATTGGCAAGACCGGCTGACTGCAATCCCTTTCGAATCTGATCGATCGGCGGCGTTCCGGCGAATCGCACATACACCAGCGTGCCGCCCCGGAAGTCGATTCCGTACCTCAGCCCCCCGTTCTTCAGAATCGAGGCCCATCCCACTGCCAGCAGGACTAACGAAAGGGTGACGAAGTACTTCGCCTTCCCCATCCAGTCGACGTTTACGCCCTTAAAAAATTCCATCGAGTCCTATCCGTCTTAATTGGACACCGGGTTGCCGGGGTTTGTTCCCGGCAGGCCCATCACATGCAAGTGCTTTCAAATGCTCAGTTCCGCCTGCCGCTCCATGTGCGCCAGGTGATAATCGAAAATGGCTCGCGAGACGTAAATGGAAGTAAACACGTTGGCGAGCAAACCTATGACTAACGTGACCGCAAATCCTCGCACCGGCCCGGTGCCGAAGAGAAACAGGAAGATGGCCGAGACGATTGTCGTCACGTGCGTGTCGATGATCGTCAAAAACGCGCGATCGAAACCAAGCGCCACCGCGGATGCCGGCGCCTTGCCGTTCCGCAGCTCTTCTCGTATGCGCTCAAAAACAAGGACGTTGGAATCTACACCCATGCCGATAGTCAAAATCACGCCCGCAATTCCCGGAAGCGTGAGGACAGCACCCGCGTACGCCATGAACGCGATGAGAATAATCAGGTTCAGTATGAGGGCCACAACTGCATTGACACCGCTCAGCCGGTAATAGATCACCAGAAAAATCATCACCACTACGAGGCTCGCAATCGACGCGCGAACGCCCTGGCGGATCGAATCAGCTCCAAGCGAGGGACCCACTGTGCGTTCCTCGAGATATTTGATTGAAGCGGGAAGCGCACCGGCACGCAGGACGAGAACCAGGTCCTGCGCTGTTTCCTGCGAAAAAGATTCGATCATGCCTGAGTCATCGATGCGCCCGTTGATTGTCGGCGCTGAATACACCTGATGATTCAGGACGATCGCCATTCGATGGCCGAGGTTGGTTTCGGTGAAGGGACCGAAGCGACTCGCTGCCGCGGTAGAAAGCTTGAAATCCACTTGATACTGGCCCGGGAAATTCGAGCTGGGACTGATGCTTTCGCTTCGCAGGTCTTGTCCAGTGACGATGGGAGCGCGATTGATAATGTAAAAGACAGTCTGTGACGGTTGACCGGGCTGAGCGCTCGATTTGCCGGGAACAACTTCCGTGCCCGGTGGCAAAACTCCGCCGTGCGCAGCAAGCGCAGCCGCCTCAGATGGATATGTCTGCTCGTCGACAACGAGATTCAGCGAGAGTTGACCGGTGGCCTGGATGACGGATTTCGCGCGAGTCGGATCTGCTTCGCCGGGAAGCTGAACCAGAATTTCATTGTCGCCGCGGCCGGTGAAGGCAATCGTCGGCTCCGTCAGGCCAAGCGCGTTGATTCGGCGCGTAATTGTGTCGAGAGATTGATCCATCACGTTGCGGCGAATATCCGCCACGATCGAAGGCTTCAGGGTGAGAAGGTAGCCGTTCTGTTCGCCGGGCGCGGGAGACATACTCCAATCGGGGAACTGGTTGGCGACAATATCGCGGAAGGTTGACGACGTCGCTGGGTCAATGTTGCGGACGAGAATGTGCGTATCGTCCACGCGGCGAATTTCACCTACGTTGACATTCTTTTCGTGCAACTGTTTCGTCAACGCGTCAATCGTCTCGTCGCAGCGCTGCCCGATGGCTTCGTCCACCTGCACCTGCAGGACGAGGTGGCTCCCTCCTTTAAGATCCAGCCCCAGCTTGATGCGATCGGCGAGGTTCTGCTTCAACTGTGTGGCAGAGGTGGGAAATTCCGGCAGCCCGACAACGCCGAATATGCAAATCAAAATGATGATGGCTATGAGAATAAACTTCCACCTGAGATCGGAACTCATGCTGGCTGGTTAAGTCTCCTTCGGAGGTTCCGCTTGCAAGCCTGCAATAGCGGCGCGCGATACTTTTATTTTCACTTGTTCCGCAATGCGCAGTTGGACGGAGTCATCTTCTAACCCCACGATCGTGCCGTAAATCCCGCCATTGGTGAGGACTTTGTCGCCAGTCTTCAGATTACGAAGCATTTCGGCGACCTTCTTCTGGCGCCTCTGCGCAGGCATGATCATCAAGAAGTAAAAAATGACCATTATGAGGATTAATGGGAGAAAAAGTGCTATTCCGCTGGGCTGCGCCGAGGCTTGCGCCAGGAGGAGCAGAGTCCCCGAACACATCACTCCGACTTCCACGATCATTTTCGCCTTTCCCGCCCAGGCGGGTCGTCACCTGCCGTGGCCGGCAGGCTCATTTCGCTCACAGAAGATGCTGCCCCGCTTCTTCCCGCACCCAGCCCACCTTAATTTTGCCCTTTGAGGCGTGCCTGAAGGTCAGAGCGGAATCTTTCGAGCATTCCAAAACGGATAGCCTCCCGAATTTGGCGCATTATGTCAAGGTAAAAGTAGATGTTGTGGTGGGTGTTCAAGATGCCCGCGAGCGCCTCACCAGAGGAATAAAGGTGCCGCAAATATGCACGCGAGTACCGGCGGCAAACGGCGCATTGACATTTTTCGTCTATGGGCCGCTGATCGTTTGCGTAGCGCGCGTTCTTGATGAGCAGGCGTCCCTGTGAAGTGAAAAGACATCCATGACGCGCGCTGCGCGTTGGGAGCACGCAATCCATCATGTCGATCCCGAGGCTCACGTAATCAGGGAGCTGTTCCGGCTTGCCGACGCCCATCAAGTAGCGCGGCTTGTTTGCAGGCAAACGCGAAGCAGCGGCTTGCGTCATCGCGCAGGTTGTTTCGTGAGGCTCGCCGACCGCCAGCCCACCGATTGCGTAGCCGGGAAAATCGAGAGCGACAAGCGCGTCGGCATTTTCGTGGCGCAGATCTTCGTATGTGCCGCCCTGCACGATTCCGAAAAGCGCCTGCCGGGCCGGATCGCCGTGCTGTTCGAAATAATCGCGCGACCGCCGAGCCCAGGTGAGCGTGCGTCCGGCGGCTTCGCGGGTGCGCGCTTCGGTGGAAGGCGCTTCGATGCACTCATCGAGAACCATGACGATGTCCGCGCCCAGCGCAATTTCGATTTCGAGCGCCCTCTCGGGGGAGAGAAAATGCTCGGAGCCATCGAGATGCGAGCGAAACGTCACACCTTCGTCCGTCACCTTGCGCAATTCGCTCAAGCTGAAAACCTGGTAGCCGCCCGAATCCGTGAGTATCGCGCGCGGCCAAGCCATGAATTTATGCAGTCCACCCATCGAGCGGATCAGTTCGTGCCCGGGCCGGAGATACAGGTGATAAGTATTCGAAAGGAGAATCTGTACGCCGAGATTTTCGAGATCCTCCTGCGTCTGCGCTTTCACCGTGGCTGCCGTTCCCACAGGCATGAACGCCGGCGTATCAATCACTCCATGCGGAGTGGTCAACCGGCCAAGTCGCGCACCGCTGGGATCGGTCGCCAGAATTTCGAATCCAAAATTCATCCGCGAAAGTGTATCAGGAACGCGATGGTGCCCAATGCCGCGAGGCGAAGGCCTCAGGTCAGTTCTGGCCAAGATCGGGCCAGAACGGGACCCGAGCTGCGGTTCATTGTAATCGCGAGTGTTTTACTTTTAAGTCGCAGGATACAAATTCGACAGGATACAAACAGTGAGAAATCGTGCCCGATCGGACGATTCAATCCGTTATCTGCGATCCTTACGCGTTCTCGCGGCATTTTTCGTGAGGTGCCAGGCGTCACACCAGGAGCAGCGATAGGCGCGAAGCTCCTTTGGCGCGTTCGCTGTTGCGATCTGATGCGCGGCTGTCGCTAGAGCTTCGCCTTCGGTCGCGTATTTCCTCTTTCCGCTGACAGGACATTTCGATTCGTCGTCCATCATTTGCCCTTCGGCAGATTCTTCATTTGCCGTGCCAACCCGGGGAGCTTCTACAGCGCAAATCCGCCAAATCCGCGGATAGAACATTCACTCGCGCGCCATCTTTTTTCAAGTCATTTGTAATCTTAACGTTAGGGACAGGCTTGCAAGTACCCGAGCCACCGCTACAAGCGTCTCATCATTAGGGGAGAAATGGTTGTGATTCGGCTGGCGACGCAGGCAGCGGCAGGAGCGATGCCAGCGCCAGCTGAAACTCTCAGACTCTGAGGGGAAGGATAGACGATGCGCAGCTTAAATAAAGAAAAAAAATTCATAAGGAATTATTCGATAGGCTTGGCAGCGATTCTTGTTTTTCTTGGCATGATTTCCACACCGACGCCGGCGTCAGACGACAAAAAATCGGACTCATCAAACGAAGTGCCCGTGCACATGGTGGTAACTGTAAAACCGCGGAACAGCGGCGGACAAGTTCCGGCGGTGGGACCAGCCGATGTGAAGGTGTATCAGCGCGACAGGCAGAATATGGTCACAAGTTGGGTGCCACTACAGGGAGATCGGGCAGGCCTGCAACTTTTCATCTTGATCGATGATACAGCGCGAACCAGCCTTGGCTTGCAGCTCGACAGCCTTAAGAAGTTCATCGAGGAGCAGCCGGAGACTACCGCGATCGGCGTCGGCTATATGCGCAACGGCACGGTGTTCACCGTTCAAAACCTGACGAAGGACCATGCCGCGGCTGCAAAGGCACTGCGGTTGCCGCTCGGGGGCGCAGGCTCCGCGAGCCCTTACTTGTCAATTTCGGACCTGATGAAGAAATGGCCGGTGAGCGAAAATCGCCGGGAGATTCTGATGATTACCAGTGGAATCGATCCCCTTGGCGGTAGTCCCTTCACCAATCCCTACTTGAGTGCGGCAATCGATCGCGCGCAACAAGGCGGATTCATCGTCTATTCGATCTATACGCCGGCAGCAGGGCGCCTGGGCGGTGGTTTCTTCCGCGGTAATCTAGGGCAGACTGGCCTGGATATGCTTGCGCAGAAAACGGGCGGAGCCACCTATTACCTCGGCGTCGGAAGTCCGGTTGATCTATCTCCGTACTTACAGGATGTGAACTTCAGCTTGAAGCACCAATACGAGCTTACATTTCTTGCCAAGAGTGCAAAGAAGCCCACTCTTGAGCCGGTGAAAGTAAAGACGGAAATGCCGAACATCGGCGTGATCGCTGCCGAAGACAGCTACGTCGGAACCGGGATGTAACCTCAACGCGCTCGCCGGACATGTGGGCCGCCCCAAAAGCCGCATGTCCGGTGAATTTTTTCGCGCGGCAGTGCCGAACTTCTCGTTAGTCTCGGGTCGACTTGACGCGTCCGTCTTGCCAACCTAACATGCCGGGGAAATGAAAAGCCTCGAAATTCTTCGCTCGCCCCTCACCTTTTTGCAAAGCAGGCTTCCAGAAATCCCGCATCGCGATGTTCTAGGCTCCGAAGAAGTTTGGTGGAAAAACGAAGGCGTCGCGATTTCGGACGCGATCGATCGCGCCGGAACACCGTGGCTGCGGATGTTCGATCGGCTCGGAAAACGCGTCGATGAAATTCTCTATCCTCGCGAATATCAAACGATTCTGAAGAGAGGTTACCGGGCGGGAGTTGTGTGGCGCGCACTCGAAGAACAATCGCTGATCCCGACTTATTTATTGATGCATGAGATTTCTTTCTATGATCCGGGGATTTGCTGCCCTTATACCGTCTCGCTCGGCACGGCTGTGCCTCTCGCGAAATATGGCAGCGCCGAATTGCGGGCCCGCTTTCTGCCCCAGCTATTGCGAAAAGACGAATCCGTGTGGCAGGGCGCCACATGGATGACGGAAATCAAAGGCGGCTCGGACTTAGGAGCTGCGGTCGAGACAATCGCGCGGCCCGCCGGTGATCGTTGGCTTCTCACGGGCGAAAAATATTTCACGAGCAACGCCGGCGCAGAGTTAGCAGTCGTAGCTGCTCGCCCCGAAGGAGCTGCACCGGGGGTGCGAGGCCTGGCACTGTTCCTCGTGCCGCGCTATCGCGAAGACGGCGAGCTCAACTACTTCATCCGGCGGCTGAAGGACAAAATCGCCACCCGTTCTGTTCCCACGGGAGAAGTGGAGCTCAAAGCGAGCGAAGGCCATCTGCTCGGCTCCGCTGACTCTGGAATTTATCTGATCCTCGAAGTATTGAACCTCTCGCGCGTAGCCAATAGCGTTGTGAGTGTAGCGGTGGCGCAGCGCGCCATGGCCGATGCGCTTTCCTATGCCGAGCACCGCGCCGCGTTCGGCCAACCGATCCTCGATCATCCGTTGCTTCGCTATCAATTTGAAAATCGGCTGCACGCGCTACGATCGGCGTTTGCGCTCGCGTGGGAATCGGTTCAGCTCCTGAACGACGTGTGGATGGAGCGGGCGCCTTATTCCGATCGCTATCATCTCTTCCGGCTGGTGGCTCATCTCGCGAAATACTGGACGGCCGAGTTCGCGGTGGACACTGCAAAGTGGGCGATGGAAGTGCACGGCGGGCTGGGGGTACTGGCCGAATATTGCGCAGAACGGTGGCTGCGCGAAGCGATGATTCTCGCGATTTGGGAGGGAACATCGCATCGCCAGATATTAGATGGCTTAGAAGTGATGGAACGGAAGCGAGCACACAAGTTGCTATTTCAGCGGCTGGCGGAAATCGCGCCCTGGAAAGAACTTCAGGATTTGCAATCGGAAGTCGAGCAGCACTTGAAACTGCCCAGCGAAGAACGAGAAGCGCTAGCCGAACCGATCGTCAGAAAGCTTGCCATTTTCACCGCCGAAACCCTGGCGCATGGATCGAAATGAGAGAAGAACGCGGGGTTCTCGATTCTATTTTTCCAGATTACCGGATGCGGAGATCTTCTCGGCGTGATTTTGCATTGCTTCAGTGAGGTATTTAATTAAAACCACCTCGTTCTGCGCTTCGTTGTAGAGCAACTCATCGGCAATGGCACGGGCCATTGCGATGCCGAATCCCCCCGGGCGCATGCCGAGTTGATCGCGAACGATTGCCACGCGCGCGATGGATTCGGCTGAAGTTTCGTCAACGGCCGCGTGGGCCAGGCCTTCAAAACTAAAGCCTGCGCCGGGATCAGCCACGCGATACAAGAGCATGCGCGGATAACGCAAGCGGGCCACGCGTACTTTCTGATTCGAATTGAGCTTCCCTCCCCACTCTACTGCGTTAAGCAGCAGCTCCCTCAATGCCTGTCTGATTGCGTTGGTCAGCTCGTACGGAAGATCGGATTCCAACTTGGCGATAAGATCCTGGGTAGTTTCGGCAGCTTCGCGAGTGGATGAAATCAGCAGTTCTACCCAATTTGGTTTAGCAGAAATTATCTCAATCGACTCAGAAGGCACATCGCCAAAGCGCGCTATTCGTTCGTGATCAGGCAAGAGGGATTTCTTCAGCTGGGGCCGCGATCGAGGCAAGGGACGCTCGCTCCAGCAGCCGCACTCTCACGTGCGCTTGTTGCAGGCGAGTTACCGCAGAATGAATAAAACAAGTCTCTGTCCTTTCGGAATTACCGGGCCAATTTACCGCCGATCGTGAATTTGCCGTTTCAATCGCCGGCCCAAAAACGATTGGGCACGTCGCGCGTTGACTTGCCTTGTTACGAACCATAAGATGAACGCACAATTCCAACATATCCGCATGATTGACAAAATTCTCGGCCACTACCGGGTTCTCGAGAAGATAGGCGCCGGCGGTATGGGCGTGGTCTATCGCGCGCACGACGAGCGGTTGGACCGTGACATTGCTCTGAAAGTGCTGCCCACGGGCGCCCTCGCGGACGACGCAGCACGCCGGCGTTTCCGCAAAGAAGCCCAGTTGCTCGCGAAGCTAACGCACCCGAGCATCGCGATGATCTTCGATTTCGACACGCAAGACGGCGTGGATTTTCTGGCCATGGAGTACGTCAGCGGGCAATCCTTGGCGCAGAAGCTGAATGACGGCGTAATGACCGAAAAGGAGACGGTCAAGCTCGGAGCGCAGGTGGCTGCGGCTCTCGAGGAGGCTCACGAACAGGGCATCATTCATCGCGACCTGAACCCTCGCAACATTCTGGTCACGCCGAAGGGCCAAGCGAAGGTGCTTGATTTCGGCCTGGCGAAGCTGTTGCGGGCGCCGAACGCCACGGAAGCAACGCAAAGTTTCGCCGAGACGGAAAGTATTGCAGGAACGCTGCCCTACATGGCGCCAGAGCAATTGCGAGGTGAAACGCTCGATGGGCGCACAGACATCTATGCGATGGGTTGCACGTTCTATGAAATGGCCGCTGGGCGCCGGCCATTTATCGAAGATTCGGCGCCCCGCCTGACGGACGAGATCCTGCATCAGACGGCGGTAAGCCCGCGAGCCTTGAATTCTCGCGTCTCCTCACAATTCGAGACCATCATCCTGAAGTGCCTGGAGAAGGACCCGGAGGATCGCTACCAATCGGCAAAAGAATTGAGCATCGATCTGCGGCGGTTGGGCACACAAAGCTCGGCAGCGGTGGCTGTGGCAGAGACGAAGCCGAGACGCAAGCAGGCGCGAGGGCTCCGCATGGCGATGGGAGCTTTTGCCGGCGCGCTCTCCCTCGCCGCGTTGCTGATCGCGCTGAATGTGGGCGGGGTGCGTGATCGCCTGCTCGGTAAAACTGGGGCACAGCATATTCGTTCGCTGGCGGTGTTGCCGCTCGAGAATCTGTCGCACGATACCAGCCAGGAATATTTCGCCGACGGGATGACCGAACAGCTGATCACCGATCTCGCGCAAATCAGCGCTCTGAAAGTGATCTCGCGAACGTCAGTGATGCAATACAAGGGAGCGCGCAAGCCGCTGCCCCAGATCGCCCAGGAACTCGGCGTGGACGCGGTGGTGGAAGGCTCGGTGCAGCGCTCAGGAGATCGTGTGCGCATCACCGCGCAACTGATTGATGCGAGGGCCGACCGGCATCTCTGGGCGCGCAGCTACGAGCGCGACCTGCGCGATGTGCTGGCCTTGCAGGACGAAGTAGCGGGGGCCATCGCGAATGAGCTCAAGATCGAGTTAGCCTCTCAAAGCCAGCCGCGCCCTGCCTCCAGGCCCGTGGATCCTCAGGCATATGAAGCCTATCTCAAGGGGCGCTACTACTCGAGCAGGAGGACGGAGAAAGACATCAAGGAAAGCGTCGGGTATTTCCAGCAGGCAATTGACAAGGACCCGAACTACGCCCCTGCTTACTCGGGGATGGCCGATGCATACGCGTTGCTGGGATATCGAGGTGAATTGCCATCCAAAGAGGCTCTTTTAAAAGGCAAAGCAGCAGCGCTGAAAGCACTCGCACTGGATGATTCTCTGGCCGAGGCCCATGCCTCACTCGCATTCATTGCGGAGACTCTCGAATGGGATTGGCCGACCGCTGAGCGAGAATACAAACGCGCCCTTGAGCTGAATCCAGGTTATTCAACAGCCCACAATTGGTACGCAGGCTACCTGATGTACCTCGGGCGGTTTGAGGAAGGGATTACAGAAGCGAAACGCGCTCGCGAACTCGATCCTCTTTCTCTCGCTATCAACAATGCTCTGGGTGGCCGGTTGCTTCTCGCTGGGAGGGAAACAGAGGCCGTCGAACAAATTCAGAAAACTCTCGAGATGGACCCAAACTTCGCTCCAGCGCATAACCAGCTAGGATGGGCCTACCTGCGACAGGGCAAGCATGAGGAAGCCATCGCAGAGTTTCAGAAAGGAGTGACTCTTTCTGGAAGCAACCCCGACGAATCGGTAGACCTCGGTTATGCCTATGCGGTAGCCGGAAAAAGGGATGAGGCGAAGAAAATTTTCGCGACACTAAAGAAAAAGCACGAGCACGGTTTCGTCTCGCCCGCTTCTCTGGGGATTATTTGTGGAGCCTTGGGCGACAAGGACGAGGCCTTCGCTTGGTTGGGGAAGGCTTATGAGGTGCGAGACCCGCAACTGACTTACCTTAAAGTGGGGCCGAAGTTTACTCCCCTTCGCTCCGACCCTCGCTACCAGGACTTGCTGCGCCGCATGGGACTTCCCACCTAGGCAACGCGTATCCCGGACAAAACGTGGCCAGAGAGATCGCATGTCGATTTTCTCAAGTGAGATCGCCGCATCTCTTCGATTTGCGCCTGTACTTCGTGATAGGGTAGAGCGCTGAAAATGCTAGGCTACGAACCGCCGTTGAAGTTCTACAGTTTTCGCCGCAACCGCAACAGTAACTCCGCCAGGGTAGCCGGAGCACTGCTCGCGACCGCTATTGCCGGCTTTTTTTCTCCGACTGCGCATGCACAGCAGACTCATGCTGCGGAGACGCCGGTCATAGTCCAGCCGGGCGCGCCGGGAACACCGAGTAAAACTTTGCCGTCATCGACAAGAGCCACGCTGCCGCAACCATCGCAGGCGGACGTGGAGTTCATGCAGGGCATGATCATGCATCATTCTCAGGCGGTGGAGATGACGGCGCTGATTCCGTCGCACACCGAGAACAAAGAGTTGCGCTCGCTCGGCGCGCGAATTAGCAGCTCGCAATCGGACGAAATCAAGTTTATGCAGCGGTGGCTCGCGACTCGCGGAGAACCGCTGTCCATGGCGATGCCCGAAATGCACGATTCGAAAATGCCGGATATGGACAAAAGCGCAGATCATTCGACGCATCCGATGGCTCTTATGCCCGGCATGCTGACTCCTGAGCAGATGGACGCGCTGCGAAAAGCGAAAGGCGCCGAGTTCGAGCATCTGTTTTTGGTAGGAATGATTCAGCACCACAATGGTGCGCTGATTATGGTGAAGGATTTGTTCGACTCGCCGGGAGCAGGGCAAGATGCGGAACTGTTTACCTTCGCGACGGATGTAGACACCGGGCAGCGCGCCGAAATCAGAATTATGCAGTCTATGTTGGATAAGGATTCGTCGGGGCGTGGGAAGAAACCTTCAGAGGAGAAATGATGAACCGATTGCAGCGTGTTGCTTTGCATCTGGGCTGCGTGGCCGTGGCCGCCATTCTGTTGTGTCCTCGTTTGAGCGCGCAGGAGCAAAAGCCTGCGCCTCAGCAGCCTGCACCGCAGGCCTCCGAGCCTCAAGCCGCTCAAGGGCAGGATGAGGACGACAGGAATCCATTTATGCCGGAGCCGGCTGGGCCGCTACCGGCTGGGATGACAGGATCGGATGTGAACGATCCGCGCGCCAAGCTCACGCCTGGGCTCTATGACGCTGGTGAAACGTCGATGGGCATGAAGCATTTGTTGCTGCTCAAGAAGCCTGACGCTTTTCAGTTGGGCGCCACCGACCCTGACGATCCGAAAGTGGCGAAAACGATCAGCCAACTCGGTCTGCCCATTCCGCTTTCGAAAATCCCCAAGCCGTTGCAAATCGTGATCGCGCAGCTCGCATTCGGCAACTCGGATCTCGCGTTCCAGGGCAATCACCTGTTCCAGGGAAATTTTTATGGCGTGAATATTTTTGACGTCTCCGATCCGGCCAAGACGACGCTGCTCACCACGATGGTGTGCCCCGGCGGGCAGGGCGATGTGTCGGTCTACAAGAATTTGTTGTTCATGTCGGTGGAAATGCCGAACGGACGCCTCGATTGCGGCACTCAGGGATTTCCGCCGGCGCCTCCGCCACCTCCTCCGGCTGCAGGCCAGAAAAAAGAACGTCGCCTCCCTCCGCCAGAGAAGGACCGCTTTCGCGGCGTGAGAATCTTCGACATTTCTGACATTAAAAATCCGAAACAGGTAGCGGCAGTGCAGACTTGCCGTGGATCGCATACTCACACTCTCGTGCTCGATCCAAACGACAAAAACAACGTCTACATCTACGTGTCCGGGACGTCGTTCGTCCGGCAAGCGGAAGAACTGGCGGGTTGCTCGGGCGAAGCTCCCGACAAGGACCCCAATACGGCGCTGTTTCGGATCGACATAATCAAAGTTCCCGTGGCGGCGCCACAAGACGCGAAAATAGTTTCGAGCCCTCGCTTGTTCATGGATGCGCGGACCGGCGCGCTGAACGGCTTGAACAATGGCGGCAGCCATGGGACCGAAAAAGAGAAGAAGCCTGCGGACACTGACCAATGCCATGACATCACGGTTTACTCGGCGATTGGCCTCGCGGCGGGCGCGTGCTCGGGCAATGGAATTCTGCTGGACATCAAGGATCCAGTACATCCGAAGCGAGTGGACGCAGTGAACGACCCAAATTACTCCTACTGGCACTCGGCTTCATTTTCGAACGATGGCACCAAAGTCGTCTTTACCGACGAATGGGGCGGCGGGCTCGGCGCGCGCTGCCGTGCCAACGACCCGAACAAGTGGGGCGCGGATGCCATCTTCCATCTGAAGGACGATAAGCTGAGCCTCGCGAGCTATTACAAATTGCCGGCCGCGCAGGGCGACACGGAGAATTGCGTAGCGCACAACGGCTCGCTGATTCCGGTTCCTGGGCGCGATATCGAAGTGCAAGCCTGGTATCAAGGCGGCATCTCGGTAGTTGACTTCACCGACGCGGCTCATCCGATGGAGATCGCCTATTTCGACCGCGGCCCGATCGATCCCAAGATGTTGGTGTTGGGCGGCTACTGGTCGGCTTACTGGTACAACGGCAATATCTACGGTTCGGAAATCGCGCGCGGCCTCGACGTCTTTGACTTGTCGCCGACGAAATTCCTAACCCAGAACGAAATCGATGCCGCGAAAACCGTGCAGGTGGCTGCGCTGAACGTCCAGAACCAGCAGAAGATCGAGTGGCCCGCAAAGTTGGTCGTGGCAAAAGCATATCTGGATCAACTGGCGCGCTCGCAAGCCTTGCCGGCAGACCGAATCGCATCGCTGCAGAAGGCGATCCAAAGCGCGGAGAGTTCGCACATGAGCAAAAGCAAGTTGGCGAATTTGAAGCGCATGACGCCATCACTAGAGAAGAGCGCTGCCACGGCGAAGAACCCAGCCGACGCGAAACGGCTGAACGCTCTGGCGCAAATCCTGAAGCGACCAGCAGCATAATCAGACCGGGGCTCAATTTTTGACGATTTCTCTCGCGTACCCTTAGCGGATTAGTGCTTCGGAATCGCGCTCGTTGTTGTCGGTGATTCGTGCATGCTGAGGATGTACCAGCGATTTTCGCTTTTGCGGCAAAGCATCATTCCGCGTCCGGCGAAGTGGTACGTCGGTGACTCCAGCGTGTAATCGTAGGAACTCCAGACGATGTCTCCGACGACGCGCTGGTCGTTCATAGTCATCGACATGTGCACGTGCGGACGCATCTTGAAGTACTGCTCGCGGAAATAATTGGCAGCTTGATCTCTGCCGCGATACTCCGCTTCCGGCAAACTCAACACAAAATCGCGATCGAAGCAGAACGACAGCCCGACAGCGTCAGCATCGTTGAACGCATCGGAACAGTCTTGCATCGAACGCTCCATATCCGCGATCAGCGAAAGCTCCGATGAATTGGGGGGTGGCACGCCGAGCCTCGCGACGCTGCGTTGCAAATCAATCGTCACACCCAGTTGTTCCAGAAGATCGACGCCGAGAATCCCGTCAATTGGCCCCCCGCACGCTTTTGCGATGGCACTCAGGTCGATGGCCGGCAGCTTGAGATTTTGTACATGATGGTCGCCCAAACTCAGCTCGCTCACCACCACTTCGCGTGCGCTTAAAGAAGTCGTCTTGTTCCAGGATTGAACGCGAACGTCCGTGGAGCGCCCAGTTCTAAATGATTTCTGATTGAGCATCGTCGTGGCGGCGGTGTCCACGAGGAATCGCTTCTCGATTTTGTTGACTTCGACGATTGCCACCGGCAAGCGATCACAGCGTTGCAACGGAATTTCCGACTCGGCCGGCGGAGTTTGCGCGCGAACTAACGGCACAGCGAACAAACAAACCACAGCGGCGCTCACGCACATGGGCCCGCCTCGTGGAATTCGCATTATCGCCTCGCGTGTGGCTCTGTAACCTGATCGATTCGTTCGAGAATTGCCCTGCGGATGCGGCGAAACGCGCTATCGTCGCGGAAAAGGCGCGAGGCCCAGTTCGCTCCGAGAGCCAGCGACTGAATTTCGAATACGAAGTCGCGCGCGACCACATCCTTCCGGATTTCTCCCGCATTCTGCGCGTCGCGAAGCGCCTGCTCGAGCGTCGCGAGCCATCTCTTAATCGATTCCGCAATCAGGTCGCGCACTTTGCCGGGACGATCGTCGAATTCAAGCGACGCGGCAGCAAAAAAGCATCCCCCAGGAAAAACTTTATCTTCGGCGTAGCCCAGCCAGTTCCCGCAGAGAGCTCGCAGGCGCGCGAGTCCGTGTGCCTCGAAGGCAGGCCGAATGACTGTCTCCACAAAGATACGACCAGCCTCTTGCACCACAGCGCACTGAAGGTCTTCTTTCGAACCAAAGTGGGCGAAGAGGCCGCTCTTGCTGATCTTCAGCGACGTGGCGAGCTTGCCGATGGTGAGCCCTTCGAGACCTTCGAGCGAAGCGAGATTCACCGCTCGTTGCAGAATCGCGCCGCGAGTTTTTATACCGCGCGCGCGCTTGTGTTGAACCGCTCCCGAAACGACGGCCGGCGCAGCGGCTTTAAGCGGCGGCCTCGAACGGTCTAGCCGATGAGAGCGTGAACGTTTTGCCATAGACAGATAATAGCACGACCGTTCGTTCTATTACAAGGCGATTCGAGAGAACATCGCTCCCCCGCCTTTCTCCAATCCCGCGAACCATTTCGAATCTCCTGGCCCTTATCTTCTTTGCTCCACCCTGTGACATCCATCACAGCCCGAATGCCGGTGGCTGCTAAGATTGCTGGAGCGGCCCCCTTCACCGCCCGAAACCCTTACAAATGATCCTCGACGACTGGCTTCCGAAATCAATTCAGTGCCTCAGCAATTACAGCGGCCGAAAGTTTGTCGCGGACGTTGTGGCCGGAGTCACCGTCGGCCTGGTTGCCCTTCCGCTCGCAATGGCTTTCGCAATCGCTTCAGGTGTACCACCGCAAGCCGGGCTTTACACGGCGATCATCGCAGGCTTCCTGATTTCCGCATTGGGAGGTTCCTCCACTCAGATCGGTGGGCCCACGGGGGCATTCGTCGTTGTTGTTTACGGCATCGTGGCAAGGCACGGCTTGGACGGCCTCTACATGTGCACGCTGATGGCCGGCGTGCTGCTGGTAATTCTCGGAGTAACCGGACTCGGAAGCGCGGTGAAATTTATTCCCCGGCCTGTGGTAGTCGGTTTCACAAATGGAATTGCCGTAATTATCGCCAGCACGCAAATCAAGGATTTCTTCGGACTCAAAGTTGATAAAGTTCCCGGGGAATTCCTGGCGCGCATAGAAGTTCTTGCGCGGAATTTCCGAACTCTTTCGCCGCTCGAGACGGGACTCGGCGTGCTCGCTCTCGCCTTGATCGTTGTTTTCGCGCGTTATGTGAAAAAAGTGCCAGGCTATATCGTGGCGCTTTTTATCGGAACGACGATCGTCGCTATTTTCAAGCCGCCGGTGGAAACGATCGGCACGCGCTTCGGAGGAATTCCCTCCGGCTTGCCGAAATTGCAGGTACCACAATTTCGTTTTGACCTGCTGCGACCGCTGATTTCTCCGGCCGTCACCGTCGCAATGCTGGGAGCGATCGAATCGCTGATGTCCGCGGTGGTTTCCGACCGCATGAGCGGAGATAAACACAATCCAAACGTCGAACTCGTAGCGCAGGGCGTCGCCAACATTTTTTCGCCGCTCTTCGGAGGCTTGCCGGCCACCGGAGCGATCGCTCGCACTGCGACGAATATTCGCTCGGGCGCCAGGACCCCGGTTGCGGGAATGATTCATGCACTCACCTTGCTTGCGATTGTTCTATTCGCCGCGCCGCTCGCACGATTTATTCCGCTGGCGGTGCTCGCCGCGATTCTCTTCGTGGTTTCTTACAACATGGGCGAGTGGAGAGAAATCCCTGAATTGCTGAAGCTGTCGCATCTGGAAATTGGGACCTGGGCGGTCACATTTCTATTGACTGTGTTCGCAGATCTGACCGTTGCGGTGGAAGTCGGGATGATACTTGCCGCGCTCGTATTCATCCGTAAGGTTACTTCCACAACCACCGTCTCCCAGGTGACCGAAGAATATGTTCGCGAAGGTTACGCGCACATGCTGCAGCACAAGGAAATTCCGCCGTACGTAACCATTTTCCGCATTCACGGTCCATTTCTTTTCGGCGCGACCGATAAGATCGAAGAAATCTTCTCGCAAATTGCGGAATTACCGCCAATCGTAATTCTGCGACTGCGCAACATGACCGCGATTGACGCCACCGGACTGCAAGCCTTGGAAAAACTTGCGGACGTGATCCACATCTCCGGCAGGGAGCTCGTCCTATGCGGCGCGCGCGAACAGCCGGCGCGGCTAATGAAGCAGGCTGAGTTTGAGCAGCACGTGGGCGCTGAAAACATTTGCCGGAACGTGGAGGAAGCCCTGGAGCGAGCTAAGGTGCTTCACGCTTCAAGGGAGCGGCAAACTGCAGAGCCAGTCATTTTGGAGGCCTGGGAGAAAGCAGAATGAGTAGCAAATAGTTCGCCATCTGGATTCAACCTTCGCCGGCTACGCGTTCGATTCCTGCGGCTTCGCCGCTTCTTTGGCAGTTTTGGCGCCCTCGTCGCGCGCTCGCTTCTTCTGTAGATATTCTCGCCACGTAAGGTAAATCAGGATGAGGTCGAAGATCGTAAGCAACACCAGAAAAATCGAATGCGTGTGCGTGAATCGATGCATCTGGTAGACGCAAAACACGCCGAACACCACCATCGTCAGCGGATAGGCCCACAATTTGTTCATCCAGAGACCGGCTACGAGCAAGGCTTTCGAGAGCCCGTGCGTGATCAGATAGATCGAAGCGAACTCCCTCCCGCCATTCGCGAGAGATTGGGTCCAATGAAAAAGGTGGGCAACAATCACTTCGTCGTACTTGCCCGGCAGGTCATGCAGTGCGGCAAACCGGAAAAATTCATTCATCGCGCTCGGCTTGATAAACCAGATCAGCACGCCGCCGATGCATTCGAGCAGGCCGTCGAATCCCTTGATCGCGATTCCGGCCTGGAAACTCTTATCGAGGAGTGAGCCGCCAAGTTTCAAATGAATCCCGTCAGGTTGCGTGTTCGAGCGATTTCAATTCTTCGCGGAGGTAGTCTCGCCAACTTTCGGGCAGGGCTTCCAGATTCGCTGCGCGTCTCAAAAGGTTAGCATCTTTGCCGCCATCTCTGTAGAGGGTGTTGATCTCGGCGATACTGATTCTTTCGGGGTCTTCGTGAATTCTTTGGATTGGGTCACCGGCTCTTACGATTCCTTGTTGTTCCACCGCAAGATAAAATCCGGATCGTCCATTCGTGAGCATACGATTCAACATATCGTCGCGCTGGAATTTCAGCGCAAGTTTGTAGCACGGCGTTCGCGGCTGCGTGACTATCACGATGGCTTCGCCCACCCGGAATTTGTCCCCGATGTGAATTTCGTCCTCCAGCATTCCTTCGGTCGTGAGGTTCTCGCCAAACATTCCCCATGGCAGCACCGTTTCCGGCAATTCGCTTTTCCAAAGCGGATAGTGCTCGGACGGATATGCATAGACCGCTTTGGCGGGACCGCCGTGTACGGTTAAGTCAGCCTGGCGATCGCCGTCGAGATTTAAGCGTCGCATCAGCACAGGTCCGTCGATTGGTTCTTTGAAGATTCCGGTGCGCACTTCCTGCCCCTTCCAAATTACAGTGCGCGGCACGGCCACGTTGAGCGAAATAAGCTTCATTGCGGAATTCTCTCTGTCACGACCTGCAATCCAGCACTGCCGCGCCGTTGATGCGATCCGCCTTTAGGTCATTCAGGGCGCGATTGGCATCCCGCAGTGGAAAGAGAGTGACCTCGCTGCGGATCGGAATTTCGGCCGCGACTCGTAGGAAATCCTTGCCATCGTTCCGCGTGTTGTTCGCGACACTGCGTATCACTCGCTCTTCGTAAAGCAAATCGTAGTCAAATTCCGGAATCGGGCTCATATGAATTCCGCCGAGGACCAGCACTCCGGCTTTCTTCAGCGCCTTCAACGCCGGTGGGACTAATTCACCGGCCGGCGCAAACATGATGGCCGCATCAATCTTGTCCGGAGGCGCGTCCGCGGCTTCGCCTACCCACACGGCGCCCAGTTTGCGAGCCAGCTCCTGATGCTTTTTGCCGCGTGTGGCCGCGTAAACTTCCGCGCCCCAGTGCCGCGCCACTTGAATTGCCACGTGCCCCGCCGCGCCGAAGCCGTACAACGCGAGGCGTCCGTCTTTCTTGATTCCCGAAATCCGCAGGCAGCGGAAACCGATGATTCCGGCACACAGAAGAGGAGCCGCCTGTTCATCGTCAAAGTTTTCCGGAATCTCATATACAAAATCTTCGCGCGCGACGGCGTACTCCGCGTAGCCTCCATCCACGGTGTAGCCGGTGAACTCGGGATGGTCGCAGAGATTTTCCATTCCTGCGCGGCAGTATTCGCAGGTCTGATCCGTGCTATGAAGCCACGCAATTCCCACGCGCGCGCCTGCCCGAAACCGCCGAGCGCCTTCGCCGCATTTTTCGACCGTGCCAACGACCTGATGCCCGGGGATCACAGGAGATTTTCGCGGCGGCAATTCGCCTTCAACCACGTGCAAGTCAGTGCGGCAGACTCCACAAAAATGCACGTGGACCAGCACTTCACCCTTTCCGGGTTGGGGTATAGGGAGATCAGCAAATTCCAGCGGATTACTTTCAATCCGCGCTGCGGCCCGCAATATGCACGCTTTCATTTTTCGACCCTTCGTTTCCCAACCCCGCGTCTTCGGACACATTCAGCGCGATGGCGGACCAATCGAGATCGCCACGGCCTTTGGCGACCGCTGAAACCCAGCGGTCATGCATCAGGCTGCCGAGCGGCAGAGGCGTGGTGCTGGCGGCGGCCATCTGCAAAATCAGATTGACGTCTTTCAACCCCAGCGTGAGCCGGAATCCGGCGGGTTCGAAGCGCTGTTCCGCTATCTGGTTTGCATAAACGGCGTGCAGAGGGGAAAATTTGCCGATCATATCGGCGACGGCTTTCTTGCTCACGCCGCTTTTTTCCGCCAGAGTCAACATTTCCGCGAGCGTCTCGATGGCTGCGGCCACCATGAAATTTCCGCACAACTTGACCACGTTGGCTGCGCCGGGATCCTCGCCGAAATCGAATAGGCCCTGGCCGATGGCGTTTTGAATCGGCTCGACGCGCTGCTTGGCGGCGGCTGGACCGGAGGTGCAAACCCACAGACGCTTTGCCTCAGCCGCATCGGGGCGGCCGAACACCGGCGAGGCCACATATGCGACTTGATGTTTGGCATGGTGCTCGGCCAAGCGACGGGCAGTTGCGGGCGAGATGGTGCTGAGCGAGACGTGAATTCCGCCAGCGCCGAGCCGTTCGACGAATGAGCCGCTCGCCAAGCACAAATCCTCCAGGGCACGGTCGTCCGCTACCATAGTCACGACGATTCCGCTGGGTTGCGCGGCGTCCGCCGGCTTCGGCGCGAGTACCGCGCCTTTCTCGACGAGCGGCGCAGCTTTTGCGGCTGTCCGGTTGTAGACTCGGAGGCCATAACCGGCCTTGAGCAGATTCGCCGCAATCGGCCCTCCCATGTTTCCCAATCCTATGAATCCGAGTGTCTCTGGCATTGTGGATGTCCTCCGTCGGATGCTTATTTGCTGAGCAGACCGCTATTCAATGGATGCGCCCCGCGATTAGTATGACTCATTTCCAGAGTGTTAAATCTCGGCCCCGCCTGTTGCCGCGCGAGGGCGCGCCCTTCTGTGATTTAATGTCCCGGGGGCAGCGATGGCGAAAAAGAGTTTCAAACAGCTTTCCAAACGTGAAATTCTGGCGCTGGCGATTTTTCTCGAAGAAGAAGACGGGCGCGTTTACGGCGATTTTGCCGACGGGCTCCGCGAGACATATCCGGCCACGGCCAAAATGTTCGAGGAAATGCAGGCCGAAGAATCGGGCCATCGGCAAGCGCTCTTTGATCTCTATCGCCAGAAATTCGGCGAGCACATCCCGCTGATTCGCCGGCAGGACGTGAAAGGGTTTGTCGAACGGCGTCCCGACTGGCTCATTCGCCCGTTAGGGATCGAGAAAGTCCGCAAGCAAGCAGAGCTGATGGAACTCGAAACCCGCCGCTTCTACGAGCGCGCTATTAATCAGGTGGCGGATGCTTCGATCCGTAAGCTGCTCGGCGACCTGGCAGAGATCGAACGCCAGCACTATGCCAAGGCGGAATCGCTCAAAGAGGAACAGGTCAGCGCCGGTGCCCGTGGCGATGAAGAAAAAGCCGGCCGTCGAATGTTTATGCTGCAGATTATTCAGCCGGGCCTTGCGGGATTGATGGATGGCTCAGTGTCGACGCTGGCCCCCATCTTTGCCGCAGCGCTCGCGACGCATAGCAGTTGGGACGCGTTCCGCGTCGGTCTAGCAGCATCGCTCGGTGCGGGAATTTCGATGGCATTTGCCGAGGCGCTTTCAGACGATGGCTCGCTCACAGGGCGAGGGCGCCCGGTGGTTCGTGGATTAGTGACAGGCCTGATGACTGCGGCGGGAGGAATCGGGCATACATTGCCATTTCTGATTCAGAATTTTCATGCGGCGCTCGTCGCGGCGATGGTCGTGGTGGCGATCGAGCTGGCGATTATCAGTTATGTTCGGCATCGCTATATGGACACGCCCCTCTTTGCCTCCTCGTTGCAGGTAATGGTGGGTGGCGGGTTGGTATTCGCGGTTGGCATCCTAATCGGGAGCTCGTGATTACAAAGGAGCCGTTGATGATGAATCGGGCCGTAGGGGGATTCGCACTGGCGCTGTTTTGCGCACCGCTTGCTCGCGCCCAAAATGTGGTGAAGTATCACACGACGATGGACGACGTGAAGTACACGTACAACAGCACGTCGGCACCGGTCGCAAAGCTCGCTCCCGGAGACATTCTCGAAACAAACACAGTGGACGCTTTCGGCAACGCGCTTCAAAAGCCAGGTGACACGCTCACACTGGTAAAAGGCGACAACCCGTTGAGTGGGCCCTTCTACGTGGAGACCGCAGAACCAGGCGACACGCTCGCGATTGAATTTCTCAAGATGGATGTGGACTCCTCGCAAGGCGTCGGCGCATTCGCTCCGGGGTTTGGAGCGCTCAACGAGACGTTCTACACGCCGATGGTGCACCCTCCACTGCCCGAGCGTATTTGGTTCTA
Organism: uncultured Acidobacteriota bacterium; assembly: GCA_963741045.1. Taxonomy (GTDB): domain Bacteria; phylum Acidobacteriota; class Terriglobia; order Acidiferrales; family UBA7541; genus Palsa-295. The sequence continues at coordinate 161,058 of CAVUGO010000006.1, forward strand.
TCCGATCGACAATGCGGCGGGCACCGCCACGTTTCACGCCCTCGACTCGAATTTTTCGGTGAGGTTCCCGCTGCACCCGTTCCTGGGTTGCATCGGAGTGGCTCCGGCAGGCGGCGAGGCGCGCAGTTCGGTGGTGCCGGCGGAGTTTGGGGGCAATATGGACGCGCCGGAAGCGAGCGTAGGCAATACGCTTTACCTTCCCGTGAACGTTCACGGCGCGTTGCTTTTCATGGGTGACGGACACGCAGCTATGGGCGACGGCGAAGTGGCGGGCACAGCGGTTGAGGTTCCGCTGCGAGTTCGGATGCGCGTTTCCGTGATCAAAGGCAAGAAAATCGATTGGCCGCGCTTCGAAAATGCCGACGAAATCATGACCGCAGGAATTTACCGCCCGCTCGACGATTCGCTGCGGATCGCGTTCACGCAATTGATCGGCTGGATTCATGCCGATTACGGACTATCGGAATTGGATGCGTATGAACTGCTCTCAAAGGTGGCGAAGATACACCTGACCGAGATGGTGGATCCGAACTACGTGATCATTGCGAAGATTGAAAAGAAATACCTGCCAGCCAAGATTCACTAACGAACCTTATCGAATGGTCGGTAGCGACAGGCCAATTGTGTCGATTAGACCCAGATTTCTAATCGAGACACGGCGATTAAAAATGCCCGTATCTAGCTTAAAAACATACATTTGCAAATTTCTAATCGAGACAAAATGCGTTGTTTGCATCCCGGACGCTTTTGCGGGAAGGCCCCTTTCGTTATGTGTCGGCTGGTGAGAAGGCGCCAGCATACCGAGAAGTGCTAATTTCAATGCGCCGGGAGCTGCGTTGTAATGTCCCCGTAACATTTGCGGCGGCGCATAATTTTGCCGGACAATCAAACCGATGCAAATCCTATTACGGTTCATCATTGGCGGTCTTGTCGTATCGCTGTTCGCCGCGTTTGCCGACGCGTTGAAGCCCAAGAGCTTTGCCGGCCTCTTCGCCGCGGCGCCTTCGGTAGCGATAGGCACTCTTGGGTTGACGATTTTGAGCGAAGGGAGATTATTCGCGGCCACCGAAGCACGGTCGATGATCTTCGGCGCCATTGCTCTGTTCTTCTACGCGATGGCGGCGATGAGGATGATGATGAGGTACAAGCTGAACGCTGCTCCAGCAGCGTTCTCAGCCATTGCGGTGTGGATGATTTGCGCGATGGGAGTTTGGTATGTGTTGTTACGATGACTGCGAATGAGAGTTCACTTCGATATTTCGGATTTGAAAGATACGAAATGGTACGAGTTGGCCGTGCGCTTCCTCTTCGGAGGTGCCATCACGGCCATTACTGGAATGCTGGCGAACCGCTACGGACCCGTATTCGGCGGTTTGTTCCTCGCTTTCCCTGCACTTTTTCCCGCAAGCGCTACACTGCTCGAGTCGCACGAGCGAGAAAAGAAAAGAAGAGCGGGAATAGCAAACACCAGTCGCGGGCGAGAGGCTGCTGCTCTGGATGCGCGCGGCGCAGCGATCGGAAGTATCGGCCTCGTCGGTTTCGCACTCATAGCATGGAAGCTGCTGCCCATCTCAAGCGGCGCGGCCGCGCTTTTCGCAGCGCTTGTGGCGTGGACCGCGATTTCGGTTCTGATCTGGCGGCTGCGCAGGCACCGTCTTTTTCTCCGCAAAGGCCACGCCGGCGCGGCATCGCACGCGCCTGTTTCGTCAAAAGGCGATTAACCTTTACGGCGAGCCGCTTTTCTTCCGTCTTCGATTCGACGCCATGCTTCTGCGGGACCTTTTACGTCGAGAATTCGATATTTCTTACCCAGATGCCTGTGGTAGTTGACGAAGAACTCTTCCAGTTCCTCCACGAATTTCTGGCCTAGGTCGCGGACGTGCTTGATGTGGGCGTAGCTGTGATTTTCTTCCTCGACGCCGACGATCCGGTCATTGCGCTGCTTGTTCTTCTTCTTGCCTTGCTCACCTTCTATTACTCCGATCACGCGGCATTTCACAAGCACACCCGGAAAAGCCGGCTCGTCCATCAGCACCAGAACGTCCGTAGGATGCCCGTCCTCTGCTTTTGTTGAGGGAATAAAACCAAAGTCGTATGGAAAGGTCATGCCGGCAGGAAGCACCTTCGCGAGCGCGAACACTTCCTGTTCTGGGTCAAACGCGAATTTGTTCCGGCTGCCTTTGGGAGTTTCGATGATCACCTGGATCCGATTTTGGAAGTCTTTATCGAATGGCGCAAGGGGTGTCGGGTCGGCGAGAACGCCGCGTGGTTTGATTTTTGTGGGCATTAGTCAATCTTTGCGGAACAAGTTACTCCGCGCCTGGCGCGGTGGCTTTTACGAGTGCTGGAGGCGTGGCAACGGGCTTCTTTGAAATTTCCTGGCTCGAGTCCGGCCGCTGAACGATTTTCATCTGCGGCAAGGAAACAGGGCGGTTCGTTTCGGCGGACTCCAAAATGGCCCGCGTCACTCGCACATCCGCCAGGCCTTCTTGTCCTGAGGGCTCAGGCTGTTTGTCGTTGAGTATGCAGTCCGAGAAATAGACGAGCTCAGGAGCAAACTGGTCCCGTTTCTTGAAAGCCTTTTTCTGAACCCGGCCATCAACCATGATTTCGGATTTCAAAGCTTCCGCCATTTCGTACGCGGGGTCCATTTTCAGGACGCCTCTGGTTCCCACAACTTCGTAGACGGACCTGACTCGCTCGTCATCTCCGGAACTTCCTGGAAGCGTTGGTCACTCGAACTGCGATTCCACCCGAAGACCTCTTCGGGCTCGCAGCCGAACAGGGAGCGGGCAGCGTTGATGCAATAAACACCCAAGTCATAGATCGGGCCGCCGCCCACGTCGGCCTTCAGGCGCGAGTTGTCCGCTCTTACTTGCTGCGAGAAGGAGGAAGTGAAGTATCGCGGATCTCCGATTTTGCCGGCTTTGATTGCCTCGATCGAATCAAGGTTGCCGCGTTCAAAATGCAAGCGGTAGGCGATCATCAATTTCACGTGCCCTTTTTCGGCAGCTGCGATCATGCCTTCGCATTCGGCCTCGTCGAAGGCCATCGGCTTTTCACAAAGGACGTGAATCAAAGCCTGCGCGGCGGCCTCGGAGTACGCGCGATGCATGTGATTCGGCAGTCCGATATAGACTGCGTCGATCTCGCCGCTGCTCAGGCATTTGGAATAGTGCTCGTAGGAATAGGTGTGCTGAATTTTATATTTGCGAGAGAGCTGTTTGAGTTTTTGCGGGTCGCCGGAGACGAGTGCCGTAACTTCAGAATTTTCCCTGACATGAGCGAAAGCCGGAAGCGCTTCTATTTGCGATATGTAACCAAGTCCGACCACTCCGTAACGGATTTTCTTGCGTGGACTGGAGCGGTCAATCTTTTGCACTGGCTTTTGCACAGAAACCTCCAGGCAACACAAAATGGTACTGAGTGCCCGGCGCACCGTCGATGCTTAGTTTTTGCTGCCACATTGCTGGTGAAGGCCCGGCAACACGGGCAGCAGCAAAAAAAAACTGAAGAGTGTATTGCGAAGCGGCACGGGAGCAAAGTACTCTGGAACCTAGCGAATCGCCTTTTGTTAATAGGAAATCGGAGGAAATCGGTGGCTAAGACATTCGAAGTGGAAATCAAGTTTGAGGATCGCGAGAAGGGGCCGGGAACCGTGGCGGGGAAAGCCATCGTTACGGCCGGTACCATGGCGGCGGCAATCGGAAAAGGCGTGCGCGAGATTCTCGATAAGACGGATCGAAAGCAGAATTTCGACATGCAGAAGCACGGCGTGGAGATTTTGGTGCGCTCTTCTGCGGACGCAGGCGAGTCCGACGAAGCAGCCGAGTCAGCGGCCGGGGCATAACCGCAGAGAAATCCGGGTTTTTCATCTGCTCTATCGTCTAGACGGCGGCCGAGCTTCGCATTTGACTCACCCGATAATCAAGCCTTCCAAATTTCAGCCACACGGCAAGGACCCTCGTCGTCGGCTAAGGCTGCAGCTACGTGTCTGTTGACACGCAGGCGCGTTGACATGTGCGCGCGTCGCACCTAGAATCGCGGCCTAAATCGCACAGGCTAGGCTCCGAGACGAGAACGAGTGCTATTCTCGCGGAGCCGCTAGTAGCGGAGACAGCCATCACGCCCGGTCCGGCTAAGCCCAAAATAGCGATCGTAGACGACGACGCGGCATTGCGCGCGAAGATTGCGTCTGCTCTGCGTTCAGATTTTGAAGTTCTCGAGGGCGAGGACTACGACGCAGCGGTAAAGCTGCTGGAAGAGCGGGAGCTGGATGTGTTGCTGCTGGGGCTTCCGATTGCGTCGGGAGGGGTGCGGGAGTGCACTGAGTTGCTGTCAAGGCTGGACGGAAGCAACATCGACACGCTCGTGATCGTGCTGAGTTCCGATGAAAAGAAATCCACCGCGCTGAAGGTCATCGACGCGGGTTCCTACGACTACTTCATCAAGCCGATTGACCCGGACGTGCTCCGGCACCTGCTCGAGCGCGCAGTAGAAAAACTGCATATCCAGCGCGAGAACCGGCTGCTGCGCGAGGAAATCAGTCGCAAGAACGCGCTCGGCGACCTAATCGGGACAACGGACTCGATGCGGCATGTGTTCGACTCAATAAAGCGGATGGCGCGGGCGACGACCAACGTGATTATCCGCGGTGAGAGCGGAGTGGGGAAGGAGCTGGTAGCCCGCGCCCTCCACGAGCAGAGCCCGCGGAAAAACCGCGCTTTCATCAGCGTAAATTGCGCGGCGCTGCCCGAGGGGCTAATGGAGGCTGAGCTTTTTGGGTACGAGAAGGGGGCCTTTACAGGAGCAGTGGGGACGAAAGAAGGTCGCGTGGAGCTGGCTCATCAGGGAACACTTTTCCTCGATGAGATTGCGACGCTGACGCCGCCCCTGCAGAGCAAGCTGCTGCGGGTGCTGGAGGACCGGTCGCTGACGAGGCTGGGCGGAAAGAAGCAGATCAAGGTGGATTTCCGGCTGATCAGCGCGACGAACGAGGACCTGGAAGAGATGGTGCGGGAGGACCGATTCCGCGAGGACCTGTATTACCGGATTCACGTGGTGCCAATATTCGTGCCGGCGTTGCGCGAACGGGTGGAGGATATCCCTGTGCTGGCGGAGTATTTCGTCAGCATCTATTGCGCGGCCAATAGCTTTCCGGCGAAGCGAATCGCGGACGACGCCATGCAGGCGCTCAAAAGGTACCCATGGCCGGGAAACGTGCGGGAACTGGAGAATGCGATTCAGAGACTGGTGATCATGACGGACGGAGAAACCATTGAGCTCAAGGATCTTCCGATCGACATCATGCAGGTGGTCAGGGGCGACAGGGGACGGGTTCGGCTGTCGGGAAGCGGGATCAATCTGGACAGAGAGATCGAGGCCTTCGAGCGACGGTGGGTGGAGCAAGCATTGGAACAAGCAAAACAGGGGAAGTCAGAGGCGGCGCGACTGCTGGGTGTCGACCGGAACCGATTGAACTACCTGTGCCGTAAGTACAGCCTCTGATCCGGGCCACCTTTGCTCAGGAGACTGGTATCCGCGTTTGCACATGGTGAAAAATTCAATGGCGTTGAATAAATCAACACACAAGAAATATTGAGACGAAAGGAATCCGAGATTCAGAAATCGATCAAACACATTCCACGAGACTTATTGGATGACTGGAGTCTCGAGGTGATTGGCAACTTGATTGCAATAAAGAAAGCATCGCCCCAGAGGGGCAACTTGAGAGGGAGAACAAAGACATGGCAAAGAAAACCTTGAAGAAGTCCAAGAAGCTGGAATCGACCAAGCCGCTTATCAGTCGCTAAGTGATTGCGTAGCGCGGCTGCTGCGTGTAGTTTTCGCAGCCCGCGGCAAGCAGTTTGACAGGGCCGCTGAGTACCTAGCGGCCCTGTTTGCTTTCCGAGTTTCCGATTTGGGTACGCCTGCTTCCTCAACCTTTGATTCCAAGCTCTGACCCAGTTCTGGTAGGTTAACCGCTTTGACGGGCCACTACGCTTCCTGGGCGGGAAGAGCGTGCAAAATGACGCAGCGCCGTAGGCCGCAGGGTGATGGGTGAAAGCCAAGTCCACATACGAACGCCACGGACTCTATTACGACCAACTATTTCCAACCCTGCCAAACAGTTGGAGACAAGCGCGGATGCGCTTGGCACGAAAGGCCCTCCCGGGCCTGGAATCAGTATGCGAGCTGGGCTGCGGCACGGCCCGAACGGCAGTGGAATACGCCCGCCAAGGCCTGCGTGTGTACGGCGTAGACCTCTCGACGAGCATGCTGAAGATTGCCAGGCAAAAGATTCTTAAGGCGAGAGTGTCCGTCCGATTGATCCGAGCGGACATGAGGACGTTCCGGCTACCCGAGTCGGTGGACCTAGTGAGTTCGGAATGGGGGGTGGTGAATCATGTCCCGCATCGAGCGGATTTGCTGAAGGTGGCGCGGGCCGTGGCGCGAGTCCTGCGTCCGGGAGGCTATTTCCTGTTTGATGTTAACCACCAGCCCCTCTTTGAAAAGGTGTGGGTTGCTACCGACGTAAAGAAAACCCCGAGAATTTTCTGGCTGCAGCAGGGGGGGTGGGATGCCCGGCGGAAGAAAGGCTGGCAGACGATGACCTGGTTTGTCCGCCAGCGGGCAGGGCTGTGGAAACGATACGACGAAGCGGGAGAGGAAGTTGAATGGAGCCCCTCCGAGATCCGGAGGACGCTGCGGAGGGCGGGGTTCGATCGAATTCGCGCTCACGACTATATGACCTTGACGTCGAGATCTGGTCCTCCGGCGGGCCTGCGTGGCCTTAAGACCTTATTCCTGGCGCGCAAGAGGTGAGTAATGAGGCTGCGGCAGTGAGCGTCGTTTAAAAATTCAACGTTGGTTTACTATTTTGAGCAAATTCTCGCGCGCGCTTTCTCGATCCGCACTGAAGTCGCCGGTAAATGCCGCGTTTCCAATGCAGAAAGAAACCGTGGACCGAGGCCGACTTTGGCCAGAGTTTTGCAAGGGGTTGTGATAGTCGTGGGAGCACTTATTCCGGGAGTTGCAACGATGAAAACGACGGCGAAGCCAGTGAAAAAGAGCAAAAAACCAGAGGCGGCGAAAAAGCTCGAGCGCAAGACCTCTCTTATGGCGGTGCGCAGCCTCACCGTAACTTGGCCTCGGGGTTAGCTGGCAGGCGACATCCAGTTACGAGTTTTCAACGATCTTCCGACCTTGCGCTCCGCTAGGCCGGGAGTTTGAAGTAGCAGCAACCCCGAAGGGCCGCCGTCCCAGGAACGGCGGCCCTTTCTTTGTGACCACGCCCGATCCCCGCAATCACCACCAAACCTGAGAACGCAACCAGTGCCAAGCGCTTCGACTCATCTGCCAGGCTAACGGCCTGCTCTTGACTGTAATCTTGGCAATCCCCGTCATCCCGGCGCTGAGTGAGCCGTCGGAGTTTGGAAATACCATCACGACGGCGAAGCGGTTAGTCAGTTCCTGGCCTAGCCGCGTCAGCTTTTGCGTGTCAGAGATGGGGGCATCGGTAGCGGCGGCGGGAAGAATCTGCTCAACATGGCCTGTATAGGTGCGAAAAGCGTAGGGCAGAACTTTCACTCGTACGGGAGCACCGGCACGAATGTCATTCAGATCGCGATCAGAGACGAAAATGCGCGCCTTCATCGTTCGAGCGTCAGAGAGGCGGCAGAATTCTTCGCCAGCGGCGAGAAACTGGCCGACGCGCTGGCGAATTTCGGAGGTAGTGACGATGCCGTCAAAGGGGGCGCGAATTTGTAGCGCGTCGAGATTGGATGTGGCGACGGCGAGTTCTTTCTGAAGACGGATGCGTTCGCGGGCGGACTGGGCAGATTTTCCGGATGCAGGCTGATCCTGATTCTCTCGAAGGTTGCTGCTAGCCAAGGTGAGTTCGATGGTGGTCTTTCTGGCTTCCGCTTCAATTTCCGGGTTCTGCAGAACGGCGAGGAGTTGACCCGCCTTAACCTCTTGACCCTGGCGAACGAATACCTCTGAGATTGTTCCGGCAACTGAGGTGCGGAGATGCGCGGCCTTACCGGGCTCGAGGAGGAGTTCGGAGGAGACGCTGGTGGGGACAGGAGGCACGAATAAGAGCAAAGCGACTCCTAAGACGCCGAAAGTCTGAGCGCGCGTTAATCTCCAGGTCATGTAGGACTCCCTCTGTTTTCGAATCCATGCGCGGGCGACAGGCAGGGATGATTTGATCCCTTTTCGCGCGAAAAAATAAAGCACCCCGGCAAACAAGAAATAGCCCCAGTCTCCGAACTTTGAGACGAGCACATTCTTCGCGAACAACAGGACTACGGCCAGCAGAGCCGTGCTGTAGATGATCGCTGTGACGCCAAAAATAAAGAAGATTCGCCGTTGGCGACGGCTGGAAGGAGGCAGATCAATATCCCGACGCAAAATGTATTTTTGCGCCCAAACGCGCAGGAAAGCGAATGCGTCTTCGCGCAAGTTGTCGATATCGAGGAACTGCGAGAGGGCGTAATAACCATCGGCCTTGATGAGCGGATTGAGGTTTAAAACAGCGCCCTGTATGCCGCTGAGAAGCATCATCTTGTACGCCAAGTCGCTAACGATAGTGCCGGGTGCGGTGAAGTGCCAGATCACGGCTGAAGTGCTGCAAAGAAGAAGTTCCACCCAGATGCCCGCGAAGATCACCCATTGGCGGCGTGATGTGCGATCAAAGAGAAGGATATCTGTGGTGTCGGTATAAAAGGCGGGCGTCAGGTAGATCAGCAAAAATCCCATTTGGTGAACATCGCCGCCGAAGTGTTTACAGGTAAGCCCGTGGCCGAACTCGTGGACTGCGCCGAGCAGCAGAAGCAGGATCCAAAACGCCCACACATCGTAGGCGCTCTTTTCGGCGAAGGAATAAAGCGATGAAGTGTCGCGCTGCACCCGGCTCCAGTCGCCAGCTACAAAATAGGCCGCCGTGACAAACAGGAGGATGCAAAAAAACACGAACTGAGTGGTGTAAATCCAGCTGAGATAAGGATCGAGCTTCGCGAGGGTTTTATTTGGGTCCCAGGCCTTGAAGCTGATGTATAGCATGCTGGACTGGTCGACTCGGCCTTTACGCTCATCACGGATGCGTTCAAGAACCGCAAGATTTTTTTCGCCGAGGGACCGTTCCCACATGGCCGGCTCGATCGAATCGAGGAATTCGAGGACTTCTGATTCAGCGATTGCGGAATCCGGGTCCTTTTCGGAAAGAGCTTCTGATATCTCTGCTGGTGTGCGTGTGCCATCACACAGCATAAGTACCTGGTATTCGAATTCACCGTAACGATTGTAGGAGTTGGTCTCGTGGTTTTTGATGACGTAGCTTTTTTCGCCGTTGACGGTTTGTTCGCTGATGCGCAGATCGGAGCGAAGCTTGGGGCGCCGCAATCCTTTGGAAAGGACGCTCGAGACCTGAATACTGGTGGGGCCAAAGCGCATGGGTCGCGGTGCCTACGGTTTCGCTTTTGCAGTGCCCGGCCAAATTACATGCACAGCCATGCCGGGCCGCAAATCGGAAATTCCGGTTCCGACAAGCTGCGCGGTGACGTCGTAGCTGTCACTTGCGGGATCGACGGTGGGGCTAACCTTCACCACGCGGGCTGAAAACGTGCGGCCGGAATTATCGACAAGCGAGAGATCGACCGGAGCGCCACGCTCGGGACGCTTTGGGGAAGCTTCGGAAACCTGAAATTGGACCTGAAGGGGCGAAAGCTGGCTGATGCGAAAACACTTATCGTTCTTGGCCACTGACTGGCCTTCGCGAACGTACCGGCGCACAATCACGCCACTGAATGGAGCGCGCAACCGGGTTTGGTCCAGTTGAATTTCGAGGCGATGAATTTCCGAATGGCTGCTTTCGACAAGGGCTTGCCATCCATGCATATCGTATTCGGCGCCTTTTGCTTCAAACTCGGCGGCTTCCAGGTCCGCTTCGCTTGAAAGCCCATATTCACGCAGCTGCTGTTGGCGTCTTAGAGCCGCGGCTTTGGCCTTGAGCTCGGCCTCTTTGAATTTCACGTTATTCTCGGCGACGGTGAGATCGTTGCGGGCCTTGTTGAGCTCCATCTGAAGGCTGCGGTCATCCAGCTGTCCTAGAATTTCACCGGCTTTGACGGCGCTGCCTTCGTCTTTTGCGAGGGAGGTGACCACACCGTCGCGCTCGGCAGAGAGATCCACCTGGTGCTCCACGGAAAGCACGCTAAGAACGTCGTTTGGCTCAGGAGGCTTGACGGTGGCGGTTGGTCCCGGCGGTTGTGACGGTCGCGAAGGCACTGCCAAAGACGGAGGTGGAGCGGCAGAAGTGGAATCTGGCGCGTGAGAAGAATCGCCACAGCCCGCCAGCGCGAGCGCCAAAGTTACGATTGGAAGATACGTTGAACGTCTCATCATGTCCCTGCCCCCTCAGCTTACGGAAGCCAGCTCCAGACTTTCTGCCAAATCCAGCGAAATGGATCGCGAAATAGTGCGTAGCCGACCGGATACCACCCACTCCCGAACCAACCCCCGGCTGCGCGGATGCGAACGCGGCCAACCATTCCATCGCGAGCGCGCCCGCCCGAATTCGAAAACAGAGCGCGGACTAGAAAGTATTGGTCCCCAGCATCGGAATGAGTTTGGGCACCGATGCGATCGACGGTTCCAAGGAATGTCGCCGTCGGGAAGGCATTAAGCTTAAGCGCAACATCCTTGCCAGGGCGGACGAGGGCCAAATCCGTCTCAGGCACGCTCATTTCGGCGGCCATTCGTTCCTGGTCGACGATCTCAGCGAAGGGATCGCCTGCTTTGACCATCACACCCGTTTTTTCTTCAATTTTTGGAGTCACCACGACGCCAGCGATCGGAGCGCGAAGGTCTGCCGCAGCAACGCGTTGTTGTTCGAGCTGCACTTCGGCAGCGTGAAGATCGGCGCGCATTTTGGCTTGTCCTGCGGCCGATGGATCATTGCGAAATTCCGCTTCTGCAATTTCCCGGCGAGCCTGCGCGAGAGCGACTTCGGCCTGGGCAAGCTTGATGCGATCCTCGCTATCGTCAAGTTGTGCGAGCGATTGGCCCTGCTGCACGGTTTCGCCTTCGCGCACGAAAACATGCCGAACGACTCCCCCTTCCATCGAGCTGACGATGCGATGTTCAGCAGGGACGACAGTAGCATCGGTGCGCACGCGCACAGGCCAGGGGACCAAAATGAGAATGGCGGCAACAATGGCGGCGCGCTCAGCATATAGGCGCCAGCGTTCTTTCGGCATGGCGGCGGCGAGACGCTTTTTCTGCTCGGCAAAGGGCTGGAAAATATTTGCGAGCGGAACCTGCTGGTAGAGCTGCGCATTGCGGATGGCGACAGTCGTCTGGTTCGCCAGAATCGAAACAGTTTCCTTGTTGGCGTCGGTGAGGAAGTCTGCGTCGCTGCTAAGAAGTATCATCGCGCCAAGAACGCCCTGATCGTCACGCAGCCGCAAGGCATACGTGCCGTTGAGCTCGTAGGCCTCGAGGTATGAGACGAGCTGCGCGCGAGCATCTTCCGGATCGGCGTGCCAGCCATCGTCATATTTATCGACGGCGACGGGACCTTCCTGCTGGGATACCCATTCCAGGCGGTCACGCAGTTCGCTCATTTCGCGCGTTTTTGGAACTTCCGCTTCGCCCGAGACGGCGCCCAGAACGAATTTACGCCGATCGAAAAAGCCGATGACTAATTTGTCGAACGGAACTACGGAGGCGGCTTGCTGGGCGACAGTGGAAAGAACATGGTCGAGGTCCAGCGTGGATGTGATTTCCTGCGAAATTTTCAGAAGAGCGTCGAGGGCGTGAACCTTGCGTTCGGATTCGAGCAGATTGGCATTGTGCAAGGCGACCGCGGCCTGCTCGCTGATACTTTCAAGGAAAAAAAGATCCTCTTCATTAAAGGGCGTGCCGTCTGTCTTGTTCACCAGCTCGACGATGCCGAGCACTTCATTTTCTTTTCGCAGCGGCGCTGCCATCCACGACTCGATCTCGAATTCGCCGCCAGCCTTGATGCGCTCTTCGAGACCCGGCTCTTCCGATGGCGTTTCAAGGAGCTTCGGATTTCCCGCCTGAGCAATTTCACCGAGCAGCCCTTCGCTCGCGGAAACACTCGCACCTTGCTCTACCGTCGGGTCCACTCCCGCAGTATTGGCCAGCCGAAGTTCGTCTCCTGCCGCGAGCCAGAGATTGCAGGCCCCAGCTCCGAGAATATCTTTGATCTTGCCAGCGACGATAGGTAGCAGCTCTTCCAGCTCGAGCGTGGATGTGAATGTGCGGCCCAGGTCGTAGAGTGCGGTCAGGCGTTCAAGAGTGGCGAGCTGGGCGTGGCGCTCGCCTTCGATAGCTTCGAGATTCGTGAGAGCCTGGCCAGCTAGCCGGGCCGCTTCCTCGAGGAAATGCGCGTCTTGCTCCGTGAAGTTCCCGGCTCTTTTGTTCAGGACTTCGACCACGCCTTCGGGGCTTTCAACACCGGGAAGAGAGGTAAACATTGCGGACTTGACGCGGACCCGGCTCGTCTCCTCCAGATGCTCGAGATCATCGAGCGACAGATCCTGCGCGGTAAGGCGGCTCGTGCTTGCCGACGCAAACACGATGGCGAGAGGCCCTTCGGTGACAGGTTCGCTGGAGGGTACAATCCGCTCACCAGTTTCGGTCCAGCGCGTGCGGCAGATGAGCCCTTCCGATCCAGAAGCGTGGATCCATACGAATACAGCGCGCGCTCCGAGCGTGGCGCCTACGCGCGCAGCAAACGTCTTCAAAAGCGTGTCCTGATCGCGACACGCTAGAGACACGCTCGCGAGTTCGAAGAGCGCCGAGGATGTTTCCATTGCTCTCCCTGGAGGGGCGTCCTCACTCCCGCCCCCGCGCCGAGCCCGGAGACCGGGGGAAAGAGAACGCGCGGAGCCTAACAAATGGGGCTGTGGCGCGTCAAGGAACTGTCCCGTAATCGGCCCAATAAACAAGACATATAAGAGTGCAAGCCCTTGATTGCGGAGCGCAATTCAGTTAGCTTTGCAACTCGCTGTGAGGTACCTGTGAATATTGGTATTCGCAAAGCCGGACAGGCTACGATCCTGGACCTGGAAGGGCCGCTCAAACTGGGTGAGGCGGAGGAAGCGTTTCGAGGCCAGATTCAGCAGCTGATGGAAGCGGGCTCGACACGCATCGCCGTCAATTTGGCGGGTGTGACCGAGCTTGATAGCTCGGGAATCGGTGCGCTCGTTCGTTCGTTTACGATGTTGAAGCGCGCCGGAGGCAAGTGCACGTTTTTCGCGCCGAGTAAGCGCGTAATGATGCTGCTGAAGATGGTGCGCCTGGATTCGATACTGGATCTTTCGGAAGACGAAGCCACAGCCCTAACGCGCATTTAGCCTTCCCTTTTGGACCCGAGCGTCACCCGCCTGAGATTGAACAATTCGCGTTCCCTCCTGTTTGTCCTATAGTCCCAGCCGAGATGCGTGCTTCCGAATGGATTCAAATTGTTTTTGCACTTGGGATTGGGTTGCTGGCGTGGATGCGGCCTCTGGAAATGCGACGGCGATTGCGCATTGCAATGCTTGCCGTCATCGTGCCGGTGGCGATCTTAGTGGCGCGGTTTGCCTTTCACGGATTCGCGGGCTCCGTAGTGCGCGATTGGCTCCCGGCTGCGCTGTTGCTTATTCCGTACTGGCAAGCGGGGCAATTCTTCACCGGTCCCGACGAACGAATTCAGAAATGGCTCGCGCAGACAGACGAGAAAGTGTTTCGCGTGCTCCAGCGCATAGGCGGAAGCGGCGAGAATGAGGGATGGGGGAGATATTTTGAAACGGCTTACCTGATGTGCTACCCGCTCGTACCGATCGGGCTGGCCGCTCTCTATATAGGACATCACCGTGCAGCGGCCGATTTTTACTGGATTGTCGTCGTGTTAGCGAGCGACATCTCCTTTGCCGTCACGATTTTTGTTCCAGCCATGCCGCCTCGCTTGGTTCCAGGAGAGCCTGAGGAATTCGCAGCCGCCGCGAATGAGGTCCGCAACCTGAATTTAGAAGTCCTGAATCGCGGTAGCATTCAGGCCATCACTTTCCCGAGCGCGCACGTGGCCTCAACAATGGCGGTGGCGCTGGTGCTGGCGCGATTCTTGCCCATGACCGGCGCGATATTCCTCGTGGTTGCAGTGAGCATCGCAATCGGCGCGTTTCTTGGCCGCTACCATTACTTCCTGGACGTAGCAATGGGCGCTCTAGAGGCAGGGATTATTTTTCTGGTGTGTGTGCTGGTATCTCGACCGTAGTTCCGGGCGAACCCGCGCCGCTAACGACGGTCGAGAGCAGGGTGCCGAACGTCGCGGCCAGCAACAAAATAGATAACGTCCTCAGCGATGTTCGTTGCATGGTCGCCAATGCGCTCGAGATTCTTGGCAACGAGAATCAACTCGAAAGCGGCAAACACGACTGCGGAATTTTCCATCATGTAAGTAAGCAGCTCGCGAAAGAGTTGATCGCGCAGGCGATCCACCTGGTCGTCGCGTTGAAGCACGCTGCGCGCGAGATCGATATCGCCGCGAACCAGCGAATTCAAGCTATCCCGCACCATGCCTTCCGCAAGCTCGCTCATGCGCGGCAGATCGACGTAAGGCTTTACCTGCGGATGGCGCAGAACGCGCATCGCGGACTGGGCAATGTTTACGGCCTGGTCGCCAATCCGTTCAAGATCGCCATTGATGCGCGAGACCGCCAAGAGAAAACGAAGATCGGCGGCCATCGGCTGCTGTAGCGCCAGTAACCGCTGGACGCGCTCGTCAATTTCAATCTGCATTTCATTGATAGCGTCTTCTTCGCTGAGCACAATTTCAGCGAGGTGCTCTTCGGCGTCCAACACGGCGTGCACGGCCTGGTGCACTGCACGCTCGGCCAGGCTTCCCATCCAGAGCAGCCGCTGTTTCAGTTCCTCGAGGTCGCGTTCAAAATGGCGTTCCATGTAATCTCAGTCCCCTTCATTCGAAAGCTGAAACTCGGGCCCAAAGCTGCACGGAGAATCATCCGAAACGGCCGGTTATGTATGCTTCTGTGCGCGGGTCGGTCGGCGTTGTGAACAGTTTCGAAGTCTCGCTGTGCTCGATCAATTTGCCGTCGAGCATGAACGCGGTGAAATCGCTGGCGCGCGCTGCCTGCTGCATGTTGTGCGTCACGATCGCCATCGTGCAGCTGTCCTTGAGCTGAAACATCAGCTCCTCGATTTTCGCGGTGGTTACGGGATCGAGCGCGGAGCACGGCTCGTCGAGCAAAAGAACCTCAGGATCGACAGCGAGAGCCCGCGCTATGCAAAGGCGCTGCTGCTGACCGCCGGAGAGCGCAAAGGCTGACTTCTTGAGGTAGTCTTTCACTTCCTCCCACAGGGCGGCTCGGCGCAAGCTTTTTTCCACAAGATCGTCGAGGCGTCCTTTGAATCCATTCACCCGCAAGCCGTAAGCCACATTCTCGTAGATGGATTTGGGAAACGGATTCGGCCGCTGAAAGACCATCCCCACTCGGTGGCGCAAGGCGACCACGTCCATGACAAGGATATCCTGCCCATCGAGCAGTATTTTGCCTTCCACTCGCGTGTGGCGGATTGTCTCGTTCATGCGGTTCAAAGTGCGCAGAAATGTAGATTTCCCACATCCGGATGGACCGATCAGAGCAGTGACCTTGTTGGCCGGAATCTTCAAGTTGAGTCCGAATACTGCCTGCTTGGGACCGTAAAAGAAGTTCAGGTCGGAAATATTGAAACGTAGTGATTCAGCGCTCTCTTGACGGGCTGTATGCATAGGAGTTTGCTCTCTTAGTGCGTTGAGCGACAATGCCATCTGGGGAGCTCCACTCACGTCTTCCACCTCACGTGCTCCTAAATGATGTACCGCGCGCTAGGATTAAGCGAGCGCCGATATTCGCCAAGAGTATTAGCGCCAGCAGGACCAGTCCTGCGGCCCAAGCCTGACGATGCCAATCGTCGTACGGCGCAATGGCATAAGTAAAAATCATCACGGGAAGCGAAGCTGTCGGCTGACCCCACCCGGGACTCCAAAAGCGATTGCTGAAGGCTGTGAAGAGCAGCGGAGCCGTTTCGCCTGCCACACGGGCCAAGTCCAGCATAACGCCAGTAAGAATGCCCTGGAAAGCGGCGGGAATGATCACGGTCGCTATCGTTCTCGATTTGCTCGCTCCCAGAGCCATGGCACCTTCGCGCAGGCTGTTGGGTACCGACCGAAGAAATTCTTCCGTTGTACGCACGGCAATCGGAATCATCATTATCCCGAGGGCCACTCCGCCGGCAAGAGTGGAAAAGTGCTTTACGGGCAGGACAGCTACCGAGTAAGCGAAAATGCCGATCACAATTGAGGGGACGCCATTGAGCAGATCCGTTGTATAACGAACGATAAAAGAAAACATCTTCCCGCCGAATTCCGCCAAGTACACTCCCCCAAGAAAACCAACTGGAAGGCCAAAAAGTGAGGCAAGAAAAAGTAGCTTTGCGCTGCCCACAATCGCGTTCGCCATTCCGCCGCCGGTCTCTCCCACCGGCTTCGGCAACTTGGTAAAAAAATCCCAATTGATTGCCCTGCCGCCGTTCCAAACCAAATACCCAAGGATAAAAAACAGGATCGAAACGACCGTCAGGGCCGCGAGACCGGTAAGCGTCAACATGAAAATGTTTACGCTCTTCCGCCAGATGAGAAAGAACCGTTTCATGCCGCGTGCCCTCCACCGCGCTCAGTTGCGACGATCAGGATTCGGGCAAGGCCGTTCAGTATAAACGTCATCAGAAACAGAACGAGGCCGAGTTCTATGAGTGCACTGAGGTAGAGATCGCCGGTGGCTTCCGTGAATTCATTGGCGATGACGGCGGCAATCGTGTAACCCGGAGCGAAAAGCGTAGCGCTGATTTTTGGATCGTTGCCGATGACCATCGTAACGGCCATCGTTTCGCCCAGCGCGCGCGCCAAAGCAAGGAACACAGATCCCATGATGCCCGTCCGCGCCCACGGAACTACCACCTTCCAAGTGGATTCCCACCGCGTAGCGCCCAGAGCAAGGGCCGCTTCCCGCTGCTCGCGAGGGACCGTCAGCAACACTTCCCGCGAGACGGAAATGATGAACGGTACGACCATGATCGCTAACACGGCTCCAGCTGTGAAGAAACCTACTCCGTAATTAGGCGGTTGAAAGAGCTTTCCAATGATGGGAACGTGCCCCAGGGTTCCGATTAATGCGGGCCCGATTTTCGTACGCACCAAAGGAACAACAATAAAAACCCCCAACAGTCCGTAAATCACGCTGGGTACGGCCGCCAACAAATCAATCAGGAACGCCAGTATGTCGCTAACCTTGCGCGGGGCGAGCTCCGAAAGGAAAACAGCGCTTGCGAGACCTACCGGGACGGCAATCAGCAGGCCAACAGCCGAAGTTACGAGCGTGCCGTAAATAAACGGCGCCGCTCCGAAATTGTCAAAGATTGGATCCCACGTCTGAGTCCAGAAAAAATGCCATCCGAACTTTGTTCGCGAAAGATAGGAAGTCCTCCAGAGTTCGTACACAAGCGCCGATGTAATGAGAAGAATCCCGGCGGCAAATACGAGCGTGATGAGGTGAGCTATCTCATCGCCGTGGCGGAGCCGCTGAGCGAATGCACGCAGCCTTGACTGCGGAGGAGCTGCGTGCTGGATCGTGGTGGCAGTGGACATTTTCTATTTTACAAGCGATATGGCTTTCAGCTCCTTCGCAATGACTGGTTTCGGCAACCGGGCGTAGGACAGAGCCTCCGTATAATTCTGTCCATCGTTCAGCATCCAGGTCAAAAAGCCCTTGATCGCATCGCGTTTGGACCCATCCGGAATCTGAGAGGGGATCAATAGCCACGTGAAACTCGAAACGGGGTAAGACGTCGCTCCCGGAGCATTCGTGATCGAAACCCGAAAGTCATCGGGCATGTTCTTGGCTGCGCCCGCTGCCGCCGCAGTGACGCTGGCCAAATCGGCTTTGACGAACTTTCCATCGGCGTTTTGAACTTTGCCGTACGGCATGTTGTTCTGAATCGCGTAAACAAGTTCGACATACCCGAGCGAGTTGGGTGTCTGCTTAACCAGTCCCGATACGCCTTCGTTACCCTTGCCGCCGAGACCTACAGGCCAATTCACTGAGGTGCCAGTCCCAACTTTACTTTTCCACTCAGAGCTTATCTTCGAGAGGAAGTCGGTCCATACGTATGTTGTGCCGCTGCCATCTGAGCGGTGAACTACAAGAATATCGGCGCTTGGGAGGTTTATCCCTGGATTGGGTTTCGTGATCTCAGGATCGTTCCACTTATTGATTGTCCCGAGAAAGATGCCCGCGATTGCCTTCTGGGTGAAGTTCAGCTCCGCGGTTACACCGGGGATATTGTAAGTGGGCACGTCAGCACCCAAAACTGTGGGGAAATGCAAAATGTCGACCCCGCGTTTTTGCTTGAATTCCTTGATTTGATCATCGGTCATCGGTCCGTCGGAGGCGCCAAAGTCTACCGTGCCTGCAAGCACCTGTCGGATTCCGCCGCCTGAGCCAATCGACTGGTAGTTGATTTGAACATTCGGATCTTTCTGGTGGTAAACGTCAAACCATTTTGAATACATCGGGTAGGGGAACGTGGCACCCGCGCCATTCAGCAATATCGTGCCGGGATGCGCTGCAACCGCAATCGCTAGAGCCAACAGGATCGACAGAACGAGAGAAGTCTTCTTCATGGTGGCAGTACTCTCCTTAGGAGCGTATCTTTTGTCGGAATTGTTACAGCTGCGTTACATACACAACAATTGGAAGTGAAATAGGAAAAACTCATCTGCAAAAAATGAGGAGGCGCGGCCCCGGGGGTTGTCCAGGCCGCGCCTCCTTGGTGGGCGCAGGTCGTAGACTGCGTTTTCCAGCGCAAAATGCTGTTGCGCCAGAACTTGTCAAACCGAACCCATCAGCCGGCCGCGACAGAAGTCTTATCGTCGCATCCGCCCGGCTACAAAATCGATGGCGCAGCGTAGGCGCTCGTGTTCACTGCCGGATGACCGATGCGTGAAAAAACTGTTACGACGCTTTTGCGTCTTCTTGGGTGTCCATAAGCCGCGCTCGGCCGTGCCGTACCTCAAGACCGCGGACCCAAAACAGGACGTCCTCCGCAATATTCGTGGCGTGATCGGCGATTCGCTCCAAGTGTCGCGAGGCCAGAACGAAATGAAGGTTCGGCGCGGCGAGCGACGAATCCTTCGTCATTCCTGCGAGAAGTGCCTCGAAGACCTGATCGCGATACTGGTCCACGATATCGTCGCTCTCAAGGACTTGTGTTGCCAGATCCACATTTTGGTAGATCAGAGCCCCAAGGCATTTCGAAACCATGGCGCGAACAGCCGTTGTCATTGGCTCGAGTTCGGAAGGCGTCTCAATCTTACCCATTCCGGCTAGAGAGATAGCGCGCTCGCTTAAATTGACGGCCAGGTCACCCATGCGCTCGAGATCGTTATTTATCTTGAGAGTGGCCACGATCAAGCGAACGTCGGTTTCGAGAAGATTCGGCTGCCGCAACATGCGTATGGCGTGCTCGTCGATCAAAATCTCCATTTCGTTGATCCGGGGCTCGGTCAGGAACACTTCGCTGGCAAGCCGTTCGTTGCGCTCCATCAACGCCCACAGAGCGCGGTTCAGGGAAGACTCCACAGTGCGCGCCTGTGAGATCAGGTAGTTCACCAACACGTTCTGAAAAATTGCCTCCGAATTGGCCTTTGTTCCTGCCACGTTGCGTTCCTCCCAGGGCCCAATGGGTTTGCGCCCAGCCATATCTTTTTCCAGCAGCTACATCATCAGGGGTGGATGTTGCAAGTGGTTGAATCCGCCGTGAATGTTTCAAGACTGGCTAGAAAGGGAGAGCTAATTCGCCAGAGGAATCGAAAAGGAGAATCGCGAGCCCTCGCCTACAGTGCTTTCCACCCACAGACGTCCGTCGTGCGCGTCGATAATGTGTTTCGCGATGGATAGACCCAAGCCTGTGCCGCCCGCTTCCCGGGAACGGGCCGCGTCTACGCGGTAAAAACGCTCGAAGATTCGCTCCTGGTCTACAAGTGGAATCCCGATTCCGGTATCCATGACTTCGATCACCATTTCGTTGGAATTGACGCGCGCGCTTACGCAGATCCGGCCGCCGGGGGGCGTGTACTGAATTGCGTTATCGACCAGATTCTGGAGAACGTCACGCAACAAGCTGGCATCGCCGCGTACTGGTGGAAGTCCCGGCGGAGTTTCGATATCGAGAGTTATCTGCTTACGGCTGGCTTTCATCAGAGCGGTTTCCGCACAACGCTCGATAAACTCGATCACGCCGACAGGCGAGAACTCCAGTTCGAGCTTTCCTGCTTCAATGCGTGCCAACTTCAAGAGATCGTCCGTCAATCGCGCCAGCCGGTTGGCGTGATCGCGCATGATTTCAAGGAATCGCCGGTTGTTTTTTGGATCTTCGAGTGCCCCGCCCAGCAACGTTTCCGCGAAACCTTGAATCGCTGTGAGAGGAGTTTTGAATTCGTGCGAGACATTGGCAACGAAATCTTGCCGCACCCGTTCGAGCCGCCGCAGCTCAGTGACATCGTGAAGCACAACCACCGCGCCCGATGGTTTTTGCGAAGGAAACGTTACCGGAGACGGCCGGTTCGCGTTGGACGCCCCGGCTGTGGGTTCGAGCGCCTTCACGGGAGCAGCCGTCACGGAGAAACTCTGCTGCAACACGATTCCCGTTACGATATCGCTCTGCAAACCTTCCTCGCCGCCCAACGCCTTGCGGATCAGCCCGGTCAATTCCGAATTCCGAACCACCTCGATGAGTGGGCGGCCTTCGCTGCTTTTCGAATCTATGTTCAGAATTTCCGAAAACGCGCGATTGCAAAAAACAAGCCTCTCCTGCGCGTCAATCACCGCCACACCTTCCACCATGCTTCGGAGGATCGCGCTCGAACGATTGCGCTCGCCGCTCAGCAGCCGGATCTCGGATTCGAGGCGCCTGGCCGTTTCGTTGAGCGATGCACCCAGCTCTGCGAGCTCATCGCTCGAGTTTTCACCGGGCAGCGGGCGGAAATCTCCCTCTGCGACGCGCTTTGAGAATTCCGTCAGGCGTTCCACGCGGGCCGAAAACATCCGCGAAATCATAACAGACGCGGCGAGTCCCATTAGAAATATCAGCAGAGAGGCGAACAGCAGCCGGTCACGCAGCTCGGTTAGCGCCACATCAAGGCTGGTTAATGGTTTCGCCGCGCGAATCACCACCGGCGCTCCATCGGGAGGCTGGTAGCGTATCGCTTGATAGACCGTCTGGCCCTCTGAGGCCGTGCTGAGCCGCAGGGATTGCCCTCGCCCATTCGCGAACGCCTGCTGAACTTCCGGGCTAGTGGAGCGTTCTCCGAGTGTCTCGAGATCTTGTGCGGAGTCAGCCAGCACTTTGCCGCCGTTCTCGATCACGGTTACGCGGGCCCCCGATTGCGACATCCACTCCACCCAAGAGCGAAGCTGGGAAAGATCATCGATTGCAGGCGGACGTGTCCGGCCGAGATTTAGAAGCGAAGTGAGTTCTTCGTTGGTTTTGCGAATGTATTCGCGGCGCAGCACTTCAGCGGAGTAGAAATCGACCGCCAGCAGAACTCCGACGAAAAGGGCTAGATACGTCAGCCCAATCTTCCAGAAAATCCTAGCTCGCACGGGTCTCGAACAGGTATCCGGCGCCGCGAATCGTTTTCATGTAAGCCGGGTGCTGGGGATCGGCTTCGATTTTTTCCCGCAGGCGCCGCACGTAGACGTCCACGCTCCGCGGCGTAACAAATCGTTCCGTGCCCCACACGCCATCCAGCAATTGGTCTCGCGTGAAGACGCGGTTGGGTCGGGCCGCAAGAAAATAGAGTAGACGGAATTCGAGCGTGCTCATCGGGACGGGTTTCCCCCCGCGCGTGACGCGATAAGCGGCCGGATCAATCCGAAGAACTCCGATTTCGAGCGCTTTCTCGGAAGGCGTTCCCGGATCGGCACGGCGAAGAAGCGCCTTCACGCGCGCTGCGAGCTCTCGAGGACTGAAAGGCTTCGTGACGTAATCGTCCGCACCCAATTCGAGGCCCACGACGCGGTCGGCCTCTTCGCCTTTGGCTGTTAAAATCAGGATCGGAAGCCGGTTCAGGCTCACGTCCTTGCGGACCTCTTTGCAAATCTCAAGACCTGACAGCTTTGGCAACATCAGGTCGAGAATCAGAAGATCCGGCGGAGTCTTGCGAAGCTGAGCCAGCCCGGTGGCCCCGTCGCCGGTCGCACCCACCTGATAGCCATCCTTCTCGAGGTTGTACCGAACCAGCTCGATAATGTCTTTGTCGTCTTCAACAACCAGGATCCGCTTCATAGTTTTCTCTCTTTGGATGCCCTCAACATACGGGAAACACAGTCCCCGAAGCAAGCTGACGCTTGTAACACCTTCTGATTAACGGATTGTTAAGAAGACTTCCCGCAATTTTGTTTCATTTTTGGCTGAGCTGAGTTTCGGGTCATCGGCGTCTTTCCCATTTTGGTGCAACTTCAGCGTCTGAATGACGCGGTGTAAGTCCTGTCTCCTACGATCTCCCCCAAACGACGCCATACCCCACCAAAATCCACTGCGGGCCGATGCCGACTCTCCATCCTGCCGATAAAAGGTGCAGGGGAGGCGTTTATGAGCGCTAGCGCTGGAAAGCGACTGGATCCGGGGCGGAAAAGCCCTGAGTCAATGGGTTTCGAGGGAGGGCTGCGGCGGAAGATTGTAGGGCAGGACGAAGCGGTGCAGGCCGTCGTAGACCTGTATCAGGTGTTTCGTGCCGGCCTGAATTCGCCTGGGCGGCCGGTGGGGAACCTGCTGTTCCTGGGGCCGACGGGAGCCGGCAAGACGCGCGTGGTGGAAGCCACGGCCGAAGTGCTGTTCGGCGATCCGCGAGCGGTGATTAAGGTGGATTGCGCCGAGTTTCAGCACTCGCACGAAATCGCGAAATTGATTGGGTCGCCTCCAGGGTATTTGGGGCACCGGGAGACGCATCCGCTAATCACCCAGGAAGCGCTCGCGCAATATCACACGGAGAAGCTGAAAATCTCGTTCCTCCTGTTCGACGAAATCGAGAAGGCATCGGATGCACTGTGGCAACTGCTGCTGGGGATTTTGGACAAGGCCACGCTGACGCTGGGCGACAACCGCCGAGTGGATTTGTCGCAGACGATGATTTTCATGACGTCGAATCTGGGCGGCGGGGAAATCACGGAACTGATGACAGGCGGAATGGGGTTTGCGCCGACGGTGCCGGCCGATTCCAAGCCACGCCTCGACGAGAAGGTGGAAAAGACAGCGGCGGAAGCAGCGAAGAGGAAATTCGCTCCGGAGTTCATGAACCGGATCGACAAGACGATCGTGTTTCATCCGCTACGCTCGGAGCAGATGGAGCAGATTCTCGAGATCGAACTGGGAATGGTGCAACAGCGTGTGCTCGAGACAGCCAAGGGTCGTTTCTTGTTCCGCGTGATGCCAGGCGCGCGGCAATTCCTACTTCGCGAGGGTACAGACCTCAAGTACGGAGCCCGCCACTTGAAACGTGCCATCGAGCGCAGGCTCGTTTACCCAATCGCGAATCTGCTCTCAACCGAACAGGTGCGCCTGGGAGACATGATTTCGGTGGATTGCAGTGGCACTGACAGCGACCTTGTGTTTCTAAAAGAAGCCGAAGGCGCGCTGATCCCCCTCCCTGTTCTGCAAAAAACAAATGAGGCTGTCTCTGCCAGTTCAGGAGGCCGCGCGATACCGGTCGAGCCAGGAGTGGCGGTCGCCGAACGGCTACCGCTTCGGCCAACGCGCTGAGGCGCTGCCGTTCTCTCGGAATCCAGGCCATACCTGACCTTTCCGACCGGCATGCCAAAACCAAATCTGCAGGGGGAAAAATGTTGGACTTCTTAGCCGGGCGCGTCAAAGGGCGCTCAACTAGCCTATTCCAAGCCGCGCTCTGCGTGGCGGTTTGCGCACTCTTCGCATTACCGGCAAGGTCACAGCAGAAGCCCACTGATCTTGCGGATTCCAGCCTCGAAGATTTGATGAATGTTCAGGTCACGTCGGTTTCCAAGACGGAGCAGAAGATATCGCAGGTAGCGGCAGCCATTTTTGTGATTACGCAGGAGGACATTCGACGCTCAGGTGCAACCAACATCCCGGACCTGCTTCGCATGGTGCCGGGGCTGGACGTGGCGCAGATCAACGGCAACACCTGGGCTATCAGTTCTCGAGGATTCAACCTTCAGTTCGCGGACAAACTGCTTGTTCTTATCGATGGCCGAGCGGTTTACTCGCCGCTTTTCGGCGGCGTCGACTGGGACACACAGGACGTACCGTTGGAAGACATCGCGCGAATCGAGGTAATTCGTGGTCCGGGAGGGACCGTTTGGGGCGCTAACGCAGTGAACGGGGTGATCAACATCATTACGAAAAAGGCGGCCGACACTCGCGGCGGGATGATGGTAGCGGGCGGAGGCAACGTCGATCAGGAATTTGGAACCGCTCAGTATGGAGGCGCAGCGAAGAACTCGGACTATCGAATCTTTGCGAAATATCAGAACTACGATCGTTTTCTGGACTTGAACAACCAGGATGGACAGGATGGCTGGCATTTATTGCACGGCGGATTCCGCGTGGATTCGAATCTTTCCGCGAAAGACTTTTTGACAACGGAAGGAGATCTGTACAGCGGAAGCGAAGGAGCGATCATTGTCCATAGCGAATTTAATCCGCCTGACAATGTGAATATTGCTCGCCTCACCGGGCTCTCGGGCGGAAACATCCTGAGCCGCTGGCAGCATTCTTTCTCGAACGGGTCCGACGCCGCCCTGCAGGTCTATTTCGACCGTTACGAGCGCTCCGGACCCGAATCGCGCGAGGATCGCAATACCGTTGATCTCGATTTTCATCACCACTTTGCGTGGGGCTCACGGCAGGACTTCATCTGGGGTTTCGGTTATCGTCACACCGCGGATCAGACGGTGGGCACGATCGATCAGTCATTTGTTCCCCCGGATTTTGCCGGTGAACTGTTCAATTTCTTCGTTCAAGATCAAATCACCCTAAAACCCGATCGCGTGTTTTTGACAATTGGAACGAAGCTTGAAAACGAGTATTTCACGGGATTTGACCCAGAGCCGACCGCTCGGATCGCTTGGACTCCCAGCGGAGAGCATACTTTCTGGGCCGCCGTTTCACGCGCGGCTCGCACGCCCACTCGTCGTGACAGAGGACTCAATGCGGTTCTCGCTGCATTGCCCGGACCGGCCGAGGTGGTGTTGCTCGGCGATCCGCACTTCCAATCCGAGCACGTCGTCGCTTACGAAGCCGGTTACCGAGCCCAGCCTCTTACCCGTCTCTCCATCGACGGAACCGTTTTTTACAATAGCTATTACTCTCTGGAGAGTATCGAGCCACTCCCTGACATCGTTCAACCCAATCCTCCTCTCCTGATCCATCCGCAAACTTTCGGCAATGGCCTGTACGGTGAGACTGAAGGCGTCGAACTATTTGCGAGTTGGAAGGTGACTAATCGATGGACGGTCAGTCCCGGATATGCCTTTCTGGAAATGCATCTTCACGCCGCTCGGAACAGCCAGGACACGACGAGCATTTCTGACATTCAGGGCACAAATCCGGTTCACCAGGCCCAACTTCGGTCTCACGTCGAGATGCTCCATGGTCTTGCCTGGGATGCTGCCGCGTACTTTGTAGATCGCCTCCCCGATCCGCAGATTGCCGCTTATACCCGCGTGGATACGCAACTGAGCTGGCGAATCGCGGAATCCGTGGACTTGGGTGTAGTCGGTCAAAACCTAGTCCACGATCATCACGTGGAGTTCAACGATCCACTCCAGAGCGTGAATTCCTCGCAGGTACCGCGCAGGGTCTACGGCAAATTTACTTGGCGATTCTAGAGAGGAGTGAAACCGATTTAGGCCGGGACAAACCATGGAACCCTCCTGCCAGGAAGCGAGCGCTGCCGTGCCGCGCGTCCCCGCGATGTGCATGAGGCTCGTCCTCGCTTTCATCATTCTGATTTCGCATTCGATCGCGGATTCGTCAGCCCTTATTGCACAAACGAAGGCGGCCGCCGAATATCAGGTGAAAGCCGCGTTCCTCTACAATTTCGCAAAATTTGTTGACTGGCCGCCATCCGCTTTTAGGGATGCGAAGCAACCGCTCGACATTTGTGTCTACGGACGCGACCCGTTCGGAAGTGCTCTTGAAGATGCGCTGCTCGGAAAGACGATAGGAGAACGCCGCGTTGGCCTTGGACGGGCCACGCAATTCCAAGATCTTGCGGGCTGCCAGGTGGTTTTCGTGGGCGCCCCGGCGCGCGAATCCGCGGCGGAGTTGGCCAATCGCTTAAAAGGCCGTGCTGTCTTGCTCGTGGGCGAAAGCGACGGTTTCGCAGTCTCGGGCGGCACGATCCAGTTCACGATCGAAGATAACCGCGTGCGTTTTGTCATCAACCCAGACGCGGCGGATCGAGCCGGCCTGAAGATCAGCTCAAAACTTCTGGCCCTGGCCAAGATCGTGCGCGATCCGAATCGGTCGGTTGCCGGGAGCCCACTTCGATGATGCCATCGAGCAGATATTCGATTCGGCGCAAGATCACGGAACTGGTTCTGGTCACCTGCGCGGTGGCAGTTCTTGTGGCGTGCGGTGTTTTTGCGGTCTACGACATTCTAAGCGCCCGAGCCGCGCTGGCGCGCGACTTGCGGACCATCGCGCAAATCACAGGATCCAACAGCACCGCTGCCCTTTCGTTCGACGACCCAGAATCTGCCAGTGAAATTCTGAGTTCGCTTAGCTCCAAACCACACATCGTCGAAGCATGCATTTATAAACGTGACGGAAGCGTATTTGCCAAGTACAGCAGCATTTCCTCCACGGCGAATTTTTCTCCCCCGCCAGTATCTCCCGATGGAGTCCGCTCGGTCTCCGGATTCATGGAAGTTTTTCGTGAAATTCGGTTGAAGAACGACGTGGTCGGTGTGATCTACGTGAAGTCTGATCTTAAGGAGCTGGACGCCCGAATGGTCCAATTCGCATGGACGATTCTCGGGGTGATCCTTCTTTCGTTCGTATCCGTGTATTTCTCTGCGGCGCGGCTGCAGCGCCTCATCTCCGATCCGATCCTGGATTTGGCCCGCACTGCCTTCGCGGTTTCGTCTCGGAAAGACTATTCGCTCCGAGCTAAGAAGCGGAACGACGACGAAATCGGCTTTCTCTTTGACCGTTTCAACGAGATGTTGGGCCAGATTCAGGAACGCGACATCGCTCTCCAGCAGGCGCGGGAGAGCCTGGAGGTGCGCGTTCAGGAACGCACGCTCGACCTGAAAAGAGAAATCGTTCAGAAAACAGCGGCCCAGGAAAAGCTTCAGCGCTCCCTTAGGGAGTTGGAAGATCTCAAATTTGCTCTCGACCAGCACGCCATCGTCGCAAGAACAGACGAGCGCGGAATTATCACCTTTGCGAACGACAAGTTCTGTTCAGTCTCTCAATACACCCGCGAAGAATTGCTCGGTCAGGACCATCGCATCATAAATTCTCAGTATCACGGGAAAGAATTCTTCGACGGACTCTGGAAGACGATCAAGTCCGGAGAAGTATGGAAAGGAGAAATCAAGAACCGCGCGAAAGACGGAAGCTTTTACTGGGTCGACTCCACAATCGTTCCCTTCCGTGACGCACTCGGCAAGCCCAAGCAGTTCATCGTGATTCGCATGGACATCACAGGGCTCAAACGAATTGAGGAAGAATTGCGAGCCGCCAAGGATGCAGCCGAAAGCGCCAGCCGCGCGAAGAGCGAGTTCCTGGCTAACATGAGCCACGAAATTCGCACTCCGATGAACGGAATTATCGGTATGGCAGAACTGGCGCTGGATACGCAGTTGACGGCGGAACAACGCGAATACCTGAACATGGTAAAGACCTCGGCCGCATCCTTGTTGACACTGATCAACGACATCCTCGATTTCTCCAAGATCGAAGCGGGAAAACTTGATCTCGACGTGAGCGATTTTCCCCTTCGGCAAAGCATCGGCGAAACCTTGAAAGCTCTCGGATTTCGCGCGCACCAGAAGGGCCTCGAACTCGCGTGGCGCGTGGCGCCGGACGTTCCGGATTATCTGGCGGGGGATGCCAGCCGGGTGCGTCAGGTGCTCGTAAATTTGGTCGGAAATGCCGTGAAGTTCACAGAAAGAGGAGAAGTAGTCGTCGAAATCGAGCGCGATCCGCAATCAACTGAGGCAATGGTCGTTCTTCATTTCTGCGTGCGCGACACGGGAATTGGAATCGCAAAAGAGAAACAGCACATGGTCTTCGGAGCATTTACCCAAGCCGATAGTTCCACGACCAGAAAGTATGGCGGGACCGGACTTGGATTGGCGATTACAAGACGTCTCGTAGATCTGATGGGCGGGAAGCTGTGGCTGGAAAGCGAGCCGGGGGTAGGTAGCGCGTTCCATTTTACGATTCGATTCGAAACAGCAACGGCCCAGCCGGCTCCCTACTATCCAGATCCCAAAATCCTGTCGCACGCCTCGATTCTCGTCGTCGATGACAATGAGACGAATCGCATCATCCTGCTCGAGATGCTCAAAAGATGGGGAATGCAAGTACTCACTGCGAAAGATGCCAGAGAAGCCCTCGAAATCCTTGCGCCAGGAGGAGGCCGAAGCCCCTGCTTTGACGCAGTCATTTCCGATTTGCAAATGCCAAATATGGACGGATTCGAGTTCGTAGAAAACATTCGCAAGAGTGTTCAGTTCGGACGAATTCCGGTGCTCATGCTCAGTTCAAGTGCGCAACAAGGTGAGCACGAGCGCTGCCGAAAACTGGGGATTTCAGCGTATTTGGCCAAGCCAATCCAGCCAGCGGAGCTTCTCGATGCGATTTTGAATGCTCTGTCACTGCACGCAAGTAAGCCAAGCAATACGCAGCAGAAGACGCAGGAAGTGTTGCCACAAAGCGACCGGAGGCAGGAAATGAAAGTCTTACTCGCGGAAGATAACGCCGTCAATCGCACGCTCGCCACTCGCCTTCTTCAGAAACACGGTCACACAGTGATCGTCGTCGAAAACGGCCGCCAGGCCCTCGAAGCGCTCGAACGCGAAAATGTCGATCTGGTGTTGATGGACGTGCAGATGCCGGAGATGGACGGTCTTGAAGCCACGGCAGCGATTCGCGAAAAGGAGAAAAAGACGGGCGATCATTTGCCCATCATTGCCCTCACCGCGCACGCGATGAAAGGAGACCGGGAGAAATGTCTGGCTGCGGGGACGGACGATTACTTGACCAAGCCGATTCGCACAGCGGACCTTTTCGCAGCCGTCGAGCGGTTGAGAAACACAAAAACAAATGCCAGTCCTGAGCCACCCGCAATCACAGATGCGCCGGAGGCAAACGCTTTTGACATCGATGCAGCGCTTAAGCACGTTGAAGGCGATCGCGACTTACTCGATGAAATTATTCGAATCTTTGCGGATCAATGCCCAAAAACAATGTACGAAATTCAGAACGCAGTTCGCGCTGCCGATCTTCCCACTCTCGAGCGAGCCGCCCACTTCCTGAAAGGCTCAGCGTCCAACCTCTGCGCGACCGGTGTGACTCAAGCTGCCGCGAAGCTGGAAGAATCCGCGCGGTCCGGCGACTCTTCACGCTCCCGCGAGCAGTTCGAAACGCTTGAAAGAGAAGTGGGAAAACTTCTAAGCGAACTCGAGACTTTCTCGCGAAAGGTGGCGAGTTGATATCGCTTTCGATTTTCGAAAGGAAATCGCCGCTGGACTCGCTCCGCGGAAAATTCCGGGCCTTTTTCAGCGAGGCGATCCCGTATCGTGTGGCGATCGCGATGGGATTCATCGTCCTCTACGTAGCGTTGGACCGCTCCGTCGTTTTTTTTCAGATGTGGGAAGGAATCAGCGCCTGGTACCCTCCCGCCGGACTTGCCCTGGCGCTTCTCGTAGGACTTGATCTTGCTTATGCACCGCTGCTCTTGATCGCGGGGATGATCGCAGCAGCCGTCAACTACCCCTCCTCAGCGTTTTCGGCGGGATTTTGGGCCGTCAACTTCGTTGTCGCCATCGGGTACACATGCGCTGCCCTCATTTTGCGCCGTCTCCGCGTCAACATTTCTTTTCGTTCCCTTCGAGATGTGAATCTGTTTGTGATGGTGGCGTTGGCAGCTTCATTTTGTGTCGCGGCTACAGGTTCGGCAGCTTTCGTTTGGGCTGGAACGCTTCGACGAGCCGATTATCCCAGAGCATTGCTGAATTGGTGGGTTGGCGATGCAGTTGCGCTGATTTGCCTGACGCCGTTTCTGCTCGTTCATGTCACTCCCTGGTTGCGGCGGCGGGCTTTCCCGAACGAATCTGTATTGTCAAAACCTGCGCCGGCTCCTTCCATTCGAGCGGTGAGCGGTTCTCCGGTCACCCGCGCAATCGAAAGTTGCGCCCAAGGCGCCAGCATCCTTCTTTCCTTGTGGCTTGTGTTCGGTTGGAACCTGGTGAAGAGCTATGACCTTTTCTACCTTTTCTTTCTGCCAATTCTGTGGATTGCGGTTCGGCGGGGACTGCGAGGCACGACGACCGCCATCGTGCTCCTCAATTCCGGTGCCATGCTGATGCTTCGCATTTATTCGTCGGGCCCGCAGCGGCTGACGCTTTTGCAGATTCTGATGCTGATCGTCTCGCTCACGGGACTGTTGGTTGGAACGGTGATCTCTGAGCGCGAACTCGCCGAGCAGGAGTCGAGAGAAGGCGAGGCGCGGCTCGAGGCTCTCGTGAAGTCCATTGATGAACTTGTATTCGAATTTGATGCCGATAATAAATACAAAAACGTCTGGACGAACGACGAAACGCTTCTCGTGCGGCCTAAAGCTGATTTGATTGGGCAGCCGGTCACCGCGTTTCTCGAGGAAGATATCACCCGCCCATTTCCTCCGATATTTCAGCGTGTTCTGCGTACTGGCCGGGGAGAGACTGTTGAATATCCCATTCCCTTTCCTTCCGGGGAGCGCTGGTTCCTGGGTCGTGTGACTGCGATTCCAACGGCAGGAGACGCGCCTAAAACGGTCTGCATGACGGCGCGCGACATCACCGATCGCAAACGGGCCGAAGAAGATTTGCGCAGCGCCCGCGATGCCGCCGAAGCAGCAAGCCGCGCGAAGAGCGAATTCGTCGCCAATATGAGCCACGAAATACGCACGCCGATGAACGGGATTATCGGGATGACCGAACTGGCCCTTGATACCGAATTGACTGCCGATCAGCGCGAGTATATGGAGCTTGTGAAGTTTTCTGCCGATTCATTACTGGCGCTTCTGAACGATATTCTCGATTTCTCCAAAATCGAAGCCGGAAAGATGGACTTGGACCCGGTAGAGTTCGCGGTTCAGGAGAACATGGACGAAGCTTTGAAGCTGATGCGATTTCGAGCCCGGCAGAAAGCCCTCGCATTTGAATGGCGGATCGCGCCCGACGTCCCGCCGATTTTGATCGGCGACCCCGTAAGGTTGCGACAGGTACTGGTCAACCTGGTCGGGAACGCGATCAAGTTTACAGAGCGCGGAGGCATCGATGTGGATATCGCTTGCGGTCATCGCGAGGGTCAAAGTCTCGAGGTGGTATTCCGGGTGCGCGACACGGGGATTGGAATTCCCTCTGAAAAGCAGGCTCTGATTTTCGAAGCCTTCACACAGGCGGATAGCTCCACCACGCGGAGGTTCGGTGGTACCGGTCTCGGCCTTGCGATATCAACCAGCCTCATCAAGTTGATGGGAGGCCAGATCTCGGTGGAAAGCGAGCCCGGAAAGGGCAGTATCTTTACGTTTACTGCAAGATTTGGACTGTTGGCCGCGGAAGACTTGAATGCAATTCAGCCAAGCCACCCAGAGAGGGTACGATGATGGACGAAAAAGAAAACAAAGAGCGAATCCTCATTGCCGAGGACGATCCTGTTTCGCGACGCGTGCTCGAAACCCTGCTCAAAAAATGGGGACACGAGACCGTGGTCGCACAAGACGGTTTGGAAGCAGTGCGCCTTCTGGAGAGCCGGGAGGCTCCGCGACTCGCCGTCCTGGACTGGATGATGCCCGGCCTGGAAGGCGTTCAGGTCTGCCAGCGAATTCGCCAGGACACCACGCGACCGTACATGTACCTGTTGCTGCTCACCGCCCGCAGCCAAAAGGATGATCTCGTGCGCGGACTCCAGTCTGGCGCCGACGATTATCTGACCAAGCCCTTCGACGCACAGGAATTGCGAGCGCGCCTGCACGTCGGAAAGCGAATTTTAGAATTGCAGGACAATTTGATCGCTGCCCGCGAAAAACTGCTCTATCAGGCCACTCACGACGCGCTCACGGGAATTTCAAATCGCGGCGTCAGTCTTGACGCCCTTCGCCGCGAGCGCTCTCGCCAGACTCGAGAAAGCGGTTTCTTCGCGATCATGCTGCTCGACATCGATCATTTCAAATATGTCAACGACACTTACGGCCACCTCGCCGGGGACGCCGTACTTACCGAGGCAGCGCAGCGAATCAAGAGCTGCATTCGCCCCTACGACACTTTGGGGCGCTACGGCGGCGAGGAATTCTTGATCGTCCTGCCTACGGCCGATGGGCCTGGCGCTGTGTGTGTCGCCGAGAGAATTCGCGAAACATTTGAATCGCAACCAATCGTGACCGAGCATGACAAGATCGCCATTACCGTAAGCCTCGGAATCGCCGCGAGCGGAGGACGGAATACCTTCGATGCGGAATCGCTCTTGCAGATGGCAGACGAAGCGCTCTATCGCGCGAAGCGGACGGGACGCAATCGTGTGGAACTCGCAGTCCCATCGATAGAGGATGAGGGCGTGACCTCAGCCCAGTTGCCGGTTGCTAATGACGCAATCAAAGCTGAATCGCTGTGACAGCCTCAATGGTCGGCCGGTCACTCGACGGGCCGGCCCGTGCGACATTGCATACCGTCGAGACACGACGGAAAATGATTCAGTAGGACGTCCTTCGACAAGAAGCAAAACGACAATGCCACCCGTCCCAGAAATTCGAATCAGGATTCTTAATCAAACCCCGTTGAATCCAGCAGGTGGGCTCGTTCTTTACTGGATGACGGCGTTCCGGCAACTGAATTGGAATTTTGCTCTCGATCGCTCGATCGAATGGGCGCGCCAACTGAAGAAGTCTCTGGTAATTTTGGAGGCGCTTCGCTGCAATTATTCCTGGGCCAGTGACCGCTTTCATCGTTTCGTTCTGGATGGAATGAGCGAAAAGGCGCGCCGGCTCAGAGCCGATCGTAACGGTGTTTTCTATTATCCGTACGTCGAAACGGCGGCAGGTAAAGGGAAAGGACTTCTTCGCGCGCTGAGCAGGCTGGCCTGGGTCATCGTGACAGACGATTATCCGACGTTCTTCTTACCCCATATGATGGAAAGCGCCGCGCGACAAGTTCTATGCCGGCTCGAAGCGGTCGATTCGAATGGTCTTCTTCCGCTTCGCGCCGCGGACACGGCGTTTCCGACGGCATTTTCTTTTCGGCGTTTCCTGCAAAAGAATTTAGCGCCACATCTTGCGCAACAGCCGAAAAGAGATTCGCTCGCGCGGGTGGAATTGCCTGGACTCAAGCCTTTGCCCGGTGAAATTATCGAAAGATGGCGCCCAAGTCTGGTAGAGGACCTAAACGACAGCTGCTTTCTGTCGCGTATTCCTGTTCGTCACGATATCGAGAGCGTCGAACTGCGGGGCGGTGAAGCGCCGGCACAAACCGCGCTTCGAAAATTCCTGTCCGTAAGCCTGCATCAATACCCGGAGCGCCGAAACGAGCCCGAAGCGGAGACGACGAGCGGGCTTTCACCTTACCTGCACTTCGGACACATCTCTGCACATCAGATTTTTCGCGAGTTGTCGCAGCAAGAAAGTTGGTCGGAAGCCAAACTCGCGATTCGGCCGAACGGTAGTCGCCAGGGCTGGTGGGGTGTAAGCTTGGCCGCAGAAGCATTCCTGGATCAGGTCGTCACCTGGCGGGAGCTGGGGTTGAATTTCTCGAGCCACCGTAATGACGACGCACACCACAGCTCTTTGCCCGATTGGTCAAAGCGAACCCTGGCGAAACACACCCGCGACGAACGCGAGTATATTTATTCGTTAGACGAGTTCGGATCAGCCCGCACCCACGATCCCCTCTGGAATGCAGCGCGAGCTTGTCGCCGAGGGCCGCATTCACAACTACCTCCGGATGCTTTGGGGCAAGAAAATCCTGGAGTGGACGCGAAAGCCGGAAGACGCGCTCGAAATCATGATCGAGCTGAATAATCGCTACGCACTCGACGGACGTGACCCGAATTCTTACAGCGGAATCTTCTGGTGCCTCGGACGCTATGATCGCCCCTGGGGCCCGGAACGGCCGATTCTTGGTTCTGTGCGTTACATGAGTTCGGAAAACACAGCCCGCAAATTCCGGCTGGGAGCCTATCTCAAAAAATATGGGCCGCAAGAAAGTCTTCGTCGCGCAATCAATAATTAATGCGCCTGCGGAAGAAGTTTTTCGCTGGCACGCCGAGGCCGGTGCGCTCGAGCGATTGACGCCGCCCTGGCAGCCGCTGGAAGTGCTGCAGCCGGCGCCTGGTATACGCAACGGCGACCGCGGAATGCTGCGAGTGAAAGTCGGCCCGTTTCGCGTCCGCTGGGAATTCGAGCACCGCGACTACGTGGAGGGACGTCAATTTCGCGATGTCCAGATTCGAGGTCCATTTCGACGTTGGGACCACACGCATCGCATGATGCCGGAAGGCCCTAAGTCCTGCCGGCTCGAGGATCGCGTCGAATATGAATTGCCCCTTGGATTTATTGGCAGTCTCCTCGGAGGCTGGTTTGTGGACAAGAAGCTGCGGAAATTATTTCGCTATCGGCATAATGTCACGGCAGAAGCAATGGCCGATCAGAGCAGTAAGAGTGCGTCGCCGGAAGTGGCTTAATCAGGGCATCTTATTTGTACATACGGTACCGTATTGTGACGCTGGCATTAACATCTGGTAGCGTCGGGTCGATTCCAGTTTCGCAAGCACAGGAAATTGGTATACATTTAGCGTAGAGGGGTAGCGACTGCGCACGCGCAGAGCGCCGTGGATGTAAGGCGCGAAGGGATTGAGCCATGAATCCTGCCAAGTCAGAATCTGTGGTGAGCGCAAATCCTGCGGCCACCGGTCGCCGCGACTCGCTGACAATCACCGACAACCGCAACGGCCGCCAATACGAAGTTCCCATCAAGCACGATACGATTCGCGCCATCGACCTGCGCCCAATCAAAATTGATCCCTCTGACTTCGGAATGATGAGCTACGATCCGGCGTACTCGAATACGGCGTCGTGCATCAGCAAAATCACGTTTATTGACGGAGATAAGGGAATTCTGCGCTATCGCGGGTACTCGATCGAGGAGCTTTCCGAAAAGAGCACCTATCTCGAAACGGCTTACCTTCTACTCCGCGGCGAACTCCCCACTAAATCGCAACTTGCCGATTGGTCCTATCACGTCACTCATCACACCTTCATTCACGAAAGCATTAAGAAATTTCTCGACGGGTTTCACTATGACGCCCATCCAATGGGCATGCTGATTTCCACTGTCGCCGCGCTTTCCACTTTTTATCCTGACGCGAAGGATATCTTCAACCCCGACTCGCGACTCAAGCAAACCTATCGCCTAGTGGGTAAGATGCCCACCCTCGCGGCTTTTGCCTATCGTCACAGCCTGGGTATGCCGTTCGCCTATCCCGACAACGATCTCAGCTATACCGGCAATTTTCTGAACATGCTGTTCCGTACCACGGAATTGAAATACCGGCCGAATCCCACTCTCGAGCGCGCCCTTGACATACTTTTTATTCTGCACGCTGATCACGAGCAGAACTGCTCCTCGAGCGCCATGAGGGGCGTGGGAAGTTCCCACGTCGATCCTTACTCGGCAACTGCGGCGGCCACCGCCGCCCTCTACGGTCCGCTCCATGGCGGCGCGAATGAGCAAGTGCTCCGCATGCTCCTCGAAATCGGTTCGGTGAAGAATGTGCCGGCGTACATCAAGAGCGTTAAAGCCGGCGAAAAGCTTCTGATGGGCTTCGGCCATCGCGTATACAAAAACTACGATCCGCGAGCCAGGATCGTAAAGCACATCGCCTATGAAGTTTTCGACGTGATGGGCCGCAACCCTCTCATCGAGATTGCGCTCGAATGCGAACGCATAGCGCTCGAAGATGAGTACTTCGTCACACGCCGCTTGTATCCCAATGTGGATTTCTATACGGGTCTCATCTACCAGTCGATGGGCTTCCCCGTAACGATGTTTCCGGTCCTTTTTGCGATTCCACGCACTTCGGGCTGGATCGCGCAATGGGAAGAGATGTTGCTAGACCCTGAGCAAAAGATTTCCCGTCCGCGCCAGATCTATCTAGGACACGATTTGCGCGGGTACGTTCCACTTGACGACCGCAGCTGAAAACTGCTCTCTCCCCGTGCCGCTTTGACTCATTCCGCTGTGGCCTTAGTCCATCGGTTTTTTCCCGAAAAGTGATTGCATTCGGGCCTAATCTCTGGCAAAACACCCTGCACGCCTGCAGGGGGCCTCTGTAAATGGAACTATCTACACGTGATTCCGGCACAGCCACGATTGTGGACGTGGTCGGCGATATTACGCTTTATAACTCACCGGACATGCGCAAGGTGCTAATCGATCTGCTGAAGACGCAACGCAAACCTCGCGTGATCGTTAATATGCTCAGCGTGAAATATATTGATAGCGCAGGCGTTGCTTCTCTGGTAGAAGGTCTAAAAATTGCAAGGGATCTGAAGAGCACATTTGCGCTCTTTGGTCTCAGCCGCACGGCCCGAGAAGTACTCGAACTCACGCGCCTGATAAAGGTTTTTGAGGTCTATAACAACGAACAAGACGCTCTGCAGGGTGGC
This sequence comes from uncultured Acidobacteriota bacterium, assembly GCA_963741045.1. GTDB lineage: Bacteria > Acidobacteriota > Terriglobia > Acidiferrales > UBA7541 > Palsa-295. The sequence goes on from CAVUGO010000006.1 coordinate 198,100, forward strand.
GGCGCACCAGCCGCCCCCGCGAGGTAATTTCCGGTCGGCTTCGGCGGCTAATTTTCGGGGACGTCGCCACCCGCCCGGTTTCACCAATGGCATTTACTGAATCAGTCGGCGCAGCGACAATTAACGGCCTGGCCTACGTTGGCGGCTTGGCTCGCATCACAGGGGGAGCCGCTAAGGCCCTCTTCGTCGAACCCGGCCGCGTTGGAAAGCTCCTCAGTCGCTCCATCCATCAAGCGATGGCTGTGGGTGTCGAAGCCATTCCCATCGTTTCGCTCATTTCTTTCTTCATCGGATTGATTTTTGCGCTTCAAAGCGCCTATCAGCTTCGCAAACTTGGCGCTCTCCAATTCGTTGCCGCGGCAGTCGCCATCGCAATCACGCGCGAGCTTGGCCCCTTGATGACGGCGGTCATGGTGATTGGCCGGTCCGGTTCTTCTTTCGCCGCGGAGATCGGCACGATGAAGGTCAACGAAGAAATCGACGCAATGGAAACGATGGCGCTCGAGCCAGTCCGTTTCCTCGTCGCTCCTAAATTGATCGCGATGATGCTCATGCTGCCCTGCCTCACCACCTGGGCCGATTTTATGGGCGTCGTAGGCGGAGGAGTGTTCGGCGTCACCAGCGGCCCCTTCACGTGGCATTCCTATTTCCAGGCCACGCTAGACGCGCTGGTGAGGCGCGATATTCTCACGGGATTAGTAAAGAGCGTAATGTTCGGCGTAGTGATCACCGCCGTCGGCTGCATGGAGGGATTTTCTACCGGCCTCGGTTCCGAACAGGTGGGCCGTTCCACCACTTCAGCCGTAGTGAAGTCGATTTTCATGGTTATTTTTGTGGACGTTATTTTTACAGCCATTTTTTATTTCGCAATGCCGGACTGAACGGACTATGTCGCCCGACCCTATCGTGAAACCGCCAGAGAGCCGCGCCGACGGCGGCTCCGCGATCTCCGTGCGCAACTTGCGCGTGAATTATGGCGAGCGCGAAATCCTGCATAGCATCAGCTTTGACATCAGCCCCGGTGAGACGCTGGTAATCCTCGGTGGCTCCGGTTCCGGCAAAAGCACGTTGTTGCGCACCCTGGTGGGCCTCGAAAAACCCAGCGGCGGCGAAATCTGGATTCGTGGAAAGAATTTTGCGGCGCTGGACGACGAGAGTCGCGACGAGCTCTTAAAAAAAATGGGAATGTCGTTTCAAGGCGGCGCCTTATTCGGCTCGATGACCGTCGGTGACAACGTCGCGCTTCCCCTTCGCGAGCACACGCCTCTCGACGACTCTACGATTGAAATCATGGTCCGCCTGAAACTCGATCAAGTTGGCCTTTCAGGATTTGAAAATTACATGCCCGCACAGCTGAGCGGTGGAATGAAAAAGCGCGCCGCCATTGCGCGCGCCTTGGCCATGGACCCGGAGATCCTGTTCTTCGACGAACCGTCCGCTGGTCTCGACCCTATCATCGCTGCCGGCATCGACGAACTCATCCTGAAATTAAAAAAAGCGTTTCGCATGACGATCGTCGTCGTCACCCACGAACTCGCCAGCGCCTATTTAATCGCTGATCGAATGATTCTTCTCGATAAGGGCGTCATCGTCGCCAATGGAACAACGGCCGAGCTGCAAAAGAGCCTGCAGCCGCGCGTGCGCCAGTTTCTCGATCGCGTTCCCGAGCCGGAAATTTCAACGGAGCTGGATTATCTGCAGATGTTGACGGGGGAAGTTCCGCCGTTGCGGCAATGATAGAGGGCGCGGAGCTCGTGCTATACTCCGCGCGCCTGAGGGGGACCCTCCCGAAACATCGGGCGGGATATTAAGGAAGCCAATGGAATCGAAGCGAGAACAGGCACTCGTCGGATTATTCGTCATCGTGGCATCGGCGCTTTTGATCGCCACCATCTTGTATCTTTCCGGCAGCCTCTCCAGCGGGTTGGTTCCGTATCACACCTATTTCAAGAACGCGGGCGGAATGATTCCTGGCACCGAGGTTCACTACGCCGGCGGTCCGAAAATAGGGCGCGTCACGAAGGTCGCTCCAGATCCGAAAGACCCCACGCGCATGGAGGTCGATTTCTCAATTGAGCCCAGCGTTCCGGTTAAGACCGACAGTAAAGCGACGGTCGCCAGCACCAGTCCCCTGGGAGAAAATTTTCTTGGTCTTCTCGCCGGAACCCCTCCCGCCCCGCACGCGCCGCCGGGTTCGACGCTTCCCTCCAAAGAATATGTCAGCTTTGCAGACATCGGTGACATGCTCTCCGGCCTCGGCCCTTCCGCTCAGGAGCTGATCGCCCACTTGAATGATCGCGTAATGGAAATGAAGGTCACGTTGGCCCGCGTGAATGACGTGCTCGACGACGAGAATCGCGCCAATATCAAAGCCACCATCGGCAACATAAAAGGCATGCTCGCTGAAAATCGCCCCGCCATTCGTTCGTCGCTAAATCACATAAACGATGCGAGCGCAAAGCTCAGCCCGCTGCTCGACAAGTTCAACAATCTCTCCGATAAGGCCAACGAGCTGATCGCCCACATGGACGGCGTCATTACCGATCCCAATGTTAAGGAGTCCATCGATAAGTTGAAGCAAACTCTCACGCAGGCGAACGAATTGACCACCCGGCTGAACAACCTGATGGATGCCAATTCTGAGAACCTCGACGAGATCATCGACAACCTCCGCGCCGTTTCGAACAACATGCGCGAATTCACGGAAACCATTAAGACTCGTCCGTACACTTTGATTCGCACCACAAGCCCGAAGCCGCACCAAACGGGTCAGGCGCCGAAGTAGGGCTGAAAAGACGGGAGCTTTGAAAGGAACATTAATGCGTCGCGCGAACTCTGCTGTGCTAGTGGCGGTACTTATAGGGGTTCTGTCAGGATGTGGCGGCACGCGTCCTACCAAATACTACGTGCTCGACGTTCCTGCTCCGCCCACCACTCAGTCGTCCACGGCGTATCCTGTCTCCCTGCTTGTAGCCAGGCCCGTCGCCTCGCACCTCTACCGGGACGATCGCATCGTTTACGGCGCCGGTCCGGTGGAGCTTGGCACTTATGAGTTTGAGCGTTGGGCTCAATCCCCCGCCGACATGATGCAGGATCTCCTCGTCAGCTACTTGCGCAACTCCAAACAATACCGCTCCGTTCTTCGCCCCGGCAGTAATGCGAGGGGTGATTACATCGTCCGCTCTTACCTGCGATCACTCGCTGAGATTGACTCACCGGATTTTGTCGCTCGCTTTGCCATCCATCTCGATCTATACGATCCGAAGAAGGGCGCGACTGTCTGGAGCGGCGACTACTCCCATGACGAACCTGTGGGAAGCAAGACCGTTACGGCGGTTGTCGAGGCACTCGACAAGAACGTTCGCGCCGGGCTGCAGCAACTCACCTCGGAAATGGGCCAGTACTTCGCCGAGCATCCGCCCACAGCGCCGTCACAGGCCGCCAAATAGCGGCTCTGTCTGGGCGGCCCGTTCCATCTCTGCCAAATCCGCTGTTTCGTTTTGAAATTTCCCTACTGATGCGTATTGGCTCATCTATTCCCTCCTAGCTGCCGATACGACATTCAAGGCGCCTTTGTTACAGGTGTCGTTGCGGGGGACCCTTGGATTTCCTGAGGCAGCTTTTCGGCTCGGGCGACTTCCAGCCACACGGCTTCTGCTATCTCTGGAACGCCCGGCTGGTCTGGCTGCACGCGACCTCGGATCTGCTGATTGGATTGGCATACTTCACAATTCCGCTCACGCTCGTCTGGTTCATTCGCAAACGGCGCGATCTCCCCTTCAGCTGGATCTTTGTCTGCTTCGGAGTATTCATCGTTGCCTGTGGCGCGACGCACGTCATGGAGATTTGGAACCTCTGGCATGCGAACTATTGGCTCGCCGGCGTTATCAAGGCCATCACCGCTGCAGCCTCCATCATTACTGCAATCTTTCTGATTAGGCTGGTGCCACAGGCTCTTGACCTTCCCAGCCCCCAGCAATGGTTCTTTGCCAACGCCGCGCTTGAAAAAGAAGTACAAGACCGGCGCGAACTTGAACTCAATCTCCGCATCAGCGAATCGATGTACCGCGAACACGCCGAACTTCTCGAACTCACTCACGATGCAATTTTCGTGCGCAGCCTTGAGAAGAAGATTCTCTACTGGAATCGCGCAGCCGAGCGGCTCTACGGCTGGCAACGAGAAGAGGTCCGCGGAAGAATTACCCACGAATTTCTTCATACGATTTTTCCGAAGCCGCTGGAAGAAATCCACGCGGAAGTATTCGACAAAGGCTACTGGGAAGGGGAACTGATCCACACGCGGCGTGATGGTTCGCTAATAACAGTCTCCAGCCGATGGGCTTTGCGCACCGACGCCGCCGGAAAGCCGGTTTCGATTCTCGAAAGCAATCGCGACATCAGCCATCGCAAGCAGGAAGAGCAAAAATTCCGTGATCTTCTCGAATCAGCGCCCGATGCAATCGTAATCGTGAATGAACAGGGCCGCATCGTTCTGACGAACGCCCAAACAGAGACGCTGTTCGGCTATCCGCGTCACGAATTGCTGGATCAGCCCGTCGAGATCCTCGTTCCTCACCGGTTCCATGATGAGCACATTTGGCATCGGACCGCCTACGCTAAATCGCCCCGCCCGCGCGCCATGGGAGCCGATTTGGAACTCTTCGGTCGCCGCAAAGACGGCACCGAGTTTCCCGTCGAAGTCAGTTTGAGCCCGCTCGAAACCGGTGAGGGCAAGCTCATCTCCAGCGCCATCCGCGATGTCAGCGAACGCAAGCACGCCGACGAAGCCCTCAAGGCCAGCGAAGAACGGTTGCAGTTGGCTCTCGAAGCGGCGCAATTGGGTGTATGGGATTTGGACCTGATCAACGATCGCGCATTCCGTTCTCTTCGCCACGATCAGATCTTCGGCTACGATTCGCTTCAGCCCGAGTGGGGCGTACAGATCGCCATAAAGCACATAGTCCCCGAGGATCGTGAGCAATTTCAATCGAGTTTCGCCCAAGCACTCGCAACCAATAACTTTTCCACAGAATTCCGTGTCAGCGGAGCGCAAGACCACTCCATCCATTGGGCCTTCGCTCAAGGGCGCGTCTATCGCGACGAGAATGGCAAGCCGGTGCGCATGATGGGAGTTGTTTCCGATACCACCGCACGCAAGCAAGCCGAACAGGAAGTCGAACGGCATAGGCGAGAATTGGCGCGGTCCAACGCCGATCTCGCCGCCGCGAACCAGGAACTGGAAGCCTTCAGCTACTCCGTCTCTCACGATCTCCGCGCTCCGCTACGCCACATTGATGGATTCGCCCGGATATTGAAAGAAGAGCACGCCGCGGAGCTGTCCGAAGAGGCCCAACGCTATCTTGACCGTGTACTCCACGGCGCGAATCACATGGGCCACCTTGTAGATGATCTTCTGAATCTCGCCAAAATCGGCAGAAAAGAGCTGGTCCGCCAAAGAACCAAGCTTGATTCGCTCGTTCGCGAGACGCTTGCCGATCTGCCGGACACCGAAAACCGCGCCGTTGAGTGGCGCGTTGAACCGTTGCCCGAAGTTGACTGCGACCCCGGCCTGCTCAAACTGGTTTTCAACAATCTGCTTGGCAATGCGCTTAAATTTACCCGCAGCCGCCAGACCGCCGTAATCGAGATCGGCACCAGAGATTCCGTCGGCCCCACCACGGTTTTTGTCCGAGACAATGGCGTGGGCTTCGATCCTAAATATGCCGATAAACTTTTTGGAGTCTTCCAGCGCCTTCATCGCCAGGAAGATTTCGAAGGAACGGGCGTCGGCTTGGCTACCGTGCAGCGAATCATTCGCAAGCACGGAGGCGAAGTCTGGGCCGAGTCCGAAGTGGATCGTGGCGCCACTTTCTTTTTCTCACTTGGCGCCAGGGCAGCCACCACCGCACTCGTGCCCCAGCCCGCGGAGGTAAGTCGTGCCTGAGGCCATTGAAATCTTATTGGTCGAAGATAATCCTGCTGATGCAGAGTTGACCATCCACGCACTCCAGAAAAGCAAACTGGTCAATCACATTCGCCATTTGCAGGATGGCGCCGACGCTCTGGATTTCCTATTCTGCCGAGGTCCCTATTCCACGCGGAAGTTCGACACTCCTCCTCGGCTCATACTGCTCGATCTAAAATTGCCGAAGGTCGATGGCATTGGCGTCCTGGAACAAATAAAAAGCGACACGCGAACCAAGGCCATACCCGTGATCCTTCTCACGTCCTCGAAGGAGGAGCGCGATGTAGCCACTAGTTACAAGCTGGGCGCGAACAGCTACATACAAAAGCCGGTGAATTTTACGGAATTTCAGGATGTCGTGAGGCACCTGGGCATGTATTGGTTGATCGTCAATAGCAAGCCGCCTGCTTTAGCCTTTTCTTAGGAGTCTCGACTCGATGTCGGAGATCATGCCGGAAAAAGAAGCTCTTCGCGCTAAACCGCCGCTTCGTCTACTCCAGGTGGAGCATGAAGCCGACGATATAGAACTCTGCCTGCGCGAGTTGAAGAAATCCGGGCTTCAATTTGAAGTCGATACCGTCGCGACAAGAGAAATTTACGTTCAGAAATTGACTGAGAAGCCATTCGACGTCGTCATCGCCGACTATCGCCTGCCAGGCTGGACAGGAATGGACGCGCTAGCCGAAATCAAGCAACGCGATCTCAATATTCCTCTAATTCTCGTCACGGGCACGCTAGGTGATCGTCTCGCAGTGGAATGCATCAAAGAGGGAATCACTGACTACGTCTTGAAAGACCAGTTGGCGCGCCTTCCCGCTGCGCTGATTCGAGCGCGCGAAGAAAAGGAATTGCGTGACGCGGAAACCCGTGCCATCGACGCGCTTCGCGCCAGCGAAGCTCGCTATCGAAGTTTGGTCCAGAATGCAACTTACGGAATGCTCTGGGTCACCGGCGAAGGGAATCTTCTCGCCGTAAATCCGGCGTTTGTCCGCATGCTGGGATACGACTCCGCCGCAGAACTTCTCGCCATCGGTAACACCACCGCGCTTTACCGTGATCCTGTTGCTGCGACCAAGCTCCGCGAGAAGTACAGGGCCAGTGGCCACGTGGAGGCCACTGTAGAATGGAAACGCAAAGACGACAAAATCATCACCGTACGGCTCAGCGGCCGCCGCGTCATCGACCCCGAACAGAACGGCGAGTGTGCGGAAGTCATCGTCGAGGATGTCACCGAGCGCCTCGCTCTCGAAAAGCAGCTCTTGCAAGCGCAAAAGTTCGAAGCCATCGGCCAGCTCGCCGGCGGAATCGCCCATGACTTCAACAACATGATCGGCGCCATCATGGGCTGGTCCGACATCGGTATGGAAGAGACCGAGGAAGGCGCTCGCCTCCGCCGCCATTTTCAAAAAATCCATCAGCAGGCTGAACGCGCAGCCGCGCTCACTCGTCAGCTACTGGCCTTTGCTCGCCGCCAAATTCTAGAGCCGCGCAATATAGACTTGAACCAGAGCGTCACCGAAACTCTCAACCTCCTCGAGAAAGTAATCGGCAGCAATATCGAAATCAAGACCATCCTAGCTCCATCTCTCTCCCTGGTTCGCGCCGATCCCACGCAAGTCGAGCAGGTGCTCATGAATCTCTGCATCAACGCTCGCGATGCCATGCCCGAAGGCGGCTCGTTGCTCATCGAGACCGCGCTTGTCATCTTCGATGCGGAATACTGCGCCCACCAGCCGTTCGCGCGCCCCGGCGACTACGTGATGCTCTCAGTCACCGACACGGGAACGGGAATGGACGCGGCCACCATTGATCGCATCTTTGAACCGTTTTTCACCACCAAGGAACTGGGCAAGGGCACAGGCCTCGGACTTGCCACCGTATACGGCATCGTCAGGCAACACGGCGGATTCACGCATGTGTACAGCGAACTAGGTGTCGGAACCACATTTCGTACCTATCTTCCCGCCGCTCCGCTCGCAACCAAATCCGTTGAAACCGTCGAGGGCACGCAACCCGTTCGCGGCGGCGTCGAGACGATTCTCGTTGTAGAAGATCATCCCGGCCTGCGCGAACTCGCTTTTGAAACTCTCACCAACCTCGGCTACAAAGTGATTCTCGCCTCTGACGGCGAGCAAGGGCTGCATGAATTTGAAAGCCGCCGCGATCAAATCGATCTTCTCCTCCTGGATGTAGTTCTACCAAAGCTGAGCGGCCCGCAAATTTACTCGCGTATTTGCGAGATCAAGCCGGATGTTTCCGTGATTTTTGCAACGGGGTACAGCGCTGATATCGCCTCGCTTCAAAAGGCCCAACAGAAAGGTCTGCCGGTGCTGCAAAAGCCCTACTCCCCGCGAAGCTTAGCGCTCAAGGTCCGCGATACGTTGGATCAACCCCGGGTTCCCGTTGTGCAAGAAAATGTGCAAGAAAAGCCCTATAATTCGCCTCACCCGGCCGCACTTCATCACGATTAGCGTTGACACCATTTCTTCCCTCGTGGTATTTCAGAATTAATCCGTGGACACCGGCTTCTTGCCGGGTTGCTGGGTCGTCAGACGCGGAAGTACCACCCAAAGGACGATCCCGCAACGAGCCCACCCACCCCGGGAGGTGGAATGCCGCTTGGCTTTCACCTCCCTTTTTTTGTGCCCGCTGATTTCTCGGCGGTTCGCTGCGCAGCCGCGTGCCGTCTCGCGATCGCTTGCTTGCTCAAGCACTTGCGGGGTTATAATGCGCACTCGGCAGATACCAGTATTGCGCCAGTATTCTGAATGGGCCGGAGGGGACATGGGCCTGCAAATTGCCGCGCGTAAAGCCGGAAACGTCACCATCCTCGATCTGCAAGGCCGTATTACAATCGGCACCAGCAATGACGCACTTGGTGCCGAATTGCGACGTCTCGCCGAAATCGCCCCCTGCGACATCCTCGTCAATCTCTCTGGCGTTCAACAGGTAGACAGCTCCGGCATCAGCACCCTGGTTCGCTCCTTCGTCACCCTCGAACGCAACGCCGGCAGCCTCAAGCTTCTCAATCCCACCGGCCACGTCCGCGAAGTCCTCGAACTCACGCGCCTCATCCAATCCATCCCCACCTACACCGACGAAGCAAAAGCCGTCGCCAGCTTCCGCGGCGGCGCCGCCATGGCCTAATCCGGCCGCAAGCAGTATTTGATTTCGTGGAAGTCCGCTTCGAGGAAAGCAAAAATAAAGCGGGATAAGTTGAAGATCTACGCGTTCTTCTTCAGGTCCGCAAGCACGAGCTTCGCAACTTCCTTAAGCGTATCAAACACGCCCTGCCCCGTAACTGCAACAGCCTCCATCGAAGGCTCACCCTTCACGCTGAGTTGCTTCTGCAATTCATCCACGGGCAACACGTTCGGCAAGTCGCGCTTGTTCAGTTGCAACACGTAAGGAATCGTATCGAAATTCAAATTGTGGTCTTTGAGATGTTCGCGCAGGTTGTCGAGTGTTTCGAGGTTCGCGTCCAACCGCTCTTCCTGCGAATCCGCCACAAAAACCACTCCATCCGCGCCCTTCAAAATGAGCCGCCGGCTCGCCTCGTAAAACACCTGCCCCGGAACGGTATACAAATGAAAACGCGTCCGAAATCCGCGCACAGTCCCCAGGTCGAGCGGAAGAAAATCGAAGAAAAGAGTGCGATCTGTCTCGGTCGCGAGCGACACCATCTTTCCCTTTTGATTCGACCCCGTGTGCTCGTAGATCCACTGCAGGTTCGCGGTCTTCCCGCCAAGGCCGGGGCCATAGTAGACAAGCTTGCAGTTAATTTCGCGCGCGGGAAAATTAATAAACGGCACAATTTCCTCAGTTTTGCAGCCGAGGTTACTTATAGCACAGGCTCGCACCACCGCCAACGCGACCGCCACCCCATGCTTCGCAATTGACAACTCTCCACCGCACTGCCAGTTAGCAGGAATTCAGCCTCGGACTGACATTCTGTGTCCAATTCGCCAAAAATCAGCCTGCCGCCTACCTTGAGCCCTGCATTGACGCAGGTGCCCGACTTTGCTATGTTTCCTTGACAGTAATACGGAGCCACCACGTGAAGCATCGCGCAGCCCGCACCTCTCGATCCCCGAGAAGTAGCCAGAAGATGCTGAAAACAAAGAGCTTGAAAGCGAGCGCCAAGGCAAAAGTCATGCCTCCCGATCCCGAGGCGGGCGCCAAGCTCGCTCAGCTCAAATTCTACGAAGAGGCTCTTAAGTATTTTCAGCAGCAGAAGTTTCAACGCGCCAAGCAGTCCCTGGAACGCGCCCTGGAAGGTCCCAGCAGGGAACTCCGCGATCGCGCGCAAGTTCATGTCCGCATCTGCGAACAGCGCATCTCGCGCCTGCCGGCTGCTGCGCCAAAATCCGCCGAGGATCATTACACGCAGGGCGTCGCGCTCATGAATCTCGGCCGCTGGGACGAAGCGCGCGAGCATCTCGATCGCGCCCGCAAATCCGCTCCTAAAGCCGATCACATCGTCTACGCCATGGCCGCGCTCGATTGCCTCACCGGCGAAGCCGATTCCGCCATGCAGAATCTGAAAATCGCCATCCAGCTTCGCCCCGAAAATCGCTACCACGCTCGCAATGACGAGGACTTCGCATTTTTGCAGGAAGACCCCCGATTCACCGAACTGCTCTATCCCGAGCGAGACGGTTCGAGCGCCTAGCCTCGATTTTTCTCCGTGAAAAATAGTTCGCACCTTCGCATCCGCCCAGTTCGCATCGTGGCACTCGGCGGCGGCACCGGTCTCTCCACAGTTCTCCGCGGACTCAAGCAGCATATCGGCGATCCCAAACGCGGGATAGAGCGGCCCATCTCGGACCTCGCCGCCGTCGTCACCGTCACCGACGACGGTGGCAGTTCTGGCCGTCTTCGCCGCGATTATCGAGTTCTTCCGCCAGGCGACATTCGCAATTGCATGGTCGCCCTGTCGAAGGACGAGGACCTGCTCGGCAAATTATTTCAATATCGTTTTTCGGGCGGTCGCGGCCTCGCCGGCCACAGCTTCGGCAATTTATTTCTCACCGCCCTCACCAATATCACCGGCGATTTCCCGGAAGCAGTGCACGTTTCCTCGCAGGTGCTCGCAATTCGCGGGCGCATCTTTCCTTCGACCACGGAGAACGTCACCCTCCAAGCCGAACTCGAAGATGGTTCCATCGTGGCCGGCGAAACAAGAATTTCCCGCTCGAAGCAGCGAATCCGCCGCATTCGTCTCGTCCCGCGCCGCGTGCGTCCGCTCTCCGAAGTGCTCGCCGCCCTTCACGCCGCAGACCTGATTCTCGTCGGCCCCGGCTCGCTCTACACGAGCATCATTCCCAATCTCCTGGTCGAAGGCGTCACAAAAGCTATCGCCCGATCGAGTGCCAAGTGCGTCTACATTGCAAATCTCATGACGCAACCTGGCGAGACCGAGCACTACTCCGTCGCCGACCACGTCCGCGCCATTTACGAACACACCCGCGTTCGCATATTCGACTCCGCGGTGATCAATCGCACTCCAGCCTCCCCGCAAATGTTGCGCCGCTATCGCGCCCAAGGCGCCGAGATTGTGAAGCCTTCGCTCACTGAACTGAAGCGGATGCGTTTGCCCTATATCACCTCCGATCTCTTGCAACAGCGTGGCAAGATCCGCCACGATACCGGCCGCCTCGCGAAGCTTCTTCTGCGCGAATTCGTCACGCAGCATCCCCGCCATTGATTGCTGTCCCGTTTTGCGTCAGTCTAAAGGCACTTTGAAAAAGCCTTTTCTTGCGCCTCGTTCCTCCTGTTCGTATACTTGCCCGCGCTGTTTATAAGCCATATTGGCGTAGTTTGTGACTGCCTATAACAACGTCCATTTCCGAACGCTTTCATTCATGCTCATCAGATTCCTCCAGGAGGTGTCATGTCTGCGGCTGCGCAGGATGAATTAAACGTTTATCAGTCTGCGGAAGCGCGCTTCGAAATCGCCGCGCATAAGCTGAATTTAGAAGATGGCCTTTACCGCTATTTGAAATATCCCAGCAAAGAAATCACGGTTTACATCCCCGTCCCGCTCGACAATGGCAAGCTCGAAGTCTTCACCGGCTATCGCGTGCTGCATTCCACAATCCGAGGCCCAGGTAAAGGTGGTATCCGTTTCGCTCCGGACGTCAGCCTCGACGAAGTCCGCGCCCTCGCCGCCTGGATGACTTGGAAGTGTGCGGTCGTCAATATTCCCTTCGGTGGCGCGAAGGGTGGCGTGATCTGCGATCCGAGTAAGCTCTCGAAGACCGAAATCGAGCGCATCACCCGCCGCTACACCGCCGAGCTCAGCGAATGGTTTGGCCCCGAGCGCGACGTCCCCGCGCCGGACATCGGCACCAACGCACAAACGATGGCCTGGGTGATGGACACCTACGCCATGCACGTCCGTCAGGCCACCACCGCTGTCGTCACCGGCAAGCCGCTTGAACTCGGTGGCTCGCAAGGCCGCACCGAAGCTACCGGCCGAGGCTTGATGATCTGCTGCGACAAAGCCATTCAGAAACTCGGAATGCAGCGCCGCGGCGCTCGCGTCATCATTCAGGGCTTTGGCAATGTCGGCTCGCAGGCCGCCGACCTGATGCACAAGGCGGGCTACAAGATCATCGGCGTTGCGGACATACACGGCGGTCTATACAACGAAGGCGGCTTCGACATCCCGAAACTAGTCGAATGGGTCTACGGCCAGCGCAAACCACTTCCCGATTTCCCGGGCGGCGGCGAAAAAATGACCGCGCAGGAAGTGCTTTTCCACCCCTGCGAGATTCTCGTTCCCGCGGCCACCGAAAATCAGATCACCACAAAAAACGCTCACCGCGTCGATTGCAAAATCCTCTGCGAGGGCGCCAACGGCCCCACCACGTCGCATGCCGATCCAATCATCGAGAAAAAGGGAATCTTCATCATCCCGGACATTCTCGGAAATGCCGGCGGCGTCACCGTCAGCTATTTCGAGTGGGTGCAGGATCGCCAGGGCTTTTTCTGGCGCGAGAGCGAAGTGAACGAACGCCTGCAGGACGTAATGGAGCAGAGTTTCGATCAAGTTGTGCTTTACGCCGAAACCCACGGGGTGAATAATCGTATCGCTGCATACATTGTGGCGATCGATCGCGTGGCCCGCGCCCTGAAGCTGCGCGGCATTTACGCATAGTGACAGCTTCTCAGTAGGGGCACGGCATGTCGAAGATCCCGGATGGAGTCGCGGGGCCGTGCCCGATCGACCGGCGGCGAAGGCTGCCCATAGTCATCTTGAAATGTAATCGTCGTTCGCGACGGAGGCAATTCTGTACCCTGAAGCCATTTCGCCGGGCGCTCTAAAAACCGAGGACGAACACCGCCGCGACATCTGCGCCGTCGGCCGCTGGATTCACGACCGCGGCTACGTTGCCTCCACCGACGGCAACATCTCGCTCCGCCTCGACCCTCGTCGCATTCTCACCTCGCCCACCGGCATCAGCAAAGGCATGATGACGCCCGACGATCTCGTCGTCACCGATCTCCAAGGCCACAAGCTGAGCGGCCGTCGTAATGCCAGCTCCGAGCTCGGCATGCATCTCCTGATTTACAGCCGCCGGCCCGACATCAATGCCGTTTGCCACGCTCATCCCCCTGCCGCCACCGGTTACGCAGCCGCCGGCATTCCGCTTAACAAAGCAATCCTTTGCGAACTCGTTCTCTCCCTCGGCTGCATTCCGGTCGCCCGCTATGGCACTCCCGGAACCAGCGAACTCACCGAAGCTCTCGAACCGCTCGTCCAAAGCTACGAAGCAATCCTGATGGCCAATCACGGCGTGGTCTGCTACGGGCAGGATCTGCTCTCCGCTTTTTTCCGCATGGAGACCACCGAACACTTCGCCCGCGTCTCTCTCGTTACCGAACTAATCGGCAAACAAGTCTTGCTTTCCAGCGGAGATGTGGAAAAATTGCTCGCGGCGCGCGCCCGTTATGGTGTTCAAACAGCTTCGTCAATCGGCCCTGACTGTCCAGTCACGGCCGATGCCGCCGATTCCGAGCGCATCACGCTAACGCGTCGCGAACTCGAAGCGCTCGTAGATGAAGCCGTACAGAAAGAGCGCTCGCGCCGCTGATTTTTTTCGGTGCAGTTGATGTTCTTTCAGTAGGGGCACGGCATGTCGAAGATCCCGGATGGGGTCGCGAGGCCGTGCCCGCTCGACCGCCGGCAAGAAGTCGCCATCGATCGCGACGCGCTTAGCGACACGCCGACGTCGCGAGTATCTTTTCGTCAGGGCACGGCTTCAGCCGTGCCGCAAGTGTTGATGGCGAGTCGGCTTTAGCCGCTGAGGGATTGGGCTCGCGGCTAACCGTCGCAATAAGACGCGATGCGCTTAGCGACACGCCCGGCGTCGCGAGTATCTTTTCGTCAGGGCACGGCTTCAGCCGTGCCGCAGGTGTTCGCAGCCAGTCGGCTTTAGCCGCTGGGGGATTGGGCTCGCGGCCCGTCGCGACGAAACGCGATCGGATTCGTGAATCGCAATCGGGAAGCGTGAATCGCAGAAGCTTTGTAGGCCGCGGTTTTAACCGCGGCAATTGCCAAACCATAAAAAGGGGCTTTAGCCCCTGAAGTACATCAGGCCTCTTTCAGACGGACACCAGACAACGTTCAGAAGTGGTTGCCGGAGGATCCAGAATGGGCGAAGCACTCGGTATGATCGAAACGCGCGGCATGGTTGCGATGATCGAGGCCTCGGACGCGATGGTGAAGGCGGCCAAGGTCACGCTCGTCGGCTGGGAGAAGATCGGTTCGGGCTACGTCACCGCAATGGTCCGCGGTGACGTAGCTGCCGTGAAAGCGGCCACCGATGCCGGCGCTGCCGCCGCTCGCCGCGTGGGCGAATTGATCGCCGTCCACGTCATCCCGCGGCCGCATCAATCGCTCGAGGACGTGTTGCCCATCGGCAAGACCCCGATGGTAGCCGCCAAGTAGCAGTAGCAAAGCGACAAAGCGCCTAGGCTCGGCGCACAAGCGCGCAACTGTCACCAGTCGTCATCGCGATGATAGTTTCCGGTGTTGGGGTTTCGTTTCCGGTGTTAAGGGTCGGGTTTGGTTTTCCGGTGGGAGCCCCCTGCTTTAGCAGGGGGGAGATGGACTTCAGTCCAGCGGACAAAAGCGCCCAAGAACAAGGGGCTTTAGCCCCGGGAAGTACGATCTAGAAATGATCGTAAACTCGAACCCGATTGGGCCGCAATTAACGCCTGTCCCATTCCGCCGGAAGTGACCTGATGCCTTTGACGCAAGCTGAAAGCCTGATCGGGACGTAAAAAGCTTTATCAGAACAAATCAATCTCATGCTTCTCGCTCGCATCGTCGGCACCGTCGTTTCCACTCGCAAAGACCCGCGCCTCGAAGGCAAAAAGCTGCTCATCGTGAAGCCCATCAATCCCGAAGGCGGCGACGAATCCGGCTACCTGATCGCCGTCGACACCGTCGACGCCGGCTTCCGCGAAACCGTCCTCGTCGTCTCCGGCAGCTCCGCCCGCCTTGCCGCCGAATGCAAAGACCGCCCCGTCGACGCCGCCATCATCGGCATAGTCGACACAATCCAGCTAGACGCCCATCACGAAGCCGAACTCGCCGCCGCCCGAAAAAAATGACCCACCAGCGAATCCCCGTCATCCTGAGCGCAGCGAAGGATCTCGGCGTCTCGTCCGCCTCTCAATCCAATTTGCACTTGTCTTGCGACGGACGGAATCAATGATTCTCGGCCGCGTCATCGGCAAAGTCGTCGCCACCATGAAAAACGACACACTCATCGGCCAACGCCTGCTCATCGTCCAGCCAATCGACCGTCACGGCCGCGATAAAGGCAAAGCGATCGTCGCGCTGGATTCGGTGGGCGCCGGAGCGGGTGAAACCGTCTACTGGTGCCGAGGCAAGGAAGCCAGCTTTCCGTTTCTTCCCGTCGAGGTTCCCACGGAAGCAACAATCGTAGGAATCATCGACGAAATCAACGTCCCCTCAGAATCCGGGAATTCCTGAATGCTGATCGCGCGCGTCGTCGGTGACATAGTGGCCACTCAAAAAGATCCGTCGCACCACGCCCGAAAAATCCTGCTCGTGCAGCCGCTGAATCTGGACGGCTCCGATCGCGGCGAAGCTGTTGTCGCGCTCGATGCCGTGGATGCCGGAATCGGAGAGCGCGTGCTGCTTTCCGCCGAAGGCTTTTGCGCGATGACCGCCGTCGGCCGCCCAAATTCCCCCATCGACACAGCTGTGATCGGTGTCATCGACGAAGTCACCCTAATCGAAAACGTAAAGTAACTTCGGCCCCGCCACAGTAGGGGCGGGTCTCAGACCCGCCCGCGCAACCCACTCCACCACCGCGCCACCCACATCCGATCTTGCCTGTCCTCTGACGATCGCAAAACCAAGTTCATCCAAAAGCCACAATCGCGGCGCAAGTCCGAAATGGCGAGGCGCTCGTCCTCAGACCCGTTATTTGATTGCTTCGAAACAATTCACCAAAACAAAAGGCAGCGCTCGCTGCATCGAGCGCTGCCCGTTCCGCGACCACCAACAAATCCCTGGCTGCGTCAGACCGTTACTTTCCCGCGACCGTGCCGCTCGTCACCGAAATGTATTTGGCCTTGCCGCCAAAATGAACCTCCGCGATTTGGTTGCTATCCAGCACGACGGAGGTGTACGAAGCCTTGCTCTGCCCGTCTTTCCACTCGATCGGTGCTTCCGCCACCACTTTTCCATCGCGTGAGATTGTCATTTTCGTTTCATCTGCCGACACTTGATACGTTCCGGGCTTGAGATCTTTGCCGGCCAGGGTTGCGGAGCTGTGCAGATCGACGGCAACATGAGAAACCGGCTTGACCGCTTTTGAATCGTCGGCGCGAGCTGCGATTGGAATCGCCAGAGCAAGCGCCGCCAGGATTGTCATCACAAAATTCATTCGACGATGTTCCATTTTCATTTCTCCTTGTTCTCATTCGCCCCTTGCAAACTCTTAGACGCAATCACTTCTGCATCGCGAGCGCCATTTCAAAAGATTCATAAAAAAAGCCTTGCAGCAATCGTTAAAACCAAATCACTCCGCATGCGGACACCGTGCGTGCGAAAGCGAACAGCTTGCTCGGGCCAGCGAGTAAAAATGGGTAAAAAATCAACATTCTCCGAATTTTCGGAGAATGCCGAACGCTGCAAAATGCGTTTTCGCAGCGCTCTTCTTGTATACGGAACGCTGCGGCGATTAGTTCCCGCGTAATAGAAAATTAACAATATTTATCAAGACGGATTTGTGTTGCTGCTTAGGTTGCACCCTTTTGGTGCATACGCTTTTTTCTGGCCTGCGGGCCCAGATTGACACCCTGACCACGCTCAGGAATAATCGCTCGCCATGATCGGTTCGCTTCGCGGCAAGCTCATTGAGAAACGCCCCAACCAGCTCCTCGTTGATGTGAATGGCGTGGGCTATCAGGTGCAGATTCCGCTCTCCACGTTCGCGAGCCTCGCTGCGCTCCACGCCGAAACGAACCTGTTAATTCATACGCATGTGCGCGAGGACCAGCTCACGCTGTACGGCTTTGCGACGGCACGCGAAAAGCAGTGTTTTGAGCTGCTGATTTCTGCGTCTGGCGTGGGCCCCTCGCTCGCGCTGAAGATTTTGTCCGGGATGAGCATCGAAGAGCTGGTTCCCGCAATCCGCAAAAGCGATCTTGCGCAGCTCGTTAAAATTCCGGGCGTCGGCCGCAAGACCGCGGAACGAATTGTGGTAGAGCTGCGCGACAAGCTCGTCGTAATCGACGTCCCGGAAGCGGGCAAGCCGAACACGCGCTCTCAACTCGAGGACGACGTGGCGTCGGCTCTTATGAATCTTGGTTATGATGCGAAGTCTGTCGAACGTGCCGTTGAAAAATCACGCGGGGCAAGCGGCAACGATTTCGAAAAACTGCTGCGTTCATCGCTCCAGATTCTCGGCAGCTCCGCGATGCAAAAATCGGCCCGCGCAGGTCGCGACGAATGACCGACAATCGCAGCCGGATCATCTCAGGTAAAGCTCTCGAGGAAGACGCGCGCATTGACGCCACCGTGCGTCCGCAAAAGATCGAAGACTTCATCGGCCAGTCGCGCGTGAAAGAAAATCTGAAAATCGCCGTGGACGCCGCGCGCAATCGCGGCGACGCGCTCGATCATGTGCTGCTTTACGGCCCGCCCGGCCTCGGCAAGACCACGCTCGCACAAATTCTCGCCAATGAAATGGGCTCGGCCATCAAGATCAGTTCCGGCCCGCTTCTCGAAAAAAAAGGCGACCTCACCGCGGTGCTCACATCGCTCGACGCCCGCGATTTTTTCTTTCTCGACGAAATTCATCGCCTGCAACCGGCCCTCGAAGAAATTCTCTATCCCGCGATGGAGGATTTTCGCATTGACCTGATCATCGGCCAGGGCCCCGGCGCGCGCGTTCATCCGTATCAGCTGAATCGCTTCACCCTGATCGGCGCCACCACGCGCGCGGGCCTGATCATGGCGCCGCTGCGCTCGCGTTTCGGCATCGTCCATCGCCTGGAATTTTATTCGCCGGAAGATTTGCAGCGCATCGTGGAACGCTCCGCAAAAATTCTCGGCATCACGATGGACCGCGAAGGCGCGGCCGAAATCGCGCGCCGCAGCCGCGGCACCCCGCGCGTCGCGAATCGCTTGCTGCGCCGAGTCCGCGATTTTGCTGAAGTGCGCGCCAAAGGCCACATCACCCTCGGCGTTGCCCGCGACGCGCTCGCAATGCTCGGCGTTGACGAGCACGGCCTCGACGAAGTGGACCGGAACCTGATGCTTACTATCATTCAGAAATATTCAGGAGGCCCCGTCGGCCTGAACACAATTGCTGCTTCGTTGAGCGAAGAGGAAGACGCCATCGAAGAAATCTACGAGCCCTACCTGATGCAGCTTGGGCTGCTGGACCGCACGCCGCGTGGCCGCGTGGCGACGGCGCTGGCTTACAAGCACTTCGGCTTTGATGAGCCGCGCCGCCAGCCCGCGCTTTTCAGCTAGCCGTCCAAGTGGCATCTCCGCCGCCCCCTTTTACCGCCGATTAGAATTCTTTAAATTGCTGATTCTTCAAGGTTTGCCGTGACTTTTAATCGCGCTACCGTGTATTAAAATTCCCGGTCGCGGCCCTACCCTGCAATCCCACTTTATTTAGATGCTTGTTCAACAGCGGCGGTTATTTCACGGCGAAGAGAATTAATTTCAGCGAGGCTGTTGCCAATTTCTGCAAGGCGCTCCAAATTTGCCTGTTCGCGGCGGAGTTTTCAGATTTTCTCTCGGCCTTCGCGACCATCAACAGATAAGGCGCCGGCTGAGAGGCCGCCGACGGCAATTCCGCCTGCGGCGAGGCCGCCCATTGCGATCGCGCCCAGCGCTAAGCCGCCCATCGCGATTAAACCCACCGAGATTCCACCTAGGGCGACAACTCCCATTGCTTTGCCGCCGAGGGCCAGGATGCCGCGAGCGCTACCGCCGAGCGCGATGTATCCACGAGCTGAGCCGCCCATCGCGAGCCAGCCGCGCGCTTCGTCACCAATAGCGATGATGCCGTGCGCTTTGCCGTGAGGTTCGTCGAGATCCGCGTCGGGTCCGAGCGCGACGTCGACCAGCGGCAACCCGGCGAAGGTTCGTTTTGAGCGGCTGCGAATTGGCTTTTGTGAGCTGTCTCTCATAATTTCTTATCGCTTTGAGGCTACGATGGCGCATGGAGGGTGTCAACGCTTAACGCCGAGCGCGCCGGACCGCCAGTCCACTTTGGCTCTACCCTGATTTTTAATCGCAGCTACCATCCGCTATGCACGACATTCGCATTCGTTCAGCTCTTCGGAGCGACCTTCCGCGGCTCACCGAGATTTACAACCACTACGTAATCCATACGCCGATCACATTTGATCTCGCGCCGCATGCGGTGGAGGCGCGCGTGCCTTGGTTTGAGCAATTTGCTGCTACTGGCCGTCATCGTTTGTTGGTGGCCGAGGAAAACGGCGTTGTGGTGGGCTATGCGGGCACGACGCGATTTCGCAATAAAGCGGCGTATGAGACGAGCGTTGAGACCACCGTCTATTGCAGCCATGACGTTCTCGGGCGCGGCATCGGCAGCCGTCTTTATGCTGCGCTTTTTGAAGCGATCGCCGGCGAAGATATTCACCGCATCATTGGCGGCTACACGCTGCCTAATGCGGCCACGCTTGCGTTGCATGAGCGATTCGGGTTCAAGCAGGTTGCAGTGTTCAGCGAAGCAGGGCGCAAATTTGGACGATTCTGGGATGTCGGATTTTCCGAGCGGCCGCTTCGATTGCAGACTTAGCGCGATGTTCCAAACGATTTAAGTTGGTAAGCCTATTCGCAGCGTAGGGAGACCATTGGGTCAATGCGGGCGGCGCGACGGGCTGGGATGTAACTGGCGAGAAGCGCAATCAGGGTGAGAAGCGCGGCGATTGCGACGAATGTCAACGGGTCTGTGGAACGTACGCCGAAGAGCAGGCTACGCATCAGGCGGGTGAGCGCGAAAGCGCCGGCGAGGCCGATGGCCACGCCTGTTAGCGCGAGAATCATTCCCTGGCGGACGATGAGGTGAAGAATATTCCTTTGAGTGGCGCCCAACGCGAGGCGGATTCCGATTTCCCGTGTGCCTTGATTCACCATGTAAGCCATCACACCGTAGATGCCGATTGTCGCGAGCGCCAATGCGAGAGCGGCGAAAAGACCCAACATCACCATTGAGAAGCGGCGGCGGGCCAGGGATTCCTGGACGCGGTCGTCCATCGTGCGCACGTTGTAGATGGGGAGATCGGGGTCGAGCTCGCGAATTTCTTTTTTTACGGCGGAGGTGAGGGCGGCGGGCGCGACGTTGCTTCGCAAGACCACATTCATCGCGGGCGTGGTGTACTGCGAATGCGGGAAGTAGAAAGCGATGCGCGGATCGGAATCGAGCGCGTCCTGCTTCACGCGGCCAACCACGCCGACGATCGTGATCCACGGCTCTTTGGAATCGAGGCCACCGCTGCGGATTCGTTTGCCGAGGAGATCTTCGCGCGGCCAGTACTGTTGGGCGAAATATTCGTCGATGATGGCGACTTTCTGCGTGGTTGGCGTGTCGAGGTCGTTGAAGAATCGGCCCTGGCGCAGCGGGATTTGCATCGCTTCGAAATAGTGGCCGCTTACGATGCGTTCGTCGGCATTGATGAAATTTTCGCCGGGGGGCGGTGTGCGTCCTTCGATGGTGACGGGGCCCCAGGCAAACATTTCGCTGAGCGGAAGCGACGTGACGGCGCCCGCGGATGAGACACCGGGGATGCGTTCGAGGCGTTCATTGAGCTGGCGGTAGGTGGCGAGGACGGTGGCGCGATCTTTGTAGCGCAGGCCGTTGGTGGTGAGCTCGAGCGTAAGGACGTTGTGCGGATTGAATCCGGGCGCGACGTTTTCGAGACTCGCGAAGCTGCGAATCAGCAGGCCGGCGCCGATCAGAAGCACAACCGAAAGCGCGAGTTCGGAGACCACTAGGAGGCGGCGAAGATTGTTGCCGCGTCCCCAGACGGCGCCCGTGCCAGCAGAGCCGCGGGTGCTATCGGACAGTATGGCGTGCATGTCGAGGCGCACGATGCGCAGGGCCGGAGCCAGGCCGAAGAGAATTCCTGACAGAACAGAAAGCGACAACGTGAAGAGCATGGCCTGGCGGTCGACGCCGATGTCGCTCAAGCGCGGAACGCTTTTGGGGCCGAGCACGTGGATCCAGTGAACGCTGAGAATCGCGAAAATAATTCCCAGCGCGCCTCCGCAAAGCGCGAGCAGGATACTTTCCGTGAGCAATTGGCGAACGATGCGGCGAGCGCTGGCGCCCAAGGCTGTGCGCACGGCGATTTCTTTGCGGCGGGCGACGGCGCGGGAGAGCAGGAGATTTGCAACGTTGGCGCAGGCGATCAAGAGGACGAACGCGACGGCGCCGAGCAAAATTATCAAGGTGCGGCGGGCGTCGCCGACTACTTGTTCCTGTAGCGGCACGATTCCAAACGTGAGCCCGCCATTGGGCGGATATTCCTTAGGATGATCCTGGCGGAGGCGGGCGGTGAGCGTGTTCATTTCGGCTTGCGCTTGCGCGACGGAGACGCCGGGCTTGAGCTTGCCGATGATGTTGTAGTCTTCGTGGTCACGATCTTGCGCGGCATTGGGCTGCATCGGAAACGGCAGAAGAATTTCCGCCTGATTTTCCGCGCCGTAGAGCGTGGGCATCACTTCGCGCGGCAGTGAGAAGGATTTCGGAAGAACGCCGACCACTTCGCGCGGCGTGCCGTTGATGGCTATTTTTTTGCCGAGGATTTGCGGGTCGGAGCCGAAGCGGCGGGTCCAGGTGCCGTAGCTGAGAATCGCGGTGGGATTGCGGCCGGCGAGATCTTCGTCGGGAAGAAACAGGCGGCCCATTGCGGCGCGATAGCCGAGCATCGGGAGAAGATTCGAGGAGATGCGAATTGTGCCGATGCGTTGGGGATCGCCGTTGCCGGTGAGATTGTCGTTGGTGCCGAAGGCGATGGCGGCGTCTTCGAAGCCGGAGTGGTTGTTCTTGATATCGAAATATTGTGCCGTGGAAAACCAATCTTGCGTGATGCCGAGGCCGGGCGAACGATTCCAGAGGATGACGAGCTGGGTTGCGTCTTTGTAGGGAAGCGGGCGGAGTAGGAGCGCGCTGGTGATGCTGAAGATGGAAGTGTTGGCGCCGATGCCGATGGCGAGAGAGAGGATTGCGGCGATTGAGAAGCCGGGATTTTTGGCGAGGGATCGGAGTGCGTAGCGGAGATCGCGAATGAGGGCGTTCATCGAGAGCCGTTCATTTGATGGCGATTCATTGAGACGAGCGTTTCGGGAAGCTGACGGGATTAGACGGCGCGCTCGAGTTTTCGTCTCTTATGGGCCCGAAGAAAATGTGTTGCAGGATTTGATGCTGCCGGAGGTGAGGCCGGTCTTGAACCATTGCGCGCGTTGGGCGGAAGTGCCGTGGGTGAATTTATCGGGCATCACGCGGCCGGTGGCCTGTTTTTGGAGGCGGTCGTCGCCTACTGCGGCTGCGGCATTTATTGCGGAGGCGATGTCGCTTTGGTCGATCAGGTTGCGCTGCTCGGTGGAATTGCCCCAGACGCCGGCGAGGCAATCGGCTTGCAGCTCGAGAAGCACGGAGAGCTGATTGGCGGCGCCGGGATTGCGCTGCTGTTCGGCGCGGACGGTGCGTTCGATGCCGAGGATTTTTTGGACGTGGTGGCCGATTTCGTGGGCGATGACGTAGGCCTGCGCGAATTCGCCTGAGGCGCCAAAGCGATTGCGGAGCTCGTCGAAAAATCCGAGGTCGAGATAGACCTTTTCGTCGCCGGGGCAGTAGAACGGGCCGGTGGCCGTGCCGGCCTGGCCGCAGGGCGAGTTTGTTTGGTCGCGAAAGAGAACGAGTTTGGCATGGCGATAATTGGGGATCAGTTTGTCCCAGTCGGATTGCGCGTCGTCGAGGACGAACGAGACGAATTGAACTTCGCGCGACTCGGCGGCTTTGCGCGCGGGGCCCTCGGGGCGGCTTACGGTGGCTGCACCCGGCGAGGCGGTGTGGAGAAAAGGCGAGATCAAGTCGCGCTTGAAGACGAAACTCAGGACGAGCAGCACCAAGAGTCCGCCGATGCCGAATGGAACGCCGCCACCGCCGATTCCAAAGCCTCCGCCACCGCTGCTGTCGCGGCGATCTTCGATGTCGCCGCTGACGCCGCCAGGAGTCCAGCGCATGAATCACCTCAGGAAGGGAGTACGAACCTCTGCAAGAGTATACGCGACGAGGCTTCTTGGGCGGAGCAAATGGTTGGGGGCAGAATTGTGCGGGTATGATGGGTCGCTCGCAGAATGGGAGATGCCGCCTCTTAGATGACGACCGTTTACTTGTCGCTGGGATCGAATATGGGGGATCGCGCGGGAAATATTGCGCGAGCGATTGCGGCGCTGGGCCAGCGCGGAGTGCGCGTGACGCAAGAGTCGTCGTTGTATGAGACCGAACCGCTGGAGATTAGGGAGCAGCCGTGGTTTCTGAATTGTGCCGTGGCGGCGGAGACGGAACTTTCGCCTGAGCGATTGATGGAAGTGCTGCTCGAGATCGAGCGCGAGATGGGCCGCGAGAGAGTGGTGCCGAAGGGACCGCGATTGATCGACATGGATATTCTGCTGTACAGCTCGAATATCGTGAAAGAGCCCGGGCTCGAGATTCCCCATCCGCGCATGGCGGAGCGGAAATTTGTGCTTGTGCCGCTGGCGGAGATTGCGGGGGAGGCGAACCATCCCGTGGCGATGATGACCATTGCGGAGATGCTGGAGGCGACGGCGGATCAGGGCGAGGTGAGAAAGTGGCCAGGGAAAAACACCGCCAAAGACGGACGTAGATCAGATAAAGATGAACGCTGATGAGAATGGAGTGTTAATAGGCAGGGTGGCCTCGAGAACCGGATGAAGAATTGAAATCTGGCGGCCGGTCGGTGTACGTTATCGGCCTGCCCGCGGGTGAAAATAACGAATCTTGGTTCAGTGGAGGGGCTTCACAATGCGACGAAGAATTCTCTTGATGCTGATTTTGGCGTTGGCAGGTGCGTCTCCTTCGCTGTATGGCCAGGATCAGAAAGCAGAGATTCAGAAGAAATTGAGCTCAGCGTTTAAGCGAACTACGCTGACGGCGGACCGGTCGGATGTAGCCAAGGCAGGCACCGTTCTCACGCTGCATAAAGACAATCTGTTTATGTGCAGCATGGAGGCACATGGGGCGCCGACGAACACCTATAAGAGCGGGGCGATTTCCATGGGGCTTGGCGCCACTATGTCGTGGAACATGGCGTTGAGCTCAGTGGGCCAGCAATCTGCCAATATTCCGCAGCGCAAGTTCGTCAGCGGCGAAAAAATTTGGCTGGCCGATTACCAGGTGAAAGAGGACGGGGTTTATCTTCTATTTTACAGCGACCCGTTTGACAACGTCCGTTACTTTGGCCAGCTTAAATTTCCGGTTTCAAAGGGCGCGTTCCCACCGGCAGACAATATGATAAAGACGATCGCTGAGGTGGTGACGGACGACAGCGCCCAGGAGGCTGCGCCGGCGGATTCGGCCCCGCCGCAAGCTCCAGCGGCCGGCGGACAGGCGCCAGCGACCAAGACCATCGCCCTAGGCCAGACGGAGGATGAAGTGGTGGGGATTCTAGGGGCGCCGCAGAAAAAGGTGAACCTGGGTACCAAGGAAATTTACTTTTACCCGGATATGAAGGTGATCTTCATAAGCGGCAAAGTTGCGGATGTTCAGTGAGAGGTCAGTAGAAACTGGTTGTCGAGCGTTGTTGTCAGCATCCTGTTGATTTTTGGTTTTGCCGTTCGCGCGAGACCCAAATTCAAAAACGCCGGCCAGAGGCCGGCGGTAACTAACCCAACAGCAGGCACCACAAAAAAAATCGCGGGCATATTGTGCATGCCCGCGATTCTGAAATCTGCTGAGCTTTACTGAACGTCTGCTACTTTGCCGCCTATGAAAGTCACTTTGATGTCCTTGTAAACGAAAATCTCTTTGGAGCCCAGCGCGATTTTCTTTTCCGGCTGTCCAATCAAGCCGACCACCTCATCCTCCGTCTGCCCCAATTGAATTGTCGGAGGCGGTTGAGCCGGTTGTGCCTCTTGCTGGGCGGCTTGCTGTTGCTGGCCTTGATCCTGGCCGCCTGCCGCTGCCTGCTGCTGGTCTCCCTTGTTGTCCGCAGCCGCCGAATCGTCCTGTTGGACTTTGAGGACTTCGCCAACCATGCTCAACACCTGGTCCGTACTGGGCGTTGCGCCATGCGGATAAATAAACTTGAGCGTGCAATAGTACCGAATATCTGAAACGGCATCGGTGAACAGCGTGAAAACCACGCCGTCGGCCAGCGTATCAATTCTCGTGACCCAGAACTTCTCACCGGTCACGTAGTATCGCGTAGTTACGGTCTTCGGAGGCGGATGTCCGATGAAGGTCCCGAAACCCTGCGCCTTCTCGTGCAGCCCAAAGGCGCCCGAAGAGAGCCTGCCGTCCTTATAGGTGTTCTGCGGCGGAGCGCCCGTGGTGGTGGCGTACATCAACAGCTTATCCTTCTCCAGAATGAGAACGGAGCCCGCGGTGACGATGTCGGTTTTGTCATCGGTAGTCTTTGTGATTACGTACTTCGCTTCCAATTTTTGTTGGAGTCCGGCCGCCTGGTCAGCCCGGCAAGGCCTTGCCCCGAGACACGAAAACACGATTGCCACGACAGTGATTGATTGGATTGCTCTCCGCGAAACCATAGCTACCTCACTTATAAGAATTTCTTGCAACGTCTCAACCGTCCGGAATCGTTAGGGTCTTGCGTTAATCTTGGAGCGGAGTCGCGGGGTGCCGGACGTATATGCGTCCGGCACTCCGCGTTCAATCAACCGCGTTACTTGCCGCCTTGCGCGCCGCCTTGCTGCTGTTGCTGCTGCACTTCGGCTTCGGCCGCGTCGGCATCCTTCTGCTGATCGTTCAACTGTGCTTCCACGTCGAGGTCGGGTTGCGCTTCTCCCTCAGGGTTCGCGCGGCCGCCTGGCTTGGGGCCTGCCGGGATACCATTCTTGCCCTGGTTCTCGGCGAGAGTTTTGAGACCCTGATCGAGTTGCTCGCGGAAGTGGTTGTGCATTTCCTGCAGATCGTCCACGGCCATCGCCACTTGCGAACCAGAGTTGCAATCACCCTTCTGGCGGCTGCTGACGAGCACCTTGACGTTCTTTTTGTCGTCCGGGGTGTCATCAATTCGCGTGACGACATCGCCGGGCGAGAGAGAACAATCGGAGCCGTCTGGCGCCTGCTCGGTAAGAATCGTCGCAACGATAAACGTGCGATGATTGGGATCGAGCGCGGCAGGCACTTCCTCTTGCTGTGCCGCATCCCCTCCCGCCGACGCACTCTGCTGCCCATCGGCGGCTGCCCCGCCAGAGGCGGAAGCCGGTTGTTGAGGAGCGGCAGCTGCCGCCTTTTCGGCTTCGAGCTGAGCGCGCACTTCGTCAGCGATTGCTTGTTTCACTTCGGGAGTGAGAGCAGGCCCGCTGTTGTCGCCACCTCCGGCGTTTTCTGCCTGCTGTCCGCCGCCTGCGTAGTCACCCATCGCCTGAGCGTTGGCTGCTGCGGCAGCATTCGCGTTGGCCTGGGCTTGCGCTGCATAGGCAGCCTGCAAATTCTGGCTGATCACGTAGTCGGTCATCCACAAGGCTGCGCTGGCATAAACCGGATACGGATTGAAGTAGTAGCCATAGGCTCCGTACCACGGTGCTCCGCCCCATCCCCACGAGTAGGCCACTGGCGCTGCCCATGGGTTA
Source organism: uncultured Acidobacteriota bacterium (assembly GCA_963741045.1). Classification (GTDB taxonomy): domain Bacteria; phylum Acidobacteriota; class Terriglobia; order Acidiferrales; family UBA7541; genus Palsa-295. Next base: position 225,438 of record CAVUGO010000006.1, read on the forward strand.
TAGGCCCATCCGTAAAATGCCGGGCCATAGTAGTAGGCAGGAGTGTAGCCGTAGTAGCAGCAGTAGCCATGGTAGTAGTAACCGCGGTAGCCGTAGGCGTAACGATGACCGTGATCCCAGTAAGTGCGGCGCGAGTAGTAGTGGCCACCGCGTGAATACCGGTGATCCACATATCCGCGGCCTCTTCCGGTGTTCACTGTGCGAACGTGCTCGCCCCTGGCGTTCACGTGCTCGGAAGAAATCGTGCGGCCGCCGTGGGCGTTGCGGTTGATCGTTGCACCTTTCGCGGTGTGTACCTGGCTCACGTGTCCGTTTGAATTGACGCGAGCCGTTGCGCCACTCTTGGTGCTGACAGTCTTCGGAGCGCTCCTGCCGGTAGTGGCGCTGGCCTTGCCTCCAGCTGCACCGGTAGCGCCGCCTTTGCCGCCAGCCGCGCCGGTTGCTTTCGTGTTGGTTGCGGTGGTCTTGCTGCCGGCTGCGGTAGTGTTTTTGCCGCCCGCTGTTGTAGTTGTCTTCGCGCCGGCCGTAGTCGTCGTCTTGCCGCCGGTTGCGGTCGTGGTGTGGCCGGTCGTGGTGGTGTGGCCGGTCGTCGTGGTCGTATGGCCGGTCGTCGTGGTGGTGTGGCCGGTCGTCGTGGTGGTGTGGCCGGCCGTCGTGGTCGTGTGGCCGGCCGTCGAAGTGGTAGTGTGACCGGTGTTCGTAGTTGTAGTGTGGCCACCGGTGTTAGTCGTGGTGTGGCCACCGGTGTTGGTGGTGGTGTGACCGCTGCCACCGCCTGACGTACTAGGATGGCTTCCGCCGCCTCCACCCGATGACGGGTGCGCCGCGGGCGCCGAATGCGGTGCTGAACCGCCACCTCCGCCAGTATGTTTTTGAGCGCGAGCGATGCCTGGGACGAGGATGAGAGCGATCAACAGAAAGAAAAACTGAATAAGCTTTCGATTCAAATGGGCCAGACTCATTTCACTGCCTCCTGATCATGCAATCTCTTTTTTTCTCCGCTTTACTATTAAGAATTTGCAGCATCCCCGAAAGTCAATTCCCACGCATCGCGCACGCCTGGCGCGCTCCAAAACTTGAAGCCGCCAACGGATGTGCCCAGGACGACGACGGCTTCGCCCAAACTAGAAAGGTAAGAACTCGATGGATTCCCGATTTCGCCGGAATCTTGAGCAAACAATAGGTCAGAGCAACTCGCATGTCAACTCCAGCGGTGGCGCTGTTTCGAGCAGCCACACTACCTCTTCAAGCGACTTCCCCGTCCTAACACCCCTCCTGGCTCTCACTTTCTATCGCTGGTACGATCCGCCGAATCGAAACACCCGTCACTTCGCATTGCGTATTTCTTGGCCGTTTCCTGTCACGATTGATTCGGGAATCGGTCAGGTTCGAACTTTTCACACTTGGACGCTGTGACTACCTGCCAGGAGGCCGACTTTCTGCATCCAAGTCAGATTGTCGGAGCTCGCGGCGCGTTGCCTGGCGTTTTTGCGTCGGTTATCATTTGGGATAACCACGGACGCCGGCGGTGCGAATTCGTGCGCGACCATGGTGCGAAAAATGTCACGCGGCTGCACACAAACGGGAAGAGTGAGCACGCCCATGCTGAGCGTCCTAGTGGCTCTCGGCGTCATGGCGCTTCTCGCATCCGCGGAGTACGCGATTCCGCGATGGCTGCATCCTGGCCCGGGTGAAAGCGGCTCGTTCTTTTCTACGAACGACACCGCACCGGGTCCATCAAGTGCCGCTTCCCGCCCGGCGCCGTCAATAAAGCCAGGAGCTGATTCGGGATCCGCCGAGGTCCATGACATCGGCGGACCTGCGAAAAACCACGCCCGCGCGCGTAAATCTTCTGCCTCTTCCGGAGCGAGTTCGCATGCATCGCCACCGCCTGACACTCAGGTTGCGGCCGAACGGCAAGATGCCACGCAATCGTCGCGGTCGGGAGAGAGCACGCGTAAAAGCGAAGAGAATCTGCGCGCGACGGAAGACGCGACAGCCCACCTTGTGGCGCTGGAACGCGAAGACCTCGACCGTCTCTTCGACCGCGCGCGCGCGATGAAGGATCGTATCGAAGCGGCGCAGAGACAGCAGCCCACACCGCGCGAAGATCTCGCCTTTTCGCAGCAGCGATTCCAGAACGACTTGAACCAGGCTGATTCCGCTTTGAAGGTCGCCGATGTTCAGAAGGCGAAAATCTACCTGGACCTGGCCAAAGGCGAACTCGAGACGATTGCGAAACTCCTCGGTCACTAAGAGACGCCGCCGCAGAAATTCCGTATCCGAAATGAAGACTGGCGTTCATTAGCTCGCTCGCAGAACCTTTAGCCAATGCAAAGTAACCGGCTTGGGTTCCAGGGCTTCGATCTCGATTTCAGCTGCCGGTCCTTCTGTCCGTTCGCGCCAGCGGTAAACACCGGGCTCGGTCTCTTCGCGCACGTGGCCGCTGGCTGGACGCAGGAAGTCGCGCGCGTCATCGAGCGATGCAGTTTCGCGGGTAGCCGGCCGCGAGAGAGCTTCTACGGCATAGCTCCGCAAAAGTTTGGGCCAGTAGGTTTCGAATAGAGGCGAGGAAGCGAAAATGTCGCTCCAGGCTACTTCGCCGCCGAATGCCACCACCACGCCGACCACGTCGTGGTCCTTCGTCGCCCGTTCGAAGCGCTCTTGCAATTGGCCTGCGAGTTCTTCGACGGATCTTCCCACGCGGGGCGATTCGTAGATCTGTTTGTACGACATTGTCGGAGCATTTGAAGCTATCACGGAGTTAACTTCGCTTTGGGAAAGCGCTGGTGCGGGCGCCCCTGTTGTTCTTCCACCCGCCGCGGCACCGCTGCGGGCGCTTGCCATCGGCGCAGCCCCGCGCACAGCGGCCCACACTTGCGCCTGACTTTGATCCACGGCGGCTTTTTCCCGCACGCTCGGGTGCACGATTGTGCCGGAGGCCTGGAATTTATCCGAGCCGCCGGTCCAACGCCCGTGCTCGACGCAAAATACGCTGAGAGGAAGCGGCTCGGCGCCAGTCGGAACGATGCGGTCTTTGCCGATAATCCGATCCTGCTTACCGCCCGAAACCACTTCACCTGCGAGAAGAAGCAGCGGACGCTTGCCGCGGTTGATGAGCACCAGTTGATTCACTTGCGCGCTGCCGTCGGAGGTTGTGCCGCCGCCATCATCTCGAGTGCGGCGCATGTAGCTGCCTTGCTCGGTGACAATGGCGTCGCCTGAAGCGAGCGCCTCATCGAGCGTGGCGAAGGCGCTCGTGTCGGCTTGCTGCGAAGCGTATACGGGAAACACGGTGAGATTTTCATAGGTGACGGCCTCGCCGAGCCGCCAGCCTCGCGCGGATTTTTCGTCACCGCCAGAGGCAGCTCGAACATTCGAATCGACGTTGGTCATTAGAATTACTCCCGCCGCGAGGGCGAGAACGGAGAGTGCGAGAATTCCGAAGACGTTACTGCTTTTGGGTCTGGGTGCCATGACGAGTCCCCCTCGGCCGGTCTCCCCGCCTGGAGCCACGTCGCGGCCTTCGGTGATGAGAACGAGCGGGGGCGATTTCCTTGCACTGTTTTTTGAGGGGGATCAGGGGTGCGGGCTTAGGCGGCAACGGCGGCTAAATCTAGAGGTGTTCCCGGTCTTTCTGCTGCTTTTCGCGTTTCTTGCGGTCTTCTTCTTCCTGGTGCTCGAACTCGACCATCTCTTCTTCGCTCATCTGGTAGTCCTCGCGGGAGGCGAACATCGCACCGTTGCGCTTGTCGCGCGCGGAACGGGAGCCGTGGCGGCGCCGGCGGATGGTGAAGTCCATGCTGCGGATGGGAACTTCGATTGCACCAGCCTCAACTAGCAGATCGCCTACTTTCTCGAGGAATTCATTCAGATGATAGGGCTTGAGTGAGTAGGGGAGGGCTTCCCGCTCAAGCACGGGTTGGGTTTCTTTGGCGGCCAGGACGGGCACCAGGAAAAGGACGCGGATGCGCTTAGGCCTTTCGGTATCGATTTCGGCGTCATGCGGGGCATCGGCCTGCCCTTGCGCCAGCTCTTTCAGGGTAGTGAAAATGGGGCCTCGGACGTCCGTAAGAGCCACGTTTACTATGACCAGGCTCCAGACGCCGCTTGCGATCTCCGCCATGGCGTGGGAAGCGAGCGGGACGACTCGCACGCGCCAACCCTCGGAATCGAGGACGTTTTTAAGCGCGCGCTGGCTCACTACGTCGTCGTCGATGATGAGGATTCCTATTTCGGCCACGGTTGAGGGACCTCGGATCGTTTGTTATCTATGCCTATCCGCCAATGCGTCGAGTATAAGCCGGTCGCCGGGGCGGTAATTTTGATTTGCCCATCGGCGTGCCTATAGGCATCCTGTCTCCACGGACAGGCGAAATAAAAGCGAAATATTCTGCTTGACAAAGCGAACAAAAAGCGAATATGATCACGCCCGTGCAGCGAGGCTTGCAATGGCCACTTTTCCCATACTTCGAGTCGAACCAACGATGCTCCCGCGTCGCCGGTCCCGGCCGAATCAGACCAGTCTCACCCTTTTCCCCACAGCCGCTCGCCACGGCGATAGTGAGTCACCTGGTAGTGCTTCCGCGCCCACTTCGGTCCCCGACCGAAGAACGAAGCCTGCTACGGAACTGGTCGGCATCGCACGCCTCGCTGCTTCCTCCCCCTGCGCGGATGCCAAGCGCGGGACGGAATATTTCCTGCTGCCCGTTCGCTCGATCCTGAATCACTGCGATTCTGAGCGAGTGCCGTTCGCCTGGACGGTGAATCCCTACCGGGGCTGCGAGTTCGGGTGCAAATATTGCTATGCGCGCTATACGCACGAGTATATGGAACTGGATGGCGGCGATTTCGAATCGAAGATTTACGTGAAGCAGAATGCCGGGCCGCTGGCCGAGCGCGACCTGGCTAGCGAGAAAATCTGGGGTGAGCACATCGCCATCGGCACCGCGACCGATCCCTACCAGCCCGCCGAAAAGGAATTTGGCGCTACGCGAGCCATCCTCGAGAAGATGGCCGAGCGCGAGGGGCTGAGCCTATCTATCACCACGAAGTCGAATCAGGTGGTTCGCGATATTGATGTGATCAAGCGAATTTCAGAGCGCTCGTCTATCACGATTCACATGACGGTGACGACGCTGCGCACACGCCTCGCGCGCATGCTCGAACCGCGCGCGCCGCGTCCGGACCTGCGGCTGGCCGCATTGCGGCAACTGCGCGACGCAGGGATCAACGCAGGCGTGAACGCGATGCCTGTGTTGCCGGGTTTGACCGACCGCGAGGAAGATCTCGATGCATTGGCGCGAGCTGCCCGCGATGCCGGTGCGCAGTGGATTGCGGCGAGCGTGCTGTTCCTGATGCCGTCATCGCTGAAACAGTTTCTGCCGTTCATCGACGCGAAGTTTCCGAAGCTGGCCAAGCGCTATCGCGAATGGTACCAACACAAAGGCTACGCCCCAGAGGAGTATCGCAAGGAAATCTCCGCACGCTTCGAACAGTTGCGACACAAATACGACCTGAATTCACGTCCGGAGCGCTACAGTGTGAGTAAACAATGGCGTTCGCCGCAGCTAGCACTGGAGTTGTCGGTATAGTTTCGCGTCGAGGTTACCGCGCTAGGGCATGATGATACGCGAAGCTTCCTGACCGGTTTTTGCTTCTGCGGAAAGCGGAAATCGCGCCCGAAGAAAACTCAGAAACGACCGCGAGAGAGGCCGGCCATTGGTTTCCTGCTTTCCGACGCGCAGCAGGAACACCAGCAACTGAAAAATCTCCGAGTCCTTCAACGTGGAAAATCCGGCGCGCGCGGACTCTTCTTTTTTGAACTCCTGCAGGAATGCCGCGATCTGTCCATACAGCGCCCGCGCAAGCGGTGTATCGGGCGGCCGCTCGTAATAAATTCCAGTGCCGAGCGTGCGATATGTTTCTGCTAGCGCTTCGAGGGCCGCGAGAATTGCAGCATCATTTAATTCCTTATTCTCCATATGAAAACGATGAATCGTGGCGCCGATGCCCGCCACAACTGGCCACTTTTCGTAGACGAAATCAACCGGAAATTGAATGTCCGGATAGGGAAACTCGTCTCGCGGAGTCGGCTTGCGATGCTCGGCTTCGTAGCGGTGAGCGGCGATCAAATACGAGCAGTCAATCGGGCAATCGATCGTCGCTTCGCGTCCTTCGCCGCAGCAGATCGCGCAGATCTTTTCGCCCTTGGCGGGACAGAACCGCTTCGGCGGCCGCTTTTCACAAATCGCGCAGCTCATGCACACTCCTCATGTCGTTAAAATCGCGAGATCCGAAGGAAATCAAAGTACGAGAAGACCCAAACGCAGCAAGCAGCGAAGCGGAAATCGTGTTAGCTAACTGCTGGCAGCCTGCGGCACGGCACGCGCATCGAGCAACGCAATCTCCTGAGCGATTGTTTCCACGGTGTGCTCGTCGCCGAACTTCGAATTAATCATCAAGTTGTACAGCGAGCGCAGAGGCCAGTCCTTACCGAAGTAATGGCGGATAAACGCTGCTCGTTCGGCGTCCACCTCTTCGACAAGCTGCGCCGCCTCTTTTTCGGATTTTCCGAGGCTCATGATGCGGCGAATCTTTTCCTCCACCGGCGCGTAGATAAAAACGTGAAAGACATCCGGCCGATTGCGCAGGATATAAGGTGCTCCGCGGCCCACGATCACTGATTTGCCGCGCGACGCGACATCCTCGACGACCTTGTGCAACACCGCGACCATCCGGTCAGCGTCAAACATCTGCGATTCGCCTTCGAGCGGCAAAGTGCGCTCGTAGCTTCCTCGCGCGTACACTTTGAAAAGCCGGTGAAGCAGAGAATCGCAGCGCTCGTCGCAACGGAGCGCCGCTCGATGGTCCACCTTGGCGACGCGAGCGATTTCTGCGGTCAGCTCCTCGTCCCAAACCTTCCAGCCGAGCCGCGCCGCGAGGCGCTTCGCGATATTAGCTCCGCCGCTGCCATATTCCCGTTCGAGGGTGACGATCCGGATCTGCATGCCGACCTGCGCTGCAGATTAGTGTACCGCCATCGGCCCGCCGGGCTTCACTTTTTTCATCAGGAAAACAAACGGAATCATCGCGAGAACGGCGACGCCCAGCATTTTGAAGTTGTCGATATAGGCGAGCATCGTCGCCTGTTGGTTCACGAGATTCGACACCATGCCGTACGCCTGATGCGTGGCTTCGTAGCTGCTCGACCCGCGCGAGACGAATAAGTGCGTCATGGCGTTGATCATCGCGTGCAGCCGGCCGCTTCCGTAATTCACGTGGTCCACCAGCTGGTTCTGGTGGAATTGAGAGCGGCGCTCGAGCATCGTCGTGACGAGCGAGATTCCCATGCTGCCGCCGATGTTTCGCGCGAGATTGATCAGGCCAGACGCTGCGTTGTTTTTGTCTTTCGGTAGAAAAGCGTAGGCAACGGTGTTGATTGGAACGAACAGGAACGCGAGACCGAGGGCCTGGAATGCGCGGGCGATCGCAACAGTACGAAAATCGATCGACACGTCGAAACTTGTCATGTGAAAAAGAGACAAGCCCACGACGGTGAGGCCAAATAGCAAAAGGATCCGAGCGTCATAATGGCCAAGCAGATACCCTACAAGCGGCATCGCCAGAATGATGGCGAATCCTCCGGGCATCAATGCGAGACCAGCTTGCTCGGCCGTGTAACCCATAATGGTCTGCAAAAATAGCGGAATCAGCACCGTGCTGGATAACAACGCGAAGCCAACCATAAACATCAGCAAATTTCCGACGGCGAACGAGCGGTCGCGAAAAAGATGAAGATCGATAATCGGATCTTTGTGCCGCCATTCCCAGATGATTACGGCAATCAGCGCCACCACGCTGATGGTCGTCATCGCGGTAATGAAATGGGAACCGAACCAATCGTCGCGCTGGCCCTTATCAAGCACCACTTGCAGCGTGCCGAGCCCGAGCGCGAGAAGACCCAAGCCGATGTAATCGATCCGGAATCCGGATTTTTTCTCGCGTTTCATGTAGGGCGGATCGGAAATCAAACGATTCGTGAGAAACAGAGAAATAAATCCCACAGGAATATTGATGAAGAAAATCCAGCGCCACGAGAAATTGTCGGTAATCCATCCGCCGAGCGTGGGTCCGATCGCCGGGGCGAACACCACTGCCATTCCGTAAACGGCGAACGCCATGCCCCTCTGCTTCGGCGGAAAGGTATCCGCCAGAATCGCCTGTTCGCTCGGTTGCAGTCCTCCACCGCCCACGCCTTGCAGCACACGGAAGAAAATCAGCGCGCCGAGAGAAGGCGCGAAGCCGCAGAGGCACGAACTGATGGTAAACAGCGCCACGCACGACATGTAAAAACGTTTTCGGCCGATCAGCGCGGAAAACCAGCCGCTCATCGGAAGCACGATTGCGTTCGAGACGAGATAAGAGGTGAGAACCCAGGTGGCCTCATCCTGCCCAGCGGAAAGACCGCCGGCAATGTGCGGCAGCGCGACGTTCGCGACGCTCGTATCCAGCACTTCCATGAACGTCGCCAGCGTAACGGTGAGCGCAATGATCCAGGGGTTTACTGCGGGCCGCTCAAATTCGCGCGGTGCCGAAATGGCCGCGCTGACGCTCATTTCACGTAGACCTTCGGTTCAACGGACATGCCCAGCCGCAAGTAGTGGTCGCTGTTTTCGCCCTGATCGAGCACGATTTTCACCGGCACTCGTTGCACCACTTTCACATAGTTGCCCGTAGCGTTTTCTGGAGGAAGCAAGCTGGTGCGCGCACCGCTTGAGCCAGCAATGCTGTCCACATGTCCCTTGTAGTCGCGGCCGTTGGCATCCACGTGCACTTTCGCCACTTGCCCGGGCTTCATATATTTCAGCTGAGTCTCTTTGAAATTTGCGGTAAACCAGACTTCATTGAGTGGAACGATCGTGAACAGTTGCTGTCCCGGCTGGACGTTCATGCCAATCTCCGCGTTCTTCATCACCACGCCATCCACCGGTGCCATGAGCTTCGTGTACTGCAGATTCAATTCGGCCTGCTCGAGCGCCGCTTGCTTTTGCGCCACGGTGGCAATCGCCGATCGCGCACGGGCTTGCGACACCGCCACCTGCTGCGGACCTGTCTGCGAAGCGCGCCAGTTGGCTTCCGCCTGAAGGACTCGCGCGCGAGCCTGATGAATTTGCTGTTCCGCTGCTGAAGCGGACGCCGCCGCGGACGCGACCGTCGCGGTGCTTGCCCGTGCGGCGGCCAATGCCTGATCGTATTGCTGTTGCGAAACTTCCTGCTTATCGACGAGTTGTTTGTATCGAACGAGATCGTCCTGCGCCTTGATGTCGTTTGCCTCGGCTTGCGCGAGCTGAGCCTTTGCTGCGTCATACTGCTGCTGCGCGCCCGCCACGCCCGCCTTCGCGTTTTCCACGTCCGCTTCGCTGGCGGAGGTTTGGCTCGTCGTACTGATCGAGGTGATTGGAACGTTGATGCCCAGAGAGGCGGCCTGAGCTTCAGCATCCGCCAGGTTCGCGCGCGCCTGGTCCGCTGCCACCTGATAGTCCCGCGGATCGATTTCCGCGAGCACCGTCCCGGCCTTCACGAACTGGTTGTCGTCCACATTTACTTTTTGAATGTAGCCGGAAATGCGCGTGCTCAGCGGCATCAAGTGACCGTCCACTTGTGCGTCGTCGGTGCTCTCGTAGCTCGCGAAATAGCGCCATGCGAAGAAGCCGCCAATCAAGAGCACGAGCACGGCGCCAATAATCAGCCATCGCGTCGCGGGGTTTCTGCGAAACCTATTTCGCGCGGAGCCAGACGGCGGAGGCGCGGCCGAGTGCGTCTCGGACTGTGGCGGCGCAGCCTGAGTATTCGGCTCTTGCGTGACTGGAGGATTGGGCGAGACTTCCAGGTCCGTGCGCTGTGCCATGGCTATTTTCCTTTGAAGTACTCTTTCACGCCGAGTTCCGCCTGTCCTACGGCCCGGGCCAGAGAAATCTTGGAGTAGTTAAAGTTGTAGAGGCTCGAGATATACTGCTCGTTGGCACTCGCCACCGCTTCCTGCGACTGCACCACTTCCACCGTGTCTGTAACGCCAGCCGCGAAACGATCAATCGATTGCGTCAGCGTCTGAGCGGCTAGGTCAATATTGCTTCGCGCCACTGCGACCTGATCGGACGAGGACTGCAAATTGAAGAGCGCCGTGCGTACGTCCGCATCGATCTGCGCGCGCAAATTTTCCGCGCGATCGCGGCTCTGCTGCAGCCGGGCGTCCGCCTCCAGCACATCTCCATGAACGCTGCCGCCCTGGAAGATCGGAATATTCAGCGTGCCGCGAACGTCGAACACGCCGTGATTCGACGAAGCATGCTGCCCCGCGACGCCGTAATCCGCCGCGAATGACAAAGACGGGTAGTAGCCCGCTGCAGCCGCCTTGCGCGAAAATTCCATCGCTTTCACGTCCGAAAGTGCCGCCTGGTAATCAGAACGATTTGCATACGCACGCGCCAGCGCTTCATCCACCGTGATCCCCTCAAGCGGCGCGTAGGGCGACTTGTCCGTCAAGTCAAATTGCTGCCCCGGCGCGAGTCCGATCACTCTCGCTACCGTCAGTTTCTGGATCGCCAGGTCATTTCGCGCTTGAATAAGTTGCTGCTGGCGAGTTTGCAGCTCCACCTTCGCGCGCAAAGCGTCAATTGCCGGTGATGTTCCGGCGTTGAAGCGATCGTTCGCCTGATCGTAGAGAGCCTGCGCCGTTTTCACCTGTGCAGCGGCCGTTTCGATGCGTGCCTCATCTGCGATTGCCTGCAGATAGTTGAATCCCACCGCGAGCACCACGAGATCTCGCGCATCCTTGTAGCTGTACTCCGCAGATTTCAGGCTGGCGTTCGCTGAACGCGTCTTGTTGATCGCTTTCCAATCGAATAGTTGCTGGTTCAGGAAGGCGCGCGCGTCAAAATATGAAAACGGACCCACAACACTGGGAAGGTTTTGGCCCGGGATATTGAAGGTGAAGCCGAATTCTTTCAGGTTTACTTGCGACACGTCGATGAGCGGACTCGCGCTCACGTGGGGCAGGAGCGCGCTCAATTGTTGCCATCGTGTGCCGTGCGCTGCCTGCACGTCCTGATTCGAAAGTAGCGCACCGAGATTTTGCTTCAACCCTCGCTCAATCGCATCCTCGAGCGTGATCGGCAAAACTCCCGGCACGAATTTTCCTGGCACGCTGCCGGAGAAATTGCTCTGCGCTTGCGGCGCCGCCGGAGATTGCGTCGCGCCGCCGCCCGAAGAACTACTCGACGAACCCGATTGTGCCGCCGATGGTCCAGCCTGCGGGCTTGGCAATCCAGGTGGTGCCAATTGCGCGAATGCTATGCTTATTGAACCAAGCAATAAAAAGGCCAGGGCGAGGAACGACCTGAAGAAACGACTGTTCACGTGGTGGCCTCCTCCTAATTCCTTACAGTAATGGATGAAATGCAGACTTCGAAAGACTCAGCGATGCGCCGAAAATGACGCTTAAGCCCCATAAAACTCAGCTTCTCTTGCGCTTTGTGTCTCTCCGAATCGTATCGGCCCGCAAACTGGGGGAGATGAGGTCCCACATCTTCCTCGCCATCGCCTGGAAGTTTGTTTCCGGATTCAGTGCCCAGGCCATCGTGAAACCTATCACCACGGTTTGGATTAGCCGCGCCAACTCAATCGGTGCAACGTCAGAGCGCAACTCGCCGCGCTTCTGCGCAATCGCAATAATCTCAGCGAGTATTTTGCGACTGACGCGCATTCGTTTCTGCAGCTCCGCGCGCACCGGCGCACACGAGGCATGCGCCGCGTAAATTGCCCGAATCACCGCCGGATTTTCGTGGGACTGTCCGGCCGAATCAGTGGCAAGCTCGCCGAGCACGTCCAGAACGGAGCCGCTTGTCGAGCGGGCTTTTTCGAGTGCGCGCTCGACGGCGGCAATGCGTTCGCCGCCGTACGCCGCAAGCACGTGCTCCTTCGTCGGGAAGTGGTTGAAGAACGTTCCCTTCCCCACGTCGGCCGCTTCGGTGATGTCTTCTACCGTTGTTTCCAGGAATCCGCGCTCGGCAAAAAGTTCTAACGCGGAGCGATAGAGCCTTTCTCGCGTTTCAAGACGGCGGCGTTCGCGGCGATCCGAGCGCGGATGCACTGCGGACATGTTGCGCCTATGCTGGACAGCGGATTGCGTACGAGGTTTGATCATAGCGAATGCGACTATATCTGACTTTAGGTCAGTTATGAGTAAAAGTCAATCAGGACCAGGTGACGCCATTCTCGAGTGAATTTACAGGTTGGATGAAAAGGACGCCCCGCGCCGAAGCTATATAGGGCTCCGACGCGGGTGTGTTTTAGCGAAACGCTACTTAGCGTGGTGCGGCGAATGTCTGGTGAGCGTCGAAAGTAATAACTTCGCCGACGGAGGAGGCGCCACGGCCTTGTGCAGCACAATGTCCTTGGCGCTGATCTTCTTGCCATAGAGGCGTTCGTTCGCGTCATTATCCGGGCGCAGCGTGGAACCTTCGAGCGAGACGCCGGCGAATAAACCGCGAGAACGCGAATACGTCAGCACCTCCGCTCGCATCGTTACGTCCGTAGCGGCCGCCGCGGTTCGCCCCACCGGCCCTGCGGCTGCAGAGGCATCAGCGCCCAGTTTCACTTTGCTGCTCAGGATCGCGCTGGCTCCGCGTTCGTTCATAATCAGCAGCACGAAGTCAGTAGCCTGTCCGCCGATCTGAAATCCGAAGCTGCCGCCTTCGAGCGCCATCATCGACGGCGCGCTCCAGGGACCGCGAAAGTTTTCGCCGCTGCGGCACGTCATTACGCCCCGGCCATAGCTTGCACCTACAATAAACGCCGCCTTGAGAACGGAGGGGAGGACGATCACGCAATCCGCTTTGTTGATCAAATCCTGGGGGATATCGTCCGGGATGTCCATAATCTCTTTCGCAACCTTGCCGGCATTCCGGACACGGTCCGCTTCTTTGGTGTCGTCGTCAGCAGCGCGAAGTGGAGCTGGATTTACGAAAGAAAGCAGCCCTACGAGCGCTGCCGCAATGCAAAGGTGCCATGCTCTTCTCATCTAACTTCCTCCTCAGGATGGGCGGTTTGATTAAATCGGGGCCGCTGCTAACAAGAAGACTATATCAAACGAGAGCAAAACCGCGAAGTTTGGAATGTCGAGGATTGGAATATAATTGGCCGCCTTTCGAGCCGGTTGAACCCATATGAATTTTCTAATGTCGCCATTTTCCCGTCGCGCAAAATCTTGCAGCTGTGCGATCACAATTTCCATCGCCACTTTGCTTGTGATGGCCCGGCCGCTGGCCGCGCAAAAGCCGTGCTGCCGTTCGAAGCCAGGCCAACAATCGAATGCGAGTACAACCGCCCGGCCGGACCTCGAGCGTTTTCGTTCGCGCGTAGACACACTGTTGAGCGAAGCTCACGCCCGAAAGGCGGATTGGGGCATTCTCATCGCGAATCGCGACACCGGCGAGACGCTCTTCGATTTAAACGCCGACCACTATTTCACGCCCGCTTCGAACGCCAAGCTCTTCACCTCGTTCTTCGCGCTCGCAACTCTCGGCACGGGCTATCGTTTTCACACCACCCTCGAATCAACGGCCACGCTCGGCAGCGATGGAAGACTCCCCGGAGATTTGGTTCTTGTTGGACGCGGCGATCCTGATCTTTCGAATCGCAAATTTCCCTTCCTCGGAAAAGTCGAACATGATGGCCCCACCGAGAAAATTCTTGCCGAATTGGCGGATGCAGCAGTCGCGCACGGCTTGAAAGAAGTGGACGGCGACATCGTTGCCGACGATCGGTATATCCCCTTCGATCCCTATCCCGCAGGTTGGAGCATCGGCGATCTGTTCTTCACGTTCGGCGCTCCCGTCACCGCAATCACCTTCAACGACAATTCTGTCACGATTGCGATGTCTCCGGGTGCTCAGGCGGGCGATCCGGCACTGATAGTCGTCGATCCCGCGGAGGCAGCAGCAGGATTCACGCAACAGATCACCACAAGCCCGCTTGGAACGGATCCTCAACTTGCCGTCGTGCGCCAGCCCGGGCCGAACTTTTTGCTCCTTCGCGGATCGGTGCCGCTCGGCCACGCTCCCGTCAAGCTCGATCTGGCAATGACCGATCCGGCGCAGACAGCTGCGCGCACGCTGCAAGCATCTGCTCGAAGCTCGCGGCGTAAATATCAAAGGCGGCGTTCGCGTGGAAGAAGCGCCAGCGCCGCAAGCCTTAAACCCAGCGAAGCGCCCTTGCTGCTTTCGCCTGAATTGAAGAGCGCGGAAGAAAATTCAGCAGCGAATGTGCGCGTACTCGCCGAGCACATTTCGCCGCCGCTTATCGAAAGCATGCGCGTGACTGAATAAAATGAGCCAGAATCTCCACGCGGAACTGTTCTGCGCACAATAGCACGCGAAAAAACGGGAATCGGCTCCACGGAAATTGGATTGAAACTCGAAAGGATTTCTTGAAATCCCTGGGCGTCGCAGACGGCGATGCTGTCCTCACGGACGGCTCCGGGCTCTCGACCAACAATCTCGTAACGCCGCGCGCAGTGATCGCCTTGCTGCAATATGCAATTCATCAGCCTTGGGGCCCTGATTTCATCGCCACATTGCCGATTGCCGGAGTGGATGGCACGCTCGAAAACCGCATGAAAGGCACTCCTGCCTCAGGTCTGATCCAGGCAAAAACAGGCGCCTGAACACGTCCATGCTCTTTCGGGTTACGCGACGACGATTCGCGGGGAATATCTCGTGTTTTCGATCTTCGTGAATAACGATCCTCAAAAGGGCGCGACGCGAGGCCGCGATCGATGCGATCGCGATCGCAATGGTCGAAACTCGGCGCCCCACGAATCGCAAAAAGAGACTGACACAATACGCCGATTTCCTGCAGGCCTCCGGGCATTAGGCTTTCAGTAGGGGCACCCATGTCTTCCCCGAACGCGCTGCATTAAATCTGTGCCGTCCAAGGCGCCGCGTTCGTCACATATAAGCTTTTTGCTGATTCTGTTTTCCACACACAACCGAGCTACAATTCTCAATGTTGAGGGATTCGTGTCGCGTCCAGCAGAAGAAGGTTCTCGAATTCGACCGCCTGAAGGAAATCGTCGGCGGATTTACCACGTGTGTGCCTGGACGGCGCGCCGTGCAGGCATTTGTCCTCGGCAAGATATCGCGCCGCTCAATCTTGAATTTGCGCTCATACGCGAAGCAGTCGAATACCTTCGCCCTGGTACTGAGTTGGGCTTCGGATCTTTCGCCGATCCCGATCCGTGGCTGGGACAACTCGCAATTCCCTCTCTGTGCTTTCGAGCGCGGAGCTACTCGACGCTGCTTCGCTAATGGATACGGCCAATGGCGTCCGGCAAACATTCAAGGGCGAATCCGCGAAATATCCGCGCCTTGCCGACATAGCCGCATCGCTCGCGGACCTACGCCATCTTTCTGTAGCGATTCGCCGTGCAGTGCTGCCGAACGGCGAAATCAGCGATGACGCTTCCCCTCAATTGAGGCGGATTCGCACGGGTATCGGCCAAGCGCGCGAAAAAATTCAACGATCACTCGAAAGCGTATTGCGCGCCCGGGGAGAACCCTCCGGCGAGGATTACATCACGCTGCGAAATGACCGCTTTGTGATCCCGGTGCGCGCGGGCGACCGGCGAGCGGTCCCCGGCGTGGTTCACGGAGCGAGTGCCACGGGACAAACAGTTTTCGTGGAACCTCTCGAAACTATCGATCTCAACAATCGTCTTGTCCAGCTGGGCGAAGATGAAGCCGTTGAAATCGCGCGCGTCCTGGCGGAGCTCACGGATCGCCTTCGCGCCGATCGCGGCCCGCTTGCCGCGGCCGCTGAGCTGATTGCCCACCTCGATTCGATATTTGCACGAGGACGATATGCGCGCGAATTCGATTGCGTGACGCCGGGGTTCACGGTCGGAAATTCGCTGCATCTCGAAGGCGCACGTAATCCCGTGCTCGAAGCAACCCTGCGGCCGCAGGGACGCAAAGCGGTACCGATGTCGTTCGCACTCGGCGGCGGGGAAACGGTAATGGTGATCAGCGGTCCGAACACCGGTGGCAAGACCGTCTGCTTGAAAACCACTGGACTGGCGGCGCTCTCCGCGCAGTCGGGGATTCCGGTAGCCGCGGAGATTGCCGAGATGCCGGTATTCGACCGCGTGCTCGCCGATATTGGGGATGAGCAATCCATCGCGGCGGATCTCTCGACGTTTTCGGCGCATATGCTGAATTTGAAGTCCATGCTCGACGTGGCGACGGATCGATCACTGATACTCGTCGACGAAATGGGAACTGGCACCGCGCCGGAGGAAGGCGCCGCACTCGCAGTTGCGCTTCTCGAGGAATTTCGCGCGCGCCGTGCGCTGACGCTCGCGACGACGCATCACGACCGGTTGAAAGCCTACGCGTCAACGACGCCGGGAATCGTCAACGCCGCGATGGAATTTGACGAAGAGAATTTGCGGCCGACTTACAGGCTTCTCGTGGGCGTGCCTGGAACATCGAGCGGAATCGAAATCGCCCGCCGCCTGGGTCTTCCGGCGCGCGTGGTGGACCATGCCCGAGCGAGCCTTTCTCCCGAATCGCGAGAGTCTCGCGACTTGATCGCCTACTTGCATCGCAGCCGGGACGAGATGGAAGGAATCAAGCGAGATGCGCGCGAAGAACTAACGCAGTTGGAAGTCGAGCGTCAAGCGCTGCGTGGCGAGTGGGTTGAGCGGCAGAAGAAACGCATCGCCGAGCTCGAAAAGAATTTTCGTGAGACACAGAAACGGCTGGAGATGGAAGTCTCGCGGCTGACTGCGGACATTAAAGACCGGGCGATACAAGCGCAAATCGAGAAGCAGACAGGGCGTCGTATGGGGAAGATCGCCCGACGCGCGCGCGGATGCCGATGCCGCAGTCCTCGAAACGCTCGCGACATCGCAAGCTGATCTCGGCGTGGCAGTTCAAGCACCCGCAAAACCTGTGGCTCCCGAGGAACTCTCCGCGGGCAGCGCGTTCGTGTGAAAGGATATAAGAGCGCCGTGATTTTTCGCGGGCACGATGGGCGCATGGCTGAAGTGGAAGCGGGGCCGATGCGAATGAAGATTCCGCTCGGGGACATTCTCAGGATCGAGGATGATCGGCGGCTGCGAAACCGGGCACGCTACGCTTTGCGCTCGGCTGGGATCACAGTGCACTCGGCCCAGTGATGAGCCGGGCGGGGATGAAATCAACGTAATCGGATGCACCGTGGAAGAAGCGACGCGTCGCGTGGACAAATTCCTCGATGAGGCTGCCCTTGCGGGCGATCCGAGGTGCGCATCGTCCACGGATATGGGACAGGAGCACTTCGACGCGGACTTGCGCAATTTCTGTCGTCGCATCCACTCGTTGAGGGCATCCGCGCGGAAGCGCAGGATCGCGGCGGCGAGGCAATTACCATTGCCGAGGATAGGAGCTAAGAGCTAGTACTTCAATCATAGTACTAGTAGACTTGCAGTAGTATCTAGTAGCATCCTACTGGAGTCATGATGAGCAAGCTAAAGCCCAAAATGGTTACCGTCGAACAGCGTGCGGCGGGGACGTTTGATTGGAACGGAACCGAGCAGGCCCGGATTGAACGGAATCTGTGCGTTTTGAACGGGCGCAGTTGGGAAGCCCTTCGATTCTGCAAGAACAAGAATGGACGCCACAACCGCGTCCACCTCGTAATCGAGGAAGAAAATTTCGTCGAGCTATTTCACAGTGCCGTCGAAAACGGGGTGTTTTCGGAATCCGCGCTTCGACGTTTTCGCAACATTCTGGGAGAGCAGAACGATCCGTTCCTCGAGGTGATCGGAATTGGATCTGACGGGAATTTGACGCGCGATATCGACTCGGACCTGTATGGGGATGAATCGGCTTGAAGCTGTTCGTCGATACGTGGGGGTGGCTGGCTCTCGAAGACCGTCTCGAGAAATCGCATGATGACGCAGCACGCTGCTATAACGAGACGATTGGCCAAGCAGGCCAGATCCTCACATCGAACTTCGTTCTCGACGAGACAATTACAAGACTCTTTCGGCGGCGCCCCTTTAGCGAAGCGGTTCGTTTCCTCAAAGGTTTGCTCGCGTCGCCGAAGATTCGAGTGGAACTGGTGAGCGATGTGCGATTTCGGCAGGCTTTCTCTCTTCGTCAGAGGTTTTGCGACAAGCCAAAAATATCGTTCACAGACCTTACGTCGATGGTTATCATGACCGAGTTGAATGTAACAAAAATCTTAACTGCGGATTCGCATTTCACGCAGGCGGGTTTGGGGTTTCATATCCTTCCGTAGAACTATGGAGAACGAGACTTGGCTGAAGCGGGAAGTTTTGCGGAGCGCGTGAAGCAGCAGGCGGACATCGTCCGCGTCATCGGCGAATACGTCCGCCTAAAAAATCCGTGCGCGCATTTCACTGGTCTCTGCCTTTTCCATCAGGAAAAAACTCCTTCATTCGCTGTGCATCCTGTAAAGCAGATTTACCACTGCTTCGGCTGCGGCGCCGGCGGCGACGTCTTCAAGTTCGTAATGGAAATCGAGAAATCTCCATTTCCCGAAGCGATTCGCACGGTCGCCGAAAAATGCGGCATCGCTATTCCCAAGCCTCGTGAACGCTCCCCGGAAGAACGCCGCGAAAATCAACAGCGCTCCGCCCTCGTCGAAATGCACCGCGAAACTGCCGCCTTCTTCGCCCGGGCTTTACACGATAGCTCCGAAGGAAAAGTCGCCGCAGCCTACCTCGAAGATCGCGGCCTCGATCGCGAAGCAATGAAACGTTTCGGCCTCGGTTTCGCGCCATCGTCCGGCGCGCGCTCCTGCGCTTCCTGAAACAGAAATACCCCGAAAAGTTCCTCGACGTCTCTGGCCTGATCTCTCGCGACCAAAGCGGCCGCGCCTATGATCGTTTCCGCCGCCGCATCATGTTCCCCATCGCTAATGAGTCCGGCAAAGTGATCGCCTTCGGCGGACGCGCCATGGGTGACGACACGCCCAAGTACATGAATTCGCCTGAAACACCGATCTACACAAAGAGCACAGTCCTCTACCATCTCGATCGTGCAAAAGAAGCCCTGCGCCAAAGCGATTTCGCCGTCCTCGTCGAAGGCTACATGGACGCCATCGCCGTCGCCCGCGCTGGAATCGCCAATGTCGTCGCCAGCTGCGGGACCAGCCTCGCCGAGCCACAAATCAAATTGCTCGGACGATTCACTCGCCGCGTGATCGTCAATTACGATCCTGACACCGCCGGCCAGGCAGCTACAGAACGCTCCATCTCGCTTCTCCTCGAAAGCGAATTTGACGTTCGCGTCCTCGCCCTCCCCGGAAAAGCCGATCCCGACAAATTCCTGAAAGAACAAGGCGTCGACCCTATCGCAATCTCCTCGCGCAATCTCCGCCCTATCTCGATTACCTTATCGGCCGCGCGCGCCAAATGGACCGCACCACGGCCGCAGGAAAAGTAGCAGCGCTGAATTTCCTGATGCCCTACGTGCAGCGCCTCCCGAATCGACTCCTCCGCTCGGAATGGGCCACCCGCATCGCCTCTGAATTGCGCGTCGACGAGCCCGTCCTTCGCGAAGCCCTCCGACGCGCCGCCGCCGAGCGCCGCAGCGAAGTGAAACCCAACGCCAGCCTGTTCGGCCCCGCCGTAAAACCTGCCGAACGCCAGATCATTCGCATGCTCGTCGAAGCCGACGGCTTCCGCGAAAAGCTCGCCAGCCAATTAGCGCATGACTCGCTCCACAGTGGCCTCGAGTGCGAGCGCCTCCTCGACCTCCTCATCTCAAAGGTCGGCGAACATCCCGATCCCGCCACACTCGCCGCGGCTCTCGAGAGAGAGAGCGCCGCCTGCTCTCGAAGTCCTCTTCGAGCCCGTCCCCGAGCCTACCTGGGACGACGCCGAGAATTGCCTAAGCGTTCTACGCAATCGCCGCGTGGAAGAAGAACTCGCCGCGCTGCAAAAGAAGATCGAAGCCAAGCCCGCTACCGACGAATTGCGCAGCCTCCTTACCCGCCGCCTCGAACTCCAGAAACAACTCGCTACCAACTAGCGCGAGCCATTCTTCGCAGGCGCGTTTTGAATCCGCACACCCGCTTACTCATCTACTCTAGCAAAGCCCAAAACTCAGCCCAATCGAGGTCGAAGCGGTTGCGGTCGTCAACCATAAGCCGCCGCTATAATATTCGTCGCGAAGAAGTTAGGTGACCAAGAGCGCGTCGAATTGACGCAGGTACCATAACTATTGTATTCTCGTAGGGTTTTGGAGGAAACGGGCGGCGCGTCTCCTGCATCAAATAACTGGTGCAGTGAGCGCGAGCGTGGTTGGCGCGGGCATAGGGCTGGCAACGGGTTCGCAGTACCGTCTTAATTATCCGTTTAAATGTCGTTATTTGACAAGTCGCGTCGGGGTGTCTAACTCCGCGCGCGTATTTCTTTGGCCGCGGCCTGCGCGCCGCCGTTTCACCTCGCAATGGAGGAAGTGTGAGTTGGCAATTGAAGAAAAATATGATCAGGTACGGCAGCTCATCAAGATGGGCAAGGAACGCGGCTACCTGCTCTACGATGAGGTGAACGACATCCTGCCGGCCGAGGTGCATTCCTCGGAAGAGATCGACGATCTGCTCTCGACCTTCGAGCGGTACGGCATCGACGTCTATGAAGATCTGTCGAGCGCAAAGGCCGCGCTGCCCGCGGATGGTGCCGACGGGCCGAAGTCGGAGTCGTGGTAGAAAAAGAAGCCGCCGCTTCTGAAGACGGCGAACTCGACCTCACTCCGGGCACGCTCGAAAAAACCAACGATCCCGTTCGCATGTACCTCCGCGAAATGGGCACCGTTCCGCTGCTTACGCGCGAAGGCGAAGTTGCCATCGCCAAGCGCATCGAGCGCGGGCAGCTCCTCGTCCTCAAGACCATCACTCGCGCTCCGCTGATTCTGAAAGAGCTGCTGCAGGTCGGCGAAGATCTGCGCACCGGCTCGCGCTCCATCAAGGAAATCGTTCAGTTCGACGACGAAGAGCTCACCGAAGAAAAGATCGAAGCGAAGACGAGCGAAACCCTCAAGCAGATCGACAAGGTCGCCAAGCTTTACCTCATGGCGATGAAGCAGGCGCAGAAGCTCGAAAAAGTTCCGCGCTCGAAGAAGCGCCCCTATCTGCGCGCCCGTTATGCGCTGGGCCGCACCCGCGTCGAGATGTCCCGCGCTTCCGCGAACTCGATTTCAATCCGCTCGAGAAGAAGCGCCTCATCGACAAAATTCGCCAGACCGTCGAGCGCGTCCATTTCCTCGAGCGCGAAATCGTCAAGCTCGAGCGCCGCGTCGAAGCCTCGAAGGCCGATGTTCAGGCCGAAGCGCGCAAGGAACTGCGCGCCCGCCGGCAGGAACTTGGCGAAATCGAAATCGCCAGCGAGGTGAGCCCCACCGAGCTGAAGCGCGCCCTTCAGGTGATTCTTCGCGGCGAAGCGGAAGCCGAACAGGCGAAGAAAGAATTGATCGAAGCGAACCTTCGCCTCGTCGTTTCCATCGCGAAAAAATACACGAACCGCGGCTTGCAGTTCCTCGACCTGATTCAGGAAGGCAACATCGGCTTGATGAAGGCCGTCGACAAATTCGAATGGCGCCGCGGCTACAAATTCTCCACCTACGCCACTTGGTGGATTCGCCAGGCCATCACCCGCGCCATCGCCGACCAGGCGCGCACCATCCGCATCCCGGTGCACATGATCGAGACGATCAACAAGCTCGTCCGCACCCAGCGCCAGCTCGTGCAGGAACTCGGCCGCGAGCCCACTTCGGAAGAAATCGCCAAGCGCATGGACATTCCCGTCGCGAAAGTCCGCAAGATTCTGAAAATCGCGCAGGAGCCGATTTCACTCGAAACTCCCATCGGCGAAGAGGAAGATTCGCATCTGGGCGATTTCATCGAGGACAAGGCCGTCGTGTCGCCTTCCGACGCCGTCATCAATCTCAGCCTGAAGGAACAAACCTCCTCGGTGCTGAAGACGCTCACGCCGCGCGAAGAAAAAGTCATCAAGATGCGTTTCGGCCTCGACGATGGCAGCGAGCACACGCTCGAAGAAGTCGGCCAGTCGTTCGCCGTCACCCGCGAACGCATTCGCCAGATCGAAGCGAAAGCCCTGCGCAAGCTGCGCCACCCGTCGCGCTCGCGCAAACTCCGCGCCTTCCTCGAAGGCTCCGCCAACGATTACTGAGTAGCATTGCGGTCCCGAAATCTCGTTTTTGCTTTCAGCCGAGCCGCCCCCTCGGCGGCTAAGAGCGCTTCAACATTCCGGCTTAGTGGATCGGCAGACTCGGCCTCGTGTGCCCGCTCCCACTTCAAGCGCTCTAGGCCACCGTGGTTTTTGGCCGAGAACTTCGATCGCTGCCCCGCGCGACCAACGCTCCAAGCGAATAGGCAATGGAAGCATAAAACGGCATTGTGAACATGAGTTGGTCAAGACAGCGGTCGCTAAGATCCGCGCGACATCCCGATCCGAAGAAGTGTGACCATACGGACTTGTTTCTGCCAGCTAAAACGATCGCGGAAGTGAAACCAGGAGAAATGTTTGGCTCGGCAATCATCGCATAGCACAGAATTAGTGCTGGAAGCACCCAGACCCACAACATTTCTCGCTGGCGTAATCGCCGGCTAAGTGCCCATCCACACCATAAGCCTTCCAGGATCTGAACTGGGAAGTACGGCAGTTGTGTCAAGACTTGATATCGTTGTGCTCGGTGAAGAACCGAGGACCCGGAGTCCGCAGCAAATCGAACATGAAAAACGTGGCGGTGCCAGCCAGGAAACCCACGCCCAGTACCGCGATCAGCTGATGTAACGCGAAGATCAGCGCCGATTTGAATCGAAATCCGGAAATGTTTCCCCCGTAAAGCGCTTCGACAATCTAGCTAATCAGCCGCGCGATTAGGAACGCCGCAGCAGCCGCCAACCCGCCGACAATCACAGTCTGCAATCCGCCGCGCAGCGGCTTCACTCCCGTGAAGTGTCCCTTGATCGCGCCGAAAACGAAAAGCGCCACGAGCGTCACCACAACGCTCACCCACAGCGCCGGCATTACTTCCTTCATTAATATGTAGGGCGCGAGAGGTACTAGCCCTCCGACGATATACGACGCCGCAATCGTTCCCGCGCTTCGCGCCGCGCGCGCCGGATCCGGCGCTTCCAGGCCTAATTCGAAGCGCATCATGAAATCCACCCAGCGCTTCTGATTCGAAATGATTGCGTCCACCACCGGGGCCATCTGCGCTTGCGTTAGCCCGTATTCGCGAAAAACTTTCGCCACCTCTTCCGTTTCAATTTCAGGCAGCTCCACCGTCTCGCGATATTCGCGATCGAGCTCGGACGCATAGTGCTCCGAATCAGTTTTCGCCGCGAGATAACCGCCCAATCCCATCGCAATCGAGCCCGCCGCAATCTCAGCGAGCCCGGCCGTGACGATGATCCCCGTACCCTTCGCCAATACCGCCGCTGCACCCGTAAGCCCTGCGGCCAGCGCGAATGGCACCGTCAGCCCGTCGGACATTCCAATCACGATGTCGCGCACCGCAGCCGTGGCGGTGAAATGTTTCTCTACATGTTCAGTGGCCGGCAAATTTCGCTCCTTCGCTGCATCTTCCTGAAATGCAAGTGGCCTTAAAATCGATTCAAGATTAAATATGAGGACGTATACCGTTGCGCCCACGGAGGCGCGTATAATTATGAGGCAGGATAGGAAAATCAGGAGGTAGTTTCAATGACCACCACTTCTGGACAAGGAGCTGCTCCCCAGATGACTTTCACGTTGCCGCCTTTGCCGTACGCTTTCGACGCGCTCGAGCCGTACATCGACGCGAAAACGATGGAGATTCACCACGACAAGCATCACGGCGCTTACGTCACCAATCTCAACAAAGCTCTCGAAGGACACGCGGATCTTCAGAAGCTTTCCGTTGAGGAATTGCTGGCCCAGATCAACAAAGTGTCCGAAAACATCCGCACGGCCATCCGCAACAACGGCGGCGGGCACATGAACCATTCCATGTTTTGGAAAATTATGAAGAAGGGCGGGGGAGGGGAGCCTTCCGGCGATTTGGCCAGCGCGATCAGTTCGGCGTTCGGCAGCTTCGCGGACTTCAAAACGAAGCTTAATCAGGCCGCGACAACGCGATTCGGCTCGGGCTGGGCCTGGCTTCTTTTCCGCGACGGCAAACTCGTGATCGAATCGTCCGCCAATCAGGACAATCCCATCATGGACGGCGGCAAGGCGTTCTTCGGCCTCGACGTCTGGGAACACGCCTACTACCTGAAATATCAAAACCGCCGGCCCGAATACATCGAGGCTTGGTGGAACACGATCAACTGGCCGCAAGTAGCCGAAAACTTCGCCCACGCCAAGAAGTAGCTCTCACGAAGCCAGCGCCTCGATTTGCCATCGCGGATTCGCGATGGATGTGCTCGCGCGAGTCTGTCATTATCTGCGGCACACCCAAAGGAGCCACGTTTGCACGGGAAGCGAATCCTTTTAATTCCGCTCTTGTTCCTCTGCGCTTTTACACTCGCAGCGCAACAATCGCAGAGAAATCCCGAAGATCGAGCGCAATTCTTCCACGACATCAACATCGGCCCCAATGGCACCGCGAACGTGGTGCAATGTTTCGGCTGCAACATCCACATTCGCGGGCACGTCACAGGCGACGTTCTGACCATCGGCGGCAGTATTTATATTTCGGGCTTGGTTGACGGAAACGCGCTGGCCGTCGGCGGCCATATCGAATCGCAATCAGGTGGCGAACTGCGAGGACACGCCGCAGCCGTGGGCGGTTACGTGACGCAAACCGGCGGTAAAATCGACCGCGAGTCCGTTTCGACTCCCTACGCAATCGTCCCGGGACAATATCGTCCCACCGCTCTTGGCATCGCTTTTCTGATCGTTACAAATCTCGTTTGCGTTGGGCTGGCTTGTTTGCTGATGCGGGAAAAACGCGTCAACAACACCGGCTGGACAATTTGGAATCGCACCAACATGGTCTTAGTCACCGGGGTCGTTGCGCTATTTATCGCCTGGGGCTTCGAAAATTTGGGCGAGCATCTGGGTCCGGCAGAAGTTCCCGCGAACACTTTACTGGTTCTGATTCTCGCCGTGCTCGGTTCGGCGGGCGCCACTGGGCTGGGAAGGCTGGTCGCGGGAGTCGCATTCCCCGGCCTCAAGGCTGTACCAGGAACACTCTCCGGAATTTTCGCGCTCTCTATGCTCGAAGTGATTCCCCTGCTCGGATTTTTCGTTTTCGTGATCGGGTTACTCTTCGCGCTCGGGGCCGCAATCGTCAGCGGCTTCGGCGCGCGCGCCGTCCCGTCTCCAAAAGAGCAAATCCACCCACCGAATTAACCGCCTTGCGTGAGTGTGCGATTGTCATTCTGAGACTATCCGATCAGGATAGTCGAAGAATCCCAGCGTACGATTCAGCACTGCACCAATTCGAAGGCTCCGCGCTCCGCGTTAGTGCGCCCAAATTTTCGCCGGATCGCTCTCAAACGGATACACGTGCACCATCCATCCGAAAACTTGCGCCCGCCACACGCCGCCCGCCTGCTCGCACGCGGCTTCCGTTGAAATCGTTCCGCGCATCCCAAACTGCTTCCAATTCACCTGCTGCCACTCCGTTCCTTTCTGCGGCATGCAGAAATTCACGTGCTTGTGCCAGCGCGCCACGCTCAATGGCACGCGCTCATTCAACTCGTCCTCCGTCGCCCGTTTCGGCGCCGTGTACATCGCGCCTTCGAGTTGATAGCCGTCGCCCACCTTTTTATAAAGCAGCGACGTCGGATGCTCCGCATTGAAGCCGAACTGCGCCTCGAACCCGTATCGGTAATTTGTGAAGTGATAGTGCTCCTGCGGGACATTCGGAAAGAAGATCTGAAAGCCCTCCGCCAGCGCCACTTTGTAATCGCGGTATTTCTCGATCGCCGGGCGCAGTTCCGCCAAAATCTCCGCCGCACGCTTCTGATCAGCCGCATTCGCAGGGCGCAAATCCGTCATAAACATATGCGCCCCCATGTTCATGTCATGGTCGGACATCTCGCCCGACATCGCATCATTCGCCGCGCGCGCTTCAGGACTAGCCGCCTGCTTCTGCGCATCACCCATATCCATCCCGGCCATCCCGTCCTGATCGTGACTCTTCTGGCTTTGCTCCTGCGCTCCCGCTGTCGTCGCAATCAGAAGCGCCCCTGCAATGAGTACGGTTCTTATCGTCGTTTTATTAAGCATCGAAAATCTCCTGCCTATAAATACGTTTCGCCAATCCCAAAGTTTCAGTCCCGCACAAGCGACTTGCTTAATTGAAACTGCGTGACGATTTTCGTCGCGCACTTCTCAGTGCCATTTCGATCGCAGCCAAACGCCAGCGAACGGTTTTGTAGCGCCGGTCTTTAGACCGGCAGGTTTTCGTTGCCCCGCAGCATCGCCGGCCAATAAAAAAGGAGGCCCGTTGTGCGGACGAGCCTCCATTCAGATGCAGCGGGGTACGCCTACATCTATCAGCCCGAGGCGAGTCCCATCGCGCGCCGGGCCCGTTACAAGCATCTAACCCTCGCCGCCTCCAAAAG
This sequence comes from uncultured Acidobacteriota bacterium, assembly GCA_963741045.1. GTDB lineage: Bacteria > Acidobacteriota > Terriglobia > Acidiferrales > UBA7541 > Palsa-295. The sequence goes on from CAVUGO010000006.1 coordinate 252,090, forward strand.
TTGCACCTGGAATCAAAGGGCCCGCCCCGCCGGGAAAGGTGCCATGAACGCCGCCGGGCATGCTCTCCTTAACCCGCCGCACAGCAACTTTCATACCACCGCACACGTTAAATTTTCGCCTCCTATCAATCAATATTTCATCTTACGCACCCGTCCTACTTGACGCCGACATTGAAATCTGTAAACTGCGATTTCGCCCATGGCGACTATGCCCAACCCGCTCGACGAGGCTCTGCAGGACTTCCAGTTCCCGCAGCGCGAAGCCGCCTTTTTCTATGGCCTGTTCCTTCGCGGCCATTCCGCCGACGAGCTCCGCCGCGACATTCGCGTCCCCGCCGCAGTGCTCGCAAAATGGGATCGCGAATCCGAGCGCCAGCCCGAACTTCGTTCAGTCTTGGAACGCGTCGTCCAATACCGCCAGCACGTCCTTGCCATTTTCGAAAATCTGCTCTGCCACGATTCCACTACGCAACGCCTGCAATAGCTCGAGCTTGAGATTAATCGCGTCCCGCACTGTCATCCCGAGCGGAGACTCGCGCTCTTTTCTTCCCACCGCGCAGCGGTGGCGCGAATCGCAGTCGAGGGATCTCTCTTGCTCTCAGCGCCACGGCCCCCAATCTGCATGCACGCCCAAAATGCCCAAAATCGTCCGCGCCATCGCCCATTTTCGTCTTGATGACCGATTCACAGCGCTCCCATCCGGTATTACACAACTATTACAAACACATCCGCCCCTCCCTGCTACTCTAATTCGGCACCGGGGCAATTGAAGACACAGGAGAGGCGCGTGGCGATTCAACTCGAAGATCTAAAAAAGAAGCAGGCAGCCGACAACGAAGTCAACTGGATCACTGCTTCGTTCATGGTGCTTTTCCATCTCGGCGCCATCGCGGCTCTTTTCTTCTTCACCTGGAAAGCCTTTTTCGTCGCCGCATTTTTCTGGTGGCTCGCCACCAGCGTCGGCATCGGCATGTGCTACCACCGCCTGCTCACCCATCGCGGCTACAAAGTTCCCAAGTGGCTCGAATACACGATGACGGTCTGCGCCACGCTCGCCCTCGAAGGCGGCCCGATTTTCTGGGTGGCCACGCACCGCATCCACCATCAGCACTCCGACCAGGAAGGCGACCCGCACTCCCCCATCGACGGAAAATGGTGGGCGCACATGGGCTGGATTCTCGTCGGAAAATCCATGCACCACGATACGACCACGCTCTCGCGCTACGTCCCCGACCTCGCGAAAGACAAATTTCACGTGTGGATCACGAAATACCACTACGTTCCAATCAGCGTCCTCGGCGTGATTCTTCTCGCCATCGGCGGAATTCCCTTCGTCCTCTGGGGAATTTTCGCGCGCACCGTCGCCGGCCTGCATTTCACATGGCTCGTCAATTCCGCCACGCACTCCTGGGGCACGCGCCGCTTCACGACGCGCGATCTTTCCACCAACAGCTGGTGGGTCGCCATCCTCAGCTGGGGCGAAGGCTGGCACAATAATCATCACGCGCATCCAGTCTCCGCGCGCCACGGCCTCCGCTGGTACGAAATCGATTTCAATTGGTACGGCATCTGGCTCATGAACAAACTGGGCCTCGCCCGCGACATCTACCGCGTCAAGCTTTCCGCGCTAAAATCCTACACCGCGCCCAATCACGAGGAAGCCAACGCACCCGCGGTCGCGTCAGCAGCCTCAGCCGCAATCGCCGTAGCCGCCTCCGAATCCAAACTCGTCTCCGCATAAGCATTAGCTTCTTCCGTAGGAACACGGCATGCCGTGCCCGATCGCGATGCTTGGCACAGCGCTGGCCATCACTCGCCCCGGCCTCTTTCGTCTCCTCATTTCAAATTTGAAATTTTCAATTCGAAATCGATTTTCTGTCCAGATTTCCTCAAGTTGCCCCGCAAGCGCTCACCAGTGCTATCATCCCTCCGAAATGCCCCGCGCCTCCACTCCATCCCAACAGCTCTCCCGCTTCCTCGCCAAATACACGCCCACCATCGCCGCCCAAGGCCGTCGCGCCCTCGCCAAAATGCGCAAGCTCCTCCCCGGCGCCACCGAAATGGTCTACGACAATTACAACGGACTCGTAATCGGCTTCGGCCCCACCGAAAAGCCCTCGCTGGCAATTTTGTCCATCCTTCTCATGCCCGACCACGTCACCCTCTGCTTCCTCCAGGGCGCCAGCCTCCCCGATCCCAATCGCCGCCTGAAAGGCGGAGGCAATCTCGTCCGCCACATCCGCCTCGTTCCACCCAGCGTCCTCGACGATCCCCAAATCCTCGACCTGATCAACACAGCCCTCTACCGCGCCAAAGCCCCCATCAACCCAAAAGCCCGCCGCCAACTCATCATCAAATCTATCTCCGCCAAGCAGCGCCCCCGCCGTCCCACCCCCAAACGCAAGTAAGCGTCATCGCGCGCAAATTAAGATTTCTTCAGTAGGGGCACGGCACGCCGTGCCCGAACGCAATGCTTGGCACAATGCCTCCCACCAATCGAATCGCACAAAAGAAAACGTCAAAGCACGACTTTTTACCCTGAGGCACGAAGGGCGGTCGTGGCGAACAGCTCGGCAAACTTACGGCTTTAGCCGCCGAGGGATTCTTGTTGCCTCATTTAAAATTTGAAATTTTCAATTTGAAATTGCACACGCTCCCGCAGCGCTTGTCACCACGCGCGTGGCCCGCCGTCCGGCAAAACCACCAGCGCCGTAGGCGCGGCACAAACCTAGCCCAGGGGCGGAAGCCCTGGGAAGAAATAAGCGCGCAGCGCGCCACCTTTCGCGGCGCATTTCCCGCGAGCTTTTGATTTGCTGTCGCGCGACGTGTGTCACCACCACCCGAACAAAATAAACTTCTCCGTCATCTACCCCGAGTGATACCATCCTCCCACTCCGCCGAAGCGAAACAAGGAGCACCCATGCCCGAATCCAACATCGCCATCGCAAAACGCTGGTTTGAAGAAGTCTGGAACCAGCGCCGCACCGCCACCATCACCGAACTTTTCGCCCCCAACGGCATCTCCCACGGCGTCGCAGAAGACGGCTCCGACATCATCGGCCCCGCCACATTCATCACGTTCTACGAACGCTTCCTCAGCGCCTTCCCCGACATGAAACTAAAAGTCGAAGACGCCATCGCCGACGGCGACAAAGTCCTCATCCGCTGGTCCGCCACCATGCGCCACTCAGGCGACGGCCTCGGCATCCCCGCCACCAACAAACCCGTAGCCATCGGCGGCATGAGCCTCGCCAGAATCGTCAACGGCCAGCTAGTCGAAGCCTGGGACCAATGGGACAAATTCGCCATGCTCCAGGAAATCGGCGCCGTCCCCGCGCTACCAACAAGCGCCAACGCAAAATCCGCCAACGGCTAAATCGTTACGGGCGTGGTTCGCCGAGAGATGACAACGCGATTTCGACTTCTCAGCGCCGCCGCTGTTCTGATAGCCGCGCCCGTCCTTGCAATGATCTGCCTCACACGCCCCACCTGCCGCTGCCGCATTGAGAATGCGTACCGAGTAATCACGACGAGACAGCAACCCCAAGCGCAAAAACGCTTTCGGGAAATCATGGCCGCTAACGGAGTCACCCCCGACGGTCACAACGCTAACAACAATGTCTACCTATCTTCAGATTGTGTTTTGGTGCAGGTGAACACCCAGAGGACCAGTTCACTCGCGAGTTCCGAAGAAATCGTCAGACTCAAGCTCAATTCAGCTTATCGCATACTCGATCAGAAACCTGGGAGGGCCGTCGCGCTCTTTGGCTCAGCCGGAAAGCAGTCAGCCGTCATCAAATGGGACGACGCGGGTGTATTGTCGGTGGAATCCTCATCGCTGGAACACACTCTGGAATTCGAACGTGACCGCACGAACTGACCCTGGCGTGGTTTTGTAAACACCTCTACGTTGTCATCCCGAACGAAGTGAGGGATCTGCATTTTGTTTCTTCGAATCTCGAAACTCGCGTAACGCCTGATCCAACTCTCCCCCATTCAAAAGTACAGTCCTAGGACTAACTGTCTCTGACCTCGTCCAATGGCCAGTCGAATTTTTCTTCCCCTCCGTGCTACCGTGACCTGTGCCATACGGCAACAAAATCGAACTTCAAATCGCGCCGCTAGCTGACGCGCAAAAGTCACCGGAGGTGTGCCGCGGCAAATTTGGAGTGCGAGAGCTTGCGCTCGCTTTCACAGCGCAACGCCCGCCTCATCCGCGCAGCAACACTCCCCAACTGCACACGCCTCGCTTAAAACTTCCAATCGCAAATGACAATCCGACTAGGATTGGCATCCTGAGCGACCAACGGGAGTCGAAGGGTCTCTCTTTCCGGTCTCTTCAGCTGAAGCCTTCGCGATCAAGATTTCTAATCGCAAATCTGGAATTAGAATGCCTCGCAAGTCATACAAAACTCAGGTTACTAACTTTTTCTAATCGCAAAAAAATCGCAGTTCTTGATCCCTGTCCAAGCCCGCCGATCGACGAATCCAAGAAACTTTTCTCGCCTTTCGTCCACCCTGACAATTGCTGTCGCCGCCGAACAGCCATCCGGCAGCACATTTCTAACCGCAGCAAAAACGCATGTTCCGTATTCTCCCATTCACGAATCGCGAGTCACGAATTACGAGCCACCAGTCACGACTCACGAACTACGACCCGCGCCGCATTCCGCAGTACAATCCCCGCGAGGCCTCATGCCCATCGCTAGCCGCCGGAAGACCATCGCATTTTTCGTTGCGCTGGGCGTGTGCCTCGTCGCGCTCGCCGTCGCGCTCAACGTCGGCTGGATCATCCTCAACCGCCGCGAAGCCGTCCTGCTTTTCTTCGGTGTGATTTTTTTCGCCGCGATCATCGGGGGCATGATCGTCAACACCAGCTTCCTCGTCCGCGAAATCCGCCGCAACGAACAGCACGACAGCTTCATCAATGCCGTCACGCACGAACTGAAAACCCCGATCGCCTCGATCCGCCTGTATCTCGAAACGCTCCAGCGCCGCGAGCTCGACGAAGAACAGCGCCAGAAATTTTACCGGCTGATGCTGCTCGATTCCGACCGTCTGCTCGGCACAGTCGAGCAGGTGCTCGCCGCAGGACAAAGCGGCCACAAATCCTCCGCAGTCTATCGAACGGACATTGATCTCGAAAATCTCGTCCGCGAATGCATGGACCTCGCGCGCTCGCGCCATCACCTGGATGCTTCAGGATTGCGTTACGAGCCGGGCGCGAATGGCGCGTGCGATGGAATCTCGCAAACGAATGGCGCCGGATTCAAAGTCCAGGGCGACCCAGAAGAACTGCGCACCGCAGTCTCGAATCTTCTCGACAACGCCATCAAATACTCCGTCGGCAACGTGGATGTTTCCGTCAGCCTCGAAACGCCTGACGAAAAACACGTCGAGCTGAAAGTTCGCGATCGAGGCGTTGGCATTCCCTCCGACGAATTGAAGCGAATTTTCCGCCGCTTTTACCGTGTGCGCGGCCGCACCTCCGCCCGCGTGAAAGGCACGGGACTCGGCCTTTTCATCGTGCGCTCCATCGCAAAAACGCACGGCGGCAAAGTCTTCGCCGAAAGCGAAGGCGAAGGCCGCGGCACCACGGTGACGCTGGAACTTCCGAGGAGCCGCGCATGACCAGTCCAGTTAGGGCGGCAGGAACAAGTCCGGCAAGGACGCCAGAAGAACGTCAGGCGGGGACGACAAGAAAATGACGAAAGTGCTGATCGTCGAAGACGAAGCGCACCTCGCCGAAGGCCTCCGCTTCAACTTACAGGCCGAAGGCTATGCGGTCGAAGTCACCGGCGATGGCGAGTCTGCCCTGAAGCGCTTGCTCGAATCGAATGGCCGCTTCGACGCTGTCGTGCTCGACGTGATGCTGCCCGGCATCGACGGTTTCGAAGTCGTCTCCGAATTGCGCAAAGCCAAAAATTTCATTCCCGTGCTGATTCTCACCGCGCGCGGCCGCCCCGAGGACGTGCTCGAAGGCTTCGGCGCAGGCGCCGACGATTATCTTTCCAAGCCTTTTGAGTTGCCTATTTTTCTCGCGCGCCTTCAGGGGCTTCTTCGCCGAAACGAGTGGCTGCGTAGCAGCAAAGCAGCCGCGCCAAAAAATGCGAAGGAAGCCGCGACAAATTCTGCAAACGAGCGCGAAACGGTCTCCTTTGAAGGCAAGACAATCGATTTTGGCACGCTTGAACTTCGCACCGAGCGCAACACGATCCAGTTGACGCTGATGGAAGCAAAGCTGCTTCGTCACCTGATTCACAACAAAGGACGCAACGTCTCCCGCAAATCCATTCTCGAAGATGTCTGGGGACTTTCCGAGGACACTGACACTCGCGCCATCGACAATTTCATCGTGCGCCTGCGCAAGTACATCGAAAAAAATCCGGCGAAGCCGCGCCATCTTCTGACGGTGCGCGGAGTGGGCTACCGCTTTGTTGCCTAACCCGTCAGCGAACATAGGCGGCGCTCGCCTCGAAGGAGTCTTCGCGCCCAGTCGCCGGAAGATCCTTTTTCGATTTCACGAACGCCAGCGCGCCGAGCGCCGCCACAGCTGGAAAACAGACAACGACGTACCGCGGTTCAATGGTTGCCAACTGCGTGAGCAGCGCCGTGCGAATCACAAGGTAAAGAACGAGCACGGCACATCCGGGATTCGAGCGATAACGCCACGCGCCAACGGCAGCGAGGCCAAGGTACACAAAATTCAGGAAAGCAAAAATCGCAGCACTGTCGAACTCCGCTGGGTTCGCACGCCACTGATCGCCGATGGGCCACAGTTTCCCCGAATAGCGCAGCACGTCGACGCGCGGCGTAAACCAGGTCGCAAACATGCGCTCGGTCGGGATCAGAGCAAAAGTGCGAATCGGATGCGCAGCAGCCCGCTCGCGCGCCAGCACTTCGAACCTACGATCGAGCGACGGCGTCATTTTCAAATCGTTGTTGTAACTTGCGAGAAGATCCGCGACGCGAGCCCGTTCCGCCGTGGAATCAAACGCAGCGTCAGGGATTGCGGCAATCGGAATCGGTCTCTTTCCGAGCGCCCAAGTCACAGTGTACGCATCTTGGTTGCGTATCATCCAAGTGCGAGTCCACGCGTAAAAGCCGCGCGGCATGAAATCTCCCGCGGCTTGGGCATAGCGCGGCGCGAGAAACTCGATGCGGCCGAGGGTGCGCGCGTTCCGCGCTGCCCACGGCATGAGCGCGGCGAGGAGGCCCACCGCCATCCATGCGCCGGCGAGAGCAACCTTCGGCCAATCCGCCAAGTGGCGCCAACGGATGCAAATCACAAGCGCCGCCGCAGCCAGCACCAGCGGCGTTTCGGGCCGCACCAACGTTCCGAGTCCCGCGACAAAACCGGCGAGCGCGAACTTGCCGGCGAATTGCACCACAGTTTGTTTTTGAAGAGACGGTGCATCAAGAGCATCGATCGCGCACCGGACCGGCGCGTCAAACGCGGGGTCTGTGAAAATCCAAACGAGCATGAGCAGCAGGAGAGTCGTGATGAATGCCGCGAGAGTTTCCGTAACGATTGCGGCAGTGTAGCTAGCCGTGAATGGACACAGCGCAGCCAGCCACAACGCAATCGTTGCAGCCAGCGATTTCCTCGCCGCTGAAGCAATTCGTCCCGCGATCAGCGCAGCAAAGACACAGGTGGCAAGATCAATCGCCGCTTGTGCGAACGTCACCGCGATCCGAGTGCGGCCAAAAACGGAATAGATCGCGGCGAGAAATGCGGGATATCCTGGCGTCCGCTGATCCACCGGCATCAACTGGCCGTTGACGAACAGGCCGTAGACGCCGTGGTCAAGCCAATTGCGCGCCAGCTCTTCGTAGAATTTCGTATCGCCCGAATAAAACGGAAAATGCGCGATGAAATACAGCCGCAGCGCAAGACCGCAAAGTAGCGCCGCGAAAAGATGACGGTAGGAAATCGGCAGCACGCCCGCTCGCGCGCCGTTGGAGCTCGTTGCCATTCACTCCAGTCTATATGCGCCGGCGCGTTTCGTCAGTGCGGCGCAACGAAAAATCGCCGGCCCATCGAGCGCATGCGATTGCGCCAGAATCACCGCTATCGTAAGATTGTTATCATCGCACGCATCACCACGGTTCCCCGGTAGCTCAACGGTAGAGCATTCGGCTGTTAACCGAAGGGTTGCTAGTTCGAATCTAGCCCGGGGAGCCAAACCTCTCGTGATTCACAAGTGCTATCACTGATCCATTGAATCGAACAACCAATCGATTCACGGATGCCCTGGGACGTGTCGTTGCCGTCGTTGATCCGGCGGGAGAATTGACCAAGCTTGCCTATAACCCGCTGAATCAGGTGCTGACCACCACGAATCCGATCGGAGGCACAACCAACTTCACCTACGACGGTAACGGAAACCTTCTAACTGTAACAGACGCAAAGAATGACACTACGACCTACACGTACGATTCAATGGATAGGTTAGCGACGCGCACCGATCCTCTGACACGCCAGAGAGTTACCAGTATGACGGAAACGGGAATCTGACGCAGTTCACGGACCGTCGCGGTAAGGTCACTACGTATTCCTACGACAATCTGAACCGCCGATCCTTTGCAGGTTTCGGAACGCAGGCGGGTCCGACATATGAGAGCACGATCTCTTACGCATACGATGCAGGAAATCGAATGACGCAGGCAGTGGATTCGGTAACCGGCACTATTACGCGTGGGTACGACGGACTAGATAGGTTGACTTCGGAAACGACTCCGCAAGGCTCGGTCACGTACACCTATGACTCGGCGGGTAGACGGCAGACAATGACTGTGGCAGTCTACTTCTACAGGGCCAGATATTACAACCCCACGTTGCAAAGATTCATCAGTGAGGACACGATCCGCTACCGCGGTGGAATCAACCTTTATGCTTACGCGCGAAACTTACCTACGGAATTTATTGATCCGTCCGGCAATGCGCCCTGCAAGATTAAGTGTGCGGCGACCGTCGCCGACGAAGTAAGCATCGCCGGCTATTTTGATCTTGGCGATAATCCGCTTGTAAAGGGCGTGCTCGGAAACACGTGGTCGGGCATATACGATACTGTTCAACATTTTGATCAAGACCCGGTTAAATTCGCTGGAGACTTGGCGCTTGGAGGTCTTGGACAAGGGCTGGTACCGGGCGGGGGCTTGCTAGGTGGAGGAGTGCTAGGAGCAGGCCAAGACTTGGCGCTAAACACGCTACAGGCCGGCATAACTGGTGAAGGCAGCGACATTCTTGAGTTGAACCTATCATCAGCTGCGCCAGGCGTGGGCACTTCTGTCAGTAATTTGGCAAATGAAGCCGGATTTACAGATTTGGGTACCGCCGGAGCCGAGGTCGCAGAAACGGGCCTTGCGGGCGTCGTGGCCGTCGCTAAGTTAACTTGGGATAGTTATGCTTTCGCCTATGGCCTATGGAGATGTTGGTGATGACTGATAAACAGGAGTTCCAATTGATCGCGCCACTTGTAGCGGGTGGTGGATGTTTTGTATTGCTTTTACTTTTCACACGCATGACGGGGGACCTGAACCGCTACACCTGGAAGGCATTGCTCGCGTCCGGGGGCCTTCTAGCGTATGCCCTATACCTGACATTCTGGCAAAACGAAATCAAGCAACTGTGGTCTTCATTTCCTCTGGTTCTTGTGTTTGGATTGCTTTTGTCGCTGATGTTTCCTTGCGGACTCTTCTACTGGATTTGGAACGTACAAATCGCGGCCAAAGCCGAAAGAGTTGCGGTAGAAGCAACGGGCGCGGTCGAAATCGCAAAAACGGAGCCTCCTTCCACGAGACTGTTTCGATCCGCCGTCTTCATGTGGGGCACGATTAATTTGTTGGGGTTCCTAGCAGCGATTATTCATGCATTTTTCCGCAAGCCCTAGCCTCGCTACCGAAGATACGGCACGCGTCCGCACAGCCCGGTCGGCTCATGCTACTTCCAAGATTTGGTGTAAATCGTCTCTCCCGGAACTATAAGAACCAAAGGGGGCAGTATACTTGTTTCAGCAACTTTCATGGGACAATCGCCCCGCTGGACCCTTCGGAAGGCACAATTAAGCACGCGCCCGTTAGCGAATACTTACGACCACACAGGCCGGGAGAACGACGTTACTGACGGTCATTCAGGAAGAGAATTTGTAGTTCGAGTGCCTCTAGTTACTTCAAATCTGAAGGTTCGCAAATCGTATAACTCGGGGAGCCAAACCTCTCGTGATTCACAAGTGCTTACGCTGGGCCCCTTGGAACATTGCAGCATCTTCAGTTGCAAAAGCGAGGCATAGCCTGGCGTTTTAGTTGACTTCCATTCGCGCAGAAGTATCATAACCGGAAGGGGAAGGAGTTCGCCCTTTAACCGCTGTCCTTTGTTGCCGGGACAGATGATGACTCCTGACAAGGATCCTTGTCGCGGAGTCATATCCCCGGCGACGATCCCATAGCTGAAATAGAAACGAGCACTGACATGCAAAATGTCTGGGCACTAGCTTCGTTGTGGGTCGGACTAGCGCTTATTGCGACGGGGGTTGAGGGGTGGAACTCCAATCGACATCAAATGCGGGTCGGGCCGATTCCTGAACGCATAGCAGCGTCATCCCAACATGAGCGCTCCAAAACCGTCGGACGAAATTTAAAGGAGAAAATCAGGCTTCACTGATATGACCAAATACTTGATGGTAGCAATCGGAGGAGCACTAGGTTCGGTTTTGCGCTTTTGGGTAGGAACCTATATCAGCAATCGAATCGCTACCCGATTTCTAGCCGGCACCTTCGTCGTCAACATGACGGCGTGCTTTCTGATCGGGTTCGTCATCACGGTTTTGGCCGAAAAGTCGAGCTGGAATCCGAATTGGAGATACCTAATTCCAATTGGGTTCATCGGCGGATACAGCACGTTCTCTACATTCGAGTATGAAACTTTTCGCGTCTTCCAGGAAGGTGACTTTCTCATCGCTGGATTAAACGTGGTCCTCAGCGTGGTTGTAGGTTTCGTCTCTGTTTGGGTGGGGGTAATCACCGGGAAGATGATCCGATGAAGACAGGATCCCCTGCTATAAGGCCGCCGATTTCGAGTATCGTGGCCAATGGGATTTTTGGACGCGTCCTCGGACGGGCGGCCGAATATCTGGTTGCCCAGCGTGGGATTGAGAGCTAGGAGGGAACATGATGAAGGCCGGACCTGCCAAGAAAGTGAGCATTTATGTCGGCCAGGACCGTCAGTACCACGGTGAATCGGTGTACGCGGCGATTTTGGATTTTCTCTTCTATCGCAAAGTCGCGGGAGCGAGCGTGAGCCGTGGAATCGCCGGGTTTGGCGCGGATCATCATTTGCACACGGATCGAATCTTGTTGCTGACAGAAAATCTTCCCATAAAGGTTGAATTCATCGAATCGCCCGAAAAAGTCGAGGAGCTTCTGCCGAAGTTGCATGAAATGGTGGGGAGCGGCCTTATTGAGATTCAAGATACGACTGTGGTGAAGCCTTCTGAGGCTTCCGCAAAAGCAGCGCGCCAGGAAAGGACGCCTTTAAAAAGCCAAAGTAAGGCGAAACTCATGCGGATTTACGTCGGAGAGAATGACAAGTGGAATGGCAAGCCGCTACACAAAGCGCTAATCGAAAGCATGCGCTCGAATGACATCGCCGGCGTCACCGTGTACCAGGGCATCCTTGGCTACGGGGCCAACCGGCGCATTCGTAAGGAAGGAGCGCTGCATCTTTCGCACGACCGCCCAATCATGCTGTCGGTAGTAGACACCGAAGAAAAGCTTCGAGCATATTTCCCGGTTCTTGACAGCATGGTTCAACAGGGACTCGTCGTTCTCTCCGATGTTGAGGTCATAAAATATACCCATGACTACCAGGAAGAAGAGAGAAGGAAGGAGGGCAGGCCATGAAGCTCGAAGGCAAAGCCAAGATGCTGCGCATCCATTTTGGAGAAGACGACAAGTGGAATGACAAACCCCTTTACCGGGCCATCGTCGAGAAATGCCGTGAGTTGGACATCGCTGGCGCTAGTGTGTTTCGCGGCATCGAAGGCTACGGTGCGAGCACCCTCATCCATCGGTCGCACCTGCTTTCCTTCTCATCAGACGCGCCGATTATGGTCAGCGTGATCGATTCTGAGGACAAAATTCAAACCTTAATTCCGTACTTGGACAAGATGGTGGACGAAGGATTGATTGCAATGTCGGAAGTCGAGGTTATCAAGTACGTCCATCAGGACGGCATACGCTCGGAGTAAGTTGCTAGGGGAGCGCAGAAAGCTGTCAGCAGAGTCGCGGTTGCCAAACCTCGTCGAATGCTTCTGAATCCCATCACACGAATCCTCTCGCTTGACGACCTGGTCCACGCTTTTGAGTGTCTTCGTGAGCGACATCCCCAGTTGCATTTCCCCGTCCGTTCCCACTGTTTCAAATCGGGAATTGCGGCTAGCTTGCAACGACCTCGTCAGAAGCTTTCATCCAAGCCGTTTTCTCTTCGACGATCTCGTAGGTCGTGTGCAGACTGGCCGTTTGCTTCACCATCGCGCCCACGGAGCAGTACTTCTCTTCGGAAAGCCGGATGGCTTCCTCGATCGCCGTAGGGTCTATTTCGAATCCAGTGACCACATGATGGAGACGCACTGAGGTGAAGACTTGCGGTGGGCGTTCGGCCTGATCAGCTTCCACTCGCACTTCGTAGCCAGTCACCTTTTGGTGGTACTTCTGACGAAGGACGGTGATGACATCGAATGCTGTGCATCCCGCTAACCCTACTGCGACCAGTTCGATAGGCTTGGGGCCGGTGCCCCCGGCTGCGTCGTCAAGCAACATGTGGTGTTCGCTACCGGTCGTGGCGGCGAACTGGCGCTCTGCCTTAAGTGCTTGAGTAAGTGAGACTTTAGCGGTAATCATCTGTGCCTCTCAGGGCCCGATCTTTGGGCCATCGACGATGTCTGTGGAGTTTTCAGCCGCACGAAGCGGCAAACACTGTGCTCCCAGTACCATCTAAGCGCGAAACATGTCGTCTCTGCTGTGACGAGAATCACGATTCGATGTGATGGCTAAATTGCTCTCCTAGGGACCGTATTAATGAATGCAATGTTGAGGAATTTGTTACAGGAAATGTGGAGGGATGGGGACAGGTTTGCGCCAGGGCTGACTTTCTCGGCCTCCTCCTTCGATCCGTCGTCGTGAAGGTCAGCGTCTGGAACAAAAGACACGGCTACCCTAGTTAACGTCACGCTAGGGAATTCAAACGAAAGATCGTGTCGAGATCCTCTCGGGCGTGAATCTCCGCTCAGATGATTCTCCGCTGGATCCTTCGGCGTCTATTTGGGTACGCTCATCGCCTGGCTTTCGAGGTGTCCCAGGAGGAAGCCGCTTTGTTCGGATTGATTCGCGAACTGGTTCGCCCGTATCGCGCGGCTTTGGGCGTGGTGTTGGTCGCGATGCTGGTGCAGACAGCCGCGGCGCTGGCGGCTCCGTGGCCGTTGAAAGTGATACTCGATTCGGTGGTGGGGCATCGTCCGCTGCCGAAGTGGCTGGATCATCTTATTGGGCCGCTGTTGCAGAACGCTCCGCGGATGCGGCTGGCGACGCTGGCGGCTTTGGCACTGGTGGGGATCGCGCTGATCGGGGCCATCGCGTCGTACGTTCAAAACTACTACACGGAAAGCGCGGGGCAATGGATTGCGCACGACCTGCGCATGCGCACGTACCACCATTTGCAGAAGCTCTCGTTGAGCTATTACGACAGCCATCAGACCGGCGCGATGCTGAGCACGATCACGGATGACGTTGACACCATTCAGCAGTTTGCCAGTTCTTCGACGCTGGGCATCGCCGTCGACCTGCTGACGATTGTGTGCATGGTGGGGCTGATGTTCTGGCTCAACTGGGATTTTGCGTTGATCGCTCTGGGACTGACGCCATTTCTTCTGCTGTTCGTCTCACGATTCAAGCGCGCCGTGAAGCAGGCCACGCACGAAGTCCGCAAGAAGCAGAGCAACATCGTGTCGGCAGTGCAGCAGGGACTCGAATCGATGCGCGTGGTGCAGGCGTTCGGGCAGGAGGCGCTCGAGCAACAGCAGCTTGAGGTGGTGAGCAAGGCGTCGGTGCAAGCGGCATTGCGGGCCAGGCGCATCAAGTCGTCGCTATCGCCCGTGGTGAATGTAGCGGTGGCTGGGTGCACCGCGATCGTGCTCGCGCGCGGCGCGGCTTTGATTATGCGCGGCGCGATGTCGATTGGCGACCTGACTGTGTTTCTCGCTTACCTGAGCCGTTTCTTCAAGCCGGTGGAGGATCTGGCGAAGATGTCGAACACGATGGCCCAGGCGGCAGTGGGCGTCGAAAGAGTGCAGTCGCTTTTGGAGACGGACGTGATCACTCCCGAGCGCGAGGACGCGGTGGACCCGCCGCCATTGAATGAGGGGCTCACATTCGAGCACGTCGCGTTTCACTACCAGCCTGACCAGCCCGTGTTGAAGGATGTTTCGTTTAGCGTGAAAGCCGGCGAGATGGTGGGCATCGTGGGGCCGACCGGCAGCGGAAAATCAACGGTGATGAGCCTGATTCCGCGCTTCTACGATCCGACGAATGGCACGATTCGTATTGACGGCACGGATGTGGCGAACCTGAAGCTGCAACCGTTTCGAAATCAGGTGGGCTATGTGCTGCAGGATACAGTTCTGTTTCGCGGGACTGTGGCCGACAATATTGCATTCGGCCGGCCGGGCGCCACTCGCGAAGAAGTGATTGCGGCGGCGAAAGCTGCGAATGCGGATGAGTTCATCGAGAAAATGCCGGCTGGATACGACACGATGGTCGGCGAAGGCGCGCAGGCCCTTTCCGGCGGGCAGCGGCAGCGAATCGGGATTGCGCGCGTGTTCGTGCGAAACAGCTCGATCCTTCTGCTGGACGAACCGACGGCTGCGCTGGACAGCGAATCGGAGCGAACGGTGATTCGAGCGCTCGAGAAGCTGATGAAAAATCGGACTGTGATTATGATCGCGCACCGCTTGTCCACGATTCGCGACGCTGACAAAATCCTGGCGCTGAAGGACGGAGTGGTTGCGGAACAGGGTACACATGAGGAGTTGATGGCGATGAATGGTTTGTACGCGGAGATGCACAGAACGCAGTTCAGCGATTCTTCGCTGCGTGAATGCCCGCGCCTGGCGCGCGGGGCGGCCGCGCTTCAAACCGCGCGGGCCGCCAGCTAAGGGAGACTGTTCGGCAATGTCGCGACATTTGATTGTCCTGCCCGATGATTCGCCAAAAGAGTTCTTGAAAGCCATCGCCAAGGCGAAGGAATCGCTGCGGATCAAGATGTTCATTTTTTCTGATCCTGCCGTGCGCAAAGCGGTGATTACGGCGCACAAGCGCGGCGTGAAAGTGCGCGTGATGCTGAACCCGGTGCGGCGCGATGGCACCGGCGAGAATAAAGCGACGAGGGCAGCGCTGCTGGCGGCGGGTGTGGAGGTGATGGACAGCAACCCGAAGTTTCCAGTGACGCACGAGAAGTCCATGGTGGTGGATTCGAAAATCGCATTCATCAATTCGCTGAACTGGGATACCGAGAACCTGGAAGAAACGCGCGACTACTCCATCCGCACGAAGCATGCGCACGAGGTGCAGGAGGTGATCGACGGTTTCGAGGCGGATTGGCACCGGCATCACTTCGATCCGGGCGAAAGCGCGCACATGATTTGGGCGGTTGGAAACGCGCGGGAGAGAATCGCACGACTCATCGACGGAGCGAAACATTCGCTGTGCCTGCAACACGAACGCTATCAGGACCCGGTGATACTGGAGCGCCTGGTGCGGGCGAAAATGCGCGGCGTGGACGTGCGCGTGATGGCGCGGGCGCCGCACACGTTAAAGGAAAAGAAGTTGCTGGAGGGCGTCGAGGGAATGCGGGTGCTCGACGATGTGGGGATTAAGGTGCACAAGCTCCATCACATGAAGCTGCATGCAAAGCTGGTGATGGCGGATGGCGAGCGAGCCATTGTGGGCTCGGTGAATCTGGCTCCGGGAAGTTTTGACGAACGGCGCGAGCTGGCCATCGAAGTGGACGACCGCAAAATTGTGCGCCGGCTGGGACGCGTGATCGATCATGATTGGAAGCATTCGCGTCCGATTGATCTTTCCGACGAAGGGCTGGCCCGCGATCTGAAAAAGTATGGGCCGAAAGTGATTCACGAGCTCGCGCTCAATCCAGATCTTGACCCCGAGACGAAACCCAATAAAAACAGCAAGCCAAAACGCAGAAGCTCATCCAAGAAGAAACGCCGCTGATTTCGCTCGCGCGCAAAAAACAACAAGGATGAAACTTGAAATACGACGCCATCATTATCGGCTCAGGACAAGCGGGCAACCCTCTCTCTTCGGCGCTCACTGAGCACGGCTGGAGCGTCGCGCTCATCGAAAAATCGTATCTCGGCGGCACGTGCATCAATACGGGATGCACGCCAACGAAGACGATGATCGCTTCGGCGCAGGTGGCGCACTACGCGCGCACGGGTAAGAAATGGGGAGTGAATACGAGCGGCGTGAGCGTGGACCTTCCGGCGATTGTGGCCCGCAAGAATGCAGTGGTGCAGCATTTCCGCGATGGCCAGGAGCACCGCGTCGAGAAGCACCCAAAGCTACGGCTCTATCGGGACGTGGCGCGTTTTCTCTCGCCCAAGCGGGTGCAGGTGGGAGATGAAATTCTCGAGAGCGATAGATTTTTCATCGATACGGGAACGCGGCCCGCTCCGCCGCGCATCGCGGGAATCGAGTCCGTGGGCTACCTCACGAACGAATCGCTGATGGAGCTGCAGGAAATTCCCGAGCATTTGATTATTCTCGGAGGCGGTTACATCGGGCTTGAATTCGGGCAGATGTTTCGCCGATTTGGCAGCCGGGTGACGATTATTCATCGCGGCGGCCAAATCCTGGGCCGGGAAGACGCTGATGTCGCAGTCGCGCTCCAGCAAGCACTCGAAGCTGAAGGCATCGAGTTCTATTTGAATGCGAGTGCAAAGAAAGTAGAAAAGCAGAACGGCGAAATTGTTCTCACCGCGGATACGGCAGCCGGTTCGCAAACCTTTCGCGGTTCTCACTTTCTCGCAGCTACCGGACGCGTTCCGAACACCGATGATCTCGGAGTAGAAAAAGCTGGAATTGCGCTCGATTCGCGCAGATACATAAAAGTCAACGAAAGGCTGGAGACCAGCGTGCCGGGAATCTGGGCGCTTGGCGACGTGACGGGCGGTCCTGCGTTCACGCACATTTCCTACAACGACTACCAAATCGTTTACGGCAATCTCGTCGACGGCAAAAATCTGACGACCCTGAACCGCTATGTTCCGTATTCGCTTTTTACCGATCCCCAGCTTGGCCGCGTGGGAATGACGGAAACAGAAGCGCGCGCCAGCGGCCGCAAGTTGAAAATCGGTACGTTTCCGATGTCGAGCGTGTCCCGAGCCGTCGAGCGCGACGAAACAACCGGCTTCATGAAAATCATCATTGACGCCGAAACGGATCGCATCCTGGGAGCTTCGATACTCGGGGTCGAAGGCGGCGAGACCGTGCAAATTATCGGCGCAATGATTCTGGCCGATGCGCCATACACGGTATTGAAGGGCGCTGTTTATATTCATCCTACATTGGCGGAGGGACTCTTCGGCCTCATGGAAGTAGTGAAGCCGGTATGAGAGTCTTTTAATCACCCAAACTCTGGCAACGGCCGAATGCTTCTTCGCTACGCCACCAAATTTGGCGCGGGATGGCAGTAACGGCAATAAGGCTTGCGTTGTACTATATGGCTGGAGGTGCCGATGCGAATCTCAGAATCCCCCTCGCGAAATATCATCTTCGCAGTCGCTTTCATTCTTGCCGTGATCGGCATCGCACGCTCATCAACAGGCGCCGCGGCAACTGAACCGCCTGCGGCTGACCAGTCCGCGAGCCTTGCGGCATGGAATGAAATCGCATCTGTACTTCAAAATCCGCGCTGCCTGAACTGCCACCAATTGAATTCGCCACTGCAGGGCGATTCGCGCCGGGTTCACATCCCTCGCGTCGTGCGCGGACCAGATAATCAAGGCGTAGGCGCGATGCGCTGCCAGAATTGCCACAACAATATGGGAAACAATCCGACGTCGGGAACTCCGGGCGGGCTGCATTGGCAACTCGCGCCCGTGTCGATGCTGTGGCAGGGACTGTCGAGCGCAGATCTATGCCGCGCGGTGAAGGACCCCAAACACAACGGGAATCGAGACGGCGCAGCGCTGATCAAGCACATGGAAGAAGAACCGCTTGTGCTGTACGGCTGGGATCCGGGAAAAGGCCGCGAGCCGGTGCCGGTTCCGCATGAGAAGGTTGTCGAAGACATGAAGATTTGGGTGGCGGGCGGAATGGCCTGTCCGAATTAATCACGAACTATCGAAACGCATCCGGGCCGCGACGCATCGTGGGGCCAACAGGAAGGAGAAGTTAGATGATCACTCTGAAGGTGAACGGTGAATCGCACGATTTGGACGTGAGTCCCGAAATGCCGCTGCTTTGGGCGCTGCGCGACAGGCTCCATCTGACCGGTACGAAATTCGGCTGCGGCAAGGCGATGTGCGGCGCGTGCACGGTGCATATCGACGGACAAGCCGCGCGGTCGTGCTCGATCATGGTGGGCGAAGCGGCGGGAAAGACAATTACGACGATTGAAGCAGTCTCAGGAAAAGTGGCCGAGGCAGTGACGCAGGCATGGCAGCGGCTCGATGTGGTGCAGTGCGGTTACTGCCAGTCGGGGCAGATCATGTCCGCGATCGTCTTGCTCAATGGCAACAAAGCGCCGAGCGACGAAGACATCGACCTGAGCATGGAAGGCAACATCTGCCGCTGCGGCACCTACGTTCGAATCCGTCACGCGATCCACGAAGCCGCGAAATCGCTGGCCTAGGAGGCTACAGCCATGAGCACTTCGAATCTCCCGAACCCTGCAGCCCCCGCACACTTTGATGCTTCGCGCCGCGATTTTCTGAAATCGGCCGTTGCTGCGGGTGCGTTTATTTTGGGCACGTACGTTGCATTTCCTGAAATTGCCAGCGCGCAGGGTGGCACGCCACAAGGTCCTTACGATCCGAATCTCTTCCTGAAGATCGGCGCGGACAATATTGTCACGGTGCTCAGCAAACATTTCGAGATGGGGCAAGGTGTGACCACGGGCCTCGCCACTATGGTAGCGGAAGAGTTGGGCGCTGATTGGTCCACGGTGCGATTCGAATTCGCGCCAGCTGACGCGAGGATTTACAACAATCTTCTATTTGGTCCCCTGATGGGCACAGGCGGCTCGAGTTCGATGGCCGAATCCTGGGAACAGATGCGCAAAGTGGGCGCGGCGGCACGGATGATGTTCATAGCAGCGGCAGCGGAGAAATGGAATGTGCCGGGCGGTGAAATCGTCGTCGAGAAAAGCGTGGTGATCCATTCTCGATCGGGACGCAAAGCAAACCTGGGAGATTTGGCCGCCGACGCGATGCACATGCCGGTTCCTAAGGACGTGAAACTCAAACCCGCGAAGGATTGGAACCTTATCGGAACAAAACTCCCGAGGCTCGACACGCCGGGAAAAACCACCGGCAAAGCGGTGTTCGCGCTGGATATCACTCGTCCCGGAATGCTGACCGCGGTTATCAAACGTCCGGATCGCTTTGGTGGGAAAGTGGCTTCGTTCGACGCAACGGAAGCAAAAACAATTGATGGAGTAGTCGAAGTAGTGCAAGTGCCGGCCGGCGTAGCTGTTCTCGCGAAGGATACGTGGTCTGCGATGCGCGGGCGCGACGCGCTCAAAGTTACTTGGGACAATTCCAGCGCAGAAAAGCGTTCCTCGGCCGAGATGCTCGAGCAATACCGCCAGTTGATGAAGCAGCCAGGAATTTCTGCGGAAGGTCGCGGAGACGCCGCGGCAGGCCTGACGCGAGCCGCGAAGACGGTGGAAGCTGAGTACACGTTTCCATATCTCGCGCACGCGCCCATGGAGCCGATGAACGGCGTGATTGAGCTTCATAGCGACGGCGCAGAAATCTGGTCGGGTTCGCAATTGCAAACACTCGATCAAATTGTGGCTGCGAAGTTTCTGGGCATGAAACCCGAGCAGATCAAAATCAACACGCTTCTGGGCGGTGGAAGCTTCGGTCGACGAGCGAGCACCACCGCGGACTGGACCGCGGAGATGGCGCAAGTGGTGAAAGCGATCAACGGGCGCGCTCCAGTTCATGTAGTGTGGACCCGCGAGGATGACATTCGCGGCGGCTATTACCGGCCGATGGTGATGCATCGCGTAAAAGCAGGGATTGACGGCAGTGGCGATATTTCGGGCTGGCAGCAGACTGTCGCGAGCAAATCAATCTTCAAGGGCACCGGCCTGGAAGCCATGGCCATGAAGGACGGCTTGGACAACAGTATGGTCGAGGGAATCGTGGACACGCCATATGGGATCGGGAATCTGGCGGTTGACATTCGCTACGTCGAAACACCTATCACCGTTTTGTGGTTCCGGTCGGTGGGAAACACGCACACGGCTTACGTGATGGAGACGATGTTGGACGAACTTGCCCATCTCGCGGGAAAAGATCCGGTCGCGTTCCGCCTAAGCTTGCTCACGAAACAGCCACGCCACGCTGAAGTGGTGCGCCTCGCGGCGGAAAAAAGCGGGTGGGGACAGACTCTGGGCGACCGACGGGGGCGCGGATTTGCGTTTCATCATTCGTTCAATACGAGCGTCGCGATGGTGGCGGATGTTTTGACGAAAGCGGCGAAGCTGAAAGTCGAGCGCATCGTCGCGGCGGTCGATTGCGGAGTGGCGATCGATCCCGACGTCGTAACAGCGCAAATTGAGGGCGCGATCGGGTTTGCTCTGTCAATCGCGCTGCGAAATCAGCTGACGTTCAAAGACGGAATGGTAGAGCAGAGCAACTTCGACGACTACGAACCGACGCGCATGCGGGAAATGCCGATGGTGGAAGTGCACATTGTGAAATCCACGGAGAGGCCCACCGGCATCGGCGAGCCGGGCGTTCCGCCGCTGGCGCCCGCAATCGCAAACGCTATCGCCGCGAGCACAGGCAAGCGCCTGCGATCGCTGCCCCTCGACCTGAGCACGCTAGCGTAAATTTAGAGCCGCTTTAGCCACCAACAGTCTTATCGCGCCCTTGCGCGCGGCTTTACGTTGGCGCTCCAGTTCCAGCGTTTTCGATTCCGTTCCAGGCCTTCAGCGCATTGCTCAAGCTTGCGGCAACGGCACGACGTCATTGCTTCCAGCATGTCTCGCATTGCCTTCGTTTTTGCCAGCAGGATATCCAGTTCGCGGATCTTCTCGCGAGCCATCTTCTTCCAACGAGCGGACGCCGGCGTCGTTTCCGGAAAACCATGAAGCAGCAGCCGAATCTCCGAAAGTGTAAAGCCGGTCTCTTTAGCAAACTCGATGATGACGAGCTGGTGCAGCACAGCTTCCGAATAGACGCGCCGCCCGTTCTTGCGCGATGGCTGCTCGAGCAACCCTGTTCTTTCGTAGTAGCGGATCGCCGACGTTGCGATCGTTGCTTTTGCTGCCACCTCTCCGATGATCATCGTGGACTCCTTCAAATAAGTGCTTGACTTAAAGTTAACTTCAACTTCTAGCATGGGGTCCGCAGGGAAGCCAGTGAAATAAGGAGAAAATCATGGATAGACGCCTTGGGCACGACAAGTCCGCGGCAGCAATGGCGCTTATAGCCTTTGTTTCAGTTGGGGCTGTTACGTTGACAGCACACCGATTGCAGAAAGCCAATTCCGTGCACGCGGCAATAGGCGAGCAAGCGATGACCGAAACATCGAGTTTCTATTGCAACTTGAAGGCTCTTAGCTCGAAAGAACGAGCGCGTCACATGCAACTGACCTACGAAATCGAGCGGGCCAAGGTTGAAACGGTCGAGATGGCCAACGGATTCGCGTTCCGCTTTCAAGACGGCACAATCTCGCTCGCAGAACTGGCGGAATGGATTTCGGCGGAACGGAAATGCTGCCCGTTTTTTGATTTTGAGATCGAGCAGCAGGCCGATAACGGGCCGTTATGGTTGAAGCTGCGCGGGAAAGAAGGAGTGAAGGCGTTCATGCGCAACGAATTCCGCACTCGCTGACGGCCGGCACAAATCAGCGATTCACATAGAGGAGCTACAACATGAGAAGGCGTGGCTTGATTCGTGCAACGCTGTTGATTCTGATTCTCGCCACATCCACAGTGGGACAGAAGCAGGTGCCGGAGCAGCCTAAGACCGTCAGCCAGGTGCTCGAATTCTGGATCAGCGACACAGAGCGCCTGGTAATTCCGGCGGCTGAGGCAATGCCGGAAGCTAGATACTCGTTCGCGCCTATTAACGGCGAGTTCAAAGGCGTTCGCACCTTCGCCGAGCAGGTGAAGCATCTGGCCGCAGCAAATTATCAGTTGGGAGCCGGCGCTCTCGGCGAAGATCCACCCGCAGGAACGCAGAACGAGTCAGCGCCGCCTTCTGTCCAGACGAAAGCTGAAATCGTGGAGTACCTGAAAGGATCGTTCGCCTGCCTTCATCGAGCTGCCGCCGCGATCAACGAGAAAAACATGAACGAGCCGATCACCGCAAAAGGCGGCCGAACTCGCATGTGGCTCTTGATTGACGCTGTCGCACATGCATCCAACCACTACGGGCAGATGGTTGAGTATCTTCGTATGAATGGAATCGTTCCGCCTGCGAGTCGCTAAAGGCTCAGTCGAGCGGCAACTGAACCGTTTTCATAGTTTCTTTATCCACGCGCGAGCGTTATTAGCCAATTCCTCTAGAACACTCTCGTCGGTCTTGCCTGAATTTTTCAGCACGTGAAATGAGTGATCGGCCCCCTCGATTACGTGCAATGTCGCTCGCGTCCCAAGTTCGGCGCATATCGGGCGCAAAAGCTTGAGATCGGCCAAAGCGTCGCGCGTTCCCTGTAGGAAAAGCATCGGCAATTTGACCTCGCGTAAATGCTCTGCGCGTTTCGTTCCAGGCCGATTTGGCGGATGAAGTGGAAATCCAAAAAACACCAGGCCTCCAACGCCATCCAAGCGCCCTTCCGCAGCCGCGAGCGAAGTCATTCGTCCTCCCAGTGACTTTCCTCCAGCGAATAGCGGCAAGTCCGGAGCCGCTTTCGAAGCAGCTTGCACCGCGGCTTGAACCGTCGCAGTGAGCACAGACGGCCGGTCGGGAACTCTCCGCCGTTGCTCCATGTACGGAAACTGAAACCGAAGCGTCGCCACTCCAGCATTCGCCAGCTTGTCGGCGAGCGCAGTCATGAACGGATGATTCATCCCCGCACCCGCGCCGTGCGCCAACGCCATCACACATTCTGCGTTCTTCGGCCGCAGCAGAATCGCCTGCACCTCGCCCGCATCTTGAACATTGAAACGCATGCTGTCCGTAATCATGATTTCGAAGGCGGCATTTTAACCGTTGTAACTGTCGCGTTCCTTATGCCTGGAGGAGTGAACGAATACGATCCACGAGCTGCCCTCCCGTCTCGGTTGCGTCGGCGGAAGAAAAATCAGCGGGTAACTGCAGGAAGGGTCGTTGCGGATCAATCTGTCGAATCCTGTCGAGCGATATCTCGTTAGAGCCCATCTCCGCACCATGCACGAAAACGTTTGGATGCATAGCCACCACCAATGTGCGAGCTTCGGCAAGAGTGGTGGCGGTGAACACTTCAAATCCTGCATGCCTCAGCACAGCGCTCATGAACGCCAGCACATCGGTGGATTTGTGCGCGCACACCACCCGCGCCACAGTTTCTGGAATCGCTGCCCCCGCAACCGGAGATCGCAGAGAGAATGACTGCACCGCTTCCATCTCCGACGGGCAGGACTGAAAGAAACGGTGCAAAGCCGTCGATTCGAGCGCACGAAGAAGGAAAGGACTCAGGTGGCAGAGCACCATGTCGCCGTGTTGGCGGCGGAGCACACGAGTCAAGCGAACCAGGGCGCCCAAGCCGGCGCTGTCGAGGAAATTCACTTGCTCCAGATTCAGCACCACTTGCTTTGTATCAAGCGTGTGTTTCTCGACTTCGACTTGTAGGGCCACCACTTCGTCGCCCGCGACAATGCGGCCGTCGCATCGTATAACCGCGACGTTTCCGTTTCTCGCGTGTTGTAACTTGAGTTGCATTTACACCCGAAGTGTCACCGATTCTATCCCAGATGTGTCGAAACGCCAGAAGACCATGCTGGGCCTTTGGGTTGTTTTTCGAACTCGTCCTTGGCTGCAAACATCCCTAGTACTCTTTTATCTTACTAGCTTTTTCGTCATATATGTCCTTGTGGTCAGGGTGTTCCTATGCTCCAAATATGCTCGAATGGTATCCGCTGGCCGTGATTTAGCGGTGCCTCGTGCGGAAAGGCGGTGAGGCGCCGGCGGAGGGTGCGCGAACGTGAACAAACAGAGCCTGGGCATCGCAATCGTGCTGTCAGGGATTGCCCTCGGAACGTTTCACTACGAACTCAAGCCTAAGGCAAGCGAAAAAGATTTGCAGAACATGGCCCAAGGCATGTCAAGCCGCATCAAGTGGCGGGGCCAGATCGCTCCTGAATTCGAGCTCAAAACTACTCGCGGCGACACATTCCGGCTTTCCGATAACGTCGGTAAGAAAGTCATTGTGCTCAACTTCTTCGCCAGTTGGTGCGAACCCTGCCGAGAGGAAATGCCCGAGTTGGATCGCTACTTCAACGATCACAAAGGCGAGCCCTTCCTGTTGCTGGGAATTGACTCAAAAGAGAGCCCTGAGACAGTCTCGAGTTTCGTAAAGGATCTCAAGATTGACTTCCCCACGGGAATTGACTCCGGGCCGATCGCGGAGCAATACGGCGTAAGCGGGCTACCCACGACTGTGTTGATCGGAGTCGATGGCAAGGTGCAATTCTATGAAGCGGGAAATCTCGCCAATGCAGACGTGGCTTTCGACCCCTTGCTGAAGAGCAATCTTCAACTCCTGAAGGCCGCAAAGGTAATTTCCACCGAGGCCTATCGAGCTCTAGCACAGCAGCAGCCATCGCTCCCCCTGACTAAAACGGAAGCAAATGAATCTTCCGCGGAAGAGAAGCTCAACCCGCGCGCCGTGGGCATTGCGGCTCGGATGGATTGTACCTGCGGATGTGACAAGAAAGTCCAGACCTGCACCTGCAACGCTTCGACAAAAATCAAGCATGCCCTCGCTACTGAAAACATCGATGGCAAGTCGGATGCCGAGGTCATGAAGTCCCTCAATAAGCGGTTCTGCATGAAGGCCATGTGATCGTCGCAGACGACGTCCGCGTGGAATTTCGCCGTGGACTTTTGCGCGGGAAAGTACGTGCTCTCAACGGACTGAGCCTCGATGTACGCGATGGAGACTTCTTTGCGCTGGTGGGTCAAAACGGCGCCGGCAAATCCACGGCGATGTATTGTTTTCTCGGTCTGATGAAGCCGACCTCGGGGAAAATCGAGGTCATGGGGAGGGTTCCGGAACTCGGCTCGCCGCTCAACGAAGGCGTCGCTTATCTCCCCGAGGAGCCCCACTATCACCTTTACCTGACTGTCGAGGAAGCGACCCGCTACTACGCCTCACTGTACGGAAAGCGCGTGTCGGATAAGGCGATTCACGATGCCCTCGACCGGCTGGGCCTGGCACAATTCAAATCCCTTCCCCTGTCGAAATGCTCCAAGGGTATGAAGCAAAAAGTCGGAATCGCGCAGTGCCTCATACATGAAACGCAGTTGCTTTTCCTCGACGAACCGACGCGAGGTCTCGATCCCCTTATCGTGCGCGAGTTCCGGGAAACGTTGCGCGAGATCCATCGGCGCGGCGCAACCATCGTGATGAACACCCACGTGCTCTCGGAGATTGAAATGCTGGCCAACCGCGTGGCCATCCTCGACGGCGGCAAGGTCGTTGCACAAGACGAACTGCGCAATTTCCTGACCACCGACCGCGAGCTCTACACGGTAACGTTCGAGGCCAACGGAAGTGCTCCGGAATATCTAGGATCCGTCGAGCGATCGGGTGCACTCGTCACGGGCAGCATCCCGAAAGATCGGCTTTACGATTTCATGGACTTTACCCGAACCTCGGGCCTCAGTGTGCACGAATGCTCGTTGAAAAAGACTTCTCTCGAAGACTCGTTCTTCAAAATCGTCAAGGGCAGTGGATTGGGAGCCTGAAAATGACGCGGCCGTCCCGCTTGTCTCCAATGACTGGAGCATCGACAAGAGGCAACCAAAGGGAGATGGTATGTCTGTATTGCTGAGAGCGAACATTCTTGCTGATTTTGCTTTTTACCGTCGCAGCCGATTGCTCCTGGCGTTCGCGGTGCTGTGTCTGCTGCTAACCGGTCTAAGCTCGTTGCCGGCCATTTTCTCCGACTCGGGCGTCCAAAGCTTTAGGAGCTTGCAAGGCATTTTTTCTGAACTTAACGGAATGCTTCTTTTTCTCGCCGGCGCCATTGGACTCTTCGTGATCTCTTCGCACCTTCGCAGCCGATGTTTGAAGATGGTTTTCACGAAGCCCTGCGCGCCAAGTGTGTGGCTCGGGTCCGCATTCTTGTCGGCAGTGCTTATTTCCTTGTTCTTGAACAGCGTGATCCTGGGAGGCGCGGTGGTTTTGTCGTTGATCTGGCATCTGCCCGTTCGTGCGGCCTTGGTTTTCGTCTCCGCCGACAACTTTATCGTCTCAATCGGGATCATCGCCTACATGATGCTGCTTGCAACCTTGCTGCATCCCGCGCTTGCAGTGACTTTCATTCTGATATTCAACGCGGAGATGTTTTACGATTTTCAGGTTTGGGCGCAGAGTGCCATTCGCACCGGCAACTCGAGCTTATACTTGCGCGTCCTTGAAAAATTCTTCCACTTCTTCTATTTGCTCTTGCCTATGGTAAATCCCTACGGGAAAGAAACGGCGAACATTCACACCAGCATGAGGGTCGCCCATGCCGAATGGAAATACATCGTCTACTCGCTGGGCTACGTCCTTACGCTATCTGCCTTTTGCTATTTCCTCGCCCTCTTCGCCCTGCAAAGGAAACGCCATATCTAGCGCGCGAGGGCCAGTGGCACAGCATTCCTGCCTGTGCGCCTTTCATGGAGGCTCTACGCAGGAATTTCCGGCACAGCCGCCAGCAACGCTATTGTGTACGGATGTTCCGGTGCCGTGAGAATTTTCTCTGCCGCGCCTACCTCGACGAATTTGCCCGCCTGCATCACCGCCACTCGCGTCGCTAACTGCGCCACCACCGGCAAACTGTGCGAAATCAAAATCAGCGTAAGCGAAAATTCGCGCTGCAGTCTCGCCAGCAGCTCCAGGATTTGCGCTCCCACCGAAACATCCAGCGCCGACACAGGCTCGTCCGCGATCACCAGCTCGGGACGCAGAATCAGCGCTCGTGCGATCCCGATGCGCTGCCGCTGCCCGCCCGAAAATTCGTGAGGGTAACGGTCAAACGCATCTGCGCCGATCCCTACCGCCTGCAAAATTTCAACCGCGCTGTCTCGGCGCTCCGCGCGCGTTGAACCCGGCTCATGAATCGCGAGCGGCTCGCCGACAATTTCTCCTACCCGCATCCGCGGATTCAACGACGCGACCGGATCCTGAAACACCATCTGCATCCGGCGCTGCCGCAGCGCTCGCAATGTGGCTCCACTCGCGGCCAGCCAGTCTTCACCGCGGAAACGCATCTCGCCCGCGTCTGGTTCGATCAGCCGCAACACCATGCGCGCAAGTGTCGTCTTGCCGCATCCGGATTCGCCCACGATTCCCAGTGTCTCGCCGCGCGTCACCGAGAAACTCACGCCATCCACTGCCACGGCACGATGCGAAGATTGCAGGAAAGCGCCGCTTGCCACCGGATACAGTTTTCGCAGGCCGCGAGCTTCGAGGAGAGTCTCTACTTCAACCGGAGGAACTGCAGACGTCATGCGATCTTCTCGGCGGAGAAAAACACAACCGCGTTGACCATCTCGATGCCGGGCACTTCGCCGCTACTGGCCGCACTCGTGGCGCTGTAGCGCGGATGGAACGCGGCCAGATCGTCAGGAATCGTCTCTTCCATCAGCCGCCGCGTTTCGACGTACTCGGGATCGCTCGGCTCGCGACCGGCGTTGTGCATCCATTGATCGAACGTAGCCGGGTGTTCTTCCACGTGCGTGCCGGTGATTCGCAGATGATGTGCAGCGAAGAGCGACGCGAACTCGCTCTGCGCCAGCGTTCGCACGTGCGAAGGGTCGCGGACGCGTTCGATTCGGTCGTGCATTTCGGCGCTGCGCGGATCTTCCTGCGCGAAAATGTCGATGATGCCGGCCCGGCCGCCGCGTTTCAGCACCCGCGACATTTCTCCGATTACCCGCCCCGGTTCCGGCACATGGTGCAGAGCGTAGCTCGAGAGAGCAAGGTCAAGCGACTCATCTGGAAAGGGAATTCCCAGCGCGTTGCCGAGAGCGAACGCGACATTGCGAGCATTTGCCTCGCGTGCCGTTCGCTGCGCCACGGCGAGCATCGCCGGCGTCAAATCCAGGCCGATAATCAAGCGGACGTGCCGCGCGAACGCCAGCGCCAGCGCTCCCGTGCCGCTCGCGAGGTCCACCGCGCAGTCGCTTTTCTTTGCCGCGACCATTTCAGCCAGGATTTCCGCTTCCACGGCGCGCGTCTGCATCACCGCATTGCCGAAAACCTCCGCTGTGCGCGTAAATCGGTCGCGTATCAGCTCGTGCTGTTGTTCTTGGTTCAAATCTGCCATTCAAATCCGCTCCCCCTGTCGCCAAACCCTGTTCTAGCCTGATTCCGAGAGGCCTCTAGGTCAAGGTACTTGACCGTTTTAATGTCCGTTTTTTCTTCGCTTAATTTTCGCTTCACTGGAATCAGTTGACCTATTTAAAACCTCCGTGTCACTGAGCAAGAATACACCGCGCCAGATGTTCGCCCGCGCCCACCTTCACAAGCGGAGGCACGGAGGAATCACACTCAGGTACATGAATGTCACAGCGCGGACCGAACGCACAACCCGCCGGTAAGGCGTTGAGGGCGGGGACAGTGCCGCGAATCGGAGTGAGTTTGCCGCGTTCGAGGCGCGGGGCTGCGCGCAACAATCCCTCGGTATATGGATGCCGAGGGTGACGCAAGACTTCCGCCGTGGGGCCTTCCTCCACGATGCGACCGGCATACATCACCATCGTGCGATCCGCAATCTGCGCCACGACGCCGAGATCATGCGTGATGAACAGCATCGAAAGCTGCAGCTCGCGCCGCAATTGCGCGAGCAGTTCCAGAATCTGCTTCTGCACTGTAACGTCGAGCGCCGTGGTGGGCTCATCCGCAATTAGAATGCGAGGACCAGGTGCGAGCGCCATCGCGATCATCACCCTTTGCCGCAAGCCGCCCGAAAGCTGATGCGGATACTGGCGCGCCCGCCGCTCCGGCTCCGGCACAGCCGCGCGCTTCAGAGCCTCGATCGCCCTGTGGCCGATTTCGGTGGCAGTGACGGAGGAGTCATGGACGCGAATCGCCTCCTCAACTTGCGCACCGATCCGCATCACGGGGTCGAGAGCCGTCATGGGCTCCTGGAAAATCATGGCGATATCGCGCCCACGCATCTGGCGAAGCTCCTCGCGACCCGCCGTGATGAGATTCATGCGTTCGCTGTCACGCGTCTCAAGCCAAGCCTCGCCGCTGCGACGCGCGCCCGGTGGCTCGAGCCCCATGAGCGCCAGAGACAGCATCGTCTTGCCCGATCCCGATTCGCCCACGATGCCGAGCGTTTCGCCTTCGGCAAGCGAAAACGAAACGTCGTTCACGGGGCGCACCCATCCCGTTTCAGTGGGCAGCTCGACTGTGAGTGCTCGAACTTCAAGTCTCGCCGCGATCGCAGTCACCATGACAACATCATAGGACGCGGGTGTGCTCCATGGCGAACTTTTGAGCAGTGAATTGTGAGGATTTGACCAGTGAGCGATAATGCGGCGCGGAATTCCAGAGTCAACGGCTGCCGCTTACAGAGTCAACGCCGCTGAAACGAGCCGGCGAGGAGAATTTCAGATGCTTCCTGGCCTTAGAGCTGCGCTTAATTACCATCCGATGTTCGTACATTTTCCAATCGTGTTGTGGCTTGCGGCGCTTTTGTTTCAGGTGCTGGCGTTGTGGCGAGCGAGCGACGAGATGCAGCGGACAGCGGCCTTGATGTTATATCTCGGCACGCTTGGGGCAATCGTGACAGTGCTCACGGGGCTTGCGGCGGAGAAGTCCGTGCCGCCGGGCGATGCGATGCGGGCGGTGGGAATCCACGAAACGCTGATGCTCGTTTCGACGAGCCTGGCTCTAGCGCTATGCATTTTCGCATTTTTCGCGCGGAAGAATTTCACAGTGCAACTGCGCAAATTAATGCTGCTGGGACTGGCCGTTCTCGCCGTGCTTCTGACGATTGGGGCCGATCGCGGCGCGCAGTTGGTGTACGGGTACGGAACCGCCGTGAATTGGACCACGGCGCAGGAACAGAAATAGGGATGCGTGCAAGCAATCCTCGAATGAACACGAAGGCTCCGAATCGAAGCGCGCTCGTAGGATTCGCGATTGGCATTGTTCTGATTCATTTCGCAATTAGTATGGCCCATGGAATTGCACACCAACATCTGGCGATCGGGCTCAATTCCTTCCAGAAGATTTTCGTTGCGGCGGCGATTGTCGTTGCGCCGCTTTACGCGGCTTATTTGATTTGGAATGGCAATTTGCGCGCGGGAGGAGCGTTGCTGGCTCTTTCAATGGCCGGTGCGCTTGTTTTTGGCGTTTATTATCACTTCATTGTGCCGGGCCCCGACCACGTGACGCACATCAACCTGCCCATTTCACTCGATATGCGGGACATTTTCGACGTGTCTGCGGTGCTTCTTGCTCTTTTTGAATGTCTTGGCGTGCTGGCGGGCGCGCGAATTTTTTCGAAATCCTGAGCAAGATTCGTACATCCTATAGGTACCCACCCATTTTCGAACCTGGGGAGAACTGACTTTGAAAGTCTTTATCGCAGGCGCAACCGGAGTTCTGGGCAGAAGTCTCATGCGGCAGTTTCGAGAACGGGGCCATAGTGTGATCGGAATGGCGCGCAGCGCCAAGAACGAGGACACGATTCGCAAGTTTGGAGCAGAGAGCCGGCGCGCGGACTTGTTTGACGCAGATTCGCTGGCGCGGGCCGCCGAAGGCGCCGACGTGATCGTGCACGCAGCAACCGCGATTCCTACCGCCACGAAACCCCGGCCGGAAGACTGGAAACCCAACGATCTCATCCGGCGCGATGGCACGCGGGCCCTGGCGCAGGCTGCGGGAAGAGTGGGCGCAAGGCAGGTTCTGGTGCAAAGCATCACGTGGGTAGCGCGTCCGGAAAACCAGTCGGCGTTCGACGAGGATTCGCCGCCGCACACCGATTTCATCACCCGCTCAACGGTAGAGATGGAAACGATCGCCCGAGACACAGCCAACAAAGAAGGATTCAAGGCGTCGATACTGCGTTGCGGTTGGTTTCACGCGCCTGACGCTGCGCACACCCGTTATTTCGGCGCGCAACTTCTGGCACGCAAGCTACCGATCATCGGCAAAGGCGATGCGATGTGGCAATGGATTCATGTGGACGACGCAGCCAGCGCTTTTGTAACGGTCGCCGAATCCGGGCGGGGAGGTCTGTGGCATGTGACAGACGATCAACCGGTGAGCGCCGGCGCGTACCTGGCCGGATTCGCGCAGCGGCTGGGGGCGCCGGCGCCACGGCACGTTCCGGCGTGGATCGCGAAAATTCTGGCAGGACCTGTAGTGGTGAGTATGATGACGGCTTCTACGCGGACTTCGAATGCGCGGTGCCGGCGTGACTTCGACTGGCAACCGCGATTCTCGAGTTACCGCGAAGCGCTGGATCAAATCGTCGACGAATGGCGACGCGAGAATTTTCTGGGGCTGAGAAACAAAATCGCCGCGTAAGTGAGGCACGCACCGCCACATCTGGGCAGTCGTCGCAAGTACCTGAAATTTTTCCAAGTCTTGAAGTAGAATCGCCGCGTGACGGAGGCGCGACGATGGCCCCCAAGAAACCTAGAGAAACGAAACGATCCAGCGATGAAGCGGTAAAGGCCAAGACAGGGAAGGTCTGGGCGGAGTGGTTCAAGATCCTCGACAAGGCCGGCGCGAAAAAGTGGCCACACAAAGAAATCGCCGCGTATTTGTACGAGAAGCAGAAGCTGACGCCATGGTGGGCGCAGATGGTGTCTGTCGGCTACGAGCATGAGCGCGGCATCCGCCAAAAATTCCAGAAGTGCGATGGACAATTCAGCGCTTCGGGGAGCCGGACGATGGCGGCGCCGATGGCGAAGGCTTATGCGGCGTGGACCGATCCGAAATTGAGGAACGGCTGGCTGCCGGACGCCGAGATAGAGATCACCTCGGCGACGCCCGGTAAATATGTGCGCGCGAAATGGAATGGCGATTCTCGCCTGAGTGTGGGCTTTTTGAGCAAAGGGCCGGCGAAGACTCAGGTGGCCGTGGACCACGAAAAGCTTTCCAACTCGAACGAATGCGCGAAGATGAAAGCGTACTGGTTTGAGGCTTTGAATCGGTTGCAGGGGATGCTGGAGGCATAGGAGTAGGAAAGTCAAGAGAGCCGGCGGGACGGAATGGCAGCCCGCCATCTCCCGTGCGTTTCGGACAACCCTTAATCCAGAGCAACTAGTACGCGAGGTGCTCTAGTTCGGGTTCTCCGCGTCGCTTCCCAGGTTGCCGAAGGGCCACAGGCCGAAAAGCTTCAGAAACAAATCATCGTGTTTTTCGACGAGCATGCGTGCCGTCCTCGCCTTGGGCCATGGGCTCGCAAAACGATCCGGCCGGTCGGCAATCCAGAAACCGGTGAGCGCCATCACGGTCGCATTGCGATCGAGCACATCGGCTTTCACCTTGTCGAACGTGTCGACCGCGGAATGGTGCGTGTATTTGTAATCCGGCGAATCCTGATTCAGGTTGATGCCGGGCAAGCCTTCCATGATGAACGGGCCCGTGTCGGTTCCAAATTCGGCCTCATCGTCCACTTCCAGATTTCCAAAGGCCTGCAGCGCTCCCGCGAATTTCTGCATCTCGGGAATTAAATCGTCGTGGCCGCCCATCTGGAAGCCGGTCACAGGGCCCTGGCCGAAATCCAGAACCACCGCCGCAATGTGATTGGCCATCTCGCTTTGATGAGTCTTCGTGTACGCAAGCGAACCGAGCAGCCCTTCCTCTTCTCCTGTGAAAAGAACGAAGCGAATCGTGCGGCGCGGCTTGAATCCAGATTTCATGATGGCCTCAGCGGCGCCGAGCGTCGTGCTCGAACCGCAGCCGTTGTCCGTGGAGCCCGACGCAAGATCCCACGAATCAAGATGGCCGCCGACCACAACGATTTGCTCCGGATTCTGCGTGCCACGAATTTCGCCGACCACATTGGCGGACGGAACAGGCCCGTCGCTAACGCGATTTTGCACGTTGATTTTCAGCCGGACCGTTTTGCCGCGCTCAATGTAGCGTTCAATCTGCTCCTGATCTTCTGCGGCCATGCTGACCACTGGAATATCGTAGTAGGTATTGAAGCCGAGCGCGCCGGTATGTGTCAGATGC
Organism: uncultured Acidobacteriota bacterium; assembly: GCA_963741045.1. Taxonomy (GTDB): domain Bacteria; phylum Acidobacteriota; class Terriglobia; order Acidiferrales; family UBA7541; genus Palsa-295. The sequence continues at coordinate 285,741 of CAVUGO010000006.1, forward strand.
ATCCCTTCTGATTTCCGGCCGCCTTGACCGCCGATCACCGCAATCGCGCCTGCTTGATGAGCGGTCTTCAAGAAGTCGCCGAATTTTGCGAACATTGACATTCCGCTCTTCGGCTTGTCACCCTTCTGAACCATCACTAGAACTTTCCCGCGCCATTTTCCTGCGTTATCTTTCATCTCCTGCTCGAGCTGATAGCTGTTCACCTCCACCACGTCCGCTTCCGCCCCGCCCACGGCTGTGGAACCCACCCAGCCCATCGCGTCAATCATCACGCGGCGATGAATCGGCGACTCAATTTCTGCGTCGGCGGAAATGCGCGTCCATCCGCGCGAGAGCTCCCAGGGCTCCGTGTGGACGTTTTCAAGTCCAATGGCTTTCATCTTCTCAACGCCCCATTCGATCGCGCGACTCGCTTCCGGCGAGCCAGTGACGCGCGCCCCGATGTCGTCGCTCAATTCCTCGAGATACTGATACGTGTGCGTATCCATCGTGCCGGCGCCGGCCACGGCGGTGAGCGCTTTGAGCGTGCCGTCGGTGGCGGGTGACGAGAGATCGGTTGAGCCTGTGGCAGAGACAGCGGGTCGCGCGGCAACAAAGAGAAACGCGCTCAAGCCGGCAAGCGCAATCATTTTTCGAATCATTCGAAACAGCTCCTTTCACAAACTGCTATGTCCCGGATGGAGAGAATAGGACGGATTCGGATAGGGCCCAAGAATTTCTTTGACGCGCTGAAAGGAGAATAGTTAGGGCCGTTTTGCCTTTGCGAACCGCGCGTGGCCAAGGCAACGGGGTAACTCGAAATGGCGCGCCCGCATCATACTATCTGAGGGTGTTGGAAGTCAGCGAACCTGCAGCGGTTCGACTCCGGGGCATCCGTACGAAGCAGGAACTCCAATTCGCTCGCGTCTCTCAGAAGGCGAAGCGCGCGCAAATTCCCGTTTCGCCTCGTATTCGTGTGTTTGGAATAATTCTAATTAACAATTTCCGCTCCGCGCGCGGGCGTGAATAACAAATTACCGTGAGCTGCGTCTAATTCTCACAGTAGCGAGGTAAAATAGCCACTCGCGCGCGAAATCGGGAGATGGCCCGGAGCGAGAGGAAATCACAGGTAAGATTCAAAGGAGAAGGAAGAGATAGCCATGAAGAACGAAATGATTCAAATTCGCCGGTGGGCCGCAACGGTAATTGTTCTCGCGGCACTGATAGGCGGAGGGCTCCTGGCATCATCGCTCAAGAACTGGACGGGCCACGCAGTGGTGGGCGCCGCGCCAGCGACAGTGCCGATGGCCAAAGAAGCGCTGCCGATCAGTCTTGGTAGCTTTACCAACGGGTTTTCTTCCGTGCTGAAGCCCGCGCTTCCCGCGGTGGTGAACATTCACACATCCAAAGTCGTGAAGCAGAAGCAGGGAATGAATCCCTTTGGCAACGATCCATTTTTCCGCCAATTTTTTGGCGATCAGTTCGGACAAGCACAGCCGCGGCCGGAACGCGAACAGAGCCTCGGCTCGGGCGTGATTCTTACGCCGGACGGGACCATCCTGACGAACAACCACGTGATTGACGGCGCGTCGGACATCAAGGTGCAGTTGAGCGACAAGCGCGAATTCCAGGCCAAGCTGGTTGGCACCGATCCGAAGACGGACGTAGCTGTTCTGAAGATCAACGCCAGCGGTTTGCCAACGCTTCCGCTCGGCGATTCGACCACGTTGCACGTGGGCGATCTCGTGTTCGCGATTGGCGACCCATTCGGAATCGGCGAAACGGCCACGATGGGAATCGTCAGCGCCACGGGACGCGGCGGACTGGGCATCGAGAACTATGAGGACTTCATTCAAACCGACGCTTCGATCAACCCTGGAAATTCGGGCGGCGCGATGATCGACCTCCACGGCAATCTGGTGGGAATCAACACCGCTATTCTCACGGGCGGAGGCGGCGGCAATCAGGGCGTCGGCTTCGCGATTCCGATCAGCCTGGCGAAGAATGTGATGGACCAGATCATGACGCACGGCAAAGTGGTGCGCGGTTATCTGGGCGTCTACATTCAAGACGTACCGCCGGACGTGGCGCGAGCCTTCGGTCTCGAGCAAGCGGGTGGCGCACTAGTCGGCGACATTTCACCGAATACGCCGGCTTCACGCGCGGGATTGAAGAAGGGCGACGTGATTCTGAAGCTCAACGGCGAGCCGGTGGACTCACGCAACCAGCTCACCTTGCGCGTTTCGCAGACTCCGCCGGGAACGCCGGTGAACCTCACCATCTGGCGCGATGGCAAGGCGCAGGATGTGAAGATCACCCTAGGTGAATTGCCGGAGAAGTCCGCGAAAGAAGAAGGCGAGGAAGCCAAGGGCAATAGCGCGCTCGAAGGAGTGGACGTCGAGAACGTCACTCCGGATATCGCGCAACAGTTGAATCTGCCTTCCGGCACTCAGGGCGTGGTGGTAACGGACGTCGACCCATCGAGTCCCGCAGCAACCACCGGTCTGAGCCGCGGCGACGTGATTCAGGAAGTGAACCACAAACCTGTGCACAGCGTGGATGAATATAACCAGGCGATCTCAAGCTCCGGGAAAAAGCCCGTGCTTCTGCTTGTCAACCACGGTGGCCGCACAAACTTCGTCGTGGTCGAGCCAACGCAATAGCGCCGTCTTACATCACACCTTCCGGGGGCATGGCTACCAACAGCCGTGCCCCCGGATTATTTTTCTTAATTTGCCTTGTTAGAACCAGCTTCTCGCCCCCCTGGCGCTGGTGGTTTTCCAACGCGGTTCTGGGTGGTTTCATGTATTCCGAGGGCAGGCCGATTACATCATCATGCGAAGCTCATGCTATGCCACCACTTCGTCTTCCCGAATTTCAACATTTTCACTTCCAGTCATCCTTTGCAACCAATCGCCCTAGCCCGGGTTTAACCGCGGCTGCCGAGATCATGCTCATTCCCAATGTGAGACGGGCGGGGCTTACCAGTACGCAAGCCCCATCCATTGGGTTATCGCTTTCAGCACGACTGGGGATAGAATGGTACTTCAGTCCCATTCCGCCCAGCCCCGTAGTCTAGTACTAAAGTATAGACGCCGTTCTTCTGTCTCGGCGCATCCTAAGCTAGGAAGGGCTTCTGGAGAAAGTTATGGCGCGGGTCACACATCGAGCAGTGTTCAACGAGTCCCTACTCCCTGACGGCGAAGCGCGCTGGGGTTCTTTTGGAGCCGGCTTCGGCATAGAATGCCTGGCGTTGACGATCATCCTCGTGATACCTCTCCTCATGCCCCAGAAGTTGGAGATGGTCCAGCGTTATTGGACGACACCTATTGAAGCGCCCGTCGTAGAACCCTGGAAACCGCAACCGAAGCCTGTCGAGAAGCCGGTGGTAAAGCCGGCCCCTGTGAAGGTTGCGAAAGTTGAGCCCAAGCCCGATCCGGTTCCAGTCGAAGTCCCGAAGCCCAAAATCATCAATCCGGTGTTCTCTTCGCCAATCGCGAAGCCAGCTACCGCGCACAAAAATACAAAGCTCCCGGATACTCCGGATGTGGCCAAGGCTTACCCGGATCAGACCATTCCGTCCATGGGTAGCTCTGCAATTCCTACTCTCCGGAAGCCGCGCGAAGAAGTTCAGACCGGCGGATTCGGCGATCCCAACGGCGTTCCAGCCAATGGAAACACCAGTCGCTCGCCTAACATCGCCGCCAAGGGCGCTTACGATATGCCCACGGGCCCTGGTTATGGAAACGGCACCGGCGGCGCGAAAGGCGCCAAGGGAGTAGTCGCAAGCTCTGGTTTTGGTAATGGAGTTGCAACCGGTTCAGGCGGGGGCAGCCACGGTCGAGTTCAGTCATCAGGTTTCGCTGACGAGGCTACGGCTGCGCCGGCGCCTAAAGCAAAGCCGGTAGCATCAACCACCGCGAAAACGACCCCTGTGGAAATCTTGTTCAAGCCCAAGCCGGTTTACACGGACGAAGCCAGGAACAAGAAAATCGAAGGTGACGTTCTCTTGCAAGTTGTGTTCACCGCTGGCGGTAACGTTCAGATTCAGCGCGTCGTTCAGGGACTCGGTTACGGTCTGGATGATTCGGCTCAGGCTGCGGCGAAACAAATTCGCTTCAAGCCGGCTCAGCAAGAGGGTCAAGCGGTAGATTTTCCGGCTATCGTCCACATCACTTTTGCATTGGCTTACTGAGAAGGAAGAGGGGGGAAGGCAATGCGCACGTCCAAGAAGTTCATCCTGGCAACACTGCTCATGGGCGCGGTGGCAGGCGCAGCTTCGGCACAAGCACAGACACAAACCGCCGATCAGACTCGTCCACAAGCCGGCGCTACGACGGCAGGTCCGGTCACGACCGTGGATCAGGCGATCGACCGTGTGATTGCGCGCGAGCACGACGAGATGGCCACCATTCGCCGCTATAATCCGATCATCGAAACCTACGTGCAGGATATGAAGCCCGACGACAAGATGGGCGCGATTCCGGTTCGCGACCATTACTACCTCGGCCAGGCCGACCTCGCCAAGGGCGTCGTGGATAATTCCATGCTCGCCAAAAGGAAGGGCAAGTTCGACAGCATGAATCCTCTCGCCCACATGGGCGGCTGGTTCACGTCCTCGTACATTCCCGAGGGCTTCCTGCAGATGATTTACATCGATACCAACGGTTTCGACCGGCAGCACTACCAGATCGACTACGTGCGCCGCGAATTCCTCGGTGAAGTCCGCTGCCTCGTTTTCGACTTCACGCCGCTTCCGAAATCCGGCAAGGGCCGCTTCAAGGGCCGCGTCTGGGCGGAAGACCAGGGCTACACGATCGTCCGTTTCAACGGCGTATACACTCCGGTCGCCGGAATCAACGGTTTCAACCTTCACTTCGACAGCTGGCGCTTGAACGTTCAGCCCGGCCTCTGGCTGCCCGCTTACGTCTTCAGCCAGGAGTCGGATCTGAAGGATTTCCTCGGCAGCCACGTGCGATTCAAATCGCAGACGCGCCTCTGGGGCTACAACCTCAAGAACGTCGGACGCCAGGAAGAGTTCAGCGAGCTGACGATTGAGTCGCCCAACGCCGTACAAGATCAAGTAGCGCAGTCGCAGGATCGCTCCCCGATTGAAGCCGAGCGCGAATGGCAGCACCAGGCCGAGATCAACGTTCTCGACCGCTTGCAGCGCGTAGGCCTTCTCTCGCCTCCGGGAGATATCGACAAGGTTCTCGAAACCGTCGTCAACAACCTTGAAGTCACCAACAATCTCGATGTCCAGCCTGAAGTTCGCTGCCGCGTCCTCACCACCGGCACTCTCGAAATGTTCTCCATCGGTCACACTATCGTGCTGAGCCGCGGCCTTCTCGACGTCCTGCCCGACGAAGCCAGCCTCGCCACGATGCTCGCTCAGGAACTCGCCGACATCATCGTGACCAAGCCTTCCACCGATCAGTGGGGCTTCAACGATATGACCAACGTCTCGACCGTCGAAGCCCTCAGCCACTTCACCTTTAAAGACAGCCCGGAACAAGTGAAGATGGCCAGCGACAAAGCCCTCGAGCTGCTCAAGAACTCGCCTTACAAGGACAAGCTCGGCAACGCCGGACTTTTCCTGAAGCAAATGGATGCGGAATCAAAGAATCTGCCGGCTCTGATCAACCCGCGGCTGGGGAACAAAGTGTTCCTCGCCTCGCAGTTGATGAGCTCGGCTCCGAATCTTGATCCTTCGAAGATCGACCAGATCTCGGCGCTCCCCATTGGCGCGCGCGTGAAACTCGATCCATGGAGCGATCACGTCGAACTGCTCAAGGCCAAAGCAATCCCGCTGCTCTCCGCTCGCGAAAAGATGCCGTTCGAAGTCACGCCCTTCATGCCCTACCTCACTCGCTACCAGAAGCCCGGTGCGGGCGTATCGGCGGATGCGGCCAAAGCGGACATGGCGAAACAGCAGAATGAGCAGCCCCAACAACAACAGCAACAACAGTAAGTTTCAGCAACAGCAGCAACAGCAGTAAGTTTCAGCAACAGCAGCAACAGCAGTAAGTTTCGCTTCAAGAATTTCGCTTCAAATAGAAAACCCGGCGATGGACTCCCTCCCGCCGGGCTTTTTCTTTTCGCGCGCGTTTTTTCACAAATCAAAACTACATGTCATCCTGAACGAAGAGTCGGCCGCCTTAGCCTTTCGTCCCGCTCCGCGCGGGACGGCCGACTCGCAGTCGAAGGATCTCAGCTGACCGATTGGCACCCGTGTCCGCCCCGCACCAGCCGGCGTCGCGCTCGACTCTCACATCTCCACGCTCGCCAAAAACCGCGGCGCCTTCCGCGCCCGCGTCACCTGCTCAAACGCATAAGCAATCTTGATCAACGTCGCCTCGCTCCACGCCCGCCCGAAAAACGACACCCCCACCGGCATCCCGAAAACAAATCCCGCTGGCACGTTGATATTCGGATATCCCGCCACCGCCGCAAGCGACGAACTCCCTCCCGTATCGTGGTCCCCCGTCACATGATCCGTCAGCCACGAAGGGCCCGCCGTCGGCGCCATCAGCGCGTCAAGCTTATGCTGATCCATTGCGCCATCAATTCCCTCCGCCCGCGTCAGCCGGTGATTCAATTCCAGCGCATCGCGATACGCCTCCTCCGTCAGCGGCCCTTTCGCTTCGGATTTCACCAGAATATCCTGCCCGAAGAACGGCATTTCCTTCTCGCGATTGCGCTCGTTGAATTCGATAATCTCCTTAAGCGAGTGTACTGGCGCTTTCGAGCCCGCCGCTGCAAGATACGCATTCAGATCCGCTTTGAACTCATATTGCAGCACTTCATTTTCCGATTTGTCGAATTTTCCGATGGACGCGATCTCCACCGGATCCACGATCACCGCGCCTTCGCGCTTCATCACGTCGAGAAGCAATTCCATCATCGGCCCAAGCGCATCGTTGAAATCAAAAAATTTCCGGATCACTCCGATGCGCGCACCGCGCAACCCTCCGCGATCGAGAAATTTCGCGTAATCCGCCTGCGCTTTTCCTCGTGCGGCGTCCGTCGCAGAATCCGCTGGATCGCTTCCCGCCATAGCCGTGAGCAGAATCGCCGCATCCGCCACCGTGCGGCAAATCGGCCCCGCCGTATCCTGGCTGTGCGCGATTGGAATAATCCCCGACCGGCTCACCAGTCCCAGCGTCGGCTTGATGCCCACCACTCCGTTCGCAGACGCAGGGCACACAATCGAGCCGTCCGTCTCCGAACCCACCGTCACGGCGCAAAGATTCGCAGCCACCGCCGCGCCCGACCCCGAACTCGATCCGCACGGATTGCGATCCAGCGCATAGGGGCTGCGCGTCTGCCCGCCCCGGCCGCTCCATCCACTCGACGAATGGCTCGACCGGAAATTCGCCCACTCGCTCAGATTCGTCTTGCCCAGAATCACGGCTCCGGATTCGCGCAAACTCCGCGCCACGCCCGAATCCTTCTCCGGCGTAAATCCAAGAAGCGCGAGCGAACCAGCCGTCGTCATCATCCGATCCGCCGTGCCGATGTTGTCCTTGATCAGCACAGGAATTCCATGCATCGGCCCGCGCGGCCCCTTCGCTTTGCGCTCCGCGTCCATCGAATCCGCAATCGCCAGCGCATCAGGATTCAACTCGATCACGGAATTCAGCGCCGGGCCGCCCTTATCAATCGCCGCGATCCGCTCGAGATATTTCTCCACAATCGCCCGCGCCGTGAATTTCCCAGCCTTCATCCCGTCCTGCAATTCAGCCAAGGTTATTTCGTCCAGCTCAAACGCCTTCACCTCTTGCGCGCCAGCCCCTCGCAACTCAGCACCCAACAACCCCGGAATCCCCACCGAAGCCGCCCCAAGCGCGACGCCAGCCACGCCGTTCTCCAGAAATTTCCGCCGGCTCAGTTCTTTCGATTTCCCCACCGCATCATTTCCACTCAATGGAATTCTCCTCATTTCGAATTAGCACCAATCAGTAGGGGCGGCTCTAAGAGCCGCCCGCGTAACAGCGCAGCAACCGCCATCAACATTCTTCTCGCGCGCGATTGCGTTCTTCGCCTTTCAGTAGCACAGGCATTCCTGCCTGTGCCTCCGCAACAACGCGTCGCGATCGCAATTGCTTGGCTCAAATCACGACTTCGTTCTTTTTCGCCGTTGTTTTTTTTCCACAGTAAGGGCACCGCATGTCGAAGATCCGCCGCAGGAGGGCCGTGCCCGAAGTCGCTACCTCCCCGCATCCGCCACCATCCACCGCCACGCCATGTCAGACTCCCAAATCCCGCGATTGTATCCCACCGCCATTCCCAAACCGTCCACGAATAAGCGACACTAAACCCGCCATGCCCCGCCAATCCCTCCTCGAATATTTCCAGCCCCAATCGCGCCCAGCCCAAGAAATCGCAGTCGCCTGGCGTCGCGGCTACCGCACCATCCGCTGGACATACGCCGAACTTCTGCAAACCGCCCATCAATTTGCCGAGCATCTCGTTGACAAAGACCTCGCCGAGCAAGGCATCACAAAAGGCGACCGCATCCTCATCTGGGGCGAAAATTCCGGCGAATGGCTCGCCGCATTTCTGGGCTGCCTCTTCGCAGGCGCAGTAGCCGTCCCCATGGACGCCATCGCCGAACCGAAATTTGCCACCCGCGTCGCGCGCCAAGCCGGTGTCCGCGCAGCCGCAATCAGCCTTGAACTCGCAGGTGAAGCCGCGAAAGATCTCGGCGTCCCCATCCTCGAACTCGAAACCCTGCGTCCCGCGCACGCACAGGAAACCCCACACAAATTTTCGTCGCCTCCAATTCAGCGCACCGATCCGATGGAAATCGTCTTCACCTCCGGCACCACGTCCGAACCGCGCGGCGTCGTCATCACCCACGGCAACCTACTCGCCAACCTCGAAACCCTCGAAAAGGAAATCAACCGCTATCGCCGCTGGGAACGCTTCTTTCACCCCCTGCGCTTTCTCGACTTGCTGCCGCTCAGCCACGTCTTCGGCCAGCTTCTCGGAATTTTCCTGCCGCAGATTCTCGGCGGCACATCCGTGTTCCTCGATACGCTCAACCCCGCGGAAGTAATCCGCACGATTCACGACGAGCGTGTGTCCGTGCTCGTCACCGTGCCGCGCCTTGTCGAATCGCTCCAATATCAGATCGAGCGCGATCTTGCAGCCAGCGGCCAGCTCGAAAACTTCCAGCGCGATTTCAAAACGGCCGAGGGCGAACATTTCCTCCGCCGCTGGTGGCGTTTCCGCGCAATTCACCGCCGCTTCGGCTGGAAATTCTGGGCCGTAATCTCCGGAGGCGCCGCGCTCCCCGCTGCCACCGAGAAATTCTGGGGACGCCTCGGCTACGCCGCCGTGCAAGGTTACGGCCTCACCGAAACCACCTCGCTCGTAAGCGTGAATCACCCCTTCAAGCTCGGTGAAGGTTCCATCGGCAAAACTTTGCCCGGCCTCGAAGTAAAGCTCTCAGAAGCGGGAGAAATTCTGGTGCGCGGCGAAAATGTCTCATCCGGCTACTGGAAGGATTCAGGCGTCGCCCCCGTACTCGACGCGGACGGCTGGTTTCACACCGGCGATCTCGGCGAGCGCGACGCGAACGGCAACTTGTATTTCAAAGGCCGCCAAAAAAACGTAATCGTCACCCCGGCAGGCTTGAACATTTATCCCGAGGATCTCGAAGCAGAGCTGCGCAAAGAACCGGGCGTCCGCGATTGCGTGGTAATAGGTCTCGACCGCGACGGCAACGCCGAACAATGCGCCGTACTTCTTCTGCGCGATTCAGCAAGCGCTTCTGAAATCATCGAGAGCGCAAATTCCCGCCTCGCGGAATTTCAACGCATACGTTCCTGGGTCGTCTGGCGCGAACCCGATTTCCCGCGCACGCCTACGCAGAAACCAATTCTCGCCCGCATCCGCGAAGGCGCTCTAGCGGAGCTGGCGGGACGCGCTTCGCCAAACCCAAGCACTCAATCTGCCGCGCCATACACGGTCGCCGGAGTCCTCCAACGAATCGCAAGCGGTTCAGTATCGCCAAACGGCGGTGCCGATCTTCAACTCAGCTCCATCGAACAAGTGGAATTAATCAGCGCGCTCGAAGACCGCTATCAAGTGGACTTGAGCGAGGCGGATTTTTCGAATGCCACCTCCGTCGCTGACCTCGAAAAGCTGGTGCAAAAAGCAGAACGGGGCCAGCCGATTGCCAATTCCGCCAGCCGCGCTCCGGTATTTCGCTACTCGCGCTGGCCGCGATGGTGGCCAATCCGATGGGTTCGCGCGCTGGCGTTTTACGGTTTGATCCGGCCAGCCATGCTTCTACTCGGCTGGCCGCGCGTCCGCGGACGCGAGAATCTCCGCGGCGTAAAAGGCCCGGTGCTGATCGTCTCGAACCACGCCTCCTACATCGACCCCGGATTCGTGCTGCACTCACTTCCCGCGCGCCTGCGCTGGCGCACCGCGGTAGCAATGGGCGGCGAAACGCTCACCGATTTGCGAGTGCCTCCCCCGGGCACAAATTTCTTCCGCGCGATCCTCGGCCGCATTCAATATCCGCTCGTAATCGCTCTGTTCCACGTCTTCCCGCTGCCCGTGCGCTCCGGATTTCGGAAAAGTTTCGAATTCGCCGGAGAGCTGGTGGACCGCGGCTGGAGCGTCCTCGTTTTCCCCGAAGGTGTGCTCACTCCCGACGGCGCAATCGGCCCGTTCCGCGCGGGCATCGGCCTGCTCGTCACCCGCCTGCGCATCCCGGTAATCCCCATGCGCCTCGAAGGCCTCTACGACTTGCGCGAAGCCAACAAACATTGGACAAGCCCCGGCCACATCCGCGTAACAGTAGGCGCCCCAGTCACCTTCGCAGAAACGGAAACGCCCGAAAGCATCACCCAAGAACTAGAACATCGCGTCAAAGCCCTCAAAGCAGATTAGTTAACCTGGAATCAGGCTGATTCCTGCCACGCACGTCGTTCTCGCGCCATTCTGCAAACGCCACGCAAGGCCTGTCATTCTGAGCGAAGCGAAGAATCTCAACGTAAACAGTCTCGCCCCGATTTTCCACGGCCCTGCCTATTTTTACTAATATCTAACTAATCGAAACTGTGCTACCATAGCTCGCTTTTGGGAGGCGTATTTTTTATGACTGAGGACGGCAGCGTGAGAATAACCGAGGACCTTTTAATCCACGGTTCCGCGATTAAAAGTCACGGCAAGCCATGCCGAATCAGCTACTTACGATTTTCTAATCGGCGGTAAACAGGGGGTACAAGAAATTGCAATCGAGGCTAGTTATTCATCGGAAGACGCAGCCGCGCTTCGCACCCGCGCTCAGTTTCGCGGTTCTCGAGCGTCAAAGTGCCGCCGTGCGCCTCGGCAATCTGCCGGCTCAGCACGAGCCCGATTCCCGATCCGCCAGGTTTCGTGGTGAAGAACGGCACAAAAAGGTTCGTCGGGTTCGGGATGCCCGGGCCGTCGTCCTGCACCCACACGTCGATGTACCCATCTTCTCGATTCCAGCCGACCTGCACGCCGCCGCCGGTTTCGAGAGACGCGTCCACCGCATTGCGCAGCAGATTAATAAGCAGCTGATCGAGTTGATCGGGGTCAGCCTGGATTCGCACTTCGGGCCCGGCTTGCAGCTTCACTTGCAGCCGCGACTCGAGCCCCGTGACGCGGCGAATCCACACGCCCACGTCGACGCCCTGAAACGTGGGCGGCGGCAATTTCGCAAGCCGCGCGTACGCGCTCATGAAACGCGCGAGGCCGTCGGTGCGAGCCGCGATGATATTGAGGCCGCTGCGCATGTCGTCCGCCCAGTCCGGATCGCGGTCTTTGCGGGCAAGCATGCTCCCAAGATTTTCGGCCACGGATTTGATGGGCGCGAGCGAGTTGTTCAATTCGTGACCGAGCACTCGAATCAGGCGCTGCCATGCCTGGCGCTCTTCGTCGCGCAGCGCGCGGCTCAAATCGGTGATGACGAGCAATTGATGTGCAAGCCCGGCTTCGCGAAAATTTCCGCGATGAATTTCCCAGCGGCCGGATTTCCCAGGGAAAGCGATCTGCTCAATGCGCGGCGTTTCGCCGGTGAGATATTCGGCGAGGCCGAGGTCGGCCGCGTTCCCTCCAAGAAGCCTCTCTTCGGGCTGATTCAAAATGCGCTCGCCGGCGCGGTTCACGAGCCGCAGCGCGCCATTGCCGTCAATCGCGAAAACGGCGACGTCCACTTCTTCCATCACTTTGCGAAGAAGCGCCGTGGCTTCGAGAGCGCCGAGACGTTGCTGGCGAAGCGTCTCGCCAAGCGCGTTCACTTCGCGCAGCACTTCGCCGAGTGCATCGCCTTCATTGGCGCCGCGCGCCCGAATCGAAAAATCGCCTTCGCGCAGCGCAGCCAGAAGATTCGAAAGCGTGCGAAGCGGAAACACCACACGGCTCTGCGCGGTGAACGCGAAGCTGAGCCACGTGAGAATCATCAGCACAGTGAGCGTCCACTGCAGCTTCGACGAATAGCCGCCGGACCAAAGCAGAATCAAAGCGACGACCGTGCTCGCCAGGCCTGCGCAGAGGGCCAGGAGCAGAATGCGGCGTTCGTACAGGAGCGGTTTCAAAGGCTGTATTTTTGGAGACGGCGATAGAGAGCGCTGCGGCTCAGGCCCAGCGCTTTGCTTGCATGGCTCACGTTGCCGCCGAAACGCGCGAGCGCTTTTTGAATCAGCACGCGCTCCACGTCTTCAATGCTCATTTCATCCAGTTTGATCGCGGCCTCGCGCGCAGGGCGCAAACCAAGGTCGCTCGCGCGAACCTGCGATCCCTCCGCCATCAGCACGGCGCGCTCGATCGAATGATCGAGTTCGCGAACGTTCCCCGGCCAGGGATGATCGAGAAGAAGCTGCAACGCGACCGGCTCGAACCCTTCGAGCTGCTTGCGATAACGTTGCGCCGATTGCCGCAGGAAATGATGCGCGAGGAGCGAAATATCTTCCTTGCGCTCGCGTAGCGGTGGCAGATGAATCTCGATCGTGTTCAGGCGGAACAAGAGATCTTCGCGGAAGCGTCCACCGGCCACTTCGGCCTGCACGTCAGCGTTTGTAGCGGAAAGAATCCGCGCATCCACGCGACGCGTGGTTGACGATCCGACGCGTTCTAGCTCGCCAGTTTCGAGCGCGCGCAGAAGTTTGGCCTGGAGATTCATCGGCACGTTCGCAATTTCGTCGAGGAAGAGCGTGCCGCCATCGGCCAGCTCGAAGCGCCCGACGCGATCCGACTTCGCATCCGTGAACGCGCCTTTCACGTGGCCGAAGAGCTCGCTCTCGAAAACGCCTTCGGGCAGGCCGCCGGCGTTCACCGTGACGAGCGGACGTCCAGCTCGAGGCGAGAGAGCGTAGAGCGTGCGCGCGATCACTTCTTTTCCGGTGCCGTGCTCGCCGGTGATGAGCACGTTGGCATCAGACGGGCCGACACGCGCGATCAAGTCCAGCACAGGACGCATCGCCGCGGATTCGGCGATGAGCGTTGGGCGCCCATCGGCGCGGAGCAAACGATTCTCGGCTTCGAGGCGTTGGCCCTTGCGCAGGGCTTGCGAAAGCTCGATTTGAGTTTTCAGGATGGCGAGCAGGCGCGCGTTCTCCCACGGCTTCTGAATGAAGTCCTTGGCGCCGCGGCGCATCGCTTCGACAGCGAGCTCGAGGCTGCCCCACGCCGTCATCACGATGATGGGAAGCGTGCTGTCTTTCGACCGGATGTTCGAGAGCAGGTCGAGGCCTTCCTGGCCAGAGGTGGTGTCGCGCGCATAGTTCAAGTCCATCAGCAGCCCGTCAAATTCGCGGGCTTCGAGCGCGGAGAGCACGGCGGCCGGCGATGCGACGGTCTCGACGTCGAAGCCTTCGCCTTTCAGCAGCAAGCGCAGAGCTTCGCGAATATCGGGCTGATCGTCGGCGACCAAGATGCGTGTTCGGTTGGAATGTGGGCTTGTCATGATACGCGGAGCGTCTCCAGTCATTTTACCGCCATTATTGTCGCGAAGCGTTTCGGGTGTGTTGTTCATGGTTTTACTCGCTATTCGTAACGTAATGCAATCAACGGATCGACTTTCGTGGCGCGGCGCGCAGGCAAATAGGAAGCAAGCAGGCCGACGGACACGAGCACAACTGCGACAGAAAAATAGGTGATTGGATCGAGAGCGCTCACGTCATAGAGAAAGCTGCGGAGCACGCGAGTGAGCGCGAGCGACGCCACGCATCCGATACCAACCCCGAGCAGGGCGAGGCGCAGTCCTTGCCCGGTGACGAGCTGGAAGACCTGGCGCGGCTGAGCGCCGAGCGCAATGCGGATTCCCATTTCGTGCACGCGCTGCGTGACGGAGTAAGACATCACGCCATAGATTCCAATCGTCGAAAGCAGCAGTGCGAGAACTGCGAAAAGACCGAGCAGCCATGTGCGGAAGCGCGGCTGCGCGACGGAGGTAGCCATGCTGTCTTCCATGGTGCGGACGTTGACGAGCGGCTGATTCTTATTGATTTCGTTGAGGGCGCCGCGAAGTGCGGATGTTTCGCTTTTGGGATCGAGCGTGGTGCGCAAAATGACGGAAAGCTGGAACACAGGCAGAAGCGCATCGATCTGGCGATAGGGAATATACATTTCGGCTTGCGGCTCGGTGCCGAGGCCGGGGCGAACATCGCCTGCGACGCCGACGATTTCCATCCATGGAATTTGCGGATCGGGCGGCGACCCGATCTGCATGCGCTTTCCGATCGGGGAGCGATCCGGGAAATATTGCTTGGCCATCGTTTGGTTGACGATGACGACGTCCGGCGCTTTTTCGCGATCGTTCTCCGTGAACATGCGCCCGGCGATGAGTGGAACACCAATCGTCTCTAGATATCTTGGAGTGATGAACCGAAATCCGACAGCGGCGTACTCGCTGGCATTCTTGGGCGGGCGATCCATGATATTGAAACGGATGAGGCCGTCGTTACCATTCATCGGGAGAAAGGATGCTGCGCCAGCGGAGCGGACACCCGGAAGAGTGCGAGTGCGTTCGAGCAACTGGTCAAAAAACTGGAAGCGCTGCTCGGGCTTGGGATATTCGGTTTGCGAGAGAGGAATGTCCGCTGCCAGGAGATGATCCGTCTGGAAGCCAGGCGCGACAGATTGCATCCGCTCGAAGCTGCGCAGCAGCAGACCAGCACCAACGAGCAGCAACATCGCGAGAGCGATTTCGGTGACGACCAGAATCGAGCGAAGACGGTGGCTCGAGGCCCCGCCTGTTGAGCCGCGACCGGATTCATTGAGCGTCTCGCGCAGGTCAAGTCTGGCGGTGCGCAGCGCCGGGACCAATCCAAACAGAATTCCGGTGAGTAGCGAAGCTGCAATCGTGAAGAAGAGGACCCAACGATCGATGCGCACGACTCCTACATCCGGGACGGTGCCAGCCGCGAGCCGCAAAAGTGGAGGTATGGAGAGATTTGCGAGAAGGAGCCCCAGAGCGCCCCCGAGCAGGGCGATAACGACGCTCTCGGTGAGAAGTTGGCGAATCACGCGTGTGCGCGAGGCGCCTAAGGCCGTGCGCACCGCGATTTCCTTCGAGCGCGAAGCGGCGCGAGAGAGCAAGAGGTTCGCGACATTGGCACACGCAATGAGAAGGATGAAACCCACCGCACAGAGGAGAACGATCAGCGCGGGACGAACATTCTGCACAACCTGATCCTGAAGGTGAACCACGTCCGCACTGACGGAAGCATCCGCCTCGGGATATTGCTTGGCGAGTCGCGCTGTGATGGTTTTCATTTCGGCGCGGGCCTGCTCGAGCGGAACGCCTGGTTTCAAGCGCGCGGTCGCAATTATTCCGGGATGCCAATCGCGATCGTCAGGAAGGGTGTGGGCCCACGGCTCAAATGGGACCAAAATATCGGCGGCTTGAAGAAACTGAAAACCCGAAGGCAGAACACCGATGAGCGTGTAGGGTTGCGAATCGAGCGCGATGGTCTTGCCGATCCAGTCCGGGGAACCGCCAAAGCGACTCTGCCAGAGCGAATAGCTGATCATGGCGACGGGCGGACCGCCGGCGCGGTCCTCCTCAGGGAAAAAAGTGCGGCCAATTACGGGCGTGACGCCTAAAAGCGGAAGAAGGCCGGAAGTGACGTACCTGCCTTTGAATCTCTCCGGCTCGCCGCGGCCGGTGAGCGTGAGATTGGTGAAGCAGGACGCTTCCATCGATTCAAAGGAGCGGCTCTGGTCGCGCCAGTCCTTATAGTTTTGGTATGAGGTGGTGATGGTGGCGAACATGGAGTTGCGTTCGACGACCAGCATGATGTGAGAGGGGTCGCGATAGGCGAGCGGGCGAAGCAACACGCCATTGACGACAGTAAAGATCGCGGTGTTCGCGCCGATGCCGAGAGCGAGCGTGAGGACCGCGATAATCATGAAGCCCGGATTCTTCAGGAGCATCCGGACGCCGTATTTCAGATCGTGCAAAAAGCTATCCACTGTGTGCCTTTCCCGCCCCGTTCATCACCATCCACTAATCGTGCCTTAGCGCTGAAATTGGATCGACCTTGGTAGCGCGTCGCGCTGGAAAATAGCAGGCGGCAGCGGCGACGGCTGCGAGGCCCAGAGCTACTCCGGCATACGTGAACGGATCGGTGGTCTTGATGCCGTAGAGCTGGCTTTCGAGATAGCGCGAGAGAAGCGCCGCGCCCACGATGCCAATGAGGAGTCCAACGACGGCGAGTTTCATTCCGTCGGTGACGACCATCTTGAGAACGTCGGAAGGTTCGGCGCCGAGAGCCATGCGGACTCCGATTTCGTGAAAGCGCTGCGTGACGCCGTAAGCCATCACGCCGTAAATTCCGATGGCGGCGAGAATGGTGGCGATGGCCGCAAAAACGGCGAGCAAGAGCATATTGAGGCGACGCTGCGAGACGGCCTGAGACAGGAACTGATCCATGGTTCGGATTTCCGTGATGGGCTGGCTTGGATCGACGCTCTCTACGGCGTGGCGAACGGCAGGAGCGATCGCGGCGGGATCTCCCGTGGTGCGAACAACCAGCCGCATGATGCGCGAGGGATTCTGCGCGTAGGGCAGATAGAGCTGGCCGACTTTTTCTTCGCCCCACTCCCATTCACGGACATCGGCTACGACGCCCACAACGGTAAGCATGGAATCGCGGGCGACGGGCCGCCAGGGAGTATTTGTGGGTGGAAATTTCAGGTGGATTTGCTGGCCGACGGGATTTTGGTCCGGCCAGTAACGATGGGCGAGCGCTTCATTTAAAATCACGACACCTTCAGCGTTGGGCCCATCCGAAGTGGCGAAATCGCGACCGGATTTCACGTTGATGCCCATGGTGCGGAGGTAGCGCCAGTCGGCGACGCGATATTGGGCGGTGTTGGGCTTGTCAGCCGGCGCAATGGGCCGGCCGGCGATATCGAAATTGCAATAATCGCCCCAGCCACTGAGGGGAAGGAAATTGACGGCGCTGGCGGATTTCACACCGGGCAAAGCGCCAACGCGATCGATCGCTTGTTGATAGAAATTCATGACGGGCGCGCCGGCAGCGTAATGCGATTCGGGCAGCCAGATTTGAGCGGTGAGCACGTTGTCGGGATCGATACCGAGATCTTCGGACATTAAGAGATAAAAACTGCGAATCAACAAACCGGAGCAGACGAGCAGAAGCAGCGAGAAAGCCACTTCGGCGATCACCAGCGCGGAACGCGTGAATTGGCTGCGGCGTCCGCCGATCGAGCCGTGGCTGCCTTCTTTCAGGGATTCGTAAAGTTCAGCACGTGAGATTTGAATGGCGGGGGCGAGACCTAAGAGTATTCCGGTGAGGATGGAGACAATCAATGTGAAGGCGAGAACCATGCCGTCGATTCCGAGCCATTCCACGTGCGGAATTTCGCCGTAGCCTCCTTCCGAGGGGAGAGCGAGGCGGAGGAGATGAAGTCCGCCATAAGCGAGGAAGATGCCGAGCGCGCCGCCGATGAGCGCGAGAAGCGCGCTTTCGGTGAGCAACTGGCGGATGATGCGGCCGCGGCCTGCGCCGAGCGTGGCGCGCAGTGTGATTTCACGTTCGCGAGTGGCGGCGCGAGCGAGCACGAGGTTGGCGACGTTGACGCAGGCAATCAAGAGGACGAGAACCACTGCGCCGAATAACAGGACGAGGCCGGGCTTGAGGTTGCGTGCCAGGTCGTCACGAAAAGCGACGACGCGGACGCCGTCCTGCTGATCGACGCCTGGATACTGCTGCTTCAGGCGCGCTTTGATCGTTTGCATTTCCGCCTGAGCTTGGGCGAGCGTGACGCCTTTGCGGAGGCGGCCGAAGACAATCACAGAGTGATCTTCGCGATGCAATTGAGCGCGGTCGAGCGCCATTGGCATCCAGACGTCGAACTGGCGGCTGGTGCCAAAAACGGAGAAGCCGCGGGGAAGAACGCCGACAACGGTGAACGGTTTCTCGTCGAGCAAGATATTCTTGCCGACGATTCCGGGATCGCTGCCGAAGCGGCGCTGCCACAAACCGTAGGTGATAATTGCGACCTGATCGTGGCCAATCTGATCTTCTTCGGGGATGAAGTCGCGGCCAAGGAGCGGCTTTACCCCGAGCAGGCGAAGAAAATTCGCGGAAGCGTGCACGCCGAAGATCTGTTCGGGTTCACTGTTACCGGTTAAGTTGTAGAACCAGTAGCGCCAAGCGGAGAGTTCTTCGAATGAGTGATTCTGGTCACGCCAGTCGAGAAATTCCGCGGGTGAAGCGACGCCGCGCGGGATGTTGCGGTTTGGGTCGGTATCCCAGATGAAAACGATTCGCTGCGCGTCGGGAAATGGGAGCGGACGCAGCAGGACGGTATTAATCACACTGAATATGGCGGCGTTCGCGCCAATGCCGATGGCGAGCGTGAGGATAGCGACCAGCGAGAAGCCGGGGCTTCGCCGCAACATGCGCCAACCGTATTGCAGGTCCTGCCAAATGGTTCTCATAGATTCGCCCCTGAGGGATGGTAGGAAGAGCAGCTATATTACTGCTTAACTGCCTCGTGTCCACCTCTCAGGAATTATTCGTAACGCAATGCAAACATCGGGTCGGCGCGCATGGCACGCCTTGCCGGAACGTAACACGCCAGCAGCGCAACGGCCGCCAGAAGCAAGCCGACTGCGGCAAAAGTGATTGGATCCGTGGCGCGCACTTCGAACAGCAAACTTGAAAGCAGGCGGGTGAGCGCCAGAGCGCCGGCCAGTCCAATCGCGATGCCCGCGAGCGCGAGCCTTGCTCCGCTGCCGACGATGAGCCGCCAGATATCGCGCGGTTGAGCGCCGAGCGCCATGCGGATGCCGATTTCGTTGATGCGAAGGCTGACGACGTAGCTCATCACGCCATAAATTCCGACGGCTGCGAGCATGAGCGCGAGAAGGGCGAAAGCGCCGAGCAGAACGGTGGAGAAGCGGCGTGGAGCGATTGTCTCGTCGAGCAGGCCGTCGAGAGTGGTGACATGGACGACTGGAAGATTGGGATCGCTCTTGTGAATTTCTTCCGCGGCGGCGTGGGCGATCGAAGCCGGATCGGAGCTGGTGCGGATTACGAAGTTCGGCGTCCAGCCGCCAGCACCGTAGACGTCAAATGTGGGAGCCGCATCGAGGCCAAACTGATGAATGTCACCGACGACGCCGACGACTGGCAACCAGCACGGCTGCGGATTGAGCGAACACAGGTTGATGCGTCTGCCGATGGGATCGGCGCCGGGCCAGAACCGTTTCGCGAGCGCGTCGTTGATGATTATGTTGGAGCCGCCGAGGTCGGCGGGCGTGAAGAGACGGCCTTTGACGAGCGGGATGCCCATTGCTTCGAAGTAGCCGAGATTTGTGTTGCGCGTTTGTGCGACGGGGCGGGCGCCGGCTTCCGAAGCGGGCTGTCCTTCGATGAGGAAGCGCGATGCGGAATGGAGCGCGGTGGCGAGGGGAAGAACGTCGATGCCGCCGACGGCTTTCACGCCAGGGAGGCTTTGGATGCGATCGGCCATTTGCTGGAATTGAAGCGATTGTTTGCGAGCCAGCGCGGTCTGCTGATCGTTCGAGAGTTTGTTCAGTTCAGCGAGGGGAATCGCGGGTTGCTGAACTTCGATTGCGAGGATGTGATCCGGGCGGAAACCTGGATCGACGCTCAGCAGCCGATGGAAGCTGCGAATCAACAGGCCTGCGCCAACGAGCGGGATCAGAGCGAGGGCGATTTGAGAGACGACGAGAGCGCTGCGTAAATTATTGCCGCTGGAATTGGCGGAGGTGCGGCCGCCTTCTTTCAGGACGGCGTGAATATCTTGACTCAATGTTTGAATCGCAGGGGCGAGACCGCAGACGATACCGGAGAGGAAGCAGACGGCGATCGTGAATGCGAGGATCTGCGCGTTGAGACCGACTGACTTCACGATCGCAAGCTCCGGCGGAACGAGGGCATTGAGCGCACCGAGCGCGGCGCTTGCGAGCACAATTCCTGCGGCGCCGCCCAGTACCGTGAGCAGAACGCTTTCCGTTAGCAATTGCGCGATGAGACGCGCGCGGCTGGCGCCGAGGGCGATGCGAAGGGCGATTTCTTTTTGGCGAGCGGCGTTGCGCGCGAGAAGCAAGTTGACGATATTCGCGCAGGCGATCAGGAGAACCAGTCCCACCGCTGCGAATAGCACGAACAGCGCGACACGCAGCCTGGCCGCGGCGGGATCCTGCATGTGCTGAATGGCGACGCCCCAATTTTTGTGCGTGTCGGGTAAGGCTTGCTCTTCCTGGTGATTCAGCGCGGCGAGCTCTGCGCTCGCTTGCGCCAGTGTAACGCCAGGCTTCAGGCGGCCGAGCACGGTGTAGGGATGATGAATGTGGCCGGTTAAATCGTCTTGATATTGACCGACTGGGAGCCACAGGTCAGCCCACGGGGAGAGTTCGACGCTCGCGGGAAGAACGCCGAGGATTGTGTAGCCGGCGCCATCGAGCGTGATGGTGCGTCCGACGACTGCGGGATCGGAGCCGAAATGGCTCTGCCAGAAGCGATGCGTTAGAAGCGCTACGGGAGCGCTGCCTGGCTTGTCATGCTCGGGTGAGAAGGTGCGGCCCGTGATCGGCAGAATGCCGAGCATCGGGAAAAGATTGGAATCGGCGTACGCGGCCTGGATGCGCTGCGGGTCGCCTAGCCCAGTTAAGTTGAAGCCCTGCGGAATATCAACGTATGCCGCCATTTCTGAAAAGCTCTGCGCCTGGCGCTGGAAATCCTGAAAATCTCCTGGCGAGAGCCCGAGCTGCGGCCACGCGGGAAAATATGTATTGAAGATTTGCACGAGAGATTCAGGCTGCTGATAAGGCGGCAAACGAAGCAAGACGCGCTGCACCACGCTGAAAATTGCGGTGTTGGCGCCGATGCCGAGCGCGAGCGTGAGAATAGCAACGATCGCGAAGCCGGGATTTTTCGCGAGCATGCGGACGCCGTAACGAACGTCTTGAAAGAATGCGCTCAACATTTTCGTGTCATGCGCCGCAACTAAATCGCGGCCGCCGCTTTCGGCCTGGGATTTTTTACGCCGGTCTTGAGCTTGTTAGTCACTTCGCGCAACACGATTGCAGGCAGTACATCTTTGCGCGCTGCAAGATAATCACGCACGGCGCGCGGGTCGCGCTTGGCAAGTTCGCGCAGGGCCCAGGACATCGCTTTTGTAACCATCGGATCGCGGTCACGCTCGAGGAGCCGGCAAACTTGCAGCGTGCGATAGGTGTCGCCAGCGCCGCCTTGCGATTTGCTGTTGAGCGGAACCGTGCTGACGAGCGCCGCACGCCGCCACCAGCGATCGGCCGAGCGGGCCCATCCGTGAATCAAACTATTGGGAATGCGCCGGTCACGCCACACAGGGCCGGAAAGGTAAACCGCGAAACAATCCACCGCGCCCCAGCTGGCGATGCCGCGGCCTAGCTGTTCGAGTTGCCAGGCATTGAGGTGAGAAATCGCGGCGGGATGATGATGGATCAGCTCGTAGGCGATGAAGCGGTAGGCTGTCTGAGGCACGTCGATCAGGAGATTTGCGAGTTCGAGCACGACGTGCGGAGCGGCGTCCTTGAGCCGATGCGTGAATTCGCGACGCACTTCGCGCAGCTCGGCTGTGGCCGCACCGCCGGCGAGACTCGAAAGCCGCTCATCGATTTCTTCAGCGAGCGCCGGCACTCCGGCGGGAACCGGTTCTTCGGCAGGCCGGTTGGACTCCTTCATTTTTCGTACCACCAGTGCCCCTTGCTGTCCTTGCAGATTGAGCGCGGAGCTGATGCCACGCGCCGGTAAGTTCTCTGAAAGTTTACGAGCGCCTGAATGCCAGGAATTAAAGGGTCGGCGCTGCGCAACGACACATCCCTGCAAATCTCGCAAACTTAGACGCGAATGCGGCGGCAACGGTGCGTCCGGTTCAACAGCTACTATTTTTCGTACTTCTCCCGAAAGCAGCGACTCGACGGACTTTCCCGCTGCGAACGCGCGAGGCTCGGTGCGGTTGACGCCGAACGAGAAACTCGACACCGATTCTGTCCAAGAGTTCAATTACGCTGCGCCCGCTTGCGTTTGCCCGTCGACGATCCAGCCATCGGCCAACTGAATGATGCGATTGCCGTAGGCGGCCCAGGCGTCGTTGTGCGTCACCTGAATAATTGTGGTGCCGTCTTCGTTGAGGCGCTTGAGCAGGTCCATGATCATTTTTCCCTGGCTGGAATGGAGGCTGCCGGTAGGCTCGTCGGCGAGAATTAGCTTGGGCTTGCCGATCACGGCGCGGGCGACGGCGACGAGTTGCTGCTGTCCGCCGGAAAGTTGATTCGGGTAAAGAGATTTCTTGCCGACGATCTGGAAGCGGTCGAGAATGTCGGCCACCATTCCTTCGCGCTCGGCTTTCTTGATGTCGCGGTAGGAGAGCGGCAGATCGAGATTTTCTGCTACGGTGAGATTGTCGAGCAGGTGGTACTGTTGGAAGACGAAGCCGATGTATTTTTTGTGCAGCTCGACGCGGCGGCGATTGTCAAGTTTGTGGACGGGATTTTCGAGAAGGTAATACTCGCCTTTCCAGGCGCCATCCAGCATCCCTACGATGCCCATCAGCGTGGATTTGCCCGCGCCCGACGGGCCCATGATGGTGATGAAGTCGCCCTCGGCGATATCGAGATTGATCCGGCGGAGCACCCACGTCTTCCCCGCGCCGGATTCGTAAACCTTTTCCACATTGGCCAGCTTGATCACGTTGCCTCGCTCTCTTTCGATTCTGAGTTGCGCGCCTATTCGACGCTGAGCACGATCAGCGTCGCATCATCTTCCCAATTGCCGCCGCAGAATTGCCCGACCGTGCTGAATATTTTTTCCTGCGTGATCTGTGAATCCGCATCTTGGCAGTCGCGCAGAACTTCGAGCAGACGGGAATCGCCAAACTCAGTGCCCTCGCCGTCGTGGGCTTCCGTCACGCCGTCGGTATAAAGCACGATGCGGTCACCGGGCGCGAGTTGAAAACTCCCCACTTCGAAAGATTGCTGTTTGAAAATGCCCAGCACGCCGCCGCCTGTATCGAGCCGCTCGTGCGTGCCATCGCGATGCAGCACGATCGGGGCGTTGTGACCGGCGTTCGTATAAGAGAGCCGGCGAGACGGTCCGTGGAGATGGGCATAGACAAAAGTTATGAACCGGTCCGCCGCGATATTCCGGCACACCAGCTTATTCAACTTTTCGCACAGCGCGTCGGGCGCCAGTGAAGGCGAAGCGAATCCGCGAACATTGGCCTGAAAATTCGACATCAACATTGCGGCCGGCATTCCTTTACCCGCGACATCCGCGATGCAAAGCCCGGCCGAATCGTCGTCAAAAGGCAAAACGTCATAGTAGTCTCCGCCGACAATTCGAGCGGGCTGCCAGGCTCCGAAAATCTGGTAGCCCGGAATCTGCGGAATTTCCTGCGGCAGGAATCCCTGCTGTATCGCGCGCGCTTCTTCCACCTCGCGTTCGCTCCGCTGGAGCTTGAGCGCGGTTTCGTCGAGCGCGTGGCTTTTCTCAAGCGCCCGTTTTTTCTCCAGCCGCTTCTTCTCGCCGGCTTCAATTTGTTTTTTCAGAATTTCGAGCAGGCGCACGTTAGCCCAGGGCTTTTCGACGAAGTCGCCAACGCCGCGCTGCATGGCTTCGACCGCAAGCCCCACGCTGGCCCAGCCCGTCATCACGACAATCGGGGGCGTGCTTTCGTTGGCTTGCAACTGCGTGAGTAGATCGAGCCCTTCGCGGCCAGATGTCGTATCGCGCGCGTAGTTCAAATCCATGAGGATGAGATCGAATTCCTTCTTGGCGAGTGACTCGATCAGGGCGGAAGGCGATGTGACGGATTCGGTGGAGTAGCCGTGACCTTTCAGCAGGAGCCTCAAGGCCTCGAGCACGTCCGGCTGGTCGTCGGCGATCAGAATTCGCGGCAGACGCGTATCGGTCCCGTTATTGAGTTCAAGCGCCATCGTAGCCATGGGTCGCGACTCCCGGCCTCAAACTCGAGGTCACATCGAATCGGAGTCTCCCAAATATGGGCAGGTCAGCTTCCAGCAATTAAGTATTATAAACCTATACAAATCATAACGTTACAAGCAGTTTAGCGCCGCCTGGGCGGGCATCCTGACCAGTTGCGGGAATGCCTGTCGCGAATTCGGACACCCGAGATTTGGCCGGCAGTGGCGCTTTTCCTCTCGCTAATTCCTATTCATACCTCAACGCCACCATAGGGTCGACGCTCATGGCCCGTCGGGCAGGAACGTAGCACGCGAGCAGAACCACCGCAAGGAGGGTTGCAACTACGATGGCGAAAGAAAAGGGATCCGTAGGCGTCACTCCGAACAGAAGGCTCGAGAGAAAACGCGTGAAAGCGAAAGCCGCGATTAGCCCCAGGCCTACACCAAATAGCGCATGACGAACTCCCTCTCCGACGACCAGGCGCATCATCTCGCCAGGCTGGGCTCCCAGCGCCATCCGAATGCCTATCTCGTGAGTTCGCTGCGCGACGGAGTACGAGATCACGCCGTAGAGCCCGATGGCCGTGAGGACGAGCGCGAGGCCCCCAAAAATTCCGAGTAGCAGAGTGTTGAAGCGGGGAACCGCGATGGTGCCGTCGAGATATTCCTCGACCGTCTTGACGTTATAGGTTGGGAGATCGGGATCGATGGAGCGCACAGTTTCCGCAAGCGGGCGAGCCAGAGCACCCGGATTTCCCGCGGAGCGAATGACGACGGTGAGACGGCCGATGGGAATCTGCGCCTGCGGAAGATAGTACGTGGGAGCCCATTCCGAGGTGAGATTCTTGAATTTCACGTCGGCCACGACGCCGATAATTTCGCGCATGCGCGACGGCTTCTCGTCTACGGAAATGCCCGGGCGGATGCGCTTGCCGATCGGGTTTTCGCCGGGGAAAAATTGCCGCGCGAGCGATTCATTGACGATGACGACCGGAGCGGTGTCCGGACCATCCTGAGGCGTGAAATCGCGGCCCTTCAACAAGGCAATTTTCATGGTGCGAAAGTAATCTGGAGTCACCGAGAAAAGGTTGGAGTGTGGCTCGTCGCTTTCGGCCACCGGGCGACCTTCAATTGTGACGTTCGTTTGCATTTCCGAGCCTGCCATAGGCAGGGGAAAGACTCCGGCCACGGATTCTGCGCCCGGAAGTGCAGCGAGCTTCCGCATCAACTCACGCGCGAATTGATCCTGCTTCGCGTTCGTATATTTCTGGTCCGGCAAGTCAACGTCTGCCGCCAGAACATTGTGCGCATCGAACCCGGGATTCACGTTCTGCAGCCGCGTCAGACTCCGGATCAAAAGGCCCGAACTTACCAGCAGGACAAGCGCAACCGCCATTTCGACAACCACGAGCGAGCTTCTCAAGTGGTGGCGCAGGCTGCCCGCGGTCGTACTGAGCGACCCTTCCTTCAGAGCGTCCACTAAGTTCGAGCGCGAGATCTGGAGCGCCGGGGCCAAGCCGAAGACGAGGCCAGTGAGCAGCGAAATCCCAACAGTGAAAGCGAGTACCCAGCCGTCGGTATGAATTTCGGCGGAGCGATGAAGATCCTGCGGGCTTAGATGCGCGAGCAACCCGCTGCCCCACGCGGCAATCAAGACGCCGAAACAGCCGGCGAGCCCGGCCAGCAGCATGCTCTCGGTTAAAAGTTGCCGCACCACGCGCTGACGTCCCG
>CAVUGO010000007.1:0-38627 GCA_963741045.1 uncultured Acidobacteriota bacterium
TGTTCGGCGAGCCTGAAGGGCGCGGTCGACGGCGCGCAACGTCAGCCATTCATACAAGACGACTATGGCCAGACACGCGCCTGTGATCATCCAGAGGTAAACGTTTTCGCTGTTGTGGTAAAGAGCGGGCGGAAGGAGCGCACCAGGAACACGACTCCGATCACCGCGAGCAAGATGAGAATACGGAGCCGTTCGCTCTTGAGGCGGGCTAACTGGAAGGCGGTGGATCTGTCGCAGTATTCGTTCATTGTATTCGAGGCGCACAGCATAGCTCTCGGCCACGTGCTTTGCTAGAGTCTTCAGAATCGGGGGTAGGCTGAAATCGGAACATCGACTCAGAATCCCGCGTCACACCATGCTCGCGCAAATCTTGTAATCCATGCTGCGTTTGCTGCTGCTGGAGTCGTTACGGTGTTGCTCGGGCCGATTCTGCCGATTCTGATCAGCCGCTGGTCGCTGAGCGACGAACAGGCCGGGCTTTTCTTTACGACACAATTTTGCGGACAGCTGGCGGGGTGTCTTTCGACGGGAGTGCTGATTCCGCTGCGCGGACGCGGTTACAGGCTTACGTTTGCGATCGGGTTTGCACTCATCGCGTTGGGCGTGGCGGCGCTGGGATTGGGCGATGCTCACGCCGGGCTCGCGGGAACGGCGCTGTACGGCTACGGTCTCGGGCTGGCGCTGACGGGCGGAAATTTGTGGGTGGCCGAGATTTTTCCGCAGCGCCGCGCAACGGCGGTGAGCATCCTCAACGTCACGTGGAAATCGGGGCGATCGCTTGCGGACCGCTTGTGATGCTGGCTGAGGATCTGCGCATGCTGGCGAAATTTCTGGTGGGAGTGGCGCTGTTCCACGCGATTTGCGCCCTGCTGATTGGCGTTTGGCAAATCGAGCCGCTCGAACGAGGGGCTGATAAACTCGACGCCGATGGCGCTGCGCCACGAACCCGTCTGATGGGCGCGGCCGCGTTTGCATTGGGCGCGTTGTTTTTCTTGTATGTGGGAACGGAAAGCGCGGTTGGCGGATGGGTGGCGGCGTATGCGAATCGAGTGGAATCTATTTCTGCGGTGATGGCGGCACTGACGCCGGCGTTTTTCTGGTGCGGGCTGGCGGCGGGGCGAGCACTGGCACCCGTGGCGCTGCGCTCGCTTGCCACGCGCAGAGAGAGAGAAAAAATTCTGCTGGGCTTCGGCGTGAGTCTCGCGGCGCTGGCGAGCGGCGCATTGCTTTTTGCAGCGACGTATCGAACGGCTTCATTGTGCGCAACACTTGCGGGCCTGGGTCTCGCGTGCGTGTATCCGATATTGGTAGGTTGGCTGGTTCGAATCTATGGCGCGCAGGCGCGTCGATTCGGAAGCGTTATATTTGCGACCGGTAGCCTGGGTGGGGCGACGCTTCCGTGGCTCGTAGGCGCCATATCGACTCATTCGGGAGCGCTACGGGCTGGTTTGGTGGTTCCTATCGCGGCGTGCGTGGCGATGTTTCTGGTGAATGGATTTTTCCCTGGACAGCGCGAAGCTTAGCTGCGGCAGGAGCTTAATAATCCCTCGGCGTAAAGCGCGCCCTCGGCGGTTTCTTCGTGTTTGAAGTACGTGAACACATCGCCTGAGGGCAGCAGTTTATTGACTCTTTCTGCGATTTCATTGCGGGCCTTGGGCGAATAGCTTTCGTTGCGGAGGCGGAGATAGGAAAAATCTGCAGTAGAGACTTGTGGCGTGACGAGATTTTCGCTTTCCGCCTGGCATAACGCGGCATTCGCTTTGCGAAGGGCGCCGAACACTTCGTCGTTAAACCAGGAATCATGGCGAAACTCGAATGCAGCGCGGATCTCTTTTGGCATACCGGCCAGGAAATCTTCGAGCAGTTTCAGGTCGAGTTTCAGCTGCGGCGGCAACTGGAAAAGAATCGGTCCTAGTTTCTTTGCTCTTTGCATTGGCTCCAGGGCGCCGACGAAATCCAAGGTTTGCCCGGCCGCGTCGCGGAGCCGCATGAAGTGCGTGATTCGCTGGTTCGCTTTGAAAGCAAATTTGAAATCCGGCGGAGTTGAATCGACCCAACCCTGAAGCAGCTTCTGCGAAGGAAAGCGGCGAAACGTGTAATTCACCTCGACTGAGTTGAGTCGGCTCGAATAGTGGCCTAGGAATTTGGCGGCGGGGAGCTTTGCAGGATAGAAGTCGGGCTTCCAAGTGGCATATGCCCATCCCGATGTGCCCGCGTAGACCTGTCCCATATGGCCGCAAGTGTACTGCTACTTGCGCTTCGATCGCTGCATTCACTCTTTACTTTTCACGCGCTGCGGGGAGCCGCAACCTTCTTTGCAGCCGACGGGCGGATGGGGCCAGTGCCGGCTCCGGTGCGCTCAATTGCCGCTGCAATTTCTGTGAGGTCTTGATCAGTAAGCTCCAGCGAGGCTGCGCCGATCCAGCCATCGACTTGCTTTGGCGTTCGCGCACCCACGATTGCTCCTGTCACGCCGGGCCACGCGAGCGTCCAGGCAATCGCTACCGACGAGACCGAAGTGTTGTGGCGCTGTGCAATCGGCCGCAGGGAGTCTCGCAGCGCGAGATTGCGGCTGAGATTCGGCTCTTGAAAATAAGGGGAACGCCGGCGCCAATCATCCTGAGCGAGATTTGCGATTCGTTCGCGCGAGAAGCTATCCGTCAGCAGGCCGGATTGCATCGGGCTGTAGCAAATCACGCCGGTGTGGTGGCTTGCGCACCAGGGAATTTCGCTAGCGGCGACCGGACGATTGATCAGCGAAAAGGGCGGCTGCAAAGAATCGACGTGGCGGATTTTTTCGCAACGCTCGAGTAGATTCACGTCGAAATTCGATACGCCGCCGGCCCGCACTTTCCCTTCCTCGATCAATTGAACCATTGTGGCCCAGGAATCTTCCACGGGCGTGCCGGTCTCGTCCGGCCAATGAAATTGGTAGAGATCGATTCTTTCCACACCCAAGCGGCGCAGAGAGGCTTCGCATTCGCGCCGTATGGAGTCGGGCTTTAACGTTCGCTGTGGCTCCGCCATGCGATCTTTTTCGAATGCCATGCCGCACTTGGTAAAAACAAAAGGATGCTTCGATTGCGAAACTTCGCGAAGAAGCCGGCCCACTACTTCTTCCGAATGGCCCAGCCCGTAAATCGCGGCAGTATCAATCCAGTTGATGCCCAAATCGATCGCGTGGTGCATCGTAGCGATAGACTCTTCGTCATCCTGGGGCCCCCAGCCGTAGGACCAGCCGCCTCCGCCAATTGCCCAGGAACCGAATCCGACCGTCGTGATCTCCAACCCACTCGAGCCGAGAAAACGTTTCGTCAATGCCATGATGAGTCTCCTTCACATTTGAAAAGTGTCGAATCGATGCGGGCCGAGCTCGGGCCAAGTTAAACGGGTCATGCAAACTTCATTATCCCCCAGAATCAGATTATTCTGCAGGTTGAAAGGTGGCAAGAGATTAGCAATCAAAAAGCTATTCGCAATTTGTAATGGCGCTGTTGGTTGCTCCTATGGCCGGCAGGTAAATCCAACGCTGAGAGCGTTTTTGCCGTCGCTCCGGGCGGAGTAAGATATAGGGCCAGCTCGTAACATGGCTGTAACACTTCGGCTGTACGCTCGCGCGCCTCAGGGATTGTTATGAACACCAAAGCAGTACCCGACCCGCAAAACATCTTCAATCGGCATCTTTCCTGGATGCAGTTCAATGATCGAGTCCTGGAGGAGGCGTGTGACGAGGCGAATCCGGTTCTCGAGCGCGTGAAATTTCTTGCCATCACGGCGAGCAATCTCGACGAGTTTGTGGAAGTGCGCGTGGCCGGGTTGCTGCAGCAGGTGGAGCACGGAATTCGCGAGCCTGGACCGGATGGGAAGATTCCGGAAGAGGTGCTGAAAGAGCTGGCGGCGAAAATTCACCAGTTTGTCGGGCGGCAATACGAATGCTGGCGTGACATAGTGGTGCCTGCCCTTGCAAAGGAATCCATCCGAGTGCTGAGTCGGGCGGAGCTGAGCCCGGCGGCTCTCGAATTTATCGAGAATTTCTACACAAAAAGTGTTGAGCCCCTGCTTACGCCGGTGACCGTCGATCCGGCGCATCCTTTCCCTCACGTATTGAACAAGGCGCTGTGCGTGGCGTTTCTCCTGAAGAAAAAGCGGCGCAGCGCGCAGACATTTCTCGGCGTCGTTACGGTGCCGCGTGCGCTGCCGCGCCTGGTTTTGCTGCCTTCAGAGGAAGGCAAAGTGGAATACGTGTTTCTTCACGACGTGGTCCACGCCTTTGCTGAACGGCTGTATCACGGATACGAAGTGCTCTCTGCAGCTCCATTTCGAGTGACGCGCAACAGCAACCTTTACCTCGAGGAAGAGGAATCGCGCAGTCTTCTTGATACTGTCGATACGCAGCTTCACCGGCGCCGCAAAGGCGCGGCCGTGCGGATGGAAATTGAAGCGGGGGCGAATCGCGAGATCGTCGATCGCTTACAAGCGAATTTCCGGCTGGAACCCTGGCAGATGTTTCACGTGAATGGCCCTCCGAACCTGTCGCGGCTGTTTCACATGTACGACCAGACGCCACGGCCGGATTTGAAGTTCAAACCGTTTGTGTCGCGCGAGCTCGCGCTCAAGAAGGGCGCGTCTTCGATTTTCGAGATGATTCGAAAACGCAGCGTGCTGCTGCATCACCCCTACGATTCGTATTCGGCGGTGGTGCGCTTCATCGAGAGCGCGGCGCAGGATCAGGACGTGCTGTCGATTAAGCAAACGCTCTACCGCACGAGCGAAAATTCGCCCATCGTGCGCGCGCTGATCGACGCCGCAGCGAAGAAAGAAGTGGCTGTGGTGGTGGAGCTGAAAGCGCGGTTCGATGAAGCGTCGAATATTCGCTGGGCGCGAAATTTGCAGGAAGCAGGCGTGCAGGTGTTTCACGGAGTAGTTGGGCTGAAGACGCATTGCAAGCTGGCGCTCGTAGCGCGGCGGGAATCGAACGGCCAGATTCGCCGCTACGCGCATCTGGGCACCGGGAATTACAATCCTTCCACTGCGCGTTTCTACACTGATTTGAGCCTGCTTACGACCGACGCGCACATCACCGCGTCCGTGCACCACGTGTTTAATTACCTGACGGCCTATTCCGAGCGCTCCAGCTACTCACCGCTATTTGTGGCGCCGCTCAATCTGGGAAAAAGTTGCTTGACGCTCATCGAGCGCGAAGCCAAGCATGCGCGCGCGGGAAGGCCGGCCTTTATCTTCGCGAAAGTAAACGCGCTGCTCGATGAAAGAATTATCGAGGCGCTTTATCGCGCCTCGCAGGCGGGCGTCCAGATCGAGTTGGTGGTGCGCGGGGCCTGCGCGTTGCGACCGGGCTTGCGCGGCATCAGCAGCCGAATTCGCGTGCGAAGCGTGATCGGCCGCTTTCTCGAGCACAGCCGCGTCTTCGTATTCGGCAACGGCGGTACAACGGAAACATACCTCGGCAGCGCGGACTGGATGCATCGAAATATTTATGAGCGCGTGGAGGTGATGTTCCACCTGCGCGATCCGGAGCTGGCCCACCAGATTTTCGCGGAAGTGATCCAACCGTATCTAGCCGACACGGCGAAGACGCGGTTTCTATTGTCCGACGGCAAATACATCCGCTCTCGTGAAGCGACGAAACTGCTGCACATGCGGAACGGTTTCGCTTTCAACGCGCAAGACTTTTTGATCGCGGTTGCGGAAGGCCGCGATAATCTTCAGTCTGTTCCCGCCGCTGAGCGGCCATTCAAAGCTGCCGGGCTTGTGGCGGCCGCGTCGAAATCGGTTTGAATTCCGCAAATTTGGAACCTGCCGTAGACTGAAATGGAATGTTTCAGTCGAAAACATACGAGCACTCGTTCGAACGGCCGACTGGAATTGAACGCCTGCAGCATGCTGTGAGCTGGCTGCTTGGGCCAGAGCCGATTAACGAAAAGCGCCCCGGCCACTTGTGGCCACGATGGATTTTCCTTCGCGCGCTGGGCCTGATCTATTTTTCCGCGTTTTATTCACTCCTATTTCAAGTCAAAGGACTCATCGGCACGGACGGCCTGCTTCCAGCCAAGGACTATCTTCAGGCGGTCACGTCCGCAGTTTCAGGAGTGCTGCGATTCTGGTATGCCCCGACGCTGCTGTGGATCAGTTCCGGCAACCGCATGCTGATGGCGATTTGCTGGATCGGGCTGATCGCGTCGGTGATTCTGGTTTTCAATGTGTGGCCACGGGGAATGCTTTTCGTTTGTTTCGTATGCTATTTGTCGTTTGTAGCGGCGGCACAGGATTTTTCCGGCTACCAATCGGATGGGATGTTGCTCGAAGCGGGGTTTATCTCGCTATTTTTCGCGCCGTCGGGATTCTGGCCGGGATTGGGGCGAAGCAATCCTCCGTCGCGCGCAAGTATGTTCTTGCTGCAATGGGAGTGGTTCCGGATCTACTTCGAATCGGGTGTGGCAAAGATTCGAAGCGGCGATCCTACATGGCGCAATTTCACGGCAATGGACAACTACTATCAGAATGGCCCGTTACCAACATGGATTGGATGGTACGTGCAGCATTTTCCGCACTGGTTTCACGCGGGGACAGTTGTGCTCACGTTCGCGGTTGAGCTTGTGTTGGTGTGGATGCTTTTTTTGCCGCGGCGTTTCCGGATTATTTGCTTTTGTATCGTGACGCCATTCGAGATCGGAATCATCCTCACCGCGAACTACACGTTTTTGAACTATCTCGTTCTCTCGCTTGGTTTCTTGCTGCTTGATGATCGATTCGTTGAATGGATTTTGCCGCGTAAGGTGCGAGGCCTTTTCAAAGCGACGACGAGCGTTGACACTCGAAGTGAAACGGTTACCAGTTCGGGCGAGAAAGGCAGTAGCTGGCGATGGGTGTGGCGTGAGCGGTTACGTCCGCTTCGAATGGCGATCGCCGGAGCATTTCTGGGCTTGGTTTTTTATGCGACGACGGCGCAGCTTATCTGGATGTTTCTGCCGACGCTGCCGTTGCCGATGTCGCCGGTGTCGGCGCTTGAGCCATTTCGCATCGCCAATCGCTACGGCCTATTCGCGGTGATGACGCCCGAACGCCTGGAAATTGAATTTCAAGGGTCGAGCGACGGAAAAACATGGATTCCCTATCCGTTCCGCTACAAACCGCAGGATGTGAAGAAGGCGCCTGGGATTTACGCGCCATACCAACCACGTTTCGACTGGAACTTGTGGTTCGCGTCGCTGGGCGGCTGGCGGGACAATCGATTTGTGCTGTGGACGGAGGAAAGGCTCCTTCAAAATGATGGCGACGTACTGCACTTATTTGCCGGCAATCCGTTTGCAGGAGGCTCGCAGCCGATCGCGGTTCGCGCGGTCATCTACCAATACTGGTTCACGGACGAAAAAACGAAACGCGAAACCGGCGATTGGTGGCAGCGTAAACTGCTGGGGGCTTATGCGCCTGCTCTCGAGCGACAGCCGGACGGCAGGATTGGAATTGTCGATCTGCCGATCGCGCGCCAATCGCAGGAATAAAGGCGCAGGAGTAACACCAAAAAAGTAACAGCGGAACTAACCGGCAGCATGTTGCGCGTCCAAGTTAATTGCTAACACTCTTTGCCAGCCAGCTTGAATTCCGCTAGCCTGTGCGTGGCACTTCTCGTCCACTATGAAACATCCTCGAAAATATAAAGGCACCAAGGACTCGGAAAAAGAGCCGCATCCGAGTCACGTGACCGAAGAGCAGGTGATTTCCTACCTCTCGTCTATCTCGCAGCCAGAAAGCGTCCGGCAGATTGCGCACGGAATGGAGTTGCAACACCACGGGCGCCGCTTCCTGCCGCGAATCATTCAATATTTGAAAGGCCGGGGTGACGTGGAAGAAATTCGCGCCGGGCAATATCAACTAGCGGAGAGCAAGAACTCGTCGCGTGCCGTCGCAAAAGCAAAGAAGCCTGCGGCAGCAGAAAGTCATAAGCCTGCACATGCGGGCTCCGGATCAGTCACCGGGGCGGACGCGGCTCATAGAAGCGCTGATCCAAATTTAGTTTCCGGGCGAATCGTGACGCACCGCGATGGATACGGTTTCCTGGTGCCAGATAAGCCGATCCCGCGCGTGGAAGGCGACCTTTTCATCGGGCGCGATGCCATGGCGGACGCGATGCACGGTGATCGCGTGCTGGCACGCGTCGAAAGACGAAAAGCGGATGGACGCGCAGAAGGCCGCGTCGTGCAGGTTCTCGAGCGTGAGAATCCGACCGTCGTCGGGCTCTTTCGCTATGGCCCGCATGGAAACGTGGTGCTGCCGTACGACACGCGGATTCAACACGAGGTGACGATTCCACCGGGCGACGAGTTGACTCTGGAGTTGCGCGAGAAAGTAGGCGAGGCGCAAGCGACCACGGTGGCGAGCCACCGTCGATTGCGGTTGCCGGAACTGGATGGCGCCGTGGTGAACGTGGAAATCACCCGCTATCCAAAAGGAGGCCTTGCGCCGGCCGGCCGCGTAATTGAAATACTAGGCCGGCCGGGTGACATCGGCGTCGACGTCGAGATCATTATCCGAAAGCATCATCTGCCGCACGTTTTTCCCGCGGAAGTGATTGCGGGAGCGAAAGCCACTCCGCAAGCCGTGTCCCAAGCCGATTTGCGAGGCCGCCGAGATTTTCGTGACGTACCAATTGTTACGATTGACGGCGAGACGGCGCGCGATTTCGACGATGCGGTTCATGTGACTGAATTGCCGAGCGGTCATTATGAGTTGCAGGTGCACATTGCGGACGTGGCGCATTATGTGGAGCGCAATTCACCGCTTGACCGAGAAGCGCACCTGCGCGGGACTTCGGTGTATTTTCCGAATCGCGCCGTGCCGATGCTGCCGGAGGAACTTTCGAATGGCATCTGTTCGCTGAATCCAAAAGTAGACCGGCTGGTGATGAGTGCGATTATGGAAATCGACGCGAGCGGAAACACGGTGCGTACCGATTTCACTCCGGGCGTAATTCGTTCCGCTGAGCGGATGACATATACCAGCGTGCACAAGATTCTCGAAGGCGATGCGGAAATGAACGAGCGCTATGCGCCGCTCGTCGGGAATTTCAGGCGCATGAAAGAGCTGGCGCAGCTGCTAAACAAGAAACGCGTTGCACGCGGCTCGATTGACTTCGATCTCCCCGAACCAATTATCGAATTTGACGACCAGGGGCGGATGCTCAGCATCGTCCGCAGCGTGCGGAACATCGCGCACCGGATCATCGAGGAATTCATGCTGGCTGCGAACGAGGCGGTGGCGCAATATCTCGAGCGTCGCGGCGTTGCCTCGCTGCATCGGGTGCACGAAAAGCCGGATCCGAAAAAGGTGATCGAGTTCGAAGAGCTGGCGCATGCGTTCGGCTACTCGCTGGGAGTGGAAGATCTGACGGAGCGCCGCATCGCGGTGCGCCACGGGCGGGTACAGCCGGCTGCCCGAGGGCGAGGAGGGCGCGACGCGAGTCGAGGGCGCGCGCGTCCGATGAGCGTGACTGTGCCGGGGGCCGACGAAGTGGATATTCGTCCGCAGCACTATCAGCGTCTGACGGAAAAAATTGCGGGGAAGCCCGAGGAGCGAATTCTTTCTTACTTGATGCTGCGTTCATTGAAACAGGCCCGCTACGCCGTGGAATTGCTCGGGCATTTTGCGCTCGCCACGAAGGAGTACACGCACTTTACGTCGCCGATCCGCCGCTACCCCGACCTGATCGTTCATCGCGCTTTGAAATGGGCACTTGCGAATCCAGACGTGAAGCCAATGCGCGCGATCCTTGCGGACGCGAAGCCAGGAAAAGAGCCCCAGACTGCAGCGATGCTGGGGCCGTATCGCCGGGTCGAGCTCGAAGAGATCGCCTCGGAAAGCTCGGAAGCCGAGCGCCGCGCGGAAGCGGCCGAACGCGAACTGATGGAATGGAAGACCGCGCAGTTCATGGAGGGCCATCTCGGCGAGGAGTATGAAGCGCTGATTATTTCCGTACAGAAGTTCGGGTTTTTCGTGGAGCTGGTCGAAATTTTCGTCGAGGGGCTGGTGAGTATCGATCGGTTGGAGGAAGTCACGGGAATGCGCTGCACATTTCGCGAGCGCGACCACGTGATTGTGGCCGAGCCTTACCGCGGCGGGTCGCGGGGCGGCAAAGTGCAGAGAATTTTCCGGCTGGGCGATCGCGTGCGCGTAAGGGCGGAGCGAATCGATCCGATGCGTCACCGGGTGGAATTCTCTCTGATTTAGCAGGGGTCTTTTTAGTGCGACGAACGTAGGGTATCTTGCACTGAAACTTGGAGGTGCTCGTGGCGGCTCGCGTTTGTCCTGATTGCCTGCACGTAGTTTCCGTTGACAGAGTTCTAGCCTATTCGAATGACCTGGTCTGTCCCAACTGCGCCAAGCCGCTCGATATTTCGTTGCTTAGCCGCTATCTTGCTGCATTTGCAGGGCTAATCGCGGCGGTGGTGGTGTGGTGGGCTGCTTCGAAACACTACGCGCACGATTCGTGGGCGCTCGCATGGGTTCTCCCGATCGTGTTCAGCTACTTAGCGCTAAGCATCGTTGCTCCGATAGTGCTGGCGCTCGCCGCCGATTTACAGCTCCGAAGCACCGAAGCAGGGCCCGTCCAACATGAAGTTGCTGCTTCTTCGCATCACGCCACTCACTAACTGCTCGAAACTCGCTAGTTCCTCTTAGCACAGCTAAGATGCACTTATAGTAAACTGGCGTACCATTGACCCTTCACGCGGCACAAGGTGAAATGGTAATTCAATGAGTCGCTTTGTTTCATTCATGGGAAAGCGCGTGGAAGCCCACTATCGCGTGGCAGACATCCACCAGAACTCCGTGGGGACACTTGTCGCCGACACGGGGCGATCTATCGTGGTTGAAGAGCGGATACTACAGGGAGAAAGAAAGAAGACGATGCGGGTGGAGATTCCCTACGAATACGTAATACGCCTTACTGAGGCTGAGCATAGTTCCGAAGTCCCCACCATAGTTCACGCCAAGCCAACTAAGACCCGACGCTAGCTCTCTCAACTTTCCCATTGAAGAAGATTTTTCAAACTTTTCTTGACGATTCTGCGTCGAGCCACGCATATATTGCATGTGTGCCAGAGGGGGGCTAATGAAACCGACGGTTGGATTTATCGGATTGGGGCTGATGGGAAAGCCGATGGCGGGCAATCTGCTGAAGGCCGGATTTCCCTTAGTCGTCTGGAACCGAACGAAGGATCGAGCGGATGAACTCGTGCGAGAAGGCGCGAAATTTGGTGCGAATCCTCGCGAAACGGCGGCGCAGGTTGATGTGCTGATCACGATTGTGAGCGATCCGCCTGCGGTCGAGGGGATTTTATGGGGCGCGGATGGTGCGCTGGGAGGTTTGCGACGCGGCAGTACGTATATCGATTCGAGTACGATTTCGCCTGATTTGGCACGCCGCGCCTCTGCTGCTTGCGCCGAAAAAGGCGCTGATTATCTGGATGCACCGGTTACGGGAGGCGATTGGGGCGCGAAAAAAGGCGAGCTGGTTTTCATGGTAGGCGGAAAGCCTGAGGTGTTCGAGCGCATGAAGCCCGTTTTCGAAGTCATGGGCAAGAAATTCTTTCTGCTGGGCCCGAATGGTGCGGGGCAGACGGTGAAGCTCGCGATGAATCTGATTCTCGCACTTGAGGTAGAAGCCCTGGCTGAAGCGCTTGCGCTGGTTTCGAAAGCTGGGATTGCCGGCGAGCAGCTGGTGGAAGTGATGCAGTCGAGCATGGCGCGCGCTGGCGTGCTGGACGTGAAAGCGCCTACCATGCTCAAGAATGAATATCCGGCTAGCTTTCCGCTGCGGCTGATGCACAAAGACATTCGTCTTGCCCTCGAACTGGCTAAGAAGGAAGGGCTCGACTTACCTGCTGCTGCAGCCGCGTTTGCAACGTACAGCGCCGTGAAAGAAGCGTCGAAGGACGACCCGGACTATGCGGCGGTGGCGCGCTTCTGGAATAAATCCGGACTTGCAGCTACGGCGGGGAAACCGGAGGGAAAAAGCTGAGGGGAAGGTCGCGCGCGGTGCGCAGACCGGATTGCGCGGCGAGAATGGAAGGAATCGCATTGACGACTACCGCAGCGGTGGCTATGTCGCCATGCGTGCCGCCGGGAATTGTGAGCGTCAGGTTCGGCTCGCCCTTCAGCTCAATCGAGTCGGCGGAGTCTTCTGCGCCCACAAACATCTTCAGCTCCATGTAGATTTTCTCTTTGCCGCCGTCCGTTCCGCGCGCGATTTGATGCACCCCGGCTACTTGGCCCTGCGCAACTTCCAGGAATTCGGTTTTCACGGGTTCTGCAGCGATCACCGGCTCAATCGTTTCTGAAATATCATCGAGCTCGAATCCCAAACCATCGGCGACCATCGCGATGGATTCCGGCAGGCCGTGATGCTTGATCACGCCGGCGCTCACCTGGGCGCGAAATTCTTCGGGCGTCATTCCGGCGCCGATTTTCTTTTGCAGTGGCAGACGGCGCTTCGATGCGTCAACGATGCGCACCGCTTTAGCCCATTCGACGCGCTGCGAAGCGGCGCTCAACGTGAGAACCAGCTTGTCCATCACGAATCCAGGATTCACGCCTGTGCCCACCAAAGCGACGCCTTCTTCCTTCGCAGCAGCGTCAAGCTGCGCGGAAAGGTCCGGATGCTTGCGATAGGGATAAGCGAGTTCCTCGCATGTGGAAACAACGCAGCAGCCCGCGCCCAGACATTCGAGCAACTGGTCCATCACGTTCGGTAAATAGGAAGAAGTCGAGTGGATGACCACGTCCACGGGTTTCGCGAGCAGCCCGGCTGAATCGGCGGCGATCAGGGCGCCCCACGGAGCATCCTTAGAGCCCGCGACTTCGCCGAGATCGCGCCCAACTTTGGCGGGATCCTTGTCGATGGCACCGACAATTTCCAGAGCCGCCTTCTCGCGCATCAGTCGGACGATCGAAGCGCCAATCGGTCCGACGCCATACTGCAGCACACGAATTTTCTTCTTCAACTTGGCCTCGAATCGGGATGAACGGTTTTAGGACAGCTCCGAAGTTCTCCCCGTCAGATCCCGCGATAAAAAACGAGTGGACTACGTTAATGGGTTATCCGCCCGACTGCAACCGCATTTCCAAGGCTTGTCGCGTGAACCGTGGCACCGCATAATGTGTCGAACATTCCGTGAATTCTCCATCCGACACGCGAACCTGCGGAAAAAACTGGCCGCGCGCCGCGCTTCAGGCGCTCTTGCATTACGGTGGCAGCGCCTTGGTACTCTTCCTGCTCTTTCGTTTTCTTTCGGGTCGCAGGATTTGGCAAACGCTTGAAACGCTTCCGGCGCATCTGTGGATTTTTGTGGTCGCTGGTTATCTGGCCACTCACTGCATCGGTGTGACGAAATGGCGGCTCATGGTCAGCGTGGCCGGTTCCGGCATGAAGTGGGTTCAGGCGGCGCGCTGCTATTTAGCAGGGCTTTTTGGCTCGTTGTTTCTCCCATCGCTGATCGGCGGAGACCTGGTCCGCGCGGGGATGGCGATGCGAATCGGCCGCAGCAAAGCAGGAGTGCTGCTTGGAAGCCTGGTTGACCGGAGCGTTGATCTTGTGGCGCTGGGACTTTTAGCAGGAACCGGTGCTTTGCTCGTACCAGGTTCGCTCGATCCGAAGGACCGGCGAATTTTGCTCGCGCTCGCGGCGATTGGGCTGGTTGGAATCGCGGTGGCGGCGGCCATCGCCGCGTTTCTTCCCGCGCGCCGGTTTTCCTATCGTATGAGGCGGAGATTCGTGCGGGTGAGAATCGCTGCGCGCTCCATGACACGACACCCGGGGGCAGTATTCACCGCGCTCATCCTCGCTCTGTCGGCGCAGACCGTATTCATTGTTTTGAATATGGCTTTGGCGGAGGCATGCGGATTGCACTTGGCATTTCGAATATGGTCGTTTGCGTGGCCTCTGGCGAAGCTTTCGGCGGCGATTCCACTCACTCAGGGAGGAATCGGTTTGCGCGAAGCAGCGCTTGCTGCTCTGCTGTTGCCATTTGGAGCGCCTGCGGTTCTATCGGTCGCGGCAGGAATTGCCTGGGAGGTCATCGTCATTGGCGGTGGCCTCGTTGCAGGGCTCACCTCATTCCTGATGACGCGATTTAATTCCTAGCATGGGAACGCGAAATTCCACGCAAAAAAACAAATCCCCGAAACGGTACGTCCGTCTCAGGGATTATGAATCCTAGTACGGCTGTGACGTTTTCAGATGCGCGAACGGGTGGCACGAAGGAACTCGCGCAAGGACGAGACGTTCGGTCCGTAGGAGCCCACGCGTCCAGCGTCCACCGGAAGCCCAAACATTTCGGCTTGCTCGATACTCATCCCCGCATCATCAAGCTCGGCAAGGCTGTAGCCTTCTGCCGGAGTTAAGCGACGGCCCGAACGATCCAGCGGGCGAGGTGGCCGGTGGGTGTGCCAGCGCTTCCTCACGATGTCGAAGAAGTCGTCCCAATCTCTACGATTCCACATGAGTTCCTCCCGAATGCCCCGGGTTCAGAGATATGGATGCGCTACCTGCTCTTTCGGTCGCTTCCCATTTTCCACGGGCTCGAATATTCGGTCCGTGTACGGGAGCAGTTGCCGATATTAACCCCGCATGTAGTGGAAAGTCTTGAGTCAACATAAATTGTATCTAGTGAGTTATCGCTTTTTAGACATAAGCGCCATAAGGGTTTCCCCGTACCGCACCGCCCAAGCTGCTTGAATTGCCGGGGTGCTACACCGTACGAAAATCACTGTTATACTTCGTGAAAGGACAAATGCAGGCGAAATGTGTCGCGGAGACGTTAATTCCGCGTTGCGACGAAGCAAAAGTACAGAGAATGAACAATCCAGTCATCGTCGTCCACTACCACGAACTGTGGCTCAAAGGCCGCAACCGCCGGTTTTTCCTTGGCAAATTGTTCACGGCGCTACGCAAAGCGCTGGAGGGCGTACCCGTCCAGAGAATCGAGCAACCGGGCGATCGCTTCATCATTCGTTTAGGTAATGGCGCTTCGCTCGAAGAAGCAACGGCGCGGGTGAGCCGGGTTCTTGGGATTGCATTTTACGCAGTAGCGAAACCCGTTGAGCGGAGTATGGAAGATCTGTGTCGAGCGGCATGGGAAGAAGTTGAGCCGTCGCGATTTGCCAGTTTCGCGGTGCGGGCCAAGCGCAGCGATAAGTCATTTCCGCACACCTCGATGGAAATCGACTCGACGATTGGGCGCTACCTGCTCGATAAGCTTCGCGAGCAAGGTCGCGACGTGCGCGTGAAGCTAACTGACCCGGAGCTGACTTGCTACGTGGAAATCACACCGGGGCCCGCGCTCGTGTATGCGCGGCGGATTCCCGGTACAGGCGGTCTGCCGGCGAACACGGCCGGACGCATGATGTGCATGCTCTCAGGTGGCTACGATTCCGCGGTCGCTGCTTATCACATGATGAAGCGCGGCTCGCACATGAGCTTCGCGCATTTCTATGGCACCGGCGCGCGGCCCGGCGAATCCTCTGTTCACGTTGCAAGCGAACTTGTCCGCCGGCTTGTTCCGTACCAATTTCACGCCAAGCTTTATCGCGTGCCATTCGAAGCGATTCAGCGCGAGATCGTTCGTTATGCGCCGGAAGATTACCGAGTGCTCCTCTACCGGCGAATGATGCTCCGAATTGCACAAGTTCTGGCAAAGGGCGCTCGCTCGCTGGCGCTCGTTACGGGTGACAGCCTCGGGCAGGTGGCATCGCAAACACTTCGAAATCTCATCGCGGTGGAAGCCGCTGCGCGGATGCCCGTGTTCCGCCCGTTGATCGGCACGGACAAGATAGAAATTCTTGCCACGGCGCGCAAGATCGGCACGTACGAGACTTCCTCCGAGCCGTTTCACGATTGTTGCCCAGTGTTCATGCCGCGCACGCCGGCGCTCTACGCCAGCGTGGAAGAGCTGGACGAAGCGGAATCGAAGCTCGATATTCGCGGGTTAATTGCGCAAGGTGTGCGCGAAACTTCGGTGGAGCGCTTCTATTACCGAGACGGGAAGGTTGAAGTGGTTGCGCCCAAGCCTCGCAGTGCAAAAGCGGACCAAGAACGAGCTGCCATTGCATGAATCTTCACAGATAAGGCTGCTCAGCGCACGCAAATCCCCCTGGGCCCATTCGGTGCACGCGAATTTTCTGCGCTCGCAAAATTTTTAAGAAATGAACTGACGAAAATCTAGCGGTCCCGTCCACCGTAACCGCCGCCTCGCCCGCCACCACCACCAC
Source organism: uncultured Acidobacteriota bacterium (assembly GCA_963741045.1). Taxonomy (GTDB): domain Bacteria; phylum Acidobacteriota; class Terriglobia; order Acidiferrales; family UBA7541; genus Palsa-295. The sequence continues at coordinate 16,282 of CAVUGO010000007.1, forward strand.
CGTGGCCTCCACGTCCGCCGCCACCGCCGCGTCCACCACCGCCTCCGCCGTGCCCGCCGCGATCACCGCCTCGCCCGCCTCCGCCTCCACCGCCGCCTTCTCTTTGCGGACGAGCCTCATTCACTACCAGCGCGCGGCCAAGGAAGTCTTTGCCGTTGAGGGCTGCAATCGCCTTCTCCGCCGCGCCGTCGTCATGAATCTCGGCGAAACCGAAACCGCGCGGTTGCCCGGTAAAGCGATCGCGCAGCAGCGTCAGCGAATCCGGTTGTATGCCGATTTCAGCAAACAGCGCCTGCACCTGCTCTTCCGTTGCTTTGAACGACAGGTTCCCAACGTACAATTTCTTCACGGCCGTTCTCCTGGTCCCTGCAAGCGCGGGACACATCAGCGAAACTGAGGAATGCAAACCTTGCCCTTATCCGGCTGTAAAAAGCCACTTTCCTATAGCCCGGCCAGGATGTCCCCAGGAACGCACGAGCATCTTGCGGCAACTACCCCCCGCAGTCAATAACACCGTCGTCCGAAAGAGCGTCAGTCTGGCAGCCGGATGGTGCGAGCCCGAAGTCGGCTTTTTTGTCCAGTTCGAACAAGTCTGGACAGACCGAGCCTCGGCATCGGTGGTACGATGCGCCCAAGCGCTGCGGAGATTTCCATGCTCGGAACAATGATGGACTTTCCACTCACGCTCGTGCCTATTCTCGAGCGTGCTGGGAAACTTTACGGACAGGTGGAAATCGTTTCGCGCCGGCCCGACCGAACAATCGCTCGCACGAATTATGGCGCGATCTATCGACGCGCTCGACGCTTGGCTCGCGCCTTGGAATTAGCCGGACTTGCTCGAGGCGACCGCGTCGCCACGCTGATGTGGAATCACTCATCGCATCTCGAAGCATACTTCGGCATACCGGCTTCCGGTGGCGTGCTCCATACGCTGAATCTTCGGCTGCATGCCAACGAGCTTGCTTACATCGCCAACCACGCGCGCGATCGCTATCTGATCGTTGACGACGTCCTACTTCCCATCTACGAATCGATTTGCTCTCAGGTTCATTTTGAGCGCGTGTTCATTGTGCCATTCAGTGGACAACCGATTCCGCGACAGTATGAAAGCTATGAAGATTTTCTCAGCGCAGCCGACGATGAGTTTGAATATCCGGTGCTTGAGGAGAATGAAGCGGCGGCGATGTGCTTCACATCGGGTACGACCGGCAAATCGAAGGGAGTGGTTTATTCTCACCGCGCGCTTGTGCTCCACAGCTTTGCGCAGTGCCTGGGAGATGCATTCGCAATAAACCACAACGAGGTGGTCCTGCCCGGATCTTCGATGTTTCACGCGAACGCGTGGGGTGTCCCGTTTACCGCGACGATGGTGGGCGCGAAGATGATTTTCCCGGGGCCACATCTCGACGCCGAAAGCCTGCTCGATTTGATCGAACAGGAAAAAGTCACGATTGCGACGGCTGTGCCCACCGTGTGGTTCGGTGTGCTTTTGGCGCTAGAAAAGGAGCCGGGGCGCTGGAAAATTAATCATCCCGTCCGCATCACGTGCGGCGGATCGGCCGTGCCGGAAACGCTGCTTCGGCGCATGGACAAATTTGGCTTCCGCATCACGCATCTCTGGGGCATGACGGAAACCACTCCGTTTGCGACCACCGGTACGCTCAAGTCCACACTGGCGCATGGCTCCGAGGATGAAAAATACAAGATTCGCGTGAAACAAGGATTGCCGGCGCCGTTTGTCGAAGTCCGCGTAATGCGGCTGGAAGGCGAAGCTCCGCGCGACGGAGTGACGTTTGGCGAACTGGAAATTCGCGGGCCGTGGGTGGCGGCGAGTTATTTCGAAGCGCCGGAGACTGCGGATCGCTGGACCCGCGATGGGTGGTTCAAGACGGGAGACATCGCGACGATTGATTCCGAGGGCTACGTCAAAATTGTGGATCGCAGCAAGGATCTCATCAAATCAGGCGGCGAGTGGATTAGCTCCGTGGATTTGGAGAATGAACTGATGGGACATCCCAGCGTGCGCGAGGCGGCCGTGATTGGCATTGCGCACCCGAAATGGCAGGAGCGTCCGCTTGCGGTCGTAGTGGTGAAAGATGGCGCGCGGGTGACACCGGAAGAATTGCGCGAATTTCTTGCTGCGAAATTTGCGAAGTGGCAGCTTCCGGATGCTTTTGTTTTCAGTAACGAGCTTCCGCGCACGTCGGTCGGCAAGCTGCTAAAGCTGAAGCTGCGCGAAACTTATGCGGACTGGAATTGGGAAGCGTAGCTTAGCGGGCTATGTGCGGTAGCTCGCGTTGATGTTGACGTACTCGCCCGTAAAATCGCAGGTCCACATGCGCGCGGTGCCCTTGCCGGAATGCAGATCTACTACGATAGGCACGTATTTCGCGAGCATCTTTTTGTGCGCCACGCGTTCAGAAAATGGATGTTCGCCACCTCGCCGGCAGACGAGAATTCCCGCGAGCTTGATGTCCACGAGCTCGAAGTCGAACGGTATACGGGCCCGTCCTGCGGCCGCCAGGATGCGGCCCCAATTGGGATCAGCGCCGGCCAGGGCTGTTTTTACGAGGGGCGAGTTCGCGATCGTGCGCGCGATTTGGGTGGCAGCGCGATCCGATGGCGCCCCTCGCACTTCGATTTCTATAACCCGCTGCGCCCCTTCGCCATCTTCAACAATTTTTAGCGCGAGTGTGCGACAGACCTTTTCGAGCGCGGCGCAGAAGGTTTTAAAATCGGCGTTAGCGTTTACCGTCCTTCGTGCGCCACTCTCGCCGTTTGCAAGAATTGCTACTGTATCGTTTGTCGAGGTGTCGCCATCCACCGTGATCGCATTGAATGTGCTGGCAACAGCGCCCCGCAGCGCTTGCGAAAGGAGTGACGGGGAAATCGCGGCGTCCGTCGCAAGGAAGGCCAGCATTGTCGCCATGTTGGGCTGAATCATTCCCGCGCCCTTGCAGCAGCCCAGAATCCGGACAGTTTTTCCGCCGATGCGGCAATTCGCCGCCGCCCACTTCGGGCGAGTATCGGTGGTCATAATCGCTCGGGTGAATTGCGCGAAGGCTTCAGCTTTACTGCTTCGAGCACGGACCAAATCTGGCACCGCCTTGAGGATCTTCTCGACGCGCAGCGGCAGACCAATCACCCCGGTTGAGCAAACTAATATTTGCGTCGGATGTACCTTGTCCAATTCCCGCGCGACCTTCAAAGTCGTCGCCGCCGCCGCCGCAACACCGTCTGAACCAGTACAGCAGTTTGCATTGCCTGAATTGACGATGATGCCTCGCATCCGATTGCGCGATTGCCTAAGATGAACCTTCGACGCCAAAACGGGCGCGGCAACTACCTGATTCTTCGTGAACATCGCGGCGGCGGCAGCGGGTGTTTCGCTGACAAGAAGCCCAAGATCGAGCCCCGATTTCTTCAATCCGCAGGCGGTGGAGGAAAACGAGAAGCCGCGAGGAATATGTTTCGCTTTTACGGAAAGAGTCATGCTGCCGAAATAAGGTTGGCCGAATCAGCGAGAATCGGCAGAGCGATGCGTTCGGGAATTACGGTCGCCACCGCAGCGATCAACTGGCACGAGCGGCGTTTCGGGCACGCACGGCAATCCCGTTCCACTTTTTCAGTCAGTGTGTGCCGTGACCTTGGTTCAAAACCCTTGCGCACAAAGAATTCCGGCGCATGCGTTACAGCGAAAACGCGCGCGATCCCCCTTCGACGCGCTTCCCCGAGCGCAAACTCCAGCAACTTCGTACCAGTGCGACGCCCGCGAAGCTCCGGGTCGACGGCGAGCGAACGGATTTCCGCCAGATCTGCGCCGTAGCTTTCGAGGGCCACACAACTCACGACGCGCTTTTTATCTTCATGCACCAGGAAATGGCTTATGTTCCGGCGAATCTCATCTTCGACGCGGGGTAGGAGCAATCCCTGCTGGGCGTAACCGGAGATCAATTCAAAGATCGCGTGGGCGTCTGAAGATCTGGCTCGTCGCGCCTTCATTGGCTTTCCTCGATTTTCTCAAGCCGCGCCTTAAAGTCGCCAAGGGCGGCGCGAACCGCAGCTGGCGCGGTTCCTCCGGCTACTGCTCGGCGTGCGAGCGCCGACTCGAGCGAAAGCACGGTTGATAAATCGCGGCCGAACGCCGTCGAAAATTCCCTGAGTCTCTCGATTGGCATCTCGCGAATCGATTTGCCTTCCTGCTCTGCCGCACGCAGCACTTTGCCGACTATCTCATGCGCTTCGCGAAATGGAACACCACATGCCACGAGATAATCTGCGAGCTCAGTTGCGACGAGCGCAGGGTCCTCTGCGGCTTCACGTAAACGCATTTCGTTGAATTTCGTAGCCGCGAGCGCAGCTGCGGCGATCTGCGTCATAGCCAGCGCCTGATCGTGCGCGGCAAAGAGCGCTTCTTTATCCTCCTGCAGGTCGCGCTGATAACTCAAAGGCAGGCCTTTGAACGTAGTCAGCAATCCGAACAACGAGCCGTAAATCCGTCCTGTTTTTCCGCGAATCAGCTCCCATGCATCGGGGTTTTTCTTCTGCGGCATCAGGCTGCTTCCGGTCGAAAACTCGTCGGGCAGCTCGATGAAGCCAAATTCGGGCGTCGCAAACAGCACCATGTCCTCAGCCAGGCGCGAAAGGTGCATGGCCAGCGTCGTCAGGGCAAAAAGAAATTCGAGCGCGAAATCGCGATCGCTCACCGCGTCTAAGCTGTTGGCGGTGATGCCGGAAAATCCCAGATCACGCGCCAGGGCTTTGCGATCGAGCGGAAACGCGCAACCGGCGAGGGCTCCCGATCCCAGAGGGCACAAGTCCGCGCGAGTTGCGGCAGCTTTGAGACGCTCCGCGTCGCGGACAAATGCTTCGCCATGTGCCAGCAGCCAGTGCGAGAGCAGCAACGGCTGCGCGTGCTGCATGTGCGTAGTACCCGGCATCGGCACGCCCATATTCTTTTCAGCTTGACCCGCCGCGGCGCGCGCAAGAGCCACAATCGCCTGCTGAATTTCGAGTGCGGCATCTTTTACGTACATGCGGAACTCGGTCGCGACCATTTCGTTGCGGCTGCGTCCTGTATGCAGTTTCGCTCCGAGAGAACCGAGCTTTTCGATGAGAGCCCTCTCGGCGAAATGGTGCACATCCTCCGCATTCGATGCGTCGAGCCACGCAGGTTCGGATTTTGCACGACACTCGATTTCGTCAAGTGCGCGAACGATCTGTGCGCATTCTTCATCATTCAGAATACCGGCTGCTGCAATCGCGCGCGCCCACGCGCGGTCAAGCGCAAGCTCCTGCGGCAGCAAGCGGCGGTCGAACTGCCACGAACGCTCAAACTCGTAGAAGGAGGCGTCCGGGCCTTTTTCGAACCGCCCACCCCACATCTTCTGTTCTTTCTTTTGCTCGAAAGCGCTGCTCATCCAGCCTCGGCTTTGCGGCGAATCTCAGTTTCCTGCGGCACGGTAATCGGCAGCGCGAACAGGTTGATGAAGCCCTCGGCGTCTTTCGGGTTGTAACCGGTCATAGTGAAACTTGCCAGGTTCGTGCGATACAGCGAGAACGGCGAACGCCGCGACGCCACACTCAGATTACCCTTGAAAAGCGTCAAGCCGACGCTGCCCGTGACACGCTCCTGCGATTTCGCGAAGAAACTGTCGAGCGATTCACGCAGGGGCGTAAACCACATTCCGTAATAAACCATTTCCGCATAACGCAACGCGAGCATCTGCTGGTAATGAGCTGTCTCGCGATCGAGGCACAGCGACTCGAGTTCGCGGTGCGCTGCGATCAGAAGAGTGCCACCCGGCGTTTCGTACGCGCCGCGCGACTTGATTCCTACGAGCCGGTTTTCGACCATCTCCATTCGTCCCACGCCGTTCGCCGCCGCGATTTCATTCAATTGTTCGATGAGCGCGACCGCGCCGAGCTTCTTGCCATTCACGAAAACTGGAACTCCGGCGTCGAAACCGATTTCAACTGTCGTCGGCTGATCGGGAGCCTTGGCCGGGGAAACTACCCACTGCCACATGGACTCTTCCGGCGAATTGGCCGGATCTTCGAGCACTCCCCCTTCATGGCTCAAGTGCCAGATGTTGCGATCGCGGCTGTAAATGTCTTTGGTCGTTTGCTCGACGGGGACATTGTGCTCGCGAGCGTAGGCAATGGCATCTTCGCGCGAGTTGATCTTCCATTCGCGCCAGGGCGCGATGATTTTCAATTCCGGCGCCAGCGCTTTGGCCGCGAGTTCAAAGCGAACCTGATCATTTCCTTTTCCGGTGCAGCCGTGCGCCAATGCGTCAGCGCCGAGCTTTTTTGCCAATTCCACCTGGCGTTGCGCGAGCAATGGTCTCGCGAAGGAAGTTCCGAGCAGGTATTTGTGCTCGTAAACGGCGCCAGCGCGCAATGTCGGCCAGATGAATCTGGTTATGAATTCTTCGCGCAGATCTTCCACGTATGCCGCGTTTGCCCCGGTTGCGAGCGCTTTTTTACGCGCACCTTCCAAATCCTCGCGCTGGCCCAGATCACCGATCATGGCGATCACTTCGCAGCCGTAAGTCTCTTTCAGCCAGGGAATAATGATGGAGGTATCAAGCCCTCCGGAATACGCCAACACAACTTTCTTCGCCAATTCCTTCTCCTCGCGCGGTTGCGACCGCGAATTTCTTAATTCAGCAGCGTGAGCAGAATCGCTTTCTGAACGTGCAGCCTGTTTTCTGATTGATCGAACACGATTGAGCGTTCCGAATCGATCACGCCTTCCGTCACCTCTGAGCCACGATGAGCCGGCAGGCAATGCATGAAGACGGCGTCCGGAGCGGCCTGCGACAATAAACCTTCATTCACTTGGTAGCCGGCAAACGCGAGTTCTCGCGCGGCCGATTCTTCTTCTTGCCCCATGCTCGCCCACACATCGGTGTATACCGCCTGGGCGCCCGCAACAACATCTTCGGACGAACGAACGATTTCAATTTTTCCCCGCGTCTCGCGCGCCACTCGTTTCGCTTCCGCTACAACCGCTACGTCTGGCTCGTACCCGGCCGGCGTCGCCACGCGAATGTGCGCGCCGACGCGTGCCGCAATCGTGAGCAGCGAATGGCACACATTGTTGCCGTCGCCGACATAAGCAAATTTCAGGCCACGCAGTCCGCCAAAGCGTTCCTCGAGCGTGAAAAAGTCCGACAGCGCTTGGCACGGGTGAAAGCGATCGGAAAGCGCGTTAATCACGGGAATGCGGCCGTGCTCCGCCAAGCCATCCAAAGACGTCTGCGAAAATACGCGCGCGACGATTCCGTGAACCATTCGCTCGAGGTTCTTTGCTACGTCGCGAATAGATTCGCGCGCCCCAAGCCGTGTTGCCGTATGGTCGAGAAACACCGACGCGCCGCCCAGGCTTGCAATTCCCACCTCGAACGTCACGCGGGTGCGCAGCGACGGCTTTTCGCAAATCATCGCCAGAAATTTTCCTTCGAGCGCTCCGCGATAGCGATCCGGGCGCGCTTTGATGTCCGCCGCCAGGTGGAAGAGTTCGCGCACCTGCGCCGGTCCCCATTCCATACCGGTCAGGAGATCGTTTGTGAGTGTGAGTGTTGTTGCGGTTGCGTTCATTGTTACCTCGCTGCAGCCACGGTCATCGTCTGCGCATGCGTTTCGGTCTTTTGTGTTTTTGATCGAGACTTCTCCAGCGACTTCGCTGTTCGCGCCAGCACCGCTTCGAATTTCGCGAGAAAGTCGGCCACATCACGCGGCCTGATAATGAAGGCGGGAAGCAGCCGCAAAATATGCTCGTGCGTGCAATTCATGATCAGCCCGCTTCGCAGCGCCTCGGCGATAAAGGGTGCTCCATCCACGGAGAGGTCAACGCCAAGCATCAAACCTTCGCCGCGAACTTCACGGATGAAATCGAATTTGCCGGCAAGCTTCTCAATTCCCGCGCGCAATTCTGCGCCGCGCTCGCGAATATTCGCCAGCAGATTGTCCTCTTCTACGACTGTAAGGAATTCCAGCGCTGCAGCACAAACGAGTGGCCCGCCGCCGAAGGTGGTACCGTGCATTCCTGGTGTAAAGGCTGCCGCAAATTTCTCATTCGCGATAAAAGCGCCCAGCGGCAATCCTCCCGCCAGAGGTTTCGCCACGGCGACCACATCGGGAAGCGAACCAAGCGCCTGATACGCAAAGTATCGGCCGGTCCGGCCAAGGCCGCATTGAATCTCGTCGGCGATCATCGCAGCATCGTGCTGCGTGGCTAGTTCGCGTGCGCGCTGCCAGAATTCCTGGCTGACCGGAAAAATCCCGCCCTCGCCCTGGATCGTTTCCACGACGAGGGCGCAAACCGAATCATCAAACTTGCGTTTAAGATCGGCTACATCGTTGAATTTTACGAATTCCGCACCGGGAACGAGCGGAGCAAAGGGTTCGCGATATTTTGCCGGATACGTGATGGAAACTGCGCCGAACGTGCGCCCGTGAAACGAATTCTCGAGCGCGAGAATCCGCGTCTTTTTCGCGGCAAAACCATTGCCACTGCCACCTGCGCTGGCCTTCGCGTTCGCATACGCTCGCGCGAGCTTGAGAGCTCCATCAATGGCTTCTGTCCCGCTGTTCGTGAAGAACACACGATCAAGTCCCGACCATTGCGCGAGCTTTTTTGCCAACGGCCCTTGAAAAGGATTGTGAAACAGGTTCGAAGTGTGAATCGCCCGCCCTGCTTCGCGTCGAATCGTGCGCACAAGACGCGGATGTGCATGCCCGAGCGCATTCACCGCAATACCGCCGAGAAAATCCAAATACTCTCGTCCACTCGAGTCGTACACGCGGCATCCGCGGCCCCGCGTGAATACGATTGGCGGCCGCTTATAGGTATTCATCAAGTGGCGCGCTTCCTCCGCACGCGCACGCGACGCCGATAACCCGCCCTTCGCCGCTATTTTGCTTTTAGCCATTTTTAATGCGCCGTTCCTTGTGCTGCTTTTGCCGCCGAAGCCCTCAGCACGGGCAGCACGCGGGTCCCTGAGCAGCGCGCCGCATTCGCAGCGTTCAAGAGCGCGCGTGGAGCGGTGCCTCCAATAATCCGCACTTCCGCTACGCCGGCCGAAAGCGCCCGCTTCGCTGCTTCAAGTTTCAGAATCATTCCGCCGGAAACTTTGTTGCGCCGGATCATGTCTTCGATTTCGCCTCCACGCACCGCCCGCAACACTTTGTCGCCATCAAGTACTCCGGCCACATCCGTTAGGAAAATTAGACGGTCGGCGTGGATAAATTCGGCGGCAGCCGCAGCCATGTGGTCGGCGTTGATATTATAAATTTCGCCGTCTGCTCCCAGCCCCAGGCACGAAGCCACCGGCACGATTCCAGCGCGCCACTGCGCACGCAGAAAATCGAGATTCACGCCCGTCAGGTAACCAACAAACCCGAGGCTCCGTTCGTTTTCACCGATTTGCATCGGTTCAGCCAGAAAGCAAGCCGCGTCGGACGCCGAAATTCCCACCGCCGGCTGACCTGCAAGCGAAATTGCGCCCGCCAGCCGCTTATTGAGTAGGCCGCCAAAAACCATTACAGCCACGTCGCGCGTCTCGCGATCGGTCACGCGCAAACCACTCACGAAACTGCTTTCGATTCCCATCCGCGCCAGAGTCGCCGTAAAAATTTTCCCGCCACCGTGTACGATCAGCATCTCGTGGCCAGCGCGTGCCAGCTCCGCGATCTGCCGCGCAATTTTTTGTACGTTCTCTTCGCCGTCCAGTAGCGCGCCCGCGATTTTTATCAACAGCCTCATATCAATCCCGCCGTTTCGGGATATCCGAACATCCCGTTTAGATTTTGCACCGCCTGTCCCGCCGCGCCTTTTCCAAGGTTGTCGAGGCAGGACACAATCACTAACCGCTCACCTTTTGATTCGAGCGCAAATCCGACGTCGCAAAAATTTGTGTGCGCCACATGTTGCAGCTCGGGCGATCGCCCTACCGGCAACACTCGTACCATCGGCCGCTCCGCATAAAATTGTCGGAAGAGCGTTTCGACTTCCTCCGCATTGCGCGTCGGTTTCAACCACACGTACAAAGTGGAAAGAATTCCGCGCTCAAGAGGCAGCAAGTGCGTGGTGAAAACAAAATCGCGCTCCGCCAGCCCCAGGTGTTCGGCGACTTCCGGCGTGTGTCGATGAGTGAATAAACCGTACGCGCGAAAATTTTCGTTCACCTCGACGAAATGAGTCTCCCGCTTCAGCTCTTTTCCGGCGCCGCTCACACCCGACTTACAATCACAAACGATCCCGCGCGCCGTGTCGACCCAGCCGGCTTCGATAAGCGGCCGCAATCCGAGAATCACCGAGGTTGGATAGCACCCAGGATTGGCGACGAGTCGGGCTGCCGGCAACGACTCCGCATACAATTCTGGAAGTCCGTACACGGCTTCTTGCAGAATTTCTCTTGCGGCCGGGGCGAGTTTGTACCAACTCTCAAATGTCTCGGGCTTGTGAAAACGGAACGCTCCGCTCAAATCCACGATTCGCAGCTTTGGATTCGCCGCGAGCAGCTCTGGTACGAGCTCGAGCGATGCTTCGTGCGGTGTCGAGAGAAATGCTACATCGGCGCCGCTAGCCGCAATCGCCGCAACCGACAGCGGCCTGCACGGTGCTTCTCCCCAGCCGCGCAGTTGCGGATAGAGTTCCGTCAAGCAGCGCACGTTGGCGTTCCCATCGCGCAGATAGAACGTCGGCTTATCGATTTTTGGGTGCCGAAGAAGGAGCCGGGCCAGCTCGTATCCCGCGTAGCCCGTTGCTCCAACGACGGCGACCCGTAAAGGGTCGTTCATCGGAGCAGTTCCTCCACGCGCTTTTGCACCGCTGCCCGAGCGCCTCGGGAGGGAGTAATAAGCAGAACCGTGTCGTCGCCGGCGAGTGTGCCGACAATTTCTTTCCAGCGTTCGGAATCCACCGCCGCGGCCAGCGGCTGTGCGCCGCCCGGAGGAGTTTTCAGCACAAGCATGTTTTGTGCCGGGCGAATATCCAGCAAGAATTCCTTGAGTGCCCGCGCCAGCGTCGCCTGCGGCACAGCTTCTTCCGCTGCGGCGGCCGAGAGTGGCCGGTAGCCTTCGGTCGTCTTTACCAGCCGCAATTCGCGCAAGTCGCGCGAGAGCGTAGCTTGCGTCACTCGCATGCCGATGTGCCCGAGTTGACGGCGCAGCTCATCCTGGCTCGCCACGGCATGAGCCGCGAGGAGCTTCAGAATCTGTCCTTGCCGGTATCGTTTTTGTACGCTCATCCAACCTTGTGCGTGATTATGCAACGCACTGTATAATCATACATTCGCTGTGCCACCTGTCAAGCAAAAATCAAATTAGGCGATGCAACCGATTAACTTTGTGAATTGTCCTGAGCGCCTTCCGCTCAGTAGAGATACAATGCGCGGCGCGCGTTTCTTGTACCTGGCCTTAACCAGGATCGAATCGCGCAAATTCGGAGGATCGAAATGAAGCGTTCGGTAATTTTGCTTTGCCTTCTAATTTTTACTGTCAGCGCGGCACGCTCTCAGGAACCAAGACCCAGCGCGCCGGCGACCGTTGCGGTCCACGCAGGCAAAATCCTCGATGTGCGCACAGGAACCTACGCGTCTGACCAGCTCATCTGGATTCAAGACGGCAGGATCAGAGCCATAGGTAAGCCTGCTGACATTAATAAACAGCTGCCTGCTGGTACCAAGACGATCGACCTCTCGAATCTCACCGTGCTTCCAGGATTGATCGATTGCCACACACACCTGACTTTTGTTCCGTGGTTAGCGGGCCCGCTCGGCCTGCACACGTCCTATCCTCGCTCCGCGCTCTACGGAGCGCACAATGCGCGCGTTACGCTGGAAGCCGGTTTCACAACGGTTCGCAACGTGGGTGCGGAAGGATATGCGGATATCGCCCTGCGCGATGCCATCAATGATGGCGACGTTCCCGGCCCGCGCATGCTCGCTTCTGGCCCTGCGCTCAGCATTACTGGCGGCCATGGCGATGAGAATTTTCTCGCGCCGCAATTCAACTATTCCGACGAAGGCGTCGCCAATGGAGTAGACGGCGTGATGACCAAGGTGCGCGAGAACATCAAATATGGCGCGGACCTCATAAAATTCATGGCCACCGGGGGCGTGCTTTCGGAAGGCGATAATCCCGCGCTCGAGCAATACAGCCCTGAAGAAATGAAAGCCATCGTCGACACCGCGCACGGTCTCGGCCGCAAAGTCGCGGCCCATGCGCACGGTGCGCTCGGAATCAAAAACGCGGTGCTCGCCGGAGTCGACTCCATCGAGCACGGCAGCTACATCAATGACGAAGACATCGCGCTCATGAAGCAGCGTGGCACTTACCTGGTGCCCACAGTCTTTCTCGAAGACTGGCTGCTCGCCAATTACCAGCATCTCGGCTTCACACAAAGCATGAGAGACAAAATGAACACGGTGCTGCCTATCGCGAAACAGAATCTCTCGCACGCGTTTAAAGAAGGCGTGAAGATCGCCTTCGGCACGGATGCAGCCGTCTACCCGCACGGAATGAACGCGGGTGAGTTCGCCACGATGGTGAAGATGGGGCTGCCGCCGCTCGTTGCAATCCAGGCTGCCACAGTGAATGCCGCCGATCTCTTGGGCTGGTCTGATCGCGTTGGCACGCTGGAGCCCGGGAAATTCGTGGACATCGTCGCAGTGGATGGCGATCCCGTCGCGGACGTCTCCATTCTCGAGCACATTCGCTTCGTGATGAAGGGCGGTGAGATAATCAAGAATCAGCCGTGAAGCGGCCGCACAAATTCGACCACCGGGATTTTCGCAACGCCTTGGGCCAGTTTGCCACGGGCGTCGCGATCGTGACCGGACGCAACAAGCGTCGCCGATGTATAGGACTCACCGTAAATTCATTCGCATCTGTTTCTCTCGATCCGCCGCTCGTACTGTGGAGCCTGGGAAAAGCCTCCACCGAGTATTCAGATTTCATCAAAGCGCGCCATTTCGCGATTAATGTCCTCGCGGCGGACCAGCACCATCTCTCCCGCCGATTTGCAGCGCAGCTCACAGATCGGTTCGCAGAAATTGACTGCAACGATAGCGTCGAAGGTTGTCCGCTCCTGAAAGGGGCCACCGCTCACTTTGTCTGCCGAGTGGTCCGCAAATTCAAGGGAGGCGACCACATAATCTTTTTAGGTGAAGTGATTCAATACCGCTGGCGACAAGGCGAGCCGCTGATATTTCATTCGGGGCAATACCACGTGAAGACTCACCATCCGGATTTGCATGACGAATAAGTGCCGGCGCAACTCACGGAATCATGCCGCCCTGATTATGCCCGAGAGACGATTCTCAGCATCCACCGTCCAAACCGCTCGATTTGCTTCCTTCCGGGCTTATCGCGCGAGGGTCTTGTGAAGCTTCCTGAAGTCAGTTTTGGTGGCAGAGTTGCTGTCTTTTCGCGGGGCCAACCGCTCACGCGCATCACTCACGAAACCGAGGAAGCGATGCGATAGTTCTTGAATTCGGTCCACTTCGCGCCGCTCAATGGCACCAGGCGGGATCAATTCGGTACCAACCCCAATCGCGGCCGCCCCCGCCAGGATAAAACCAGCCGCATTCTGCTGATTCACGCCTCCCGCAGCGATCAACGGAATCTGTGGTAGCGCTGTTGTCAAAGCCCTGATGTATTTCTCACCGCCCACCTGAGCGCAAGGAAACACTTTGACGAAGTCCGAACCCGCCTTCCAGGCAGTGATCACTTCCGTGGGTGTTAGGGCACCGGGGAGAACTGCAACGTCTTCCTTGACGGCAAATTCCACAATTGCCTGGTCAAATCCAGGAGCCGTCAAGAAACTTGCCCCTGCATCGACGCAGCGCCGAGCTGTTTCCGTATCGAGGACGGTTCCGGCGCCGACGATCATTTTTTGATGGTGATGAACGAGATGGGAAATGAGCTCAACCGCTTCGGGCACGGTCATTGTGATTTCCACAATGGGTATTCCGCCTCCTGCCACCGATTCGGCTGCGAAGTGAGCGTCCGCTGCAGAGCAAACACGAACGGCCGGTATGATGCCTAGTTCCTTGATGCACGCGCAAACCTCAGTTTTTTTCATTGTCGAATTCCCGCAATCTCGTAAAGCGACCGTTGACCGATAAGTTCGCTCTATTCTATACCGCGTCCGCCGCCTCCGCCGCGGGAAGCTTATCGTCTTCGCGCGCAAACCACGTATACAAAGTAGGCAAAAGAAAGATGCCTATCATAAGGTTGGAGAGAAGGCCTCCCACAATCACGATTGCAAAAGGGCGTTGCGAATCAGATCCGATTCCGCGTGAAAGCGCAGCGGGAAGCAGTCCCAAAGTGGCGACAAGCATCGTCATCATGATGGGCCGAAGCCGCAGGACTGCACCTTCCGCGGCGGAGTCATCAATCGTATATCCTCGAGCCCGAAGTTGATTGATATATTCCACCATGATCACTCCGGTCTGCACCGACACACCAAAAAGCGCGAGAAAGCCGACACCGGACGAGACGCTAAGGTTCGTGTGCGTAACGAGCAAGGCCAAAAGGCCTCCCAGTGGTGCCATCGCCACGTTCGTCAGAATCAGCAGAGCCCATTTGACGGAAGTAAACATCGCATATAGGATCACGAAGATCGCCACAATCGTCACCGGCAGCACGAGCATCAGCCGTCGTTGCGAGCGCTTCTGGCTTTCATATTCGCCCGCCCAGTCAATCGTATAACCTTGCGGCAATTTTACGTTGGCATTCACCTTCTTGATCGCTTCTTCCACTGTGCTGCCCAGGTCCCTGCCGCGCACACTGAATTTCACGGCCACATATCGCGAGTTCGCCTCGCGGTAAATCTCTGAACCACCGTCCGTCACGCTGCGCTTCGTCAGTTGAGCCAGCGAAACACGCTCGCCGGTGGGTGACAGAAGGCGAATCCTCTCGATTGCCTCTCTTGTGTCCCGATATTGCGGCAGGTAACGCAGCACCAGGTCATACCGTTGTTCCCCAATCAGCACCTGCGTAAGAGCACCGCCGCCGACCGCCGTTTGAATCGCATCTTGAACGTCAGAGACGTTGATGCCGAAGCGCGCGGCTTGTTCGCGATCCACTTCGAAATTGAGATTAGGCTGGCCAAGGATGCGAAACAGCCCTAGATCCTCCACGCCCTTGACATTTCGCATCACGTTGACAATTTCATCCCCTTTTCCTTCCAGCGTCTTCAGGTCATCTCCATAAATTTTCACTGCCAGCGCACCCTTCACACCGCTCACAGCCTCTTCCAGGTTGTCCGAAATCGGCTGAGAGAATCCCCAAAATACTCCCGGTATCTTCTCCAGTTCGCGATCCATCGCCGCGATCAATGAATCCTTGTCTTGATGAAACACAGGCCGCCATTTGTCCTTCGGCAGAAGGTCAACGAAGAATTCCATGTCGAAGAATCCGGTCGTGTCCGTTCCATCGTCCGGACGGCCGATCTGATTGACCACCTGCGGGACCTCAGGAAACGACGCCAGCACCTGACGTGCTTTCTCCGCAACACGCGCGCTCTCGGTGGGTCCGGTGCTCGGCGCCAAAGTGCCGCGAACCCAAATAGCGCCTTCGTCCAAATGCGGCAGAAATTCCGATCCGATCACTCCGCTAAACCCTAAAAACATCGCAAACGCGAAGAGAATGGCCGCGGCCCCCACCGTGATAGGCCGATGGTGAATAGTCCAAGTTACGGCCTTCCTGTAACGCACCGTCAGGTAGCCCATCACGGGGTTATTCCATTCCTTCACCCCTGAGCTGAAGAGAAGACTTGCCAGCGCCGGAGCCACCAGCATCGAGAAGATCAATGCGCCGAACAATGCGAACGCCACTGTCCAGGCCATCGGCTTGAACAATTTTCCTTCTACGCTCTGCAGCGTGAAGATCGGCAGATACGCCGTGATGATAATGGCGATCGCGTAGAACACAGGCCGTTGCACTTCATGAGCGGCTTCGCGAATGCGGTCCATCGCCGTGAGGTTATGCCTCTCGGGACGATTCAAATGGCGGACGATGTTCTCAATCATCACCACCGCGCCATCCACAACCATGCCGAAATCCAGCGCTCCTAAGGAGAGCAAGTTCGCGGAAATGTGCCGTAAGTCGAGACAAATGGAAGCAAATAGCAGCGAGAACGGTATCGTAAATGAGACGATGAGCGCACCGCGCACATTTCCCAGGAAGATGAAGAGAATGATCACCACCAGGATCATTCCCTCGCCCAGATTGTGCAGCACCGTGTGCGTCGTGTAGTGCACCAGGTCGTCGCGATCCAGGTATGGGACGATCTTCACTCCCGGTGGCAGTATATGGTCGTTAAGCTTCTGCACGGCGGCATGAATCCCGTCCATTGTTGCCGCCGTGTCCGCGCCCTTGCGCATGAATACAATCCCTTCCACTACATCGTTATCATCAACCACCACGCCGTCGGCGCGATGAATCGCCTTTCCGATTTGACCCAGGCGAATCTTTGGCCCTTGCGTAACTACCGCAACGTCCTTGATCCGAATCGGAGTGCCCTTCTGTGTTTTCAGCACCACCTCTTCAATGTCCTGCACATCTCTTACTAACCCGACAGCGCGAACATTAATTTGCTGCGCACCCTCCTCGATAAAGCTGCCGCCTGCATTCGCGTTGCTGTTGGTTAACTGCTGTTCAATCTGAGCGAGGCTCAAGCCATACGCCACCAGTTTGTCGGGATCCACGCGGACTTGGTATTCGCGAGTCAGCCCGCCGAACGAGGAATCATCCACCACGTCCGGTGCAGCCTTCATGTATTTGGAGACCGTCCAATCCTGAAGCGACTTGAGCTCCATGAGATCGTATTTCGGGTTCGTGCTCTTCAACGTGTACCAATACACCGATCCGATCGGGCTGAAATCAGGTCCTATCTGCGCCGTTACATTGGTCGGCAAGGTTACGGCCGACAGCCTTTCGAGCACTTTCTGGCGGTCCCAGTCGTTGTCGGAATTATCGTCAAAGATAAGATTAACCACCGACAATCCCGCGAGCGACGCGGTTCGTATGTGCTGAAGATGCGGAACTCCGTTCATTTGAATTTCAATCGGTATGGTGATCTGCTGCTCCACCTCCTCCGCCGCGCGACCGGGCCACTGCGTGATCACTTGCACCCACGTGTTTGCCACATCGGGATAGGCTTCCACCGGTAATCTACTGAAAGCGATAAGGCCCCATACGAAAAGCACCACAGCCACGCTGAGCACGATGAAGCGGTTGTTGAGAGCAAAATCGACCAGCGAATTGATCACTACTGTTCCACCGTGTTTTGGAAGTCGAGCGCATTCGCTATTACCTGTTGACCGGCCGCTACTCCCGAGAGGATTTCCTGCATCTCGCCCGGCAGCATTTCACCAGCCTTCACCTCGACGCGCCTGAACTTGTTGCCGCCAATAGGCACGTAAACCCAATCACGATCGTGCAGATGCAAGACTGCATTGGCAGGCACAGCCGCCAACCTTTCCTTTTTTTGGCCATGAAAGATGACCGTCGCGAACATCCCCGGTCTAAAAACGCCGCCCGGGTTGCGCACTTCAATCCTCACCTTCGCGGTACGGATATTGGGGTCGAGAATAGGGCCAATGTTGCTGACGATTCCGCTGAATGTTTTGTCCGGATACGCGTTCAGGCGAATGTCAGCCTTGTCGCCGATGCGTACCGCTGCCAAATCGTTTTCGTAAACGTCACAAAGAATCCAGACGTAAGTCAGGTCGGAGATTGTGAACGGGTTGGGCGAGGTCAGGCCCGCAACTCCGGCCGCATTAGTCACTTGCTGATCGGTGATAACTCCTGCCACTGGAGCGCGAATATCGACAATTCCAGACGGCTGATCAAGATTGGCATTGCCCAGCACACGAAGTTTCTCGGCAGTGGTTTTTACGTCTACTTGGGCCTTAGCCTCTACGTCCTCCGCAATCTGAAAGTCGTTCTGAGAGATTGCACCTTTGTCATAGAGCTGCCGCGCTCGCTCCGCCTGCGTGCGCGCCAGTTGTTCGTCCGCCACCGCTTTTTGATAGTCGGAATAGGCTCCAGCAATGTCCGCGCTCTGCACGCGCAGCAGCACTTGCCCCTTCTGGACGATGTCGCCCAAGCGAGCCTTGATTTCCACCACGCGGCCCACGGCCAAGGAGATGACAGGAACAGTTCGAGAAATGTCCGGATTCACCGTAGCCGTCGTCGTCAACTGGGACGTCGCCACATGCTCGACGGCCGCGACTAGGGGAAACTTGTCAGGCTGCTCGACTTGGAAAACATTTGGATCCTCCGCGCGCTCCACTTTCAGCGGCGGCGGCGCTCCCGCGTTCGCATCATTCTTGCCATTGCCGCAGCCAGCGAAAAATAAGCCGGCCGCGGACGACAGCACCGCGATCCAAATGGTTGGCCGTCTCATTCGATAACCTCACTTCCGACCGCAAGGTTCAATTAATTCGCCGCGCCAGATCGCGATTTGGCGCGCACAGTTTCGCACGCCAGACAGGCTACTAGTAACGTGAAAAGGGGGCCTATTATTTGGTGGGGATATTACAGAGAGGTTACAACCTAGGGTTCTGATTCAGACCTTCTGCCAGCGGGAGCCATACTTGAAACCGCGTTTCACCGGGCTTCGAGTTCACCTGAATACTGCCTCGGTGCTTCTTCACGATACGCTGAACCGTGTCGAGGCCCAGGCCAGTGCCTTCGCCAACTCCCTTGGTGGTAAAAAAAGGTTCGAAGATATGCGGTTGTACCTCAGGCGAAATTCCCGGTCCGTTGTCTGCGATCTCAACCACCACACAATTGTCCTCGCGATAGGTTCGAACTCGAAGCTTTCCCTCGCCTCTCATAGCATCGATGGCATTGTCGATGATATTCGTCCAAACCTGATTGAGCTCGCTTCCAAATGAATTTACAAGAAGCGGTATTTTTTGGTAGTCGCGCTCCACGGCGACTCCGTGCTTGAGCTTGTGATTCAAAATGGTGAGAGTAGTTTCCAGGCCTTTTACGATGTCGATGTTTTGCAGCGGGGTCTGATCCATGTATGTGTATTCTTTAATCGCACGGACCAGATCGGAGATGCGCGACGTGCCGCTCTCGATTTCGTTCAGCAGAGTTGCCACTTCAACCGAGGCAGCGATCCTTACCAGCGCGGCGCGCGCGGTGTCTGCATCGAGCGTGGCGAATAAGGATTCCAGCGTTCCGGCTTGACGTTCTTTCGCGCCAGGTCCGCTGCCATCTGCCACAAGTCATTCTGGCCGTGGCTTCGCAGCAAGGAATCGATTTGCTCTTCAAGATCGCTGACAGCTAGCGGATCGGGCGGTACCTCGTTGCTCTGGACGAATGCAGTTTCCAGTTTCTCGATTTCAGCTTTCTGCGCCGCCGTCAAATCACGACTTCCCAATTCGTGGCTCGCATCGCGTATTTTCTTCAGGACGTCGCGCAACTGGCTCGTGGCACGTTTCGCAGCAGACGCCGGATTATTGAGTTCATGCGCGAGCCCCGCCGAAAGCTTCCCCAGCGACGCCAGCCTGTCCCGCTGCTGTTCGACGCGCGTGGTTTCTCGAACCCGGTCGGACAGGTACCCTACCAGGCGCGCAGTCAATTCCGGCATTTTCTGCACAAGTTCTGGGAACAAGGAAGCCGGGAATTTCAGGATCCGCCCTGCGCTGAGCGCTCGAAAGGTTACGCCGAACCGTTTCATCCGGGAGAAGGGTAAGATCCCGGTGACGTCTCCGGCCTTCGCTGGATATGTGACAATATCCCCGCCCACGTCACCGCGCCACTGAAACTGGCCTTCGAGAATTACAACCATCCAGTCAGCGGGATCACCTTGACGGAGATAGCTATCCCCTGCCGCCACATGAAATTCTTGCGAATTGCCGAGGAACCAGTCGAGCTGATCGTCGGGCAGATCAGCGAATGCCGGCACGCGAAGCAGTTCAGCTTTGTCGACCATTTAGACCTTGCTCAAATATTGATGGATAAATTGAACGGCGACCGACCCCTCACCCACTCCGGAAGCCACGCGCTTCACCGAGCCGTGGCGCACATCACCCACCGCAAACAATCCCGGGACATTCGTCTCCAGCAGGAAGGGATCTCTGTCGAGTTCCAGCCTTTTGGTCGCTGGCCGTCTCGTATCAGATCGGGGCCCGTCAGGATAAATCCGCGTTCGTCGCGCTCCACAACACCCGCCAGCCAGTCTGTCCTCGGAAGCGCTCCTATAAAAATGAACATCGCAGTCGCCGGCACGCGCTCAATCTTATTGGTATCCGAACATAGAAATGAGATCTCTTCGAGATGCGTTGCGCCGTGCGCCTCGGCGACGCTCGCGTTCGCCCACAGCTGAATTTTGGGCACTTCTTTGATTTGGTCGATCAGATACTGCGACATCGTGCTGGATAGCGAGCTTCCGCGCACGACGATAACCACTCGCTCGGCGTACTTCGCAAAATTCATCGCCGCCTGCCCCGCCGAATTCGCGCCCCCAATCACATAAACGATCTCACCTTTGCATGACAACGCTTCCGTGGCGCCTCCGCCGTAGTAGATACCTGCTCCCTGCAAACGATCGACGCCCGGCGCTTCGAGTCGTCGCCACTGCACGCCTGTCGCGATCATCAGCGCGTGGCACGAAATCTCGTTTCCATCCGCTAATTTGATGATTCGGTAGGATCCTTCCGTGCGTATGCCAACGGCTTCTTGAGGCGACAGAATCTCTACGCCAAACCGCTTCGCCTGCACCACGGCGCGGCGAGCAAGGTCTCCGCCACTTAGTCCCGTAGGGAACCCCAGATAATTCTCGATGCGTGAACTCATTCCGGCTTGCCCGCCGGGAGCCTCGCGTTCGATCATCACCGTGTGCAGTCCTTCTGACGCTCCATAGACTGCCGCAGCCAAACCCGCAGGCCCTCCGCCCACGATCGCCAAATCATAAAAATTCGTTTGTGCGCGGGTTTTCAACCCGACTCTTTGGGCCACTTGCGCTGGGACACTCTCGAGGAGCCTTGTGCCATCCGGGAAAGCACAATAGGAAGACGTGAAGCTTCTGGTCCCAGGACTTCCAACAGGCGCTTTGTCTCTGGATCGTTGGCAGAAATTTCGACATCCATCCACTGATATGGAACGCGATTCCGCGCAAGAAAATCCCGCAATTCATAAGACTTCGGCGACCAGCGCGTTCCCAGCACTCGTATGCCCTCAAATTTTGGCCGATACGACGCTTGCCAATCGTCAAGCAGATCATCCAATTGCGGATAAAGGTGTTCGCTGGGAGGATCCCATGGCTTCAAGAAGAAGTAGTTGATGCTGGCCTGATTGATCGCATCAATCGCTGCGTTCGTATCGGCGTAGGCGGTGAGCAAGGCCGTTTCGCTTCAGGGAATACATGCATCGCTTCCTGCAAAAACGCGACGCCGTCCATATGCGGCATTCGTTGATCGGCAATCAGCAATGCCACGCTGTCACTACGCAGCTTCAGCTGTTTCAAAAGCGTGAGTGCCGCTTCGGGCGAATCGCTCCCGATCACACGGAATTCAGCGCCGTATTTCGTTCGCAAGTCGCGCTCGATCGCCCGCAGAACGTCAGGGTCGTCGTCGACACTGAGCAAAATTGGTTTTGCCATGTTCGGTCCTGGACTTGGCGCCCATTCTAACTTTAGGTTCCAGCATGAATCGTATCACGGCGATGTACCCCCCCTTTTACCGCCGATTAGAATTTTGCAACTTGCTGATTCGCGGTCGTTTGCCGAAAGTTTTAATCGCGGAACCGTGTATTAACTTTACTCGTTGCCGGGCGGGATTCTCAGCCGACGAAGGTTGCGCGGTGGAACAGGCAGCGCGAGAGGCGGCGATGCTTCTGAGAGTGCGATGGTGCGAATTTGCCTGGCTGATTGGCCTGGTGGCTCTAGCAATCATTTTGGGTGGTCCTTTTGTGGGTGCTTTTTTGGATTCGCGGGCCGCAGGACGCGGGCGCGTGTGTTGGGAGGTGGGAGTGGCTTGGATTTTCGCTAGCCGGTCTTCGTTTGGCGAAGGGCCGGTCGATTTTGCCAATGCCTCCTTGGGGCCGTTTTACGCGGCCCGCAGCACTACAAGGTTGGACGGTGCGCGTGCGGAAGAGGTTGTTTCGGGGTTAAGGATTTGGATCCGAAGATCCCACCCTTAAGAGCCAAAGGGTAGGGCGCCGGCAAGTCAAACTCATCCCACCCTTCGCGAAGGCGGCGAAAACTGGAGCACCCGCAAAATCTAGAACTTAACTCCGGAATGGAATTGCTCGCGGTGGATCACGGCCGTCAGTTGTGACACGGAAGATACAAAGAAAGGTGGGGCACCCGG